>NZ_JAAMQZ010000001.1 GCF_013522825.1 Stutzerimonas stutzeri
TTGTTAAAGAGCGTTTCGATCAAGCCTTTCGTCTCAACCGAGGCCGCGCATTCTACAGCAGCCTTGTATCTCGTCAAGCTGTTTTTGAAGAATTTTTCTTTCTTCTCAACCGCTTATGCTGTCGATCGACTCAGCGTCTCTCGTCAGCGGGAGGCGAATTCTACAGCGTTCAAAACCGCTGTCAACCACCTCTTTCAACCGCTTGCGATCGAACCGACCGAAGCACCAACAGGACTCAACCACCATCCTGTCAGCCCGGCGCATTCTACTTGAATTTGCCGTCCGTGCAAGCCCTTATTTTTAGCTAACTTCTTGATTTACAAGAGGTTTTTCCAAGGGCCTGCGCCGGAGAAGGTGCGCATTATAGGCCCACAGAACGAGCCGTCAAGCGCTTATTACCGTCTAAAGTGATTCGACTCCTCTAGCATCAAACCATAAACATATGGCGGCGCACTGGATGCGACGAGATCAGCTTTCAATACGCTTGTGCCGACGCATCAGGAACTGCACCGGCCCGGATGCTGCATAGGCCAGGAAGATCAGTAGAAGTACACGGGGCGGGTCACTGAAGACAACTGCGAAGACCAGCACTACAACAAGGATGGCCACGAACGGCACCCGCCCCTTGAGATCGAGATCCTTGAAGCTGTAGTACTTGATGTTGCTGACCATCAGCAGCCCGGCTGCCGCCACCAGCAGCGCAAACAGCATGACCAGCGCCAGAGGGAGATCCACACCTTTTACCCCCACCTCATCCAGCGCCCAGACAGCCCATACCGAACCGGCCACCACACCGGCAGCCGCCGGACTGGCGAGCCCGATGAACCAGCGTTTGTCGACCTTACCTATCTGAGTGTTGAAGCGGGCCAGACGTAGCGCAGCACAAGCGACATAGATGAATGCCACGGTCAGCCCGACGTTGCCCAGCTCGGACAACGCCCACTCGTAGGCCAGAATAGCCGGCGCCAGACCAAAAGCCACCATATCGGAAAGCGAGTCATACTCTGCGCCGAAGGCACTCTGGGTATTGGTCAGGCGAGCCACGCGCCCATCGAGACCATCAAGTACCATCGCCACGAAAACGGTTGCCGCAGCGACATAGAAATTGCCGTTTATTGCGGTAATGATGCAGAAGAACCCGGCAAACAGATTGGCGGTAGTGAACAGATTGGGGAGCAGGTAAATACCGCGATGGCGAACTTTGCGGCCTTCGGAGTCCTGGATCTCTTCGACATGCTCATCGATAGGCAGCAGACTTTCCGGCTCGACTGGCTTGTTCGGCTCTTCGGGATGCTCACTCATGTAAATTCACCTTACTGCAGGTTTGAATAAATTCGACAGACCCCGGCACAGCCGGTTCACCTTGCCACCAGCAGCGTTTTATACCAGATTGAACCCGAGCCTAACGAAAGAACGCGGCCCAGGCCGCGTTCTTTCTCAAGCAGAACCGCTATCAGTTCTTGCTCTTGTCGACGATCTTGTTGGCAGCGATCCAAGGCATCATCGCGCGCAGCTTCTCGCCTACCACTTCGATGCCATGGGCAGCGTTGTTGCGACGATAGGCAGTCATCGATGGGTAGTTGGTAGCACCTTCGCTGATGAACATCTTCGCGTACTCACCGTCCTGAATGCGCTTCAGCGCATTGCGCATGGCGGCACGGGATTCGGCGTTGATGACTTCCGGGCCGGTCACGTACTCGCCGTACTCGGCGTTGTTGGAGATCGAGTAGTTCATGTTGGCGATGCCGCCTTCGAACATCAGATCGACGATCAGCTTCAGCTCGTGCAGACACTCGAAGTAGGCCATTTCCGGTGCATAACCGGCTTCGACCAGGGTTTCGAAACCAGCCTTGACCAGCTCGACACAACCACCGCACAGAACGGCCTGCTCACCGAACAGGTCGGTTTCGGTTTCGTCCTTGAAGGTGGTTTCGATGATGCCGGTACGACCGCCGCCTACGCCGGAAGCATAGGATAGAGCAACGTTCTTGGCGTTGCCGGAAGCATCCTGGTAGATGGCGATCAGGTCAGGAATACCGCCGCCCTTGACGAACTCGGAGCGGACGGTGTGGCCCGGAGCCTTCGGCGCGATCATGATCACGTCGAGATCGGCGCGCGGCACGACCTGGTTGTAGTGAATGGAGAAACCATGAGCGAAGGCCAGGGTTGCGCCCTTCTTCAGGTTCGGCTCGATTTCGTCCTTGTACAGACGGCCCTGGAATTCGTCCGGGGTCAGAATCATCACCACATCGGCGGCAGCAACGGCAGCAGCGACATTATCGACTTTCAGGCCGTGGGCCTCAGCCTTGGCGACTGAAGGCGAACCGGCGCGCAGGCCAACGGTGACGTCGACGCCCGAATCCTTCAGGTTGCAGGCATGTGCATGACCCTGGGAGCCGTAGCCGATGATTGCGACCTTCTTGCCCTGGATGATGGAAAGATCACAGTCTTTGTCGTAGAAAACTTTCATGGAATTACCCCAGTTACTGGCCGTTCGGGCCATTCGATAAAACGTGTTTAGATGCTCAGCACTTTGTCGCCACGGGAAATCCCGGTGACACCGCTGCGCACGACTTCCAGGATCGATGCGGTACCGACGGCCTGGATGAAACTGTCCAGCTTGTCGGTCGTACCGGCCAGCTGGATGGTGTAGACGTTGGTGGTGACGTCGACGATCTGCCCACGGAAGATATCTGTGGTGCGCTTGACCTCGGCACGCTGCGCGCCGGTAGCCTTCACCTTGATCAGCATCAGCTCGCGTTCGATGTGCGCGCTTTCAGACAGATCCACCAGCTTGACCACTTCGATCAGCTTGTTGAGGTTTTTGGTGATCTGCTCGATCACCTCCTCATGCCCGACAGTCGTCAGGGTCAGGCGCGACAGCGTCGGATCCTCGGTTGGTGCAACCGTGAGGCTCTCGATGTTGTAGTTACGTTGCGAGAACAACCCAACCACGCGAGACAGGGCGCCCGGCTCGTTTTCCATCAACAGGGAAATGATGTGTCTCATGATCAGGTCCGCTCCGTCTTGCTCAGCCACATGTCGCGCATGGCACCGTCTTTGATCTGCATCGGGTAGACGTGCTCGCTGGTATCAACGGCGATATCGAGGAATACCAGCCGATCCTTCATGGCAAAGGCCTCTTCCATTTTCGGCTTGAGATCCTTCAGATCGGTGATACGCATGCCAACGTGCCCATAGGCTTCAGCCAGCCTGACGAAGTCAGGCAGCGACTCCATGTAGGAGTGCGAGTAGCGGCTGTTGTACACCATGTCCTGCCACTGGCGGACCATGCCCAACGCACCGTTGTTGAGGTTGATGATCTTCACCGGCAGGTCGTACTGCAGGCAGGTCGACAGCTCCTGGATGTTCATCTGGATACTGCCCTCGCCGGTAACGCAGGCGACATCAGCGTCGGGGAAGTTCAGCTTCACGCCCATGGCTGCCGGCAGGCCGAAGCCCATGGTGCCAAGGCCGCCCGAGTTGAGCCAGCGGTTGGGCTTGTCGAACTTGTAGTATTGGCAGGCGAACATCTGATGCTGACCAACGTCCGACGCCACATAGGCCTCGCCCTTGGTCACTTCGCAGAGCATTTCGATGGCGGCCTGCGGCTTGATGATGCTGCCGTCGCCCTTATCGTAGGGGAACAGGCCACGGTTGCCGCGCCACTCGTCGATCTGCTTCCACCAACTGGCGACCGTCTCGGAGTTCGGCGCCTGGCCGATTTCCTTGACGATGGCGACCATCTCGGTCAGTACGCTGCCCACAGGACCAACGATCGGAATGTCGGCCTTGATCGTCTTCGAGATGGACGCCGGATCGATGTCGATGTGGATGATCTTGGCGTTCGGGCAGAACTTCGCCGCGCCATTGATCACACGATCATCAAAGCGCGCACCGACCGCCAGAATCACATCGGAATGGTGCATGGCCAGGTTGGCGGTGTAGCTGCCGTGCATGCCGAGCATGCCAACGAACTGGCGGTCGCTGCCCGGATAGCAACCCAGCCCCATCAGGGTGTTGGTCACCGGCAGGTTGAGCATCTTCGCCAGTTCGGTCAGCTGTGCGGAAGCCCCACCCAAGACCACGCCGCCACCGGCGTAGAGAATGGGCCGCTTGGCCGCCAGCAACAGTTCCGCCGCCTTGCGGATCTGCCCGGAGTGACCGCGCAGCGCCGGACCGTAGGAGCGCAGCTTGGCCTTCTTCGGATAGACGTATTCGTACTTCTCGGCCGGGTTGGTCATATCCTTCGGAATATCGACGACCACCGGACCAGGACGCCCGGACTCGGCGAGGTAGAACGCCTTCTTCATCACTTCGGGGATTTCCGAAGGATGCTTGATCATGAAGCTGTGCTTCACGATGGGCCGGGAGATACCGATCATGTCGGTTTCCTGGAAGGCATCGGTGCCGACCATGTTGCTCGGAACCTGACCGGAGATGACCACCATCGGGATCGAGTCCATGAAAGCGGTAGCAATGCCGGTGATGGCATTGGTCGCACCAGGACCGGAGGTCACCAGCACCACGCCGGCCTTGCCGGTCGCCCGCGCATAGCCATCGGCCATGTGGGTGGCGGCCTGCTCATGACGAACCAGGATGTGCTCGATGGACTTTTCCTTGAAAAGCGCATCGTAGATATGCAGAACGGCACCACCCGGGTACCCGTAGATGTACTTAACGCCTTCGTCGCGCAAGAAGCGGACGAGCATTTCAGCGCCGGATAATAATTCCACGTTGTTCACCTCTAAAACGCCAGATAGCCGCTCCGCGCCGGACCGGCCAGAAATAGGTTTTACTGCTCAGCAGTGCATGAGCGACGGTGGTCGCCGACTACGTCAGCTACTGACTAAGCAAGTACCAGGAAAGCCCCAAAGTATTGCGGGACGCTCCTCCCAGCGCGAGGTAACGCGTTGCGGGTGTAGCAAGTCGGTGCGGGTAGGCACCTTGATATGGTTGATCGAAGACAGGCTCGTGCAATGTCCTCGCAACAGCAAGCATGGAATTGTTCGGATTAGACCGTGCCAAGTCAAGCCTGCTGTTGTCTTCCGACTGTTTTCAGCTGTGATCCAGCGCAGAATGAAGGACCGGAAGTTTTGCGTATAGTACCGCCCTGATAATGCCTCCACAGAAGGGATAAGCATGCGTTCGACTATTCTCGCGGGCTGTCTGCTGCTCGCACTGAGCGGCAATGTCATGGCCGGCCAGATCTACAAATGGGTGGATGCACAAGGCGTTACGCATTTTGGCGCGCAACCGCCTCAGGATCAGGCCGTGGAAATGCTCAATACTGCTGCACCGCCACCCAAACAGGCGCCTGTGGTACCTGCCGAGACTGAAAGAACTGGCGAGGCCGAGCAGCGCGACATTGAGCGCCAGGTCAAAAAACAGGTGGCCGAACAGAACGCCCAGCGCCAGCAATACTGCACGACACTGCGCACGAACCTGGCACAACTGCAGAACAATCCGCGGGTGCGCGTAGAGGAAGAGGGAGAAGTGCGGCGCATGAACGAAGAAGAACGCCAGGCGCGCATCCTCGAAGCCAAGCGGAAAATCGCCGAAACCTGCGACTGAGTTGAATCAGATTCGCCAGCTCCGCCAGTCGGCAAGCATCATCTTTCGCCGCGAGCGATCAGCGAATCAAACTTTGTCAGCGCCTCAAGCAGGCCGGCAACCCTTGATGGAGAATCCCTGTAGACCACCTCCGCCATCGCCAGAATGCCCGAAGCGGCTGGCAATGCCGCGCCACTTTCCAGGATCGCCTTCATGCGCGGCAGAAAAATCCACTGCAACCACTGCTCGAACGACAGCGTATCCACACAGAATGGCTCACGACTGGCAAGGGCCTGCGGGTCAGGCGGCAGGGCTTCCCATGTCCCCAGCGCGCGCAACTCTCGCTCGATCAGCAAGAGTTGCTCGGCCAGCTCCGGCGCCCGGCCATCCATCACAACGAAACCCTGGCGCGCTCGCGCGCCTGCGCAGCTCCGGCGGCATTGCCCTGACGCTCGCGTGCCTGCGCGATCAGTTCCCAGAGACTCGCCTGCAGCGCCGGGCGATCACCCGCGTAGCTCAGCCCCCGCCGGGCGAGCTGCTCAGCCTGCACGGCATCGCCCTGAGCAAGGCGCACCTCGGCCAGGCGGTAAAGCACTTGCGGCTCGCGGGGTGCGATGCGCTGGGCACGTTCGAGGCTGGATGCGGCCCCGTTGAGGTCGCCACCGCCCTGTTGCTGCTGGGCCGTGGTCAGCAGCGCCAACACCGGACCGTCGAGCCGCTCATCGGCAGACAAGCCTCCGTTCGAGGGGATGCCGCTGGGCATTGATTGGCCCTGCACCGGAGCCTGAGGCGCAGGCACGGGAGGCGTCCATGGCTCGGACACACCGGGTACCGGGTCAACCGAACCGCTGAAGGTGGCATCAGGCGCGGGAAAGGTCTGCAGGGGGGCCGAGTTCTGCTGCGGCACCATGACCATTACCCCCGAATCCTCAGGCACAGGCTGCATCCCCGGCGCAGACACAGGCGCGCCACCCGTACGGTAGGCTTGCCGCGCCGACACTTCCTCGGAGACCGGCGCACCGGAGTCGACCACAGGTATCGCGCCCCGATCGACTGTTGCACAGCCCTGCGCCAGCGCTGCGGCTATCAGAACGACCATCCATCGCTTGTTGCTCAACATTCGAACCTCATAATCGTTTCATGCAGCCAACAGTATTGTTTCATGCGCCAGATGTGGCTCAGCGCAACCAGCCGCGAACCCAGTCCATGACCGACTCGGCAGGCGCCTGAATACCACAACCAGGTCCCGCGGCTGGCTCACTGCCACGAATATAGGGCATCTGTACCGCACCAGGGCAATTCTCAGCCGTACCCTGCCCGGTTTGTGCATCGATCCAGGCCATGACGACATTTTCCGGCATGGGCATTTGCAACGGCAGCGGATCGGCGCGACGCATGAAGTCGGCCCACACCTGCAAGGCACCCGTAGCGCCTGTCAGCGAAGTCTTGCCGTTGTCGTCACGTCCCAGCCAGACCACTGCCAGCAGGTCCTGACTGAAACCTGCGAACCAACTGTCACGCGAATCATTGGTGGTACCGGTCTTGCCTGCCAGCGCCAGCGACCTGGGTATCTGGTTGTAAGCCGAACGCCCGGTGCCTTCGAGCATGGCGCGCTGCATGGCGTACTGGGTCAGATAGATCGCACCGGCATCGAAACGCTGCTGAATCTTGAACGGGTAGCGACTCAGCGGCTCGCCATCGGCCGCAACGACGCTACGGATGGCTCGCAACGGCGTGTTGAAACCACCATTGGCGAGCGTCTGGTACATGTCCGCCACCTCGATAGGACGCAACCCGCCCGCCCCCAGCAACATCGAAGGATAAGCCGGCCACTGTGGCGAAGCCCCCAGCCGCTCGAGCGTCTTCAGAACATGCGGCACACCCAGATCCAGCCCCAAGCGGGCCGTGGAGAGGTTGTAGGAATTGGCCAGAGCCTGGTAGAGGTAAACCGCACCGTGGGCGTTACGCCCATAGTTCTGCGGTCGCCATACCTGGCCATCGGCCCCCTTGACCGAGAAGGGCTCATCTTCCAGCAGGCTGGTCAAGGTGTACTGGCTGGGCTTCTCCAGGGCCGCAAGGTAAATCGCCGGCTTGATCAGCGAGCCGATGGGCCGTGAGGCGTCCAGCGCCCGGTTGAAGCCAGCAAAACCTGGTTGACGACCACCCAGCATCGCCTGCAGCTCGCCGGTTTCCGGATTGGTCACCAGCATCGCCCCCTCGACACCTTCGGCGGCCTTGCCGAGCCGCTTGAGCGTCTCGGTCATGGCTCTCTCGGCTTTCATCTGCAAAATCGGATCGAAGCTGGTGAAGACACGCAAGCCTTCCTCGGTCAGGTCCTCGTCGCGATAGTCTTCACGCAGCTGGCGTTTGACTACATCGAGAAACGCCGGATAGGAGCTGTCGGCCAGACTGCCACGCGGCGTCACTCCGAGCGGCTTCTGCTTAGCCGCAACCGCTGCCTCGGAACTGAGCACCTGCTGCTCGACCAGCAGATCGAGAATCAGATTGCGCCGTTCCAGCGCACGCTCCGGATGCCGCCTAGGGTTGTAGTACGTCGGCCCCTTGACCATGCCGACCAGCAGCGCGACGTGCTGCACCTGCAACTCAGCCAGTGGTCGACCGAAGAAATACTGGCTGGCCAGGCCAAAGCCGTGGATAGCCCGCCGGCCATCCTGACCGAGAAAGACCTCATTGAGGTACGCTTCGAGAATCTCCCGCTTGTCGTAGTGCAGCTCCAGCAGGATCGCCATCATCGCCTCGGTGCCCTTGCGGCTGAGGCTGCGCTCATTGGTCAGATAGAAGTTCTTGACCAGCTGCTGAGTCAGGGTACTGCCGCCCTGACGCACCCCGCCGGCGGTCAGGTTGACCCAGGCGGCACGAGCGATGGACTTGGGCGAAACACCGAAATGCTCGAAAAATTCTCGATCCTCGACTGCGACCAGGGTTTCCACCAGATAAGGCGGCGCCTGCTCCAGCTTGATCAGGATGCGATCCTCGTTATGCGCCGGATAGAGGCCGCCGATCACCAGGGGTTCGAGTCGCGCCACCGGCAGTTCGGCATTGTTGGCACGGGTCAGGCCCGCCACGAAGTCGCCGGAGAAACGCACCCGGATACGCTGCGATTCCTCGACGCCCTCGTAGAAATGGAACCCCCGGGTATGCATCTCGATGGTATTGCCGGCAACCGAAACCACGCCTGGCCCATCGATCGCACGTTCACGGCGGTAACCCAGCGCATCGAGCTCCGTGAGGAAGTCATCCTTGTCGAGTTTCTGTCCGACGAAAAGCTCCAGCGGCCTTGCGAAGACCGTTGCAGGAATGGTCCAGCGCTTGCCGGAAAACTTTTCCTGAACCACCGCATCGAGATAGACGGCCACGCCGGCGAGGATCACCAGCGCCACAAGAAACAGCTTTACGGCCCAGCCAAGCCAGGGCCGGAAGCCGCCGGATCGGCGCTTAGAGCGGGAACGAGGAGAGCGTACTTTAGTCATGGCGGCGGATTATACGCACTTTGATCTTCGGGGAATGCGGCCTCCTGGCGGTTTGCAGGTCACTCCCGGATGGACATAATGGTGCGTTTTCAGACTGTGTGAGCTGCGTTCCGATAACCACACGTCCCGCACACCATACTTACAAGGAATGACCGTGAGCCAAGCACTGATCGCCGCATTGCAGAATCCGGCCCTCTATTCCCATCCGGTCGACGGCTTCCGGGTCATCGAAACACACATTTCATGGGTCATCCTGACCGGCACCTACGCCTACAAGATGAAGAAGCCTGTGGATTTCGGCTTTCTCGACTTTACCGACCTGGCTTCCCGCAAGCATTTCTGCGAGCAGGAACTGCACCTGAACCAGCGCATGGCGCCTGACCTGTATGTGCAGGTTCTGCCGATAACCGGCAGCATCGAGGCCCCGATTATCGGTGGTGACGGCGAACCCATCGAGTACCTGCTGCAGATGCGCGAATTCCCGCAGACCCAGCTCATGGCCGAAGTGCAGGCGCGCGGCGAGCTGACCGACGCCCACATCGACGCCCTGGCCGAGCAGATCGCCCACTTCCACCTGGACATTCCGCAGGTGCCCGCAGGACACCCGCTGAACAGTGCCGAGGCGATCGTCGCGCCGATGCGGCAGAACTTCGAGCAGATCCGCCCCCTGCTGACCGAACAGGCCGACCTGCAACAGCTCGATGCGCTGATCGACTGGACGGAAACCAGCATCGAGCGCCTCTATCCCTTGCTGGAACAGCGCAGCCAACAGGGCTTCATTCGCGAATGCCACGGCGACCTGCATCTGGGCAACGCGGCCCTGATCAACAACCAGGTGGTGCTGTTCGACTGCATCGAATTCAACGAACCCTTCCGCCTGATCGACATCGCATCCGACGCCGCCTTCCTGGCCATGGATCTGGAAGACCGCGGCCTGAAATGCCAGGCGCGCCGCTTCCTCAATGGCTGGCTGGAGCGCACCGGCGATTACGCCGCGCTGGAACTGATCAACCTGTACAAGGCCTACCGCGCCCTGGTGCGAGCCAAGGTCAACCTGTTCCGGCTGTATCAGGAACAGGATGCCGTCGAGCGCAAGGTCATCGTCCGTCAGTACCGCGGCTATGCCAACCTGGCCGAAAGCTACAGCGCGATTCCGTCACGCTTCCTGGCCATCACCCATGGCGTTTCAGCCTCTGGCAAAAGCCATGTGGCCCTGCGCCTGGTCGAAGCGCTGGGCATGCTGAGACTGCGCTCGGATGTGGAACGCAAGCGCCTGCATGGCGAGCAGCAGGAGCGATCCGGCGAGCTGGATACCGGCATCTACAGCGCCGAAGCCGGCGAAGCCACCTACCGGCGGCTGCACACACTGGCCGAAGCGGCGCTGAATGCGGGCTTCTCGGCGGTGATCGACGCCACCTACCTCAAGCACCAGCAGCGACAGGCTGCCTGGCAAGTCGCAGAAGCCACCGGCGTCCCTTTCCTGATCATCGATTGCGAAGCCCCCGATGCGGTCATCGAACAGTGGCTTGCGCAGCGTCAGGCCGAGGGCGGCGATCCGTCCGACGCAACCATGGATGTTGTCAGGGCACAACAGGCCTCACGCGAACCCCTGAGCGAAAGCGAGCAACTGCTCAGCCGGCGGCTCGATACGCCCGATGCCGCCAGCCTGGACAATCTGCTGGCCGCCATTCGCCAGCGGCTGCCGGGGCTCTGACAGGCCGCGGCAGAACAGCCGCTGACCGAAGCAGCAACCACAACCCATCACCCTCGCGGGCAGAACCTGGCGTGGCTTCTATACTTGCGTAGGCCTGTCTGCGCGAGTGGGTCGTGGGCAGCTTTGAACGGCGGTGCTGGCTTTGCGGGCCGCTCCACTTCCTCACCGGCCACCCGGTCGATAAGGACGCCATGCACGACGAATTGCTGACGCTGAAAAACCTCGGCAAGACCTCCGCACAATGGTTGCACGCATCCGGCATCCATACCTTGGAAGATCTCCGCCGCCGGGGTGCGGTCGACGCCTATCAGGCGGTCAAATCTCGCGGTTTCAGCGCCTCTCGCGTATTGCTCTATGCCATCGAGGGCGCACTGCGCGACACCGATTGGAAAGCGCTGCCTGCCTCGGTCAAGGATGAACTGAATCAGCATCTGAACACTTCCAGGCGCCCCAACAAGAGCTAGCTCACAACCTGCACGCGATGCAATTTACTCCTCCCCAGCGTGGCGCTTATTGTTGGCACGCCCACCGCTCCCCTTTGTGAGCTCGTTTGTTCAAGGATTACCGTCATGTATCTACTCGGCGAACAACCCGCCTACGCCGATCGCCTGATAAACCGTCTGCAGGAAATTCCCGCCCAGTTGCTGGAAGGCCTGCCACCATGCGGCGAGGCGATTGAAATCGGCGGCTCCGAGGACCTCAGCACAGAACTGCCCGGCCAGCAGCTGTTCATCATCGAAAGCGGGCTGCTGCATGCACTGGTCGATGAGCGACCTTTGTTCTATCTACAAGAAGGTGACCTTCTGGGACTGCGTCAGGGCACAGAGTTTCCCGACTGCCGCTACCGCAGCGATGAATCGATTCGCCTGACCCCCTATTCACGCAACGCCGTATTCCGCCATATCCATGCCGAGCAGCGACGCCAGGAACTTTTTACCCAATACCTGATTGGTCAGACAGCGCTGCTCTGCGATGCACTGGCACGCCTGAAGCAGCCGGAGATTCAAACTGCGATGGGCTTCCAGCACTTCGCGGCGGGCCAGGCACTGATTATCCAGGGCGATGATGCCGAGCATGTCTTCATCATCATCGAAGGTCATGCCGACGCAATTGTCGACGGGCAGAAGGTTGGCGACGTACAGCGCGATGAAATCTTCGGGGCGATGGCCGTGTTCACGCACGAAAAACGCAGCGCCACCGTTATGGCCACGACACCCTGTACGGTCATGGTGATTCCCAAGGACCAGTTTCTCAGCCTGATGCAAAGCAACCCGAAGATCGCCCACAGCCTGATCGAAAGCATGGCTCGACGTATCGACCTGCTGAACAAGGAAGTCACCCAGCTTCGGCTGCCCATCACTGGCTGAGACCAGCTTTCAAAAAGCCGGATTATTTTCAAAATCGCCCATTGACACCGAAATGAGAATTGTTATTATTATCGCAACTGATCGCGAGGTCAGCCGGTAAGTTGAAGGGTCCAGGCAGTCGATCTTTCAGGTTATCTCCTCATCAGGCTAATCACGGTTTTGACCCGGCTCTTGCCGGGTCTTTTTTTTTATCTGCGCGAATCAACCCGCCTTGTCACGCCACTTCGCACAGTGATCCTGCTGCGGCTGTGACGGCGTGAACCAGACGAAGTCAGCCTGCTCGGCCCGCACTGTTTCTCCCACTTCAGCAAGCATCAGCACACGCAGGTCACGCATGCTTGCCTGCCCCTGCAGATACAGCGGCACCCCGAGATCACGCCGGACATGAAAGGCGCCTGCCAGCAACATCGCAGGTTTTGGCGCGGCAGCCAATTGCTGCGCCATGCGCTGGTCACGCTGCTGCTGCACGGCAAGCATCGCCGGCAACTGCGTTTCGGGCAGCATCTGGCAATGCGAGGCCCGAATCTGCTCCAGCAAGGCCGTCTGCACATCCGGTGCAGCTGGGGCGCCGGTCAATGACGGAACCTCGCGATAGATGCTGGATATCTCGGCTCGGTCCAGATTCGCCTGCAACAGCGGATAAGACTGTGCCAGCCCATACTCCACCAGCGGCGCATAGAGCGCCCAGTCCCAGCCCTGTTGCCAGCCCAGCGCGGCAGGCAGATCGGCGGGCCGCTCGCCTTTCCTCATGGAGCGCTGCACCTGGGCAACCTTCTGCTGCTGATCCGGGTTGAGCATCTCCAGCAGGACACTGCCCTGCTCGCGCTGCTGCGCCAGGGCCTGCAGCAGCCAGAGCTGCAGTGCATGATGGTCGGGATTGTCATGGCGCTCCCCCACCAGCACGTGATCGCTGTCGGCCAGTTCGGCCAGCAGCTGTTGCGGAGTGAGTGACGCGCCGTTGCGCAAGTCGATGATCACGCCCAGATCGGCATGCTCCAGCCCCTCGGGGCTCTGCCATGCGGGCAGCGGTGCAACCGACTGGCAGGCGGCAAGCACAACCATTACCAGAAGCAGTAGAAATCGCATCAGTATTCCTCGGCGGACAAAGGCAGCATCGGCAGGTGAACTCGAAAACCACGATATCGACGCTGATCCTGCCTGAAAAGACCAGCCTGGGTAATAATCGCAGCCCAACGGAGGAAACCTGCATGATTCGTTTATGCGCAACCGGCGAGCTCGCCGAAGGCCGCAGCAAAGGCTTCGAGGTCGGCGGCCTGCGCCTGTTCGCCGTGCGCAAGGATGGCGTCGCCTACGTCTATGAAAACCGTTGCCCGCACCGCCAGATCCCGCTGGAGTGGCTTGCGGACCAGTTTCTCGACAGCAGCGGCAGCCTGATCCAGTGCGCGACCCATGGTGCGCTGTTTCTGATCGACAGTGGCGAATGCGTCGCCGGCCCCTGCGCCGGCCAGTTCCTGCGCGCGCGCCCCTGCAGCGAACGCGACGGAATCATCTGGTTGCCATAGTGCGACGCTGCGCCCAAGCGACCATTCGCCTCGTTAGGTATCATGCCCCCATCGTTGCCTGCGAGATGACCATGCGCCGTTTGCTGAGTCTGTTGATCCTGCTGTTCGCCCTTCCCGCCACCGCAAGCCTGTTCGACAGCCGCCCAAGCTCCACGCTGGGCGGTCTGAACAACAGCGCCGACTTTCTCCCGGTGCATGAAGCCTTCCGCCTGAGCCTGGTGGATGCCAACTCGGAACGAATCCAGCTGCGCTTCATCGGTGCCGAAGGCTATTACCTCTATAGGCACCGGTTCCAGTTCAAGACCGACGAGGCCAGCGTGATCATCGGCGAGGCACGGCTACCGGCAGGCGTGCAGAAGACCGACGAGTATTTCGGTGAAATCGAAGCCTACTACGGCGTCCTCGATATCGACCTGCCGGTACAGAACCCCGACAACCGCCCCTTCACACTTCAGGTCGGCTATCAGGGTTGCGCCGACAAGGGGCTCTGCTACCCGCCGGAAACGCAAACCTTCCAGATCGCCGCGGACGGCACCCCGGCGGTCGCCGGTACCCGCAGCGATAGCGACAGCGCCGACACCCTGTCCTGGCGTTCGGTGGCACTGTTCTTCCTCGCCGGGCTGGGCCTGACCTTCACGCCCTGCGTACTGCCGATGCTGCCGATTCTTTCCGGCGTGGTGCTGCGCGGCCAGACCGGCGGCATGCGCAGTTTCCTGCTGTCACTTGCCTATGTCCTGCCGATGGCGGGCGGCTTCGCGGTGCTCGGCGCACTGATGGGCGTGTTCGGCGCAGAGCTGAATCTGCAGGCACGCCTGCAGTCGCCCTGGATACTGGTGCCGTTCGCATTCTTCTTCGTACTCTTTGCGCTGGCCATGTTCGGCCTGTTCGAACTGCGTCTGCCCCAATTCCTGAGCAGCCGCCTCGACCGCCTCGCCGGCAACGCCAAGGGCGGCTCCTTCATGGGCGCCGCGCTGCTGGGCACCGTTTCCAGCCTGCTGGTATCACCCTGCGTATCCGCGCCGCTGGCTGGTGCGCTGCTCTACATCAGCGCCAGTGGCGACGCGCTGGGCGGCGGACTGAAACTCTTCGCCCTGGGCCTGGGCATGGGCGCACCACTGGTTCTGTTCGCCACCGGTGGCGGCGCGCTGCTGCCCAAGAGCGGCCCGTGGATGATCACGGTACGTAACGTCTTCGGTGTACTGCTGCTTGCCGTGGCGGTGTGGATGCTCGAACGCGTGCTACCGGGGTCGCTGGCGCTGGCCTTGTGGGGACTGCTCGCCGCCGGCGCGGCGCTGTTCCTCGGCACCCTGGAATTGACCAGCAAGACACCCCGGCAGAAGCTCGCCCAACTGCTTGGGCTGGTCTTGCTGGTCTACGCCCTGGCAGCCTGGGTCGGCGCACTGCAGGGGGGCTCCGATCCGTTGCGACCACTGCCACGCGCCACACTGGCGGCAGGCGGCGGAGTCATCGAGGCCGAAAGCTGGCATACCCTCTCGACAACTGCCGCGCTCGACGCGCAACTGCAGGCCGCACGCGCCGCCGGCCAGCCACTCATGCTCGACTGGTACGCGGACTGGTGCATCAGTTGCAAGGTGATCGAGCGCGAAGTATTCGCCGATCCGCTGATCGCCCCGCGCCTGGCCGACTACCGCCTGATCCGCTTCGACATCACCGACAGCAATGCCGAGCAGCGCGCCCTGCTGGATCGCTACAAGTTGTTCGGCCCACCCGCCGTGCTGTTCTTCGATGGCAACGGACAGGAAATGGACGAAATCCGCGTCGTCGGCGAAATCACCGCCCGGCAATTCGCTGAACGCCTGAACCGCGCTGACGCCTTGCGCTGACAGCGAACAGCAATCCCTGCGGCAAACTCCAGCCATAATGCGGGCATTTACGCCGATTGCAGCATGACTGGACAGTCAACCCCCGCTTCATGCATAGTTTTTCCCCTTTACGGGTCGGCCCGCCTTTCAAGCGGCACGACCGCGCATAACAACAAGGAACATACATGGCGACCTTTCTGGTCCTTCATGGCCCGAATCTGAATCTGCTCGGCACCCGCGAACCCGGTGTTTATGGCGCGGTGACGCTGGCGCAGATCAATCAGGACCTCGAACAGCGCGCCCGCGACGCCGGCCATCATCTGCTGCACCTGCAATCCAATGCCGAATACGAACTGATCGAACGCATCCACGCCGCGCGCAGCGAAGGTGTGGACTTCATCCTGATCAATCCGGCGGCATTCACGCATACCAGCGTCGCGTTACGTGACGCGTTGCTGGCAGTGAGCATCCCATTCATCGAAGTGCACCTGTCGAACGTGCACAAACGTGAACCTTTCCGCCATCACTCCTACTTTTCGGATGTCGCGGTAGGTGTGATCTGCGGCCTTGGCGCCAGCGGTTATCGGCTGGCATTGGAGGCCGCCCTGGAACAACTCGCTGCCTCCTGACGGGCCTGCGCACAAGCATGCCGGGGCTCGACAAGCGAGCGGCAATACCCTTCGAACTTACCTGGGAGTCAACGCTTCATGGATATTCGCAAAGTCAAGAAACTGATCGAACTGCTGGAAGAGTCCGGGATCGACGAACTGGAGATCCACGAGGGCGAAGAGTCGGTACGCATCAGCCGCCACAGCAAGCAAGTGGCCATGCAACAGCCGATCTACGCTCAGGCGCCCGCAGCCCCGGCTCCGGCGCCTGTTGCTGCCGCGCCGACCGCTGATGCCGCCCCGGCCGCACCGAAGCTGAACGGCACTGTCGTCCGTTCGCCGATGGTCGGCACCTTCTACCGCGCTTCCTCGCCGGAAGCCAAGCCGTTCGCCGATGTCGGCCAGAGCGTCAAGAAAGGTGACATCCTGTGCATCGTCGAAGCCATGAAGATGATGAACCACATCGAGGCTGAAACCAGCGGCACCATCGAATCCATCCTGGTGGAGAATGGTCAGCCGGTCGAATACGACCAGCCGCTGTTCACCATCGTTTGAACCGCGGAGAGCCAGCGATGTTGGAAAAAGTACTGATCGCAAACCGCGGTGAAATCGCCCTGCGGATCTTGCGAGCCTGCAAGGAGCTGGGCATCAAGACCGTCGCGGTGCACTCCACCGCCGACCGCGAACTGATGCACCTGGCCCTGGCGGATGAATCCGTCTGCATCGGCCCGCCCCTTGCCACCAATTCATATCTGCACATCCCGTCGATCATCGCCGCGGCAGAGGTGACCGGTGCCACCGCCATTCACCCCGGCTACGGCTTTCTCGCCGAGAACGCCGACTTCGCCGAACAGGTGGAGAAGTCCGGCTTCGCCTTCGTCGGCCCGAAAGCTGAAACCATCCGCCTGATGGGTGACAAGGTGTCTGCCAAGGACGCCATGATCAAGTCCGGCGTACCCGTGGTACCCGGCTCCGACGGCCCGCTGCCGGAAGATGAGAAGGAAGCGCTGCGCATCGCCCGCGAAGTAGGTTACCCGGTGATCATCAAGGCCGCTGGCGGCGGCGGTGGTCGCGGCATGCGTGTGGTGCACAAGGAAGAAGACCTGATCAAGTCGGCCAAGCTGACCCGCACCGAAGCCGGTGCTGCGTTCGGCAACCCGATGGTCTATCTGGAGAAATTCCTTGGCAATCCGCGCCACGTGGAAGTCCAGGTGCTCTCCGACGGCCAGGGCAACGCCATTCATCTGGGCGACCGCGACTGCTCACTGCAGCGCCGCCACCAGAAGGTCCTGGAAGAAGCGCCAGCGCCCTTCATCGATGAAAAGGCCCGCGCCGAAGTGCTCAAGCGCTGCACCGATGCCTGCATCGAAATCGGCTATCGCGGCGCCGGCACCTTCGAGTTCCTCTATGAAGACGGTCGTTTCTACTTCATCGAGATGAACACCCGCGTGCAGGTCGAGCATCCGGTCACCGAGATGGTCACCGGCGTGGACATCGTCAAGGAGATGCTCAGCATCGCCGCCGGCAACAAGCTGTCGATCAAGCAGGAAGACGTGGTCATCCGCGGCCATTCGCTGGAATGCCGGATCAACGCCGAAGACCCGGAGAAATTCCTCCCGAGCCCCGGCAAGGTGAAGCACTTCCACGCACCGGGCGGCAACGGCGTTCGCGTCGACTCGCACCTGTACAGCGGCTACTCGGTTCCGCCGAACTACGACTCGCTGATCGGCAAGCTGATCACCTACGGCGCCACGCGCGAAGAAGCCATGGTGCGCATGCGCAATGCGCTGGACGAAATCGTCGTCGACGGCATCAAGACCAACATCCCACTGCACCGGGATCTGGTTCGCGACGAAGGCTTCTGCAAGGGCGGCGTGAACATCCACTACCTGGAAAAGAAACTGGGTATGGATAAGCACTAAGCACCAGCCGAGAAAAACGCTGAAGGCTGGAAGGCCGGACGAAAAAGCGGATAATCCCGCCACCTTTCGTTCAGCCTTCCAGCCTTCAGCCGTTTCTAGACGAGAATTTTATGCCCTGGTTACAACTTCGCCTCGCCATCGCCCCGGAACAGGCACCCGCCCTTGAAGATGCCCTGCTGGGCGTCGGCGCGGTATCGGTGACCTTCATGGATGCCGAGGACCAGCCCATCTTCGAGCCGGACCTGGGCACCACGCCGCTGTGGTCGCATACCCACCTGCTGGCCCTGTTCGAAGCCGACGTGAATGAAAGCGATCTGCTCGTGCATCTGCAATTGCTGACCGGCGGCGAACTGCCCGATTACCAGTTGGAACGCATCGAGGATCAGGACTGGGAACGCAGCTGGATGGATAACTTCCAGCCCATGCGCTTCGGTCGTCGCTTGTGGATCGTCCCCAGCTGGCACACCGCGCCCGAACAGGATGCGGTGAATCTGCTGCTCGATCCCGGCCTGGCCTTCGGCACCGGCACCCACCCCACCACGGCGCTCTGCCTGGAATGGCTCGATGCCCAGCAGCTATGCGGCTTGCAGGTGCTGGATTTTGGTTGTGGCTCGGGCATCCTGGCCATCGCCGCCCTGCTGCTGGGTGCCGAGCAGGCCATCGGTACCGACATCGATATCCAGGCCATCGAAGCCTCGCGCGACAATGCCGGACGCAACGGCATCGACCCGGCACGCTTCCCGCTGTACCTGCCCGAACAGCTGCCGAGCGGTCAGGCCGACGTGGTAGTCGCCAATATCCTCGCCGGCCCACTGGTGGAACTGGCGGGGCAGATTGCCGAGCGCGTCAAACCCGGCGGTCTTCTGGCCCTGTCCGGAATCCTTGCCGAGCAGGCCGAAGAGGTTCGCGCAGCCTATGCGGCGCAATTCGATCTCGACCCCACCGCTGAAAAAGACGGCTGGGTACGGATTACCGGCATTCGTCACCACTGAGCCTCACGGCAGTGACGGGCAACACGCACCACCACTGCCGTTCGACGATATGCATGCGCTAGACTAGCGAGCATTCTTCGCCGGACCTGCGCATGACCAGCTTCGTCACCCAATGCCCGCACTGCCGTACCAGTTTTCGCGTCAGCCGCGCCCAGCTCGCTGCTGCTCGGGGCGTGGTGCGTTGTGGCGCCTGCATGGAGCTTTTCAATGCGGCCCAGCAACTGAGCGACGAGGACAAACTGCGCGCCAGCGCCGCAGAGACGCCAGCCCCGGCGCCCGTCAGCGTGCCGGTCCAGCCTTCGGCGCCCTCGAACAGCGAAGACGATACCCTGTGGATTCACGACGACCTCGATCTGGACAATCTCGACCTGGACGAGGAACTGGCCAGGCTTGAGCGTGAAGAACTGGAGCTGGCCCGCGAACTGCTTCAGCTGGAACAGACACAGCCCCACACCGCGTCACCGGATGATGATGAAGCCTGGGCCGAACGGCTTCTTGGCGCAGAAACGACACAGGCACCCGTGCCCGCCCCGGTTTCCCAGGCGCTTCCCGAGCCGGACATGGAGACGGCGAAGGCACCACCTGACACCGTCATGCCCCCTGCTACGCCGCTGGATACAGCACTGCCACAGCCAGCGGAGCGGCTGGAGCCCTCACTTTCCGAGCCCGAGGAAGCAGACTCCGGATGGCCTGCCGCCGACTCAACGCCAGCGACGCAAGCTCATGCGCGCGAACGCAAGGATCGCGACGCGCCACTGTTCGAGCTTGAAGACGAACCCCTGCAGCTCGACTGGGAGGCCCGCCGCCACCCCTGGGGCCGCTGGCTGGGCTGGGGCGCACTGAACCTGCTCGCCCTGCTGGCGCTTGCAGGGCAATACGTGTTCTATAATTTCGACGAGCTGGCGCGCCAGGATCAATACCGCCCCTGGCTTGAGCAGCTGTGCCCGGCATTGGGCTGCGAGCTGCCATCGCGAGTCGATATCGATCAGATCAGAAGCAGCAACCTGGTCGTGCGTAGCCATCCCGACTTCACTGGCGCGCTGATAGTCGATGCGATCATTTACAACCGCGCCTCCTTTGCCCAACCCTTCCCGCTGCTGGAAATGCGCTTCACCGATATCAGCGGACAGGTTCTGGCAAGCCGTACCTTCAAGCCTGGCGAATACCTCTCCGGAGAACTCGCCGGCCAGCGCCAGATGCCCTCGCAGATCCCCATCCATATCGCCCTCGACATCCTCGACCCTGGCACCAGCGCGGTGAGCTACAGCCTGGCCTTCCACTCGCCGGAATAGCAGACGGGCCGTCGCGAACCTGGGCAACCCGCCGCTCATCGCCCGAGCGTGACAAGCCGGCCTTCGGCTATAAGCTGATGACTGTTCAGATTTTGTTCAACGCATGCTTTAACCTGCCATGCAGAGCGGGTATTATGCACACCCTTTTTTACACCCGATCGCAGGCTCCAGGCAGGGAATCTTCATGTCAGCGGTACGCATCGGTCCTTATATTCTTCCGAATCGATTGATTCTCGCGCCCATGGCCGGCGTGACCGATCAGCCGTTCCGCCAGCTGTGCCGACGCCTGGGCGCCGGCCTGGTGGTCTCGGAAATGGTGACCAGCGACGTGCGCCTGTGGAACAGCCGCAAGTCACGCCTGCGCCTGCAGCATGATGGCGACCCCGAGCCGCGTTCGGTACAGATCGCCGGAGGTGATCCGCAGATGCTCGCCGAAGCGGCCCGGCGCAATGTCGAACTGGGCGCACAGATCATCGACATCAACATGGGTTGTCCGGCGAAGAAGGTCTGCAACAAGGCGGCCGGCTCGGCCCTGATGAAGGACGAACTGCTGGTTGCGCGGATTCTCGAAGCCGTGGTGACAGCCGTGGATGTTCCGGTGACGCTGAAGATTCGCACCGGCTGGGACAGACAGAACAAGAATGGGCTCGGGGTGGCACGGATCGCCGAACAGTCCGGTATCGCCGCGCTGGCCGTACATGGCCGTACCCGCGCCGACCTTTACACCGGCGATGCCGAGTACGAAACCATTGCCCGCATCAAGCAGGCCGTATCGATTCCGGTATTTGCCAACGGGGATATCGACTCGCCGCTCAAGGCGCGCCAGGTGCTGAAGGACACCGGCGTCGATGCGCTGCTCATTGGCCGCGCAGCACAGGGCAGACCGTGGATTTTTCGCGAAATCGACCACTTCCTCGATACCGGCGAGCTGCTGCCTGCGCCGGGCCTGGATGAGATCGAGCGGATACTGCTCGATCATCTGGACGCGCTGCACGCCTTTTATGGCGAAGTAATGGGCGCGCGTATCGCGCGCAAGCACGTCAGCTGGTATCTCGCAACACAACCGGGGGCACGGGAATACCGTAGCCGATTCAATCGTTTGGAAAACAGGGACGCGCAGTGCGCCAGTGTTCGAGCCTTCTTCGAGGAACGCCGAACCAGCCCTGACTCAGGGGATGAAACAGGGGTGGCCGCATGACGCTGTTGAACGAAACACTGGCTATTGGAACCACATCCGTGAGCGACAACGTAAACCTCAAGCAGCATTTGAATACACCGAGCGAGGCAGGCCAGACCCTGCGCGGCAGTGTCGAGAAAGCGCTGCACAACTACTTCGCCCATCTCGAAGGCGCCGATGTCACGGATGTGTACAACCTGGTGCTCTCCGAAGTAGAGGCGCCCTTGCTGGAAACCGTGATGAACTACGTCAAGGGCAACCAGACCAAGGCCTCGGAATTGCTGGGCCTGAATCGCGGCACCCTGCGCAAGAAACTCAAGCAGTACGACCTCCTTTAAAAAGCCGCTGGAGGCTCAAGGCCGGAAGCTGGACGACCAAGCGACACCCTCGTTCCGCCTCCCGCCTCCAGCGTTGTCTACCTTCCGATGGAAACCGTGATGACCGACCAAACTCTCCGCCTTCCCGTGCGTCGCGCACTGATCAGCGTGTCCGACAAGACCGGCGTTGTTGAATTTGCCCGTGAACTCGCTGCCCTTGGCGTCGAAATCCTTTCCACCGGCGGCACCTTCAAGCTGCTGCGTGAAAACGGTATCGCCGCCGTCGAAGTGGCCGACTACACCGGCTTTCCGGAAATGATGGATGGCCGGGTCAAGACCCTGCATCCGAAGATCCATGGCGGCATCCTCGGTCGCCGTGACCTCGACGGCGCGGTCATGACCGAACACGGGATCAACCCGATCGACCTGGTGGCGGTCAACCTCTATCCGTTCGCCGCCACCGTGGCCAAGGCCGGCTGCACCCTGCCGGACGCCATCGAGAATATCGATATCGGCGGCCCGACCATGGTTCGCAGCGCCGCCAAGAACCACAAGGACGTCGCCATCGTGGTCAACGCCGGCGACTATGCCGGTGTCATCGAGAACCTGCGCAACGGCGGCCTGAGCTATGCACAGCGTTTCGATCTGGCGCTCAAGGCCTTCGAGCACACCGCCTCCTACGACGGCATGATCGCCAACTACCTGGGCACCATCGACCAGGCGGCCGAAACGCTGTCCACCGAGGGCCGCAGCCAGCTGCCGCGCACCTTCACCACCCAGTTCGTCAAGGCGCAGGACATGCGTTACGGCGAGAACCCGCATCAGATCGCGGCCTTCTACGTCGAGCACGCCGATGAAGCCTGCGTCGCCACCGCGCGCCAGCTGCAGGGCAAGGAGCTGTCGTTCAACAACGTGGCCGACACCGATGCCGCGCTGGAATGCGTGAAGAGCTTCGTCAAGCCCGCCTGCGTCATCGTCAAGCACGCCAACCCCTGCGGCGTCGCCGTGGTGCCGGAAGACGAAGGCGGCATCCGCCAGGCCTATGAACTGGCCTACGCCACCGACAGCGAATCGGCCTTCGGCGGCATCATCGCCTTCAACCGCGAGCTGGACGGCGAAACTGCGCGCGCCATCGTCGAGCGCCAGTTCGTCGAAGTCATCATCGCCCCGAGCGTCAGCCAGGAAGCCCGTGAAATCGTCGCCGCCAAGGCCAACGTGCGTCTGCTCGAATGCGGCCAGTGGCCAGCCGAGCGCGCGCCGGGCTGGGACTTCAAGCGCGTCAACGGCGGCCTGCTGGTGCAGAGCCGCGATGTCGGCATGATCACTGCGGACGACCTCAGGATCGTCACCCGCCGCGCACCCACCGAACAGGAAATCCATGATCTGATCTTCGCCTGGAAAGTGGCCAAGTTCGTCAAATCCAACGCCATCGTCTACGCCAGGAACCGTCAGACCGTAGGTGTCGGCGCCGGCCAGATGAGCCGTGTCAACTCCGCCCGCATCGCCGCGATCAAGGCCGAACACGCAGGCCTGCCGGTGCCGGGCGCGGTCATGGCCAGTGATGCCTTCTTCCCCTTCCGCGACGGCATCGACAACGCAGCCAAGGCCGGCATCAGCGCCGTGATCCAGCCCGGCGGTTCGATGCGCGACGAAGAAGTCATCGCCGCCGCCGATGAAGCCGGCATCGCCATGGTGTTCACCGGCATGCGCCATTTCCGCCACTGATCGTAAAAAGCCGCTGAAGGCTGATGGCTGATGGCTGGACGAAAAAGCGACACCCTCGTCCAGCTTCCAGCCTCCAGCCTCCAGCCCAACACAGGGTTATAACAATGAACGTATTAGTGATTGGCAGCGGCGGACGAGAACATGCGCTGGCCTGGAAGGTAGCGCAGGACCCACGGGTCAATAAGGTTTTCGTCGCCCCGGGCAACGCCGGCACGGCAACCGAAGCCAAGTGCGAGAACGTCGCCATCGACGTACTGGCCATCGAGCAGCTGGCGGACTTCGCAGCGCAGAACGTGCAGCTGACCATCGTCGGCCCGGAGGCGCCGCTGGTCACAGGCGTGGTCGATCTGTTCCGCTCGCGTGGCCTGGACTGCTTCGGCCCCACCGCCGCCGCCGCACAGCTGGAAGGCTCCAAGGCCTTCACCAAGGACTTCCTCGCCCGTCACAGGATTCCCACCGCCGACTACCAGAACTTCACCGACGTCGAGCCGGCCCTGGCCTACCTGCGCGAGAAAGGCGCGCCCATCGTGATCAAGGCCGATGGCCTGGCCGCCGGCAAGGGCGTGATCGTCGCCATGACGCTGGCAGAAGCCGAAGAAGCGGTGCGCGACATGCTCTCCGGCAACGCCTTCGGTGATGCCGGATCGCGGGTGGTGATCGAGGAATTCCTCGACGGCGAGGAAGCCAGCTTTATCGTCATGGTCGATGGCGAAAACGTGCTGCCGATGGCCACCAGCCAGGATCACAAGCGCGTCGGCGACGGCGACACCGGCCCCAACACCGGCGGCATGGGCGCCTACTCGCCCGCCCCCGTGGTCACTGCCGACGTTCACCAGCGGGTGATGGACGAAGTGATCTGGCCAACCGTCAAGGGCATGGCCGCCGAAGGCAACGTCTATACCGGCTTCCTCTATGCCGGCCTGATGATCGACGGCAACGGCGCGCCCAAGGTGATCGAGTTCAACTGCCGCTTCGGTGATCCGGAAACCCAACCGATCATGCTGCGCCTGCAGTCCAGTCTCGTCCTGCTGGTCGAGGCCGCGCTGGCCAAGGCGCTGGACAAGGTCGAAGCGCAGTGGGACCCGCGCCCCAGTCTTGGCGTGGTACTGGCCGCCGGTGGCTATCCAGGTAATTACGCCAAGGGCGCCGTGATTCACGGCCTGGATGCCGCCGCCCAACTGGAAGGCAAGGTCTTCCATGCCGGCACCGCGCTGCAGAATGGCGAAATCACCACGGCAGGAGGCCGAGTGCTCTGCGCCACCGCCCTGGGTGAAACCGTTTGTGCAGCCCAGCAGAGTGCCTATGCTCTCGCGGCCCGTATCGACTGGAATGGCCATTTCTATCGCCACGACATCGGTTACCGTGCAATCGCGCGCGAGCAAGGCGAAAGCTGAAGTTCCGGCAGGCCAGGTGCGCAACGGTCGATTCCCTTTACCGTTGCGCGCATTACAGCGCCAGTCCCTCACGACTATAATTTGTCGCCAGACCAATGAAGGGACTTCAACCGTGCATCGACTCCGGGTAGCCGTTGCCTTTACCTTCAGCCTGCTCCTGGCTGTAGCAGGCGCTTACCCCGCTTTTGCCGGTACCGAAACGCAAGAGCCTACTCAGCAGGCTGCCCCGCAGAACTGGCGGTTGCTGGTCGACCAGTCGGGGCAGCTCACGCTGAACGAAATACTGGATCAGCGAAGCCTGTTCCAGCGCATCGAAAAACTTTCCCATAGCGCCCCGGCAAGTGATCAGGCCATCTGGCTGCAGGTCAGCCTGCCGACTTTCGCCCAGCCCCACTGGCTGTGGCTGTTCGCCCCGCGCGTGCAATATCTGGATTTCTATCTGCTACGTGACGGACAGCTCGAACGCCATGTCGAAACCGGCGAACTGCGCGCCCCGCAATCACGCCCTTTGCCCGCGCGCGCCTACCTGTTTTCCCTGCCCAATGACGGCCAGCCCCGCGAAGCCTACATTCGCCTGAACTCATCGCATCCAATCATGGCCTGGTTCCAGACCCTCGATGAACGCGGGCTGGTCGAGCAGGCACGCCCCGCCTACCTTTTCGGCGGTCTGCTCAGTGCGCTGGCACTGCTGCTGCTCTATAACCTGCTGCGTTTCGCCCGCACCACCAGCTACAGCAATCTGGGGCTTGCCGTACTGCATGGCGCATTGCTGGCGTGCGTATCGGCGAACCTCGGGCTACTGGCGCTATGGCTGCCAGGGCTGCTGCACAGCCAGGCGCTGATTGCCGATATCTCGGCCCTGATTGCCTGTATTGCCTTGCTGGCCTTCACCCTCGACTTCTTCAGCCAGCGCCGCAAAGCCTGGTTCAGCCGCCTGCTCGCGCTTGAACTCGGCTTCATCAGCGCGCTGGCGGCAACCATCGCTCTCACCCAGCAGCTCTGGGTCAGCTGGTTGATCTGCGCCACGATACTGCTCAGCGCAGTCAGCGTCACCCTCATCGCCCTGCAGTACTGGCACCAGACACCGGCGCGCCTGCTGCTGGCGGGCATGCTGCTGTTCGACGCCGGCTTCATCTTCATGCTGCCCATGCTGCTCGGCTTCAATCAGCTCGATCCCGACTGGTTGTCCGGCGTGGTATTCAGCGTGGCAACAGGTGCCGGTCTGCTCTTCAGCCTTGCCGCACATGAACAGCAGCGCCAGATCCAGGCCAGCCACCGCACCCGGCACACGGCCGAGGCCGTCACCAGTGCCGAACAGAAGACCAAAGCCGATTTCCTCGCCAGTATCAGTCATGAAATCCGCACGCCGATGAACGGCGTGCTCGGCATGAGCGAGCTGCTGCTCGACACCTCGCTGTCGGCCAGGCAGCGCGACTACGTCCAGACCATCCATAGCTCCGGCAATGAACTGCTCAACCTGATCAACGAAATTCTCGACGTTTCCAAACTGGAGTCCGGGCAGATCGAACTGGACGACGTACAGTTCGATCTCAATGCGCTGATCGAGGACAGCCTGGGTATCTTCCGCGCCAAGGCCGAACAGCAGAAGGTCGAGCTGATCAGTTTTATCCAGCCACAGATGCCGCATATCGTTGCCGGCGATCCGACACGCCTGCGCCAGACGCTGCTGAGCCTGCTGGAAAATGCTTTCAGGCAGACCGAGGAAGGTGAAGTTCTGCTGGTGGCCGCAATGGATGAAGCCGACGGCCAGACCCGCTTGCGCATCACCGTTCAGGACAGTGGCCGTCCGCTGGAAGCCCAGGAGTGCGAGGCCCTGCTCAATGCCGAGCTGGACAGCCGCGACCTTCTCGCCGCGACCGGACATGGAGGGCGTCTCGGGCTGATCGTTGCGCGGCAGCTGGTGCAGTTGATGAATGGCGAATTCGGCATCCAGACCGGCGATGTCACCGGCAACACCCTCTGGATCAGCCTGCCGCTTACCGCCAAAGCACTGGAGCAATCCGGCAGTGACCTGAATGGTCCGCTCTTGGGCGCGCGTCTGCTGGTGGTGGACGACAACGAGACCTGCCGCAAGGTGTTCGCCCAGCAATGCAGCAGCTGGGGCATGGAGGTCACCGCCGCCGCATCAGGCAAGGAGGCGCTGGCCCTGCTGCGCACCAAGGCCCATCTGCATGAGTATTTCGATGCGGTGCTGCTCGATCAGGACATGCCCGGCATGACCGGCATGCAGTTGGCCAGCAAGATCCGTGAAGACTTCAGCCTCAACCACGACATCCTGCTGATCATGCTCACCGGCATGAGCAGCGCACCCAGCAAGATCATCGCGCGCAACGCCGGCATCAAACGCATCCTCGCCAAACCCGTGGCCGGCTATACCCTGAAAGCCACCCTGGCCGACGAACTCGCTAGCCATCGCAGCAGCGTGGCACGCCCTTCGCCCCGCGCCGGGAGAGCACTTCCGATACCCAACGACTTCCGCATTCTGGTGGCCGAGGACAACAGCATTTCCACCAAAGTCATCCGTGGCATGCTGAACAAGCTCAACCTCAAGCCCGATACCGCCAGCGACGGCGAACAGGCACTGGCAGCCATCAAGGCACAGCCCTACGACCTGGTCCTGATGGACTGCGAAATGCCGATTCTCGACGGTTTCCAGGCCACCGCGCAGCTACGCGCCTGGGAGGCCGCAGAGAACCGCCCACGCACGCCAGTGGTCGCACTCACCGCGCATATTCTCAGCGAGCACCGTGAACGCGCACGCGAAGCAGGCATGGACGGGCACATGTCCAAACCGGTGGAAATGTCCCAGCTACGCGAACTGATCGAGTACTGGGCTGCGATCAGGGCCGCCACGAATCGTACGCCCCACCCCTGAAGGCAATCCTTCTATGGTGCCGGTAAGGATCTGACGTCACTGATGACAAACAGACTTTCCGGCTGAGCAGGCATTCGAGACTCATCCATGTGCAGATCCTGAGCGGGAACCGTGTAACTCATTCGACGCGTCAGCATGCGCAAAGCGCTCGTCAGCAATGCGATCGCCAGGGGCTCACCTGGACAGCGATGCCCAGTCGCAGCATCACCGCCCCCCTGGGTGATGAAATTGAAAGCGCCCCCCTTCCATTCGGCGAAGCGCTCGGGGCGAAACTGCTCGGGCTGCGCCCAGAGTCTGGCGTCTCGATTGGTGCCATACAGGTCCAGCAGCACGCGGGTGCCCTTGGGGAATCGATAGCCTTTCCATTCAAAGTCCTCGCGCACGCGCGCCGCGGTGAAGGGAAAGAATGCGTGGAGACGACGGACCTCCTGGGCAAAGGGTTCCAGCGCCGCATCTTCCTGCTGTAAACGTTGGCGCCATTGCGGATGTGCCAGCAATTCCAGCGCCGCATAAATGATAAAACGCGCCACCGCCACGGTCGGCCTCAGCAGGTTAAGCATTTCCACAGCCGCAATCCGCTCATCCAGCGGCTGTCCATCCGGCCCGAGATGCCGGGCAACGACGGCCAACGCCCGGCCTTCATCGATCGACAGCCCCCCGTCGCGTACCTGCGCAATCAGCCCGGCCATCCATCTTTCGGCTTCCTTGCGGGCCTTTCGCGCGTGCCAATGGCGGGCGCCGACACCACCCGCACCGTCGATCAGCGCAGCCAACTGATCTCGACGTGTTTCCAGCTCCGCCGGACCGAGTGGAACGCCCGCCCATGTGCATACCGAACGGGTAAGGATTGCTTGCACCTCGGGCAGCAACGTGACGTGATCACAGCGTTGCCACATCCCGATGGCGGCTTGCCAGTTGGCCTCGTTCATTCGCACCAGTTCGGCGACCGCATCGGGGTTGAGCAACGACATGAACAGCTGCTTGCGATGCCGATGAGCAGAGCCGTCGAGGCCCTGCACCCCTCCCTGGCCAAACAGTGTTTTCTGCAACATGCGTGGGGCGGCATGCTCACGCTTGAACAGCTGCTCGTCGTAAAACAGCCTCGCCGCCTCTTCGCCGCTCATGCAGATAGTGTTCTGCAACAGCAGCCGGACCTGGAACAGGTCCGATTGCAACCGCTGACAGCGACTCGGAATGAATGAATAACCTTCACGAAGCAACGCAATCGAACTTTCGACGCCCGGGCTGTGGGGAATATCAGGCATAAACCACCTCGGCAAAGAACGGCAACTGACCAATAGACAGCACCCAGCAGCTTCGGGTGCCTCAACCGTCCGCTTGCATGAAATGAACAAAATGCGATGTCCACTGCCGATAAGAAACGAACACCGTATTATTCCGCGGCCAGATCACCTATTGCCCGAGCCCTGCTTCGAGGCGAATAACCATCGCCAAGGAGCCCATGCATGATGAAGAGAAGCGATGCCGCCTGGACCCTGGTCGGCATCACTGCGGTACTGCTTTGCGGCTATCTGCTCTATCAGGAAATTCGCACGCTCTCGCTGGCCGAGCTCGCCGAAAGCCTCGCGGCCATCAGTTACCGCAACTGGCTGCTGGCAGGGCTGGCAACCCTTGGCGCCTATGTCGCGCTCGCCTGGTACGACCGAATAGCCATCGCCCATCTGGGCAAGCGAATCTCCTGGTGGTTCATCACCCTCTGCTCGTTCACCACCTACGCCCTGGCGCATAACATAGGCGCATCGGTGTTTTCCGGCGCGGTCGTGCGCTACCGGGCCTACCGCAGCAAAGGGCTCACGCCACAGGAGATCGGCGTGCTGATCGTATTCTGTTCGCTGACCTTCTTCCTCGGCACCCTGCTGGCCGGCGGCGCAGTCCTGGTTCTGAAGCCTGAACTGCTGAACCGACTCATCGATGTGCAACCCTGGGTATCGACCGCCATCGGCCTGTCTCTGATGTCCCTGGTCGGGCTCTACGTGACAGGCGCCTGGCGGCAGTTGGCGCCGTTTCGCATCGGCAAATGGCGGATCGAATACCCGCGCCTGCCGATCGTCGGCAAACAACTGATTGCGGCCCCGCTTGAGCTTGTCTGCGCTGCCGCAATCATCTATTTCGCACTCCCCGCAGCGGAAAATCCCGGCTATCTGGTGGTGCTCGGCGTGTTTCTCGCCTCCTTTTCGCTGGCCCTGCTCTCTCATGCACCGGGCGGGCTTGGCGTGCTTGAAGTGACCTTTCTGGCCGCGCTTCCGGAGCTGGACACCGCCGACGTCCTGGCCGCCTTGATCGTCTTCAGGGGCTTTTACCTGATCCTGCCCTTCGCCCTGGCGATTCTCGTCGTCACGGTATTCGAAACCACCCAATGGGCGGAGAAGCGCAAGCGGGGCTCGACACCCGGCCCGTAACGGAGCCGTTGAAAACGCAGGTCTTTAACTGATTGTCACGGAACAGCACATTGGCCCTATAGCCAAGCTCTCAGCGACAGGCGATGATTCCGCCCTTAATCGAAACGAACCGACCCAGATGACCGACTCACATACCCGCCAGCCGACCGAGCACAAGCCCCGCCCCCTGATCGACCTGCTGATAAGCATCCTGATCCCTTCGCTGATTCTCATGAAGCTCAGCGGTGAAGGGCGACTGGGGGCAGACGGCGCACTGGTGCTGGCGCTGGCATTCCCTCTCGGCTGGGGCCTTTTCGAGCTGGTGAAATATCGCAAATTCAACTGGATCGCCCTGCTGGGGCTGATCAGCGTGCTGCTGACCGGCGGCATTGGCCTGTTGCAGCTGGACCCGCAATGGCTGGCCATCAAGGAAGCGGCCATCCCCGGGATCATCGGTATCGCCGTACTGGGCTCGACCCGTACGCGCTTTCCGCTGATCCGCACGCTGCTCTACAACCCCAAGGTGCTCAACGTCGACAAGGTTCACGAGCAGCTCGAACGCAACGGCCAGACGGCTCACTTCGAGATCCGCCTGTTGCGCGCCACCTACTTTCTCAGCGGTACCTTCTTCTTTTCGTCCTTCATGAATTACGTGCTGGCCAAGTGGATCGTCAACAGCCCGGCCGGCAGCGAGGCCTTCAATGCCGAACTGGGCCGCATGACCCTGCTCAGCTACCCGATGATCGCCATTCCCAGCATGGCGATGATGATGGCGATCTTCTATTACCTCTGGCGCACCATCCACGGGCTGACCGGGCTGCGCCTGGAAGAAATCATTGCCACTGGCGCGCAGGACGGACAATCCGACAAACAGCCCTGACTGCCTAATAGAGCAGGGCGATCGGGCTATGGCGTCATTCTGCGATGGGCGTTCGATAAAAGCGCTGGAGGCTGGACGAAAAACGCCATGTGCGCTCGAACCTGGATCGCTTGTCGTTCAGCCTCCAGCTTTCCAGCGCTGTTTTCAGCTCTTTGGCGCATAGCGCGGAGGCTGATTTCAACGCGGCATGATCGGGCGCAGTAATCTGTAAACGCCCTCTCAGAACCTGTTCAAAGTCTCGCGAGCTAGAGCAATGCAAGGCAAAAACAGGCGAGGACGCGGAGTTTACAGCTGTAAATGAGTAGTCCGAGCCTGTTTTTAACGCAGCAGTGCCGACGCGCAGCAGACTTTGGACAGGTTCTCACACCGCCATCAGCCACATCCACAATGGCAAGGTGGCAGCCGACAGCAGAGTGGACAGAAAGACCGCCGAACTGACCGCGCGGGTATCTTCTGGATTGGCCACGAAGGCCAGTACATTGACACCACTCGGGCAGGCGGCCAGCAACACCAGCACCGCACGCGCTTCCTGGCCCAGCCCCGGCAGCAGGCCGCTGAAATACCACACCAGCAGCGGAAAGACGCCCAGCTTGACCAGGGTCAGCACCAGCGCAGCCATATTGGGACGCAGGCGATAACGCGACAGACTGAGCCCCAGCACCATCAGCGCACAGGGCAATGCCGCCTGGGCCAGCCAGTCGGCCATACGCCAGAGCGGCTGCGGCAGATCCAGATTGGAAACGTTCAGCGCCGCCCCCAGCAGTAATCCGACGATCAGCGGGTTGGCCAGGTTCTTCAGCAATGATCGGGCACTGACCTTCTGCCCCGAGCCGAAGGCACTGTAGAAGCTCTGCAGTGAAAACAGAATCAGGCTGTGGAACACCAGAATGGCGAAGACATAGACCAGGCTCGCCGCACCCAGCAGGGTGGTTACCAGGGGAATTCCGACAAGCACATTGTTCGAATAGGCGGCAGTCAATCCCAGTGCGGACGAGCGCCCGAGCAAACGGTGGGTAACCAGCCCGACTACGGCAAAGACCGTCAGCACCGGGCCGAAATAGGCCAGCAACAGCATCGGCGACATGCCATCGCCCAGCTCGGCCCGGGCGATGCCGGTGAACAGAATCGCTGGCATGAACAGCTTGAAGGTGATGTTGGCAAGGCCGGTCGCCGCCTCACCGGCGAGCCAGCGCCGCCAGCCCAGCACATAGCCGAGCATGATCAAGCCAAAGATAGGCACAATCGCCTGAAGTACGCTCACACAGGATTCTCCACAAACGACGCGGCCCAATGTCACGCCGCAAAAAGGTCGCAAGAATACCCCGCGCCGGGGGTGAGATCACCTGATGGCGATGACGTCGGAATGCATTGCCGGCCCGCACTGGCCTTCAGGAGTTCGCCGCAGATACCCTGTGTCCGGCCAGCGTGTCGAGCACACTGGCCAGGTCGTCATGCCAGTTCCGCAGGGCGATGTCGAAGGTCTGCTCGAACTTCGTGCAGTTCAGCACCGACCAGGCCGGTCGGCGCGCAGGCGTGGGGTATTGCACGGTAGTGATTGCCGACACTTGCGGTATTTTCACCAGCAGGCCCCTTGCCGCAGCCTGACGAAAGATCTCCTGTGCGAAGTCGAACCAACTGCACGGCGGATGACCGCTGTAGTGGTAAAGCCCCCAGGCAAGAGTGCCTTTGTGCGCATAGCGCTGAGCCAGTTGCAGCAGGACCTCGGCAAGGCTGCCAGCCTGGGTGGGGCAACCGAACTGATCGGCAACCACCGACAGCGCATCGCGCTGCTGCCCGAGACGCAGCATGGTCTTGACGAAGTTGTGCCCGTGCACGCCATACACCCAGCTGGTGCGCACGATCACATGCCGCTCCAGAACCGCCTGGATCGCGACCTCCCCTGCCCGCTTGCTGGCGCCATAGACACCGGTTGGCGCCACCGGATCGGTTTCACGATAGGCCTCTGGCGTGGTTCCGGAAAAGCCCGTCTCGCCGGAAAACACATAGTCGGTGGAGATATGCAGCAAGGGGATATCGGCCTGTCGTGCAGCCTCGGCCAGCCGGGCCACGCCATCACGGTTGACCGCATAGGCCTGTTCGGCCTGCGTCTCGGCATTGTCGACGTGCGTATAGGCGGCAGCGTTGATGATCAACCCCGGCCTGAACTGACCAACCAGTTCCTCGATCCGATGGCTATCGGTGATATCCAACTGTTTCCGAGTCATGCCCAGCGCCTCGAGACCGTACACGCGGGCTCGGTCTACCAACTCGTGGCCGACCTGGCCACTGGCACCGCATACAAGGATTCGCATCGGGTCATCACCTCATCGAGAGCTCGTCAATAATGGCGAGCTCGGAATTGTAAAGCAGATTCGATTCACGCTCATCAGGCCGCGCTATGCGCTCAAAGAGCCGAAAACAGCGCTGGACAGCTGGAGGCTGAACGACAAGCGATCCAGGTGCGAGCGCACATGGCGTTTTTTCGTCCAGCCTCCAGCGCCTTTATCGAACGCCCATCGCAGAATGACGCCATAGCGCGATCGCCCTGAAGTACCGGCCTAGTGCGGTCCGTGCCTCGTTCAGGCCCGTTTTGAAGGCATTTGTTCCCAGGCAGCAGGTAATTACAGGGGCTGTTTCGATAGCCGGTGAAACTCGCGACCTGCAGTGCGGCCAAAACAGGAACAACCGGAGTCATCATCACGAATCCGCACGAGGATCGATGTCATGCCCAGAGGCGATAAATCCAGCTATACGGATAAGCAGCAGCGCAAGGCCGAGCATATCGAACAGAGCTATGAAGAGCGTGGGGTAGCGCCCAAGGAAGCCGAGGCGCGCGCCTGGGCCACCGTCAACAAGCAATCCGGTGGCGGGGAGCGCAAGGGCAGCTCGGGACAGAAGAAAAGCGAGACGGCCAAGCGCGCCGACCGCAAGGACTCGGCCCATCGCGCGGCACAGACCCGCACCGGCGCCTCCCCCAACAAGGGCTCGGCACGGGACAGGCAATCCGGCAGCACCTCGCTAACCGATCTCAGCCGCGACGAACTGATGCAAAAGGCCCGTGAACGCGATATCCGGGGGCGCTCGAAGATGCGCAAGCATGAGCTGCTGCAGGCGTTGAGCTGAAAGCGAGCCAGGGTCGATGATCACCTAGCAGGTCGGGTCACGCTTCACCGACCCGACAGGCGAGCGGCCAGGCGCGTTAAATGCTGAGGTGTCAGGCATGAATTGTCGGATTACGCTTCGGATCGTCGGATTACGCCTTCGGCTAATCCGACCTACAACAGGCTGCGCCTCGGATATTCGCGGCTGAAGCCGCTCTCACAAGGGATTCCTCTCACGGGCTCGCAACGGCTATTAACGGGGACAGAGCCTAAAAAAAAGCCACCCGAAGGTGGCCTTGAAAAGGAAAGAGAGTACTGCTCAGCCGGCGGCTGCCGGGCGCATGTAGGAGATCGGCGCGGTCTGGGAGTCATCGAAGGTCACCATTTCCCACGCATCCTTCTGTTCCATCAGGGTGCGCAGCAAGCGGTTATTCAATGCATGTCCGGATTTGAAGCCGCGGAATTCACCGATCAGGCTTGTGCCCAGCAAGTACAGGTCACCAATTGCATCGAGAATCTTGTGCTTGACGAACTCGTCCTCGTAACGCAGGCCATCTTCGTTCAGCACCTGGTCTTCGTCGACCACGATCGCATTATCGACACTGCCACCCAGAGCCAGATTGTTCGAGCGCAGGAATTCGATGTCGCGCATGAACCCGAAAGTTCGCGCACGGCTGACTTCCTTGACGAAGGAAGTGCTGGAGAAATCCACGCTGGCAGTCTGGGTACGACCCTTGAATACCGGATGGTCAAAATCGATCTCGAAACTCACCTTGAAGCCTTCGAACGGCAGAAAGGTGGCGCGCTTGTCGCCGTCTTCCACCGTGACTTCACGGATGATGCGGATGAACTTCTTGGGGGCGTCCTGCTCCTGCAGGCCAGCCGATTGGATCAGGAATACGAAAGGACCAGCGCTGCCATCCATGATCGGCACTTCCGATGCCGACAGTTCGACATAGGCATTGTCGATGCCAAGCCCGGCCATCGCCGAGAGCAGATGCTCCACCGTGTCGACCTTGACGTCACCGCTGATCAGTGTCGTCGACATGGTGGTCTCGCCGACATTTTCGGCCCGCGCGGCAATCTGTACCGGCGGATTGAGGTCGGTGCGGCAGAACACGATTCCAGTATCCACAGGTGCCGGCTTCAGGGTCAGGTAGACCTTTTCCCCCGAATGCAGGCCGACGCCCGTGGCGCGAATGATGTTCTTCAAGGTGCGTTGTCTGATCATGGCTTGGTTTCGCTAGTGCGCTGTTGCGAATGGTTTCCAACAAAGGCGGCGATCATAGCAGAAGCCTACTTTGCTGAATACCAATCACGGCGATAGTCCTGATAAACCCAATCAATCAGCCTGACGACGCAGGAAAGCTGGAATATCCAGATAGTCGAGATCCTCCTGGGGATTCAGCTTGGCCGCGGTAGCGGCGGCATGGGCCTGGTTGCGCATGATGGTCGGGCGGTCCAGGTCACGGTAGTTCACCGCAGCCTGATCCTGGCGCGGGGCCGGCGCGGCTTGCGACGCGACAGCGGCAGCCTGCACGGTATTGTCCACGACCTTGACCGGCTTTTCGTTGCGCGGGCCAAGACCGGTCGCGACCACGGTGACATGCAGCTCGTCGGTCATTTCCGGATCGATCACGGCGCCGACCTTGACGGTGGCTTCGTCGGAGGCGAAGGCCTCGATGATTTCACCAACGGCGGCGTACTCGCCCAGGGACAGGTCCAGACCGGCGGTGATGTTCACCAGGATGCCGCGCGCGCCCTGCAGGTTGACGTCCTCGAGCAGCGGATTGCGAATCGCCGCCTCGGTGGCTTCACGGGCGCGGTTCGGCCCGGTGGCGCAACCGGTGCCCATCATCGCCATGCCCATTTCACCCATGACGGTCTTGACGTCGGCGAAGTCGACGTTCATCAGGCCTGGACGCTGCATGATGTCGGAAATGCCACGCACCGCACCGGTGAGAACGTCATCGGCCTTGGCGAAAGCGGACAGCAGGCTGGCGTCCTTGCCGAGGATGGTCAGCAGTTTTTCGTTGGGAATGGTGATCAGCGAATCGACGCACTCGGACAGCTGACGAATGCCCTCGTCGGCGACCTGCATACGGCGACGCCCCTCGAACGGGAACGGACGGGTCACCACGGCAACGGTGAGAATGCCCATTTCCTTGGCCACCGAAGCGATCACAGGCGCCGCACCGGTGCCGGTGCCGCCGCCCATGCCGGTGGTGATGAATACCATATCGGCGCCCTGCAGCACCTCGGCGATGCGCTCGCGGTCATCCATCGCAGCCTGACGGCCGATGTCAGGATTGGTACCCGCACCCAGGCCCTTGGTAATGGCGGAACCCAACTGCAGTACGGTCCGCACTTCGATTTTCTTCAGCGCCTGAGCATCGGTGTTGGCGCAGATGAACTCCACGCCTTCAACGTTGTTGCGCACCATGTGGTTGACGGCATTGCCGCCGCCTCCGCCTACGCCAATCACCTTGATGACTGCACTTTGCGGGGTATGATCTACGAGTTCGAACATGTCCCTCTCTCCTTCCAGCTTTCTAGTTGTGGTACTGCCGCACTGCTCAGAAATTGCCCTGGATCCAGCTTTTCAGCCGCTCCACGACAGATGGTTTGGTTTCTTCGGCGAAGTTGCCGAGACCGGACATGGAGGTGCCATCGGTCTGCTTGCGCATGCCGTACAGCAACAGGCCCACGCCCGTTGAATAGATGGGGTTGCGGACGACGTCCGTCAGTCCCTGGAAACTGTGCGGCGCGCCCAGGCGCACCGGCATGTGAAAGATTTCTTCGGCCAGCTCGACGGCGCCTTCCATCTTCGCCGTACCGCCGGTGAGAACGATGCCCGCCGGCACCAAGTCCTCGTAGCCGCTGCGGCGCAGTTCGGCCTGGATCAGGGTGAACAGCTCGTCGTAACGCGGCTCGACCACTTCGGCCAGTGCCTGGCGCGAGAGTTCCCGTGGTGGCCGGTCACCAACGCTGGGCACCTTGATGGTTTCACCAGGACCGGCCAGTTTGGCCAGTGCACAGGCGTAGCGGATCTTGATCTCTTCGGCGTACTGCGTGGGTGTGCGCAGCGCCATGGCGATATCGTTGGTGACCTGATCGCCGGCGATCGGGATGACCGCGGTATGGCGGATCGCACCCTCGGTGAAGATGCAGATATCGGTGGTGCCACCGCCGATATCCACCAGGCAGACGCCCAGTTCCTTTTCGTCGTCGGTCAGCACCGCATGCGCCGAGGCCAGCTGTTCGAGAATGATGTCGTCCACTTCCAGACCGCAGCGGCGCACACATTTCTCGATGTTCTGCGCGGCATTCACCGCACAGGTGACCACATGGACCTTCGCCTCCAGACGCACGCCGGACATGCCCAGCGGCTCACGGACGCCTTCCTGGTTGTCGATCACATAGTCCTGCGGCAGGGTGTGCAGCACCCGCTGATCAGCCGGGATGGCGACGGCCTGGGCCGCATCCAGTACGCGCTCCAGGTCCGCATTGCTGACCTCACGGTCGCGGATGGCGACGATGCCGTGGGAGTTGAGGCTGCGGATGTGATTGCCGGCCAGGCCGACGAACGCCGAGTGGATACGGCAGCCGGCCATGAGCTGGGCTTCCTCCACCGCGCGTTGAATAGACTGCACGGTGGATTCGATATTGACCACCACGCCCTTCTTCAGGCCGCGTGAGGGATGGGTACCGATCCCGACGATCTCGAGCTCGCCATCGGGCGTCACTTCGCCCACCAGCGCCACCACCTTGGAGGTGCCGATATCGAGACCGACGATCATCTTGCCGCTTTGCACGCTAGACATGTGTTTCATTCCTCAATTCTTCGCAACGACGGATAGATCCGCCGCAGTCGGACTCGGCTCGTGCCAGGCCACGGCCAGGCCGTTGGCATAGCGCAGATCGATCCGCGCAATTTTTTCGCTCTCCTGCGCCAGCGTTTGCTGGTAAATGGCAGTGAAGCGACGCATTTTTTCGATTATCTGATCCCTGCCCAGCAACAGCTCGATACCCTGACCTGTCGTCACGAACCAGCTGCCGCGCGCGCGCAACTCCAGGCGCTCGATGGAAAATCCCAGAGGACGCAACATCTGGCTGAGCATCTGGTACTGCTGCATGACGCGCTGCTGGGCCCGCTTCGGACCATGCAAGTGCGGCAGGTGTTCATAACGGGCCAGGTCACTGGGCGTAAAAGCCTGACCGCTGTTGTTCAACAGTGCCTCCTCGCCCCAACGGGCGATGGGCAGGTGTTCCTCCAGACGTACCGTGACCTGATCCGGCCAGACCCGACGCACCTCGACATGGGCTATCCAGGGCATCTGTTCAAGGTCGTGGCGCAAGCCATCCAGATCAACCTTGAAGAAGCTGGCTTCGACGAACGGCGCCATGCGCTCCTGCACGGTCAACTGATCGACATAGGTCAGGTCACCCCGAACGCTGACCTTGGATATCGGTCGATCGGCATAGGGCGCCAGACGCTCGGCCAGCTCGTAGAGTCCGACAGCCAGCGCCATCAGCAGTACCGGCCAGAGGATGCGTTTCACTGCACCCAGGCTCGGACGCGGCAGACGCGCCGACAGTGGCTCACGCTGCACCAGACGGCTCGCGCCACGCTGCACCGGCTTGCGCGTGGCGCGACCGCTGGCGGGTTGCGAGTGACGCAGCGTGGTAATCATGGGTCAGTTCCCCGCCATGCTGGCATCGAGAATCGCCAGCACCAGTTGCTGGAAATCCAGTCCGGCGGCGCGTGCGGCCATCGGCACCAGACTGTGATCGGTCATGCCCGGAACGGTGTTCACCTCCAGCAGCCAGAACGCGCCGGCGGCGTCCTGCATGACGTCCACCCGCGCCCAGCCGCGAATGCCCACCGCCTCACAGGCGCGCGCGGTGAGCGCCCGCAGTTCCTGCTCCTTGTCCGCTTCGAGGCCGCAGGGAATGCGGTACTGGGTATCACTGGCCAGGTACTTGGCGTCGTAGTCGTAGAATGCGTGCGGCGTGCCCAGCCCGATTGGCGGCAGCACTTCGCCGCGCAGCGTGGCGATGGTGAATTCCGGGCCCTGGATCCATTGTTCGACCAGCACCTGGGCGTCATAGACGCTGGCCGCTTGCCAGGCCTCGATCAGCTCGGCAAGGCCAGCGACCTTCGCCATGCCGATGCTGGAGCCTTCATGGGCGGGCTTGACGATCAGCGGGAAGCCCAGACTGTCAGCCGCGGCCCGGCAATCGGCTTCGCTGGCCAGCACGGCATGCCGTGGCGTTGGCAGGCCGAGGCTCTGCCAGACCTGCTTGGTGCGCAACTTGTCCATGGCCAGGGCCGAAGCAAGGATGCCGCTGCCGGTGTAGGGAATCCCCGCGCATTCGAGCAACCCTTGCATGCTGCCATCTTCACCGCCACGCCCATGCAGGACGATGAAGGCGCGGTCGATGCGTTCGCGACCCAGTTGCTGCAGCAGATCGTCACCGACATCGATACCGAAGGCATCGACGCCCGCCGCCTGCAAGGCCGAGAGCACGGCCGCGCCGGACTTCAAGGAGACTTCGCGCTCCGCGCTCTTGCCGCCGTAGAGTACGGCGACCCGGCCAAATGCCTGGGGATCACGGGTCGATTGCAGGGCAGTCATTCACTCTTCCTCGCGGCGCTTGTAGCGACAAACAGGGGGCTGTTGAGCAGCTGTGGAGCCAACCCGCCGATATCGCCGGCGCCCTGGCACAGCAGGATGTCGCCGGCACGCAGCAGCGGCTTGACCAGCGGCGCCAGCTCGACGCCACGCTCGATATAGATCGGATCGAGCTGGCCGCGCTGGCGAATGCTGTGGCACAGGCGACGGCTGTCGGCGCCGGGAATCGGCTCTTCGCCCGCCGGGTAGACCTCCATCAGCAGCAGCACATTGGCCTCGGCCAGCACCTGGACGAAGTCCTCGTAGAGATCGCGGGTACGACTGAAACGGTGCGGCTGGTAGACCATCACCAGCCGGCGCTCCGGCCAGCCGTCACGCACGGCCTGGATCACGGCGGCGACTTCGCGAGGATGGTGGCCGTAGTCGTCGACCAGCATCACGCTGCCGTCTTCGACCGGCAGCTCGCCGTACACCTGGAAGCGCCGACCCACGCCACCGAACTCCGACAGCCCCTGAATGATGGCGGCATCGTCGATACCTTCATCGGTGGCGATGGCGATGGTTGCCAGTGCGTTGAGCACGTTGTGCTTGCCCGGCATCTTCACCGATACGTCGAGCGGCTCGCAGCCGGCGCGCAGCACGGTGAACCAGGTACGCATGCCTTCCTGGCGGATGTTGATGGCGCGCACGTCGGCATCTTCGCTGACACCGTAGGTAGTAGTCGGTCGGCCAATCTGCGGAAGGATTTCGCGCACCACCGGGTCGTCCACGCAGAGCACCGCCAGCCCGTAGAACGGCAGGTTGTGCAGGAACTCGATGAAGGTCTTCTTCAGCTTGCCGAAGTCGCCGCCGTAGGTACTCATGTGGTCGGCGTCGATGTTGGTCACCACCGCGACCATCGGCTGCAGATGCAGGAAGCTGGCATCGCTTTCGTCCGCCTCGGCGATCAGGTAGCGGCTGCTGCCCAGCTGCGCGTTGGTGCCGGCGGCGGTCAGGCGACCACCGATGACGAAGGTCGGATCGAGCCCACCCGCGGCGAATACCGAAGCCAGCAGGCTGGTGGTGGTGGTCTTGCCATGGGTACCGGCCACGGCGATGCCGTGACGGTAGCGCATCAGCTCGGCGAGCATTTCCGCACGCGGCACCACCGGAATGCGTTGCTCCAGCGCCAGCGCCACTTCCGGGTTGCTGGTATTGACCGCGCTGGACACCACCAGCACGTCGGCGCCGGCGACGTTGCCCGCCTGATGGCCGATAAAGATATGTGCGCCGAAGGTCTGCAGGCGCTGGGTGCTGGGCGACTCCCTGAGGTCGGAGCCGGACACCTCATAGCCGAGGTTGAGCAGCACCTCGGCGATGCCGCACATGCCCACCCCGCCGATGCCGACGAAATGAATGCGGCGGATACGGCGCATACGCCGCACTTCGGCCTTGACGGCGGCTGGGGACTTAGCCATTGGCCACCTCCAGGCAGATATCGACCACGCTACGGGTGGCATCGGGCCGGGCCAGCCGGCGTGCAGCGAGCCCCATGGTCTTGAGTGTTTCCGGCTGCATCATTACCTCGGTCAGCTGCGCGGCCAGCGCGGCAGCATCGGTCTTTGCTTGAGGGAGAAGAACGGCAGCGCCTTCCTTCGCCAGATATTCGGCATTGCGGGTCTGGTGGTCGTCGATGGCATGCGGCAGCGGCACCAGGAACGACGGCAGCCCGGCGGCGGCCAGTTCGCAGACGGTCAGCGCGCCGGCGCGGCAGATCACCAGGTCGGCCCAGGCATAGGCCTGCGCCATGTCCTTGATAAACGGGGCGACCTCGGCCTCGACAGCGTGCTCGGCATAACGCGCGCGGGTGATCTCGGCGTGCTGCTTGCCGGCCTGGTGGAACACCTCGGGGCGCAACGCCTGCGGCACCTGCGCCAGCGTGGCGGGCAGCAGCTTGTTCAGCGGCTCGGCGCCCAGACTGCCGCCCAGTACCAACAGACGCGGGCGACGGCCAGCCAGCGAATCGCGGGGCGTTTCCAGGAACAACTCCACGCGCACCGGATTGCCGGTGGTACGGCGCTTGTCGCTGTTCGCGAAGGTATCTGGAAAGGCTTCGCACACGCGGCGGGCAAAGGGCAGCAGGCTGCGGTTGGCGGTGCCGGCGACGGCATTCTGCTCATGGATGATCAACGGCACACCGGCCAGCTTCGCCGCCAGCCCGCCCGGCCCGGTCACATAGCCACCCAGCCCCAGCACGCACACCGGTTGCAGTTCACGCATCACCCGGCGCGCCTGCCAGAGCGAGCGCAACAACTGGAACGGGGCCTTGAGCAGGGAGCCGAGCCCCTTGCCACGCAGGCCGCTGACCTCGATCAGGTGCAGCGGCAGCCCCGCCGCCGGCACCACTTCGTTCTCGATTCCGCGCGGCGTGCCCAGCCAGTGAACCTGATAGCCACGGCTCTGGAATTCATGCGCGCAGGCCAGCGCCGGGAACACGTGCCCGCCGGTGCCGCCGGCCATGATCAGGACGTTAGCGGCCATGGGCGGCCTCCTTTTTCCTGAGCGCAGGCGCTTCGGCGAAATCCGCCTCGTTGAGCTCGGTATCTTCGCTGCCCAGCACCGTGCGGCTTTCCCACTCGATACGCAGCAGCAGCGCCATGCTCGCGCAGGTCACCACCAGCGAACTGCCGCCATAACTGAGGAACGGCAGGGTCAGTCCCTTGGTCGGCAACAACCCGACGTTCACCCCGACGTTGATCAGGAACTGACCCAGCCAGAGGAAGGCCAGCCCCCAGGCGACATAGGCCGCGAAGAACTGCCGCGAGCGCTCGGCGGCCAGCCCGATATACAGGGCACGTATGCCGACGAAGGCGAACAACGCGATGGTCAGCAGCGCGCCGACCATGCCCAGCTCTTCGGCCAGCACGGAAAAAACGAAGTCGGTATGGGCTTCAGGCAGGTAGAACTGCTTCTGCACACTGTTGCCCAGCCCCACGCCCAGCCACTCGCCACGTCCGAAGGCGATCAGCGCCTGGGTCAACTGGTAACCGGCGCCGTACTGATCGGCCCAGGGGTCGGTGAAGGTAATCAGGCGCTGCAGGCGATACTCCTGGGTCTGTACCAGCACGAACACCGCGCCCACCGCCAGCAGCACCAGCAGGCTGAAGCGGATCAGGCCGACGCCCCCCAGAAACAGCATCGCCACCGCCGCGCCCATCATCACCACGGTGGCGCCGAAATCGGGTTCCAGCAGCAGCAGCGCGGCCATCGGCATCAGCACCAGGAACGGCTTGAAGAACCCCCACAGGCTTTCACGCACTTCCTGCTGACGACGCACCAGGTAGCCGGCGAGATAAACCACGACGAAGAGTTTCGCCAGCTCCGAAGGCTGCACGTTGAAAGCGCCGAAGCCAATCCAGCGCATCGAGCCGTTGACCTCGCGGCCAATGCCGGGGATCAGCACCAGTATCAGCAGCGCGAAGGCGGCGAGCAGCAACATCCAATCGAACCGCTGCCACACGGACAGGGGCACCAGCAGCACCGCCGCCGCCGCGCCCAGACCCAGCACCAGATAAACCAGATGGCGGATCATGTGGAACATCGAGTTGCCGGCGTTGACCGCGGCAACCTCGGACGACGCCGAGGTGATCATAACCAACCCCAGCCCCAGCAGCCCCAGGCAGCCGGCGAGCATCGGGAAGTCAAGGTCCAGGCCACGACGGCTGAACAGCGGCGAAGGCGCACTACGCAGGAAGGCAAGCATCAGTCGAGCCCTCCTACCGCAGCAGCAAACAAACGACCGCGCTCCTCGAAGTTCCTGAACATGTCCAGACTGGCGCAGGCTGGCGACAGCAGCACTGCGTCGCCGGGCCGGGCGCTCAGGGCCGCATGCTGCACCGCCTGTTCGAGCGACTGCACCCGCTGAACCGGCGCCGCGCCGTCGAGCGCGTTCGCCAGCAGCCCGGCGTCACGGCCCAGCAGAATCACTTCCCGACAGTAACGCGCCACCGGAGCATGCAGCGCGGAGAATTCCGCACCCTTGCCATCGCCGCCGGCGATCAGTACCAGCTTGCCGTCGATATCGCTGCCCAGGCCGTCGATCGCCGCCAGCGCGGCGCCGACGTTGGTCGCCTTGGAGTCATCGTAATAATTCACGCCCCCATGCTCACCGACCCACTGGCAGCGGTGCGGCAAGCCGCCGAAGCGGCGCAGTGTCTCCAGCATCGGCACGAACGGCAGGCCCACGGCATGGCCCAGCGCCAGTGCGGCGAGGGCGTTGGACTGGTTGTGCGCGCCACGCATCTTCAACTCGCGCGCGGGCATCAGGGCCACGAACTGGAAGGCCAGATGCTTCTCGCCGTTTTCCTCGATCAGCCCGAAGCCCTTGAAGTCCGGCTTGCCGAGCCCGAACGACCAGACCGGCACCTCTTCGCCTACCAGCGGTCGGCTGAGACGGTCGTCACGGTTGATCACCACCTGACGCGCGCCACGGAAGATCCGGTGCTTGGCCTGATGATAGGCCGGCAACCCGGCGTAGCGATCCATGTGGTCTTCGCTGACGTTCAGGCAGGTCGCCACTTCGGCATTCAGCTGCTCGGTGGTTTCCAGCTGGAAGCTGGACAGTTCGAGCACATAAAGCTCGACATCCTCGCTGAGCAGATCCAGCGCCGGCGTACCCAGGTTGCCACCCACCGCCACCTTGCGTCCGGCGGCCTGGGCCATTTCGCCGACCAGCGTGGTCACGGTGCTTTTCGCGTTGGAACCGGTGATGGCGATGATCGGCGCACGGGCCTCACGCGCGAACAGTTCGATATCGCCGGACAGCTTCACGCCGCGGTCGGCGGCAACCTGCAACGCGGGCGTGCTCAGCGCCAGCCCCGGGCTGACCAGCAGTTCGCTGGCGCGGCAGAGAAACTCGACATCCAGCTCGCCGCAACGCACCTCGATTTCCGGGTACTGCGCCTGGAGAGTGGCCAGCTCCGGCGGGTTCGCGCGCGTATCGACGACGGCGAACGGCTGCCCTCGGCGCGCCAGGTGGCGTACCACGGACATGCCGCTCTTGCCGAGGCCGACAACGATGCGGAACTGGTCGGAAGCGATCAGCACTCTCTATTACCTCAACTTCAACGTGGCCAGGCCGACCAGCACCAGAATCACGGTGATGATCCAGAAACGGACGATCACCCGTGGCTCGGGCCAGCCCTTGAGTTCGAAATGGTGATGAATGGGCGCCATGCGGAACACGCGCTTGCCAGTCAGCTTGAACGAAGCGACCTGGATCATCACCGACAGGGTTTCCATGACGAACACGCCGCCCATGATGAACAGCACCACCTCCTGGCGAACGATCACCGCAATGGTGCCCAGCGCGGCACCGAGGGCCAGCGCCCCGACGTCGCCCATGAAGACCTGCGCCGGATAGGTGTTGAACCAGAGAAAGCCCAGGCCCGCACCGATCAGCGCACCGCAGAACACGATCAGCTCGCCCGCGCCCGGTACGTAGGGAATCAGCAGGTATTCGGCAAAATTCACGTTGCCCGACAGGTAGCAGAAGATACCCAGGCCACCGCCGACCATCACCGTCGGCATGATCGCCAGGCCATCGAGGCCGTCGGTGAGATTCACCGCGTTGCTCGAACCGACGATGACGAAATAGGTCAGGACGATGAAGCCGATGCCCAGCGGAATCTCGATATCCTTGATCAGTGGCAGGATCAGGGTGGTCTCCACCGGCGTCTGCGCGGTCATATAAAGGAAGACCGCCGCGCCAAGGCCGAATACCGACTGCCAGAAATATTTCCAGCGGCTCGGCAGGCCGCGCGAATTCTTCTCGATCACCTTGCGGTAATCGTCCACCCAGCCCACCGCGCCGAACAGCAGCGTGACGGCCAGCACCACCCAGACGTAGCGGTTGGACAGGTCGGCCCAGAGCAGCGTACTGATGGCGATGGCGCTGATGATCAGCGCACCGCCCATGGTCGGTGTGCCAGATTTGGACAGGTGCGATTGCGGGCCATCGGTGCGCACCGACTGGCCGATCTGGCGCATCTGCAAGGTGCGGATCAGCCAGGGGCCCATCCACAGCGAGAGCACCAGGGCCGTGAGCACGCCGAGAATTCCGCGCAGGGTCAGGTACTGGAAGACCGCGAAGCCCTTGTGGAACTGTTGCAGATACTCGGCGAGCAGCAGCAGCATCAGTGTTTCTCCATGGCAGTGTCAGCCAGCGCGGCGACAATCCTGTCCATCGCGGCGCTGCGTGATCCCTTGATCAGAATGGTGGTATTGCCCTGTTCTGCGCGTAGCGCCTCGATCAGGCTCTGCTGATCGGCAAAATGACGACCGCCGGCACCGAACGCTTCGACCGCATGCTTCATCAGAGGGCCGATAGCCAGTAGCGCGTCGACCTTGCCGGCGGCGTAGCGGCCCACATCGGCATGGCTCTGCTCGGCCCAGTCGCCCAGCTCGCCCATGTCGCCCAGCACCAGCAGGGTGCGCCCGGAAAAACCGCCCAGCACATCGGTGGCCGCACGGATGGAGGCCGGATTGGCGTTGTAGCTGTCATCGATCAGACGCACGCCGCTGCCGAGCACCTGCGCCACCCCGCGACCCGCGACCGGCTGCAGGGCCTGCAGGCCGGCGACGATATGCGCCGGCGCGACACCCAGCGCATGCGCCGCAGCGGCGGCGGCGAGGGCGTTGGCGATATTGTGCTGCCCGAGCAGATTGAGCTGCACCGGCAGCGAGGCGCCCGGACCGACAAGGGTGAAATTCGGACAACCACGCGCGTCCCGACTGATGACGGCGGCATGGAAGTCGGCTTGAGCATCCTGCAGGGCAAAGTTCAACACGCGCTTGCCGGCAGCCCGCCGTTGCCACACGGGCCAGGCCGGATCATCCCGGTTGAGCACGGCAATGCCCTGCGCGCCCAGGCCGTCGAGAATCTCGCCCTTGGCCTCGACGATCCTTTCCGGTCCGCCGAACTCACCGACATGGGCGGTGCCGGCGTTGGTAATCAGACTGACATCCGGGCGCGCCAGACTCACCGTATAGGCGATTTCCCCAAGGCCCGAAGCGCCAAGCTCGATGACGGCGGCCTTGTGCTGCGGCGCCAGTTCGAGCAGGGTCAGCGGCGCGCCGAGGTCATTGTTCAGATTGCCGCGCGTGGCCAGCACCGCGTCGGCGCCATAAGCCGCACGCAGGATGCTGGCGAGCATTTCCTTGACGCTGGTCTTGCCGCTGGAACCCGTGATGGCCACCAACGGCCCGGCAAAGGCGGCACGGTTCAGCGCCCCCAGCTGGCCGAGGGCAATGCGGGTGTCGGCGACCACCAGCTGCGGCAGCGCCACATCGACCACAGGCCGTTCGACCAGCGCCGCGACCGCGCCCTTGGCGGCGACTTCGGCCAGATAGGCATGACCATCGAAACGCGGCCCGCTCAGGGCAATGAACAGCTGCCCCGGCTCGATGGCGCGGCTATCAGTGCTGACGGCGGCAAACGCCACGTCATCGCCTGTCAGCTCAGCGGACAGCGGCGCGACCAGCTCGCTCAGGCGCAGGGCTTCAAGCATGGGCATTCTCCCAGGCGGCCAGGGCCTGCTCGGCCTGTTCCAGATCGGAGAAAGGCAGGCGCTCGCCCTTGATCTCCTGGTAATTCTCGTGCCCCTTGCCCGCCAGCAGCACCACGTCATCCAGGCCACGGCCGGCGATGCAGCTGGCGATGGCCTCGGCGCGGCCCGGCTGGAAGAGCACCTGGTCCGGCGCAGCGAAGCCGGCGCGAATCTCGTCGAGAATCTGCTGCGGGTCCTCGTTGCGCGGGTTGTCGTCGGTCACCAACACCCGATCAGCCAGGCGCTCGGCCACTTCAGCCATCAGCGCACGCTTGCCGCGATCACGCTCGCCACCGCAGCCGAACAGGCACAGCAATTGCCCGCGCGTATGCGCACGCAACGCGCCGAGCACCTTCTCCAGGGCATCGGGGGTGTGCGCGTAATCGACCACCACCAGCGGCTTGTCGCCGCCGCCCAGCCGCTGCATGCGGCCAGCCGGCCCTTCAAGCTCGGGCAGCACGGCGAGAATCTCGTCCAGCGGATAATTCATGCCCAGCAACGCGCCAATCGCCGCCAGGGTATTGCTGAGATTGAAACGCCCCAGCAGCGGGCTGCGCAGTGAGCGCTCGCCCTGCGGCGTGACCAGCCGCGCATGAACGCCATCATCGTCCAGTTGCGCCTCGGGGCAGTAGAGATAGGCGTCAGGATCTTCCAGGCTGTAGGTAATCAGGCGCGATTCGCCTTTTTCCGCCGCCAGCGTACGGCCAAAGGCGTCATCCAGATTGATCACCCGGCAACTCAATCCCGGCAACCTGAACAGCCCGGCCTTGACCTCGCCATAGGCCTCCATCGAGCCGTGATAATCGAGGTGGTCGCGCGACAGGTTGGTGAAGACCGCGACATCGAACGCCAGAGCAGTCACACGCCCTTGCGCCAGGCCGTGGGACGACACTTCCATCGCCACCGCCCGCGCGCCCTGCGCACGCAGATTGGCCAGGTTGGCCTGTACGCCGATGGCATCCGGCGTGGTGTGACGTCCCAGCTCCAGCTCGCCATGAAAGCCGGTGCCCAGGGTGCCGATGATGCCGCAACGCTCGCCGAGGCGATCCAGAGCCTGGGCAATCAGGTAACTGACGCTGGTCTTGCCATTGGTGCCGGTCACGCCGACCAGATGCAGGCCGCGGCTGGGCTCGCCATAGAAGCGCCCGGCAATCGCCGACAGCTGCCCGGCAAGATTGCGCACCGACACCAGTTCGGCGCTCGCGGCGGTCATCGGCTGCGCACCTTCGGCCTCGAAGGCCACCGCCGCCGCGCCGCGGGAAATCGCATCAGCGATATGCACGCGACCATCCTGCTGCAGACCGGGCACGGCCAGAAACAAATCGCCTGGTCGAACCTTGCGGCTGTCCAGAGTCAGTTCGCGAATCAGCGTGGCGCTGTCGGCCTGTGGCAATAATTGATTCAACGGCATTGGCATCAGATTCGCCCTCCCTTGCCCTTGGCTGCTTCGGCGGTTTGAATCTCCGCCGCTGGCGGCAGGTTGTCCGGGGTGATATTCATCAGGCGCAACGCACGGGCTGCGACCTTGCCAAATACCGGCGCAGCGACGAGACCGCCGTAGTAACCACCCTCGCTGGGCTCATCTACCACGACCACCACGGCAATACGCGGATTGGAGACGGGCGCCACACCTGCGAAAAACGCCCGGTAGGCGTCTTTGGTATAGCCTCCGGTTCCAGAGACCTTTTTCGCCGTGCCGCTCTTGCCGCCGACGTGATAGCCCGGAACCCTGGCGCGCGAACCACCGCCGCCCTCTTCCTCGACCACCGCCTGCAGCATCTTCAGCACTTTGTTGGATATGTCCCTGTCGATGACCTGGACCCCGGCTTGCGGCTGATCCAGGCGCAGCAGCGACAGCGGCACGTTGCGACCGTCGTTTCCGAGCATGGCGTAGGCGTGGGCCAGCTGAACGGCTGTCACCGACAGGCCGTAGCCATAGGCCAGGGAGGCGGTTTCGGCGTCACGCCACTTGCGATGATTGGGCAGGTTGCCGACACGCTCGCCCGGAAAGCCGAGGCCGGTGGATTGGCCGAAACCCGCCTGTTGCATCACCGCGTAGACAGGCTCGGCGCCGATGTCCAGGGCGATCTTGCTGATGCCGACGTTACTCGACTTCATCAGGATCCCGGTCAGGTTGAGCATGCCGCCGCGCGATACGTCGCGAATGGTGTAGCGCCCGATACGCATCCAGCCCGGCAGGGTATTGATCACGGTTTCCGGCTGGTATTTGCCGGTGCCAAGCGCCGCGGCAATGCTGAACGGCTTGACCGTCGAACCAGGCTCGAACACATCGATCAGCGCACGGTTGCGCATGGCCGCCGGCTGCAGGTTGCGACGGTTGTTGGGGTTGTAGGTGGGCTGGTTGGCCATGGCGAGCACTTCGCCGGTATGCACGTCGACCATCACCAGGCTCGCCGCCTTGGCGCCGTATGCCTGCACCACATTGCGCAATTCGCTGTGCGCCAGATACTGCAGGCGCAGATCGATGGACAGTGCCAGGGCCTTGCCGGCCTTGGCATTCTGAACCACCTGCACATCCTTGATCAGCCGACCGCGACGATCCTTGAGGACCTGGCGCTTGCCGGGTACACCAGCCAGCCATTCTTCATAGGCCAGCTCCATGCCTTCGCGCCCGCGATCATCGATATCGGTAAAACCGATCACGTGGGCAGCGACTTCGCCAGCCGGATAGAAACGACGGAATTCTTCCTGGGCATAGACACCGGGAATGTTCAGGTCCAGCACACGCTGCCCCTGCTCCGGCGTCAGGCCGCGCACCAGGTAGATGAATTCGCGCCCGGCCTGCTCCTGCAGGCGCTTCTTCAGCACACCTGCATCCTGGCCCAACGCTCTGGCAAGTTCGTCCCAGCGAGCCTGGGCGTCCTGCAATTCACGCGGATTGCCCCACAGTGTGGTCACCGGCGTACTGACGGCCAACGGTTCGCCATGACGGTCGGTGATCAGCCCGCGATGGGCCGGGATCGGGATATGCCGCACGCTGCGCGCATCGCCCTGGCCCTTGAGAAATGCCTGATCGAGCACCTGCAGATCGACGATACGCCAGGCGATGGCACCCACCATCAGCGCGAGCAACGCCAGGACGATACGAAAACGCCACGGATAGAGCGCGCCCTGAAGTCTCACTGAGACACCAGCCTGACATCAGCCGCTTCGGGGACATGCATTTTCAGTTGCTCAGTGGCCAGCGCTTCGATGCGGCTATGGGCCGTCCAGGTGCTCTGTTCGAGGATCAGTCGCCCCCATTCGGCCTGCGCCTTGTCACGCGCGCTGAGTTCGCCGTACAACTCATTGAGCAACTGGCGATTCCAGTGCGCGCTGTAAGCAACCAAAATGGCCGAAACCAGCACGGCAACGAACAGCACCAGCATCGTCATGCTGCCGCCGGGCATCGCCCGACCCAGGCGGCTCATCGCAATTTCTCCGCAACACGCATCACTGCACTGCGTGAACGGGGATTGGCCCTGACTTCTTCGGCCGAAGCGTACTGTGGCTTGCCGAGCAACTTCAGGCGCGGGATGAACTTTTCCGGAATGATCGGCAGATCGCGCGGCAGGGTATCCGCCTCGCCCTTGGCATGGCGCCGCATGAACTGCTTGACGATGCGATCTTCCAGCGAATGGAAGCTGATCACCACCAGCCGGCCACCCACCGCAAGCGCTTCGAGGGCGGCGTCGAGACCACGCTCCAGGTCGCCCAGTTCATTGTTGATAAAGATACGCAGGCCCTGAAAGGCGCGTGTCGCGGGATTCTTGCCCTTTTCCCAGGCGGGATTGGCGACGGTCAGCACCTGCGCCAGATCTCCTGTGCGCTCGAAGGGCTTTTCCAGCCGACGCTGCACCACGGCACGCGCCATGCGTCTGGCGAAGCGTTCTTCACCGTAGTCCTTGAAAACACGGGCGATCTCTTCCTCGGGCGCGCTGGCGATCCACTCGGCGGCACTGATGCCGTGATCAGGGTTCATGCGCATGTCGAGCGGGCCATCGTTGAGAAAACTGAAGCCTCGCTCAGGGTCATCGAGCTGCGGCGAAGACACTCCAAGGTCCAGCAGGATGCCGTCAAGAGTACCCGTCCAGCCCCGCTGCTCCATTTCTTCGCCCAGTTCGGCGAAACTTCTTTGCACAACGACAAAGCGGCCATCTTCGGCCGCCAGTGCTTGCCCCGTAGCGATTGCCAACGGGTCCTTGTCGAACCCTAGCAAGTGGCCATCAGACCCAAGCTGCTGCAAGAGCAGCCGGCTATGCCCACCCCGCCCGAAGGTTCCGTCCAGATAGCGACCACCCGCGCGCACGGCGAGCGCCGCGACGGCCTCGTCGAGCAACACGGTCACATGCTTGTAGCTGCTGGTCTGGCTCACAGGATTAGCTCACGCAATGCTTCCGGCAAGGCACCGGGTTGTTTGATGGCCGCCAGATCCGCATCTGCCTGTGCGTTCCAGTCGTCCTCGTTCCACAAACTGAATTTGTTCAGCTGGCCGACCAGCATGGCCCGCTTGTCCAGCCCTGCGTGCTCGCGCAAACGCGGCGGCACCAGTACACGGCCATTGCCATCCATTTCCAGGTCCACCGCATTGCCGATCAGCAGACGCTGAAGGCGGCGGCTCTCTTCGTGCAGCGACGGCAACTCGCGAAGCTTGGCTTCGATTTGCTCCCACTCGGGCAGGGGGTAGATACACAGGCAGGGATCGACAGCATCGATAGTGACAATCAACTGGCCATCACAACGCGAAACGAGCTCGTCACGATACCGGCTGGGCATGGCTAGCCGCCCCTTGGCATCGAGACTTATTGCGTTTGCTCCGCGAAACACGGCTGCGCTTCCCCTGAAATCAGCTATCCATACCCATAAATATCCACTTCATTCCACTTTTCACCACTTATGCGCACTATAGAAATGCAGCAGCCCCACCGTCAAGGTGAGCCGCAGGGGAAAAACCCTTATGTGGCGGGAATTTAGGAGGCAATCACGAGGCAGGCGCCAAATCGCAGACGAGCGAAAACCAACTTTTTCAGGCAGACCAAAAGCCTGCACTCAGAAGTTAAAGTGCTTTCTCAAGAGCAATACTTTTTTGGACTAGAAACGAGGGGATTCTGGAAGTGAATCGGAGAGTCGATCTGTAAGCCGGGTTCTGTCGAGGACAGCCATTCCTCTACGACAGCCATCACTGACTGCCTCTAGCAACCTACCCGGATCCAGCGCGGGCCACGCCAATGGATCCCTATTTGGTCTTGCTCCAAGTGGGGTTTACCTAGCCACGGACTGTTGCCAGCCGCGCGGTGCGCTCTTACCGCACCTTTTCACCCTTACCGGCGCCGAAGCGCTTAGGCGGTTATTTTCTGTGGCACTTTCCGTAGGCTCGCGCCTCCCAGGCGTTACCTGGCACTTCGCCCTATGGAGCCCGGACTTTCCTCCCTCCCTTTTTGCGGAACAAAAAGAGACAGCGACTGTCCAATCGACTCTCCGAGCGCTAGGGTACTTGGCCAGCCCCCGCCCCGCAAGCTGATAAATCCTCCGATCACAAGCGATCGCGCTATACGCTCAAAGGGCCGAAAACAACGCTGGAAAGCTGGAGGCTGAACGACAAGCGATCCAGGCTCGAGCGCAAATGGCGTTTTTTCGTCCAGCCCCCAGCGCTTTTATCGAAGGACCATCGCAGCATAACGCCATAGCGTGATCGCCCCGCCTCCGATCAGCTCTAGCCCTTTTCCTGCAAAGCCAGCTGATACAGCAGGTTCTTGCGAACGCCGGTGATCTCGGCAGCAACGGCGGCGGCGCGCTTGAGTGGCAATTCCGCCAGAAGCAGCTGCAGCACACGCCGGGCGTCGGCATCCACCGCATCATCCCCCTCGGGCGCCTGCCAGCCACCGACCACCAGCACGCATTCGCCACGCTGCTGATTGCTGTCAGCCTCGACCCAGGCGCGCAGCTGCGCCAGCGGCAATCCCTTGAGGGTTTCGAAGGTCTTGGTCAGCTCGCGCCCAAGCACCGCAGCCCGATCCTCACCGAATACAGTTTCCAGGTCCTGCAGGCATTCCAGAATGCGATGCGGCGCCTCGTAGAAGATCAGGGTTCGCGGCTCTTCGCGCAGGTGTTCCAGCCGCGCGCGACGCGCCGCCTGCCTGGCCGGCAGGAACCCCTCGAAGATGAAGCGATCGGATGGCAGACCCGCCGCCGAAAGCGCCGCGACCAGCGCACAGGCGCCGGGCACCGGCACGACACGCACGCCTGCCGCCCGCGCCTGCCTGACCAGATGGTAGCCAGGGTCGGAAATCAGCGGTGTTCCGGCATCAGAAACAAGCGCCACATCTTCCCCAGCCAGCAGCCGCCCGATGAATCGGCCACCCTCGTCCCGCTCATTATGCTCATGGCACGCCGCCAGCGGCGTGCCAATGCCGAAGTGCTGAAGCAATCGCGCCGAGTGACGGGTATCTTCCGCTGCAATCAGCGCCACCTCTCGCAGTATGCGCAGCGCCCGCGCACTGATGTCTTCGAGATTTCCGATCGGCGTGGCAACGACATAGAGCACGCCCGCGGTGGAATTCACGGCATCTGCTGCAGTCACAGGGCGTACCTCACATCACGAAAACGGGCATTGTAGCTCGTTTGACGGCCACAACATCGCGGTGCCGGCAGGGCTTGGGTACAATCAGACGTTCTTTGCCGGTGTTTCCAGGAATGATCACATGATGGCTCGCTTACGCCCGATTCTCTTCATCTGCCTTGCCGCCATCCTGTCGGCCTGCGCCAGTTCGCCCGAGTCGACATTGGGTAAGTTGCCTCGCACGCCCCAGGCTTCGACGCAGCAGATGTTGGAGGAAGCCGATGCCAGCGATCCGGCCAGGGCCGCCTTGCTGCGCCTCTCCGCCGCCGACCAGAGTATTCGCCAGGGCAACCCTGCCCAGGCCCGCCTGATTCTGGAACAGGTCGCAATCGAGCAGCTGCCGCCGGCCCAACAGATTTTCGCAAGCACTCTGAGCGCAGAGCTGGCACTGGCCGACAACGACCCGCAGCGTGCACTGCAGGCCCTGCAACATCCGGCCTTCGAACGCCTCGGGGAATTACCCATCGACCAGCAGCTTCGCAGTCAGCTGACGCGCGCGCAGGCACTTGAAGCCAATGAGCAGCCCCTCGATGCCGCTCGCGAGCGAACCTTTGTCGCCCCCCTGCTGAGCGGGGAAGCCGCGACGCAGAACCATCAGAAAATCTGGTCGCTGGTCTCGGGCCTGCCGACCAGCCAACTGCAGCCTGTGGCCGATCAGGATCTGTCCGGCTGGCTGTCGCTGGCAGCCATGCTGAAGCAGTCCGGCACACTGCCCCAGCAGCAACGGGCCATCGATACCTGGGTGCAGCAGAACCCCAGTCATCCGGCTGCGCTACAGCTACCAGAAGCCCTCGTAACACTGCGTGAACTGGCTGATCGCCCGCTGTCGCACGTCGCCCTTCTGCTACCCATGGACGGCCCACTGGCCAGCGTCTCACGCGCCTTGCGCGACGGCTTCCTTGCCGCCCACCTGGAAGCAGGCCAGGAGCTGAAGATCGAGCTGTTCGACAGCACACGCATCACCTCCATGGACGCCTTCTATCAGCAGGCCGCTGCATCCGGCGTGGAACTGGTGGTTGGCCCGCTGGACAAGACCCTGGTGCGGCAGCTCGCCGACCGTGACCAGCTCCCGATTACCACGCTCGCACTCAACTACAGCGATGCCGACCAGAAACAGCCGCCACAACTGTTCCAGTTCGGCCTGGCCGCCGAAGACGAAGCCCGCGAGGTCGCTCGCCGCGCCTGGGACGACGGCCATCGCCGCGCCATCGCCCTGACGCCCCGCGGCGACTGGGGCAATCGCGTGCTGGATGCCTTTCGCCGGCAATGGCAGGAACAGGGCGGCACGCTGATTGCCGCCGAGCCCCTGGCCGAACCCGTCGCGCTCGCCAACCAGATCGCCGACATGCTGCAAGTACGTAACAGCACAGGCGGCTCCAGCAGCAGTCTGCAAGCACAACCCACACGCCGCCAGGACGTCGACTTCCTGTTCCTGGCCGCCACCCCACAGCAGGCCCAGCAGGTCAAACCCACCCTGATCTTCCAGTACGCCGGCGACCTCCCGGTATACGCCACGTCCCACCTGCATGCCGCAACGGACAATCGCAGCCAGTACCTTGATCTTGAAGGCATCCGCTTCACCGAAACCCCTTGGCTGCTGGACGCCCAACTGCCCCTGCGCCAGCAGATCGAGAACAAATGGCCGCAAGCTCGCGGCAGCCTCGGACGGCTTTACGCGATGGGCGCCGACGCCTACTTGCTGGCACCACGCCTGAACCAGTTGCTGGCACTCCCGGAGACGCAGCTGGACGGATACTCCGGCACGCTCAGCCTGACCCCCGGTCAACGCATCGAACGCCGCCTGCCATGGGCCGAATTCCGCGACGGCACGGTCCAGCCCCTCGGGAACACGCTGCTTGACCAGCACTGACAAACAGACCAGCGGACGCCAGGCCGAAGACCGCGCGCTGCGCCATCTGGAACAGCAGGGCCTGCGCCTGCTGCAGCGCAACTGGCTGTGCCGCTGCGGCGAGCTTGATCTAGTCATGCTCGATGGCGATACAGTAGTATTCATCGAAGTTCGCTACAGACGCCACAGCGCCTGGGGTGGCGCCCTGGAAAGCATCGACCGGCGCAAACAGCAGAAGTTGATCCGTGCGGCTCAGCTGTTCCTGCAGAAGGAAAGTCGCTGGTCCGGATACCCGTGCCGCTTCGATGTCATCGCAATCGAAGCGGTCAGCAACACAGCGACACCCAACTGGCTCCGCAACGCGTTCGATGCCTGACAGGCTGTTGGATAGTTTTAGCGCCGGAGCAACTCGTTTCCGCCATGGCCATACGCACAGCCCGACACTTGAAGGTCAACACATCGATGGATATGCAATCCCGTATACGTCAGCTTTTTCAGGCCAGTATCGAAACCAAGCAGCAGGCGATGAACGTACTCGCCCCAAGCATCGAGCAGGCCGGACAGGTGATGGTCAATACACTGCTCAGCGAAGGCAAGATACTCACCTGCGGCAACGGGGGCTCGGCTGGCGATGCCCAGCACTTCTCCTCCGAACTGCTCAACCGCTTCGAGCGCGAGCGCCCCAGTCTTCCGGCGATAGCCCTGACAACCGACAGCTCCACGCTGACCTCCATCGCCAACGACTACAGCTACAACGAAGTCTTTTCAAAGCAGATCCGTGCACTCGGCCAGCCGGGTGATGTACTGCTGGCAATTTCCACCAGCGGCAACTCCGCCAACGTGATTCAGGCAATCCAGGCAGCCCATGACCGCGAAATGCTGGTCGTTGCCCTCACAGGCCGCGATGGCGGCGGCATGGCCTCGCTGCTGTTGCCGGAAGATGTCGAGATTCGCGTGCCAGCCAAGGCCACTGCGCGCATTCAGGAAGTGCACCTGCTCGTCATTCACTGCCTGTGCGACCTGATCGACAACCAACTGTTCGGGAGTGAAGAATGAATCCGCTCCGCCCCCATCTGCTCGTACTCGCCCTGTGCATTGTCGCCACCGGCTGCAGTTCGGTTCTGACCGCCACACGCGACACCCCGATCGATGACAACCGGGGCACCCGCACCATCGGCAGCAAGATCGATGATTCGCTGATCGAAACCAAGGCCGCAGTGAACATCGCCAAAGCCCACCCTGATCTGGATAAAGGCTCGCATATCGTCGTGGCCAGCTACAACGGCGTCGTACTGCTCGCCGGCCAGACACCTCGCAGCGAACTGAAGCAGACCGCCGAACAGGCGGCAGGCTCGGTCCAGCGCGTCAAGCGCGTGCACAACGAAATACAGGTACTGCAGCCCTCATCCGCCCTGGCCCGCAGCAACGATTCCTGGCTCACGACCAAGATAAAAACCCAGATGCTGGCCAATCAGGACATTCCGGGCTCGCGCATCAAGGTGATCACTGAAAACGGCATCGTCTACCTGCTGGGCCTCGTTACCCGCCAGGAAGGCAACCGTGCGACAAGCGTGGTCCAGGGCGTCTCCGGTGTGCAGCGCATCGTCAAGCTGTTCGAATATATCGATTAGCGGAAAGTCGGACAGAGTCAGGGAGTGCTTTACCCAAGCCCGTGCCAAGCTTTCCTCTGACCCCACCTCCGCTCGTCGGGTCGGTGAAGCATGACCCGACCTACGTGCCGCGGCTTATTTGACGACCTTCAGACTGGGCCGCCCCGCCGAAGCCGGGCGAGGCGCAACGCCAGCATCCGGTGCGGAAGCGCCATCGTCTGGCGTATCGTCACTGGGCGGCTCGATCTCGAACACCATCCCCTGCCCGTTTTCCCGCGCATAGATCGCCATTACCGCAGCAGCCGGCACATGCAGGCTGTGCGGAACGCCACCGAAACGACTCTCGAAACTGATCGCGGCATTGTCCATCTGCAGATGACGCACGGCACTGGGCGCAACGTTCAGCACGATCTGCCCATCACTGGCGAAGCCTGCGGGCACCTGGACACCGGGATACTCGACATCGACCAGCAGATGCGGCGTGCAATCGTTATCGACGATCCACTCGTACAGCGCCCGGACCAGATAGGGACGACTTGAATTCATAGCAACCTCTCTTGGCAGACCCTTGAAACACTACCTGCTAGCGCATGCTGCGTTCAACGGTCGATAGACTGGCCTGAAAGGCCTCACGGGCAAAGTTTACTTCCATATAGTCGAGCAGCGGCTTGGCCGCCTTGGGCAACTCTATCCCGAGCGCGGGCAAACGCCAGAGGATCGGCAACAGGCAACAATCCACCAGGCTGATCTCGTCGCTCATGAAATAGGCTTTCTCGGAAAAGATTGGCGAAACCCCCGTGAGGCTTTCACGCAACTCCTTGCGCGCCTGCTCCCGCGCCTTCTCGGTGGTTCGCCGATCAGTCACGAGATCCACCAGCGCACACCAGTCACGCTGAATTCGATGCACCAGAAGCCGGGTATTGGCCCTTGCCACCGGATAGACCGGAAGCAACGGCGGATGTGGATAGCGCTCTTCCAGATATTCGCTGATCACGCCTGGCTCATATAGCGCAAGGTCACGATCCACCAGTGTCGGAACACTGGCGTAAGGGTTCACTTCACTCAACCTGACCGGGCAGTGAGCAGGGTCGACATCGACTATCTCGACGTTTACACCCTTCTCGGCAAGCACGTAGCGCACCCGATGCGAATAATGATTGGCGGGATCGGAATAGCAGACCAGTCGATTGGTCGCAGCCATAGCGCCCTCCTGATGGGATTTCATGAATGCAGAAAAGCGCGCGCGCCCAATAGGGCGCGCGCAGGGTTGTAGCAGAACAGCGGAGGATCAGTGAACGTCTTTCCAGTACTCGCGCTTGAGCAGATAGGCGAACACGAAGAAGACCGCCAGGAACAGCAACACATAGGTGCCGATGCGCTGGCTTTCCAGCTTGACCGGATTGGCCGAGTAGGCCAGGAAGGTCACCAGGTTCTTGATCTTCTCGTCGTACTCCGCCTCGGTCAGCTCGCCAGTACCGGGAACGACTGTCAGTTGCCCGCAATCCTCATGAGTGATCGGCGTGCCGGTCAGCGGATCGAACTGCTTGCGGCCCTTCTCGACGACCTGGACCTGCTTGCAGGCTACCGACTCGCCTTCAGGCAGCGCGCTTGGCAGAACCTGACGACCCTGCAGCGGCGCCAACACGTGGGGCATGCCTACGCTCGGGAATACCGTGTTGTTGTAACCGTAGGGACGCGCCGGATCCACATAGAAGCCGCGCATGTAGGAATACAGCCAGTCGTTGCCACGCACGCGCGCAACCAGCGTCAGATCCGGTGGAGCCGCGCCGAACCAGACCTTGGCGTCATCAGGCGACATACCGGTCTTCATGTGGTCGCCAAACTTGGCATCGTTGAAGACGATGTTGTCCATCATGACATCTTCAGGAATGCCCAGATCGGTGGCCACACGCTCGTAGCGCTGATACTGCGCGCTATGACAGCCCATGCAGTAGTTGGCGAAGGTCTTCAGACCATCCTGCATGGCCGCCTTGTCGGTCAGATCGATCTCGACCTTGTCCAGAACGACACTGGGGGCAGCGGCAAAACCGAATGCCGGCACCAATGCAAGAATCAATGCAGCAAATTGCTTTTTCATCAGCCATCCACCCTTTGCGGAACTACTTTGGTCTTCTCGAGCTTGGTGTAGAACGGCATCAGGATGAAGTACGCGAAGTAGATGATCGTACAGATCCGCGATACCAGGGTCCGCTCAGGAGTCGGAGAGAGCACACCCAGCACGCCGAGGATGATGAACGAGATGCAGAACAGGATCAGTGCGACCTTGCTCATCCAGCCCTTGTACTTCATGGACTTGACCGGACTGCGGTCCAGCCAGGGCAGCACGAACAGCACGGCGATCGCGGCACCCATGGCGATCACACCCATGAGCTTGTCGGGAACGGCGCGCAGAATCGCGTAGTAAGGCGTGAAGTACCAGACCGGCGCGATGTGTTCCGGCGTCTTGAACGCGTTCGCCGGCTCGAAGTTCGGTTTCTCCAGGAAGTAACCACCCATCTCCGGGAAGAAGAACACGACGGCACAGAAGACGAACAGGAAGACCACTACGCCGACGATGTCCTTGACGGTGTAGTAGGGATGGAACGGAATGCCGTCCAGGGGCACGCCCGCTTCATCCTTGTTCTTCTTGATATCGACGCCCAGCGGGTTGTTCGAACCCACTTCATGCAACGCCAGAATGTGCAGCACGACCAGACCGAGAATCACGATCGGCAACGCGATGACATGCAGCGCGAAGAAGCGGTTCAAGGTGATGCCGGAGATCAGGTAGTCACCACGGATCCACTGGGTCAGGTCGTCGCCGATCACCGGGATGGCGCCGAACAGCGAAATGATCACCTGGGCGCCCCAGTAGGACATCTGCCCCCAAGGCAGCAGGTAGCCCATGAAGGCTTCGGCCATGAGGGCCAGGTAGATCATCATGCCGAAGATCCACACCAGCTCGCGCGGCTTCTGATAGGAGCCATAGAGAATGCCGCGGAACATGTGCAGGTACACCACGACGAAGAACGCCGAAGCACCGGTGGAGTGTAGATAACGCAGGATCCAGCCGTACTCGACATCACGCATGATGTATTCGACAGAAGCGAAGGCGCCTTCTGCAGACGGCTCGAAGCTCATCGTCAGCCAGATACCGGTGAGAATCTGGTTGACCAGTACCAGCAAGGCCAGGGAGCCGAAGAAGTACAGGACGTTGAAGTTCTTCGGTGCGTAATACTTGCTGAGATGGTCTTCCCACATCTTGGTCGCGGGGAAGCGCGCATCAACCCATTCCATGAACTTGCTCATCACGCGCTCTCCTGATCCACGCCGATGACGACTACAGCGTCAGTCTCGTACGAATGAGGGGGAACCGGCAGGTTCAAGGGTGCAGGCTGCCCCTTGTAGACGCGGCCAGCCATGTCATATTTCGAACCATGGCAGGGGCAGAAATAGCCACCAAGCCAATCGGCACCCAGATCAGGCGCCGCCACTTCCGGCCGGAAAGACGGAGCGCAACCAAGGTGCGTGCAGAGCCCGACCACGATCAGCAGCTCCGGCTTGATCGAACGAACCTGAGGATCGACATAGGTCGGCTGCTCGGACGCTTCGGAGTTCGGATCGGCAACCGTATCGGTGAGCTTGCCCAGATTGGCAAGCGCCTCCTCGGTACGGCGCAGGATGAATACCGGCTGTCCGCGCCACTCGGCGACCATTTGCTGGCCCGGCTCGACCTTGCTGATATTCACCTTAACCGGTGCTCCGGCCGCCTTGGCCTTGGCACTTGGGAACCACGATCCCACAAACGGGACCGCGGCTCCCACCGCTCCTGCAGCACCCACTACCGAAGTAGCGGCTACCAGGAAGCGACGCCGGCCAGCATTCACGCCGTCATTGCTCATTCAGTCGTCTCCCATCAGTTTCTTATGGCCTACCGAAAGCAGGCGTCTACTACGTGCGTCTACCGAAAAACTAGGCCGCGAAAAAATTCGCCAAATGGTAAAGAAAACCCCCTCGCATGACAAGGCAATAAGCCGTCACACCTCAGCTGCAAGCCCCTAAAACCGGGACCCCACGCACGCGACACACTGTCGCAGGAGAAAAAATCACCCATAAAAAAAGCGCCCAGATTCTTGCGAAACTGGGCGCTTTTCTTGGAAGCCTGAATTAGCGCTTCGAGTACTGCGGACGCTTGCGCGCCTTACGCAGACCGATCTTCTTACGCTCTACTTCGCGAGCATCGCGAGTAACGAAGCCAGCCTTGCGCAGAGCAGGACGAAGAGTCTCGTCATAATCCATCAGTGCACGGGTAATGCCGTGGCGAATAGCGCCAGCCTGACCACTTACACCACCGCCCAGGACGGTAACGTAGATATCGAACTTCTCGACAGTCTCGGTCAGCTCCAGCGGCTGACGAACGACCATGCGAGCGGTTTCACGCCCGAAGAAGTTGTCCAACTCGCGGTTGTTGATGGAAATCTTGCCAGTACCGGGGCGCAGAAAGACGCGCGCGGTTGCAGTCTTGCGACGGCCAGTGCCGTAATTTTGAGTCGCCGACATAGTGAACTATTCCGTTAAATCTTCAGTTCTTGGGGCTGCTGAGCGGTATGCGGATGGCTGGCACCCTTGTACACCTTCAGCTTACGATACATGTCGCGACCCAGCGGATTCTTCGGCAGCATGCCTTTTACCGCGGTCTCGATCACACGTTCTGGCGCCTTGGCGATCAGCTTCTCGAAGTTGATCGACTTGATGCCACCCGGGAAACCGGAGTGGGAGTAGTACATCTTGTCGGTGGTCTTGGCACCGGTAACACGCACTTGCTCGGCATTGATAACGACGATGTAGTCGCCGGTATCGACGTGAGGGGTGTATTCCGCCTTGTGCTTGCCACGCAGGCGGCTAGCGATCTCGGTTGCCAGACGACCCAGGGTCTGGCCGGCAGCGTCGACGACGAACCAGTCGCGCTTGACGGTTTCCGGTTTAGCAGTAAAAGTCTTCATTCGTTATAGCCTCAGGGGCCGCCCTGAAAATAAGACGGCGAATCTTACTGAATGGTGCTCGTCCTGGCAAGACCAGGACAGCCGGAAACAGACGCTATCGGGGGCTCGGGTCAGCGCGTCCGCTACGGCAGTGATTTGGCAGGCTAGGCATCCCCTGCCTTGGTTTTGTGTCGGCGGGCTAGGCATCCCCAGCGACAGGCTGCGGAATTATCCCGATTACCAGCGAAATAGCAAGCAGCTTCGACCTGCGCAACGCCAGAACATGACAGCAGCGCACAAATACCATCGCCCCGACGGTTTTCTATCCCCAGCAGCAGCTTTCCTCGCACGAACCAGTTCCCGCACGATCGGTCACAATTGCACCACTTATGATCCGTCCACTATCGATAAAGCTCCGCGACGAGGAGAAACAAGGATGATTGCCGCCGAACTGCTCGCACCGTCCAGCCTCTTTCTGGGCTGGCTGCTCTATGCAGCCGGGCTGGCCTGGGCATGCATGCGAGCACCCTGGGTGGAGCTTTTCAGCGATACCCGCCGCCAGCACCTGATGTGCGGCGCGATGCTGGCGATCTTCCTGCTCTGGCTGGTCCGCCGGGATTTCGATTCCGGGCTGTCGGTACACTTCATCGGCCTGACGGCGGTGACCCTGCTGCTGGACTGGCCCCTGGCAATCCTCGCCGCCTTTATCGCCCAGGTCGGCCTGACCCTGATCGGCCATCAGCAGCCAAGCGCGCTGGGCCTCAATGGGGTGCTGCTGGTATTGATCCCGGTTGGCGTCACCTATCTGTGCGCACTGCTGGTCGAGCGCCTGCAGCCACGCAATCTGTTCATCTATATATTCTTTTCGGGCTTCTTCGCCGCAGGTCTGGCAGCGCTGTTCTGCATTCTGGCCGGACTCGGCATCCTGCTGTTCGATGGACGCTACCCGATGCCCCCCTGGCTCGATGACTTCGCCGGCTTCATCTGGCTGCTGATGTTTCCCGAAGCCTTCATCAACGGCACCGTAGTCAGCGCACTGGTCGTGTTCTACCCGGACTGGGTGGAAAACTTCAATCGAAGCCGTTACCTGCAGGCGCCGCCCTGGAATGATGAGTAGGAATCAGCGAGCTGGCGATGCTTACCGCCAACTCGCCCATACGGCAGAAACACCTTTGGCAGGCCGTCAATGCCGGCGTGGCGGCACATCGCCCGAGAACACATCGTCTTCCAGCTCGTCGCCGGGGATCACGTGCTCCTCCGAAGCCCAGGCGCCCAGGTCGATCAGCTTGCAGCGATCCGAGCAGAAAGGCCGGTTCGGGCTCTGCGGCCCCCACTCCACCGGCGCACGACAGGTTGGACATTCAACTACGGCAGTACTCATTCCTGACCTCCTCGCAGCGTCAGATAGAAATTGTGCAGGCGCTCGACCTCAGCCTTCAGCCAGCTCATGTCACTATCATTGAGCAGCACGTCATCGGCATGACGCAGGCGCTCTTCGCGACTGGCCTGAGCCTTGAGGATGGCACGAATCTGCTCTTCGCTGGCCTGATCGCGCCGGGCGGCACGCTGCAGCTGCAGCGCCTCGGGCACATCGACCACCAGCACACGGTCGGCCTGGCGGTATTGACCGGACTCGATCAGCAGCGGCGAAACCATGATCGCATAGGGCGACTGCGCCCTGGCCAGATGCTCGGCAATCTCCTGACGAATCAGCGGATGCAGCAACTGCTCGAGCCACTTGCGCTGCTCCGGGTCCTCGAAAACCAGCCCGCGCAACACCGCCCGATCCAGGCTTCCATCCGACGCGAGGACGCTCTCACCGAAGCGCTGCGCAATCAGCCCCAACGCCGGCCTGCCGGGTTCGACGACCCAGCGCGCCGCATGGTCGGCATCCACCCAGTGCACGCCGAGCTCGCCGAACGCCTCGGCCACCGCACTCTTGCCGCTGCCGATACCGCCGGTCAAACCCAGCACCCATGGCTTCTTCGTCGGACTCATCAGCACATCATCCAGCCAAAAAACGACGCGCAGTAGTAACGCCTTGCAGGGACAGATGCAACAGCCTGCGGAGTCGCCACTCCAGACTCTCCTCGACACATGTGCGCTCGAAAGACAGGCGTCTCTTATTCCAGGTCCACAAGCCGAGCAGCCATCTTCTGCTTGCTGTCCAGTTGAAAGAACAGCGCGGCGGCCAGCATCGACATGCCGCCGATACACAGAAAGGTCATCTGGAAGGCCTGCAGCACGGCCTCGCCATCGCTACCGGGAAGGGTAAAGCCGCCCAGCAAGGCCCCGGCGGCAGCGACGCCGAGACTCATGGACAGCTGCACCACCACCGACAGCAGGCTGTTGCCGCTGCTGGCGTCCTGATAGCTGAGCCCGACCAGGGTAACGGTGTTCATCGCCGTGAACTGCATCGAGTTGACCATGCCGATCAGGCTCAGGTGCAGCAGCAACAGCAGCGTGGGCGTAGCGGCATCGATGGTGGCCAGGCTGGCGATGAGGCCACCCAGCAGCAAGGTGTTGCCAATGAGGATGCGCCGGTAGCCGAGGCGATCGATCAGCGGCTTGGCCAGCGGCTTGATCAGCATGGCGCCAAGCGCCAGCGGAATCATCATCATCCCCGCCTGCGCCGGCGAATAGCCCAGCGCCACCTGTAGCAACAGCGGCAGCAGGAAGGGCAGCGCGCCACTGCCCAGCCGAGCGAACAGATTGCCGAAGATGCCTACGGCGAAACTGCGGGTACGGAACAGCGAAGGACTGAACAGCGGTTTTTCGATATGCCCGGCACGCAGCCAGTAGGCGGTCAGACAGGCAAGGCCGATGACGATCAGAAGCAGCACGCGGGCATGCGGCATATGCATTTCGCCCAGACCTTCCAGCGCGATGGTGATCAGCACCATCGCCGCCCCGAACAGGATGAAACCGAAGGTATCGAAGCGTATCCGCTCGGCGCTTTTCAGGTCGGGCATGAAGCGAAACGCCGCGATGCCGCCCAGCAGCCCCACCGGCAGGTTGATCAGGAATATCCAGTGCCAGGACGCATACTCGACCAGCCAGCCACCCAGTGTCGGACCGATCAGCGGGCCGACCATGCCAGGCAACGCGATAAAGGTCATCACCCGCACGAACTCGCTGCGCGGATAGGCACGCAGCACCACCAGACGCCCCACCGGCAGCATCAGCGCCCCACCCATGCCCTGTATCACACGCGAGATCACCAACTGGTTGAAGCTGGTGGACATCGCGCAGAACAGCGAACCGAGGGTGAACAGCACGATGGCGGAAAAGAAGATACGCCGCGTGCCGAAGCGGTCCGCCAGCCATCCCGACGCCGGGATCAGCAACGCCACGGTCAGCATGTAAGCGATGACCACGCCCTGCATGCGCAGCGGATCCTCGGCCAGATCCCGCGCCATGGCCGGCAGGGCCGTGTTGAGAATGGTGCCGTCGAGGGTTTGCATGAAGAACGCGATGGCGACCAGCCACGGCAGCACCCGGGCGGTGCGGGCGTCCAGCACAGCGGTTTGAGGCATGGGCTTCCCTGATTGAAAAATACATATGGTAGGCCGCGAGCCAGCTCGACACACAGCTCATTTCCGCTCGCGGCGCTTTCCTGAACGCCGCCGCGCGGTCTGATGAACCGGCTCGCAAGGGTGTGACAACTTAACGCAGCGGGATGCTCGTAGCCCTTTTCATCCGCACGCTTGAGCCTGCCGAGCCTTCACCTCAGAGCAGACCCGCCCTATACGTAACAAAGTATTTCCGTCAGAATTGACGCGAATCATTATCGTTAACCCTTGCGGATGCGAGTCTTGCTTCGTCATTCATAACGCTCCTTACGGAGGCTACATGCGTATTCCCGTTACCCTCGCCATCGCATCGCTGATGCTGACGCCCCTCGCCCAGGCCAAGGAATATCCCATCGGTGAACCACAGCAATGCGGCGGCATGGAAGTCGGCGCAGTGTACCTGCAGCCGGTGGAGATGGAGCCGGCTGGCATGATGCGCGCCACAGCCGAATCCGACATCCATCTGGAAGCCGACATCGCCGCCACCGAAGACAACCGCAACGGCTGGCAGGAAGGCAGCTTCGTGCCCTACCTGAACATCAAATATTCGCTGAGCAAGAAAGGCTCGGACGAGAAGATCGAAGGCGACTTCCACCCGATGGTGGCCAACGACGGCCCGCATTACGGCGACAACGTCAAGCTGATGGGCCCCGGCAAGTACCAGCTGACCTTCACCATCCTGCCGCCGGGTGGCGATCACGCCATGTTCGGTCGTCATGTCGACAAGGAAACCGGCGTCGCGCCCTGGTTCGAACGCTGCGAGCTGAACTACGAGTTCACCTACGCCGGCATCGGCAAGAAAGGCGGCTATTGAGCCGGAGGCCAGCCATGCGACGCGCCCTGTTGCACCTGCTGCCCCTGTTCGTCGTCGGCTTTGCCGGCGGCGCCCAGGCTGGCCTGCCCACTTACGAGCTGACCATCCGCGACGGCCATTTCGAGCCGGCGACCCTGGAGGTGCCGGCCCGTCAGCGCTTCAAGATCATCATCAACAACGCCGGCAGCGGCCCCACCGAGTTCGAGAGCACGCCGCTGCGAGTGGAAAAGGTCCTCTCCGCCGGCGTCACCTCGTTCGTCGTGATTCACCCGCTGAAACCGGGCCGCTATCCCTTCTTCGACGAGTTCCACATGGATCTTCCCGAAGGGGAAATCATCGCCAAGTAGTCCCTGTGGCCTGCACGGCTGCGGCCTCGATAGCGAAACCGAGCCCGCCATCAGGCCACCCGACAGGAGAAGCGCCATGGGCCAATCCATGTTCATCGTCTGGCGCGAAAGCGTCGAGGCCCTGCTGGTCATCGGCATTCTGCACGCCTGGCTGAGCCAGCAACCGGATAATCGCCATGCGTTGCGCATGCTCTGGGGTGGCGTGGCCGCCGGGCTTGGGCTGGCGACGCTGCTGGCCTGGGGCATTCTCAGCGCTGGCGACTGGCTGGCCGGCCCGGCGGGCGAATGGTTCCAGTGCGCCATGCTGCTGGTGGCCAGCCTGCTGATCCTGCAGATGGTCGGCTGGATGCACCACCACGGGCGCGACCTCAAGCGCAGCCTGATCGACAACGCCAGCGCACACCTGAGCCAGGGCAGCGGCATCGGCCTGCTGGTGCTGGCTATGCTCGCCGTGGCCCGCGAAGGGAGCGAGACGGTGGTGTTTCTCTATGGCATCGGCCATCAGCAGCAAGGCACGGACCTGATCGGTTTCGCCATCGGCGGCGTGCTTGGCTTCGTCCTCGCGCTGCTCAGCTACGCCGCACTGCAAGCCGGCAGCCGGCTGTTTTCCTGGAAGCGTTTCTTCAAGGTCAGCGAAGCCCTGTTGCTGCTGCTCGGCGCGGCCCTGCTCATGGCCGGGCTCGACCGCTTCAGCGGCCAGTTGATGGGCATGGACATTCCGGAAGTGTTCTACAGCCTCTTCGGCGATCCGCTCTGGGACACCTCCGCCCTGCTCGATGACGGCGGCCCCCTGGGCAGCACCGTCGCGGGGCTCACCGGCTACCGCGCCATGCCATCGCTGGCCGCCGTGGCGCTGATGGGGCTGTACTGGCTGGCCGTCTGGGCCTGGTTGCGAGCGAAACCGGAGGCTCGTCTGGAGGCTCGCGTCGCATGATCACCAACGCTCCCTGGCTGGCGCGCGTCGGTGACCTGCTGCGCCAGCATGCCAAGGCCATCCGGCTGATCCAGTGGCTGGTAGTCGGCTTTTATCTGATCCTGCTGCTGGTGCCAGCCGTCCTCTCACTGCCGCCGTCCGAGGCGCGCATGCTCGACAACATCACGGTGTTCGCCCAGTTCCTGTTCTGGGGACTCTGGTGGCCCTTCGTGCTGCTGTCGATGGTGTTCTTCGGTCGCCTCTGGTGCGGCGTGCTCTGCCCGGAGGGCTCGCTCAGCGAATGGATCAGCTGGCGCGGGCTGAACAAGGGTACGCCGCGCTGGATTCGCTGGAGCGGCTGGCCGACCGTCGCCTTCATTCTGACCACCGTCTATGGCCAGCTGATCAGCGTGTACGACTATGGCCGGGCCGCGGCGCTGATTCTCGGCGGCTCGACCGTGGCCGCGATGCTGGTGGGCTTCCTCTACGGACGTGGCAAGCGCGTCTGGTGCCGGCACCTGTGCCCGGTGAGCGGCGTGTTCAGCCTGCTCGCGCGCCTGGCGCCGGTCCACTACAAGGTGGACGAGGAGCGCTGGCAGGCCAATCAGGGGCCGCACCTGCCCACACCCAACTGCGCGCCGCTGATCGACATCCGCCGCATGCAGGGCAACAGCGACTGCCACGCCTGCGGTCGCTGCAGCGGCCAGCGTGGTGCCGTCGCCCTCGCCGCTCGTTCGCCCAATGAGGAAATCCTTATCGTCGGCGGGCAATCGCAACAGGGCCATTGGGACAGTACCTTGCTGCTGTTCGGCATGATCGGCCTGGCGATGGGCGCCTTCCAGTGGACGGTCAGCCCCTGGTTCATCACGCTCAAGCAGACCGCCGCCGAATGGCTGGTGGATCGCGATATCTTCTGGCCGCTCGAAGCCAACGCGCCCTGGTGGCTGCTGACGCACTATCCGCAGGCCAACGATGCCTTCAGCTGGCTCGATGGCGCGGCGATCCTGAGCTATATCGGCGCCAGTTCGCTGGTGATCGGCGGCGCGCTCTGGTTGCTGCTGCGTGGCGCGGTACGCCTGATGAACCGGGGCGACAACCTGTTCCACCACCTGGCGCTGACCTTGACGCCACTCGGCGGGGCCGGGCTGTTTCTCGGCCTCTCGGCGACGACCATCAAGCTGTTGCGTTATGAAGGTTTCATCCTCGCCTGGGCGCAGCCAACCCGAGCGCTGATGCTGGCCGGTGCGGTGGCCTGGAGCCTCTACCTGGCCTGGCAGGTGATCAGCCGCCACGGCGCCAACGGCCTGCGCCGACTGACCGCCCTTGCCTGTGTGGGCCTGGGCAGCGCGGTCGTCGGCTATGGTTGGTATCTGCAGTTCTGGGGCTGGAGCTGAGGTTCGCGGGATCGAGCCATGCCCTGCTCAACCGCGCAATACGAATGATGGAAACAGCTTGCCCATGCGCTCCCACAGACGCAGCTGATCATGGGGGGCGCGGCTGTCCGGCAGGCTCTCGTCGAGCATCCGGGCGGTGCGCACGCATTGCACGACGAAGCGCTCGACGCCTTGCCTGCGCAGGCGCTGGGCCATCTGCCAGAGCCGATCGGCATCGAACAGGTGCCAGTGCACGGTGGTGCGGCATTCATGGGCGACGCCGCTGTCGAGCAGATGCTCGAGGCTTTTCCAGTTGGCCTGGCCGCTTCCCTCCACACCGGTGATCAGCGTGCTGTGCTCCGGCAGGGCCTTGATGTCGAAACCCACCCAGTCCACCAGCGGCAATACCTGGCGAAACAGCCTGGGTTTGATCCCCGCGCTGTGCAGGCCGATCTTGAAGCCCATGGCGCGCACCTGGGCAATCGCCTCGGGCAAGGCCAGCTGCAGGGTCGGTTCACCACCGCTGAAGACGACCGCTTCGAGCAGGCCGACGCGCTGTTCGAGGAAGTCGATAATTTCCTCCCAGGATCTTTCCTGCGCGCCGCAGGCCGGAATCAGCTGCGGATTGTGACAGTAGCGACAGCGCCAGCCACAACCCTGGCAGAACAGCACGCAGGCCAGGTGATCGGGAAAATCCAGTGTGGTCAGGGGGACCAGCCCCCCGACCCGTAACGTCGCGATCACGCAACCGCTGCCTGCGCGGCGGCTTCGGTGAAGTGCTGCCGCTCGCGGTGCTCGGACTGCTTGCCGGGATTGAACGCGGCGACCGGGCGGTGATAACCCATGACGCGGGTCCAGACCTCGCAGCGCTGGCGCTGGGCTTCGGGTAGTTGAATCGTTTGCTTCATGGTGCTCACTCCGTTGGGTTGGAAAGGGTTCAGGCGCAGCAACTCTGCTGTTTCTGCAGCAGTGCTTCGTCGCACTTGGGACAGAATTCGTGTTCGCCACTCAGGTAGCCGTGCACGGGGCAGATGGAAAAGGTCGGCGTGATCGTCAGATAGGGCAGACGGAAACGCCCGAGCGCCTTGCGCACCAGGTTCTTGCAGGCCTGTGTCGAGGAAATCTGCTCGGCCATGTACAGGTGCAATACGGTGCCGCCGGTGTAGCGGGTCTGTAGCTCATCCTGCAGCGCCAGCGCCTCGAAGGGATCGTCGGTAAAACCCACCGGTAGCTGCGAGGAGTTGGTGTAGTACGGCGCCTCGTCGGTGCCGGCCTGGAGGATGCCCGCAAAGCGCTTGCGATCTTCCTTGGCGAACCGGTAGGTGGTGCCTTCCGCCGGCGTGGCTTCGAGGTTGTAGAGATGACCGGTTTCTTCCTGAAAGCGCACCAGCACCGCCCGCACATGGTCCAGCAGTTCAAGGGCCAGCGCCCTGCCCGCAGCCGTATGCAGGCCCTCGGCATCCTCGCTGAAGTTGCGAACCATCTCGTGCAGACCGTTCACGCCAATGGTCGAGAAGTGGTTGCGCAGCGTGCCCAGGTAGCGCTTGGTGTAGGGATACAGTCCGGCATCCATGTGATGCTGGATGACCTTGCGCTTGACCTCGAGGCTTTCCTTGGCCATTTCCAGCAGTGCATCGAGGTGTTCGTACAAGCCGCGGCGATCGCCCTGATGCAGGTAGCCCAGGCGCGCGCAGTTGATGGTCACCACGCCGAGCGAGCCGGTCTGCTCGGCGGAGCCGAACAAACCGCCGCCACGCTTGAGCAGCTCGCGCACGTCCAGCTGCAGGCGGCAGCACATGGAACGCACCTGGTTGGGCTGCATGTCCGAGTTGAGGAAGTTCTGGAAGTACGGCAGGCCGTAGCGCGCCGTCATCTCGAACAGGCGGTCGGCGTTTTCGCTGTCCCAGGGAAAGTCGTGGGTGATGTTGTAGGTCGGAATCGGGAAGGTGAACACCCGGCCCAGGCCATCGCCGGCCTGCATGACTTCTATATAGGCGCGGTTGATCAGTTCCATCTCCGCCTGCAGCTCGCCATAGGCGAAGGGCATCTCCTCACCGCCGATGTAGGGAATCTGCTCGCGCAGGTCCTCCGGGCAGACCCAGTCGAAGGTCAGGTTGGTGAAGGGCGTCTGCGTACCCCAGCGCGACGGCACGTTGAGGTTGTAGATGAACTCCTGGATGGCCTGGCGGATTTCGCCATAGCTCAGGTTGTCCTTGCGCACGAAAGGTGCCAGGTAGGTATCGAAGGAGCTGAACGCCTGGGCGCCGGCCCACTCGTTCTGCAGCGTACCGAGGAAATTGACCATCTGCCCCAGCGCGCTGGACAGATGCTTCGGCGGCCCCGCCTCGACCCGTCCGGGAATGCCGTTGAAGCCCTCGTTGAGCAGCGAACGCAGCGACCAGCCGGCGCAGTAGCCGGCCAGCATGTCGAGGTCGTGGATGTGCAGGTCCGCCTCGCGATGCGCGGTGCCGATCTCGGGGCTGTAGACCTCGTCCAGCCAGTAGTTGGCGGTGACCTTGCCGGACACGTTGAGAATCAGCCCGCCCAGCGAATAGCCCTGGTTGGCGTTGGCCCGCACGCGCCAGTCCTCGCGGGAGAGGTACTCGTTCATCGAGGAGGCGACATCGACGATGGCCTTGCGGTCGCGGCGCAAACGCCCATGGCGCTCGCGATAGACGATGTAGGCACGCGCGGTGGCGTAGTGGCCAGCCTCCATCAGCCCCCGTTCGACGGCGTCCTGCGCCTGCTCGATCTGCACCACCCGCTGCGGCAACCGCAGCACTACCCGGGCAGCCAGCGCCTGTGCCGTTTCGGCATCGAATTCACCGGTGGCATGTCCCGCCGCCTTGATCGCCTGCACGATCTTGCCCAGCTCGAAAGCCACCAGCCGTCCATCGCGCTTGCGCAGCGAGACCGGTTGATGCAGTTCGGCGACTTCGTTCATCAGACCCTCCAATGCACTACATATAGATTAATTAAACTAAAAAACCACAATATGCTGTGCACATTAGAAGATCATGCCTCGGTGCGAATTGACCATGGTCAATTCGCACCAGGCATTTTCAAACCGGGAGTCCGGTCATTTCGGCAAGCAATCTTGTCAGCGGTCAAGGAGCAATGGGCGCCGGGCCTTTTAGGATGCAGCCTCGAACAATCCTGGACTCGCGCCGGGAGGGAGAAACCATGCTCACCGAAACATCTCTTGTTGCGGAGCTGCGCCGCCACCACCTGTTCAGCCGGCTTCCCGAGGCTGCGATGCAGGAAGTCTGCGCTTCGGCCAATCTCCGTCGCCTGCCCGCCAGCACTGTGCTGTTCCATCAGGGTGACAAGGCTGATCGGTTCTACTTTCTGTTCAGCGGCCAGGTGAAACTGCATCGTGTGGTGTGCGACGGTCAGGAAAAACTGGTGGAAATCATCCGCAGCGGCGAGTCCTTCGCCGAAGCCCTGCTGTTCACCGGTACGCCCAACTACCCGGTCAGCGCCACGGCGCTCAAGGCCAGCCTGGTCGCCAGCCTGCACGGCTCGCACTACCGACGCATGCTCGAAGAACATCCGAGCATCTGCCTGGACATCCTCGCCACCCTGAGCATTCGCCTGCACCAACGCCTCAACGAAATCGATACCCTGACGCTGGCCAACGCCAGTCACCGAGTGGTGCGCTTTCTATACCAGGCTCAGGAAGGCGAGAGCGGTGTGGTCACCCTCGACGTGCCCAAGCGCCTGATCGCTTCCAAACTCGGTATCCAGCCGGAGACCTTCTCACGCATCCTGCATCGGCTGATCGAATCAGGAATGATCAACGTCCAGCGTCGACGCATCGAGATCCTCGACAGCCAGGGTCTGGCCGCCTATCAGGAGTGAACGCGGCACATTGCCGCAGCGTTCTTGATAGCCGTCAAAGCAGGCAGGCGAGGTCGGCAACATACTGCCCTGGACTCGCACCCGAACAGGAGAACGCCATGACCAAGACTCCCCGCCTGCCTCTGGTGTATTCCTGCTCCGGCTGCTCCAACGTGGCGCAACTGGCCAACACCCTCGCGGTACGTCTCGACCGCGCCGGCATTGCGGAAATGTCCTGCATCGCCGGTGTCGGTGGCCGGGTCGGCTCGCTGGTCAACAAGGCCAACTCGGGACGCCCCATCCTCGCCATCGACGGTTGCCCGATGCATTGCGCACGCGCCTGCCTGGCGCAACATGACGTCATCGCCAACGTCCACATCACCCTCAGCAGCTACGGCCTGCGCAAGCGCTACCGCGAAGATTGCAGCGAGGAGGAAACCAACGCGCTGTTCGAGGACATGAAGAGCATCATCGCCAGCGACCGCATGCAGCCCACACATCGCCTGCATTCGGTCTGAGTGCCTGAATATTGATTCGCGGGCGTGGCCCGCTCCACATGGGACGTGCACCTGCGTAGGAGCGGCCCATGGCCGCGAAAGGAACCGCGCAGACGGTCGCCTCAAAAAGCAGGTTCGTGCCGACACCTGACGGGAACATAGCCACGCTATACGGCTGCGGGCTGCGCTCGGCCTGCCTGCGCCACTTCCTCACCCGCCCCTTGCAGAATCTTCCACAGCCAGGGCGGCAGCATGTCCGGGTCGAGACTGTCGATCAGGTTCTTGATCGCCAGCCCCAGTTCGGTGTCGCCCTCGATCACCAGGCGACGACGGAAGAACAGGGTGTCGGGGTCCTCCTGGCGGCTGGCGAGCAGCAGGAACTCGCGCCAGTTGCCACGGATGGTCACCTGCACCGGCGCCTGCTCGGCAATGCGCAGCTTCTGCCGGTCGCAGCTCAGGCACCAGCCCAGCTTGAGGTCGGCCACTTCCAGGCGCATCCAGTTGCCTTCCAGCACCTCGAAGGCGCCATCGGCCAGCGGCTCGGCGAACACCTGATTCAGGCTGCGTTCGAGCGCGATGCGCTGCAACGTGAAGGGCGTGCGCGCCGCCAGCGGCAGCAGGTGCTCACCCAGTTTCAACAGCTGTGCACGTGGCTTCAGCATAGCCCGGCCTCCTCTGCGCGCAGCATGCCCGGCTGGCCGTGCCAGTAGCCGTTGCAGCCCTCGACCGCGAGCGGCGGCAGTGCCCCCTTGCGCACCGCATCGAATGCCGCGACCACCTCGCTCATGCCCGAGGCACGCGGGCTCAGGCGCAGCAGGTCGGCGCCGCTGGCCACCAGCGCCGGGTAGTCGGCCAGCAGGTTGCTGACCGAGGCCGACATGGTCTGGATGCCATTGATGGTGAACAACGCCTCGCCCTCCTGGCTGAGCAGCGGGATGCCTTCCGGGTAGTTCTGGCAGCAGAACTGGCAGTCGTCCTTGGGGCGGTTTTCCGCACGCGCGGTAAAGCAGCGCGCCGAATACGCCAGGGGCAGATGGCCGTAGGCGAATATCTCGATTTCCGGCGGCGTCACCTCGATGCTCGCCAACTGCTCGCGGGCGCTCCTGATCATCGCCCCGGACATCTCCACCGGCGGCACCCAGCGGTACATGCCGCTCTTCACCAGCTCGGCCAGCGCATGGCCGTTGTAGAGATTCAGTGCCGGGCCGCCGACGAAGGGCAGGCGCTTTTCCGACAGGTACTGCACCGCGCCCATGTCGTTGGCTTCGACCAGCAGCTCGCCGTTGTCGCACAGGCGCTTCAAGCCGGACAGCTCCGAGGCGGCTTCGATCAGGGTCAGCCCGGACAGCACGATCTGCGCCGACGATTCCTGGGTCAGCTCCCGGCCCAGCCCGATCCAGTCATCCAGGCCCAGGTCGCGACGCTTGGAACAGACGGTTTCCCCCAGGTAGATGACATCCAGCGGCAGGTTGGCCATGTCGGCGTAGAAGTTCAGCGTCTGCTGACGATCCCAGTAGAACAGCCCGGGGCCGAGACTGAGTTTCATGGTTGGCTCCTCGTTCATTGCCAGGCCCGGTGGTAAGCGCCCAGGGTGGTTTGCGAGCCTTCGGAGAGGCCGTCGAGCACCTCGCGCCAGCCCGGCTGCACGGCATAACGCTGCGGCGCCTGCAGGTAGGCATCCAGCGCGGCGCGCCAGACACGGGTGACCTGCTCGACATAAGCCGGACTGCGCTGGCGCCCTTCGATCTTCATCGCCGTGACACCGATGGAGGCCAGCTCGGGAATCAGGTCCAGGGTATTGAGGCTGGTCGGTTCTTCCAACGCATGGAAACGCTCGCCATTGACCATGAAACGGCCCTTGCACAGCGTCGGATAGCCAGCCGATTCGCCCTCGGCATAACGGTCGATCAGCACATTGTTCAGGCGCGAGGTCAGGCCTTCCGGCTCCTCGCTCCAGCGCACGGCCTTGGCCGGCGAGCAGACGCCGCAGAGATTCGGCGACTCGCCGGTGAGATAGGACGACAGATGGCAGCGGCCCTCGGCCATGATGCACAGGCTGCCGAAGGCGAACACCTCGATCGGCACCGGACTGCTCGCCGCGACCTGCTTGACCTGCTTGAGCGACAGCACCCTCGGCAGCACGGCGCGCTTGATGTTGTAGCGCTGCTGATAGAAGGCCAGCGCCGCAGCATTGGTGGCCGAGCCCTGGACCGAAAGATGCAGGTTGAGCTGCGGGTGACGCTGGCTGGCGTAGCCCAGCACACCGGGGTCGGCGGCGATCAGCGCATCCATACCCATGTCCGCCGCCTGATCCACCGCACGCTGCCAGCGCTTCCAGCCATCGGGCTGGGCGTAGGTATTGACGGCGACATAAAGCTGCCGACCCTTCTCGCGGATCAGCTGCAGGCCCTTGTCGAGCTGCTTGTCATCCATATTGAGCCCGGCGAAATGGCGGGCGTTGGTGTCGTCTCTGAAACCGACATAGATGGCATCGGCGCCCTGCTGGACGGCGGCCTTGAGCGCGGGCAGGCTTCCTGCCGGACAGACCAGGTGCATGGCAACTCCTAGACAATCGGATACATGCGCGCCACGCCACAGGCGACGGCGGCTTTCCGGGGCTGAAAGGAAACAGCCGGCAGTCTAGGTAGATGCCCTTCGGGCAACATTGACAAACATCAAGGAGGAGACCCGTGCAGGAAGCTGAAAGCCCGCCCACAGGTCTGTAAGGCGCACACGGACCAATCTATAGGAGTAGGTCGAATTAGCCGAAGGCGTAATCCGACGGGCAGACTCACAGACAACCATAGAGCCATGGACGGACACGGCTTTCGCTCATAGGCTGTCTGATCGTGCGTTCGTCGTGTCGGTGAAGCATGACCCGACCTACGATACGACCTGCTTCTCGTCCAGCCTTCCAGCCTCCAGCGCTCTTATCGGCTCTTGTGCCTATACCCCTTCATCCCCCTGAAACTCTTCCGTCGCGCGGGCGACCATCTGCCGCCAACTGCCGGATTCCTCGGCCAGCAGGCGCATGGCTTTCAGGCTGGCCTCGAAGGCCGCCCGGTAATGCAGCGGCTGGTTCTCGCTGACCGCAAGGTCGGCGTGCGCCTGCGCCTGCATCAGCAGCGCCTCGAATTCCTGTTGATCCAGAGCCATGAGCTGTCCTCTTCTTGTTATAGAGCTGAAGGATAGACCCTGGCGCAGTACCGACCATTCCCGACAAGCGACACACGGCGCGCAGCCGTCATCACTTCAACTTCAGCCGCCGCGCCAGCTTGTGCAGGTTGCTGGGGTCGACGTCCAGCAACCGCGCGGCCTGCGCCCAGTTTTCGCCGCTGGCCTCCAACGCCCGGATGATGGCCTGGCGCTGGCTGGCATCGACCGCTTCGCGCAGCGGGACAATCGCCATGTCATCGGGCAGCGGCGTCTCGACGGCCCGGGCCAGTGGCGTCAGGTGAGAGCTGTCCAGATCGAGCAGGTCAGGCTCCAGCGTGAGTATCTCGCTGCGCGAGGCACCACGGCTGAGCAGCCGCAGCGCGGCCCGGCTGATCACATGTTCCAGCTCGCGCACATTGCCCGGCCAGGCATAGGCCAGCAGCGCGCGTTCGGCAGCCGGTGACAGGCGCATGCTGCGCAAGCCCAGCCGTGCGCGGTTCAGTTCGAGAAAGTAGCCGGCGAGGATCAGCACGTCGTTGCCGCGCTCGCGCAGCGGCGGAATCGGTGCCGGATAGACCGACAGGCGATGATACAGGTCAGCGCGGAAATTCCCGTCGCGCACGCTTTCGCGCAGGTTGCGGTTGGTCGCGGCGATGATCCGCACATCCACCTGGCGCGGCTTGTCGGCGCCCAGTCGCTGGATTTCGCCATTCTGCAGGGTGCGCAACAGTTTCGCCTGCACCGTCAATGGCAGCTCGCCCACTTCATCAAGCACCAGGGTGCCGCCATTGGCCGCATCGAAACGCCCTGGACGATCCGTGGTGGCGCCGGAAAACGCGCCCTTCATATGGCCGAACAGCTCGCTTTCGGCCAGCGATTCGGGCAACGCCGCACAGTTGACCAGCACCAGCGGCTTGTTGCGTCGCCGTGAGTGACGGTGCAGCCAGCGCGCAAACAGCTCCTTGCCGACGCCGGTTTCACCCAGCAACAGTACCGGCAGCTCGGAGTCGGCCACCACTTCCAGTTCGCGCAGCAGCTCGGCAATCACCCGGCTCTGCCCCAGGATCTCGCCATCGGCAGGCATCCGCATGGTTTCCAGCACATCGCTGCGCGCCAGCCGCAGGCCACGGTTTTCATGTTCCAGCCGGGTGATGCGGATCGCCGCTTCGATCACCAGCGTATAGCGCTGCAGATCGCGCCGGGCATCATCGTCGAAGGTTCCGGCATGCAAGGCATCGAGCGTCAGCGCGCCCCACAGCTTGCCCTCCACGTAGAGGCTGACGCCCATGCAGTCATGCACCGGCAGCGGCTCACCGACATGCTCGTCGAGCAGGCCGTCATAGGGATCGGGCAGACGACTGTCGGGCTCGAACCAGGCCGGCTCACGCTGCGCGAGAATGGCGGCGAGGCGCGGATGCTGGGCGACGACGAAGCGCCGCCCCAGCGCCTCCTGCACCAGCCCGACGGCTGCCAGTGGCCGCAAGGTATCGTCATCGAGTCGCAGCAGCACCACAGCACCACAGCGAAAGCGCTCGTGCAGGGTATGCACCAGCCGTTGCAGGCGAACCGCGCTGGGCAACTCGGCGACAAGATCGGCAAGTAGCGCTTCTTCCATCATGGTCATCTATACCCTCAAGGTTTTTATAACCCTATATCGCTTCGGTATTTTCCACCATGCTTATTTTTATTTTCTTGTTTAACAACAAGTTGGCAATGGCATGCCGATTGCGATGATGAGGTAAAACTTCAACCCGGAAACGCCTCATGACCACTGCACTGACCGAGCAAACCCTGGGCAATCTGGCCTGTCTGATCCCTGGCGCTACCCGCGTATTTCGCCAGTACAAGCTGGATTTCTGCTGTGGCGGCAACACCAGCCTGCACGATGCAGCCCTGCAGCGTGATCTCGATGCCCAGGTGATCGCCGCCGAACTTGCCTTATTGAGCCGGACGTCCGACAACGAGCCGGACTGGCGCAACGAATCGGCAGGCACACTGATCGAACACATCCTCGAACGTTTCCATGAGCGTCACCGCGAACAGTTTCCCGAACTGATCCGCCTGGCCAGCCGCGTGGAACAGGTTCATGGCAACAAGCCCGGCTGCCCGCTCGGCCTCGCCGAGCACCTGTGGGACATGCAGCAGGAACTGGAAAGCCACATGCTCAAGGAAGAACAGATTCTCTTCCCGATGCTGCGACGCGGCATCGAAGTCCCGCAGACCCACGGCCCCATCGCGGTCATGCGCTACGAGCATGACCAGCATGGCGCCGCGCTGGCTCAACTGGCGGCACTCACCAACGACATCACCCCGCCGGCCAATGCCTGCAATACCTGGCGCGCCCTGTATCGAGGGCTGGAAGAACTGCGCGACGACCTGATGCAGCACATCCATCTGGAGAACAACATCCTGTTTCTGAAGACCCCAGCACACTGAGACCCAGCGGGTCACACCGCTCGTGATTCGAAAAACCGGAGGCGATATGAAAGCAGTCATCCAACCTTTGGCCTGGGGCCTGGCGCTGGCTTCGATCCTGGCGCTGGCCAGCGGCGTCGCGCTGGACGTGGTCATCAGCACTGCGCACGCTACGCAAAGCCATCACGACCATGCCAGCCCAGCTGCCGCACCTGCGGCGACCGGCGAGCAATGGGCGACCGACGCGCCGTTGCGCGAAGGCATGACGCGCCTGCAACGCAGCGTCGAGGCGGCCCTGGCCGGTAATCCCGCGCAGCCCATTGGCGAAGCAGAAGCCATCCAGTTGCAAAAGGATGTCGAGACGCACGTCTCGTACCTGCTTGAGAACTGCCAATTACCCGAGCAGGCCGATGCCGCGCTTCACGTGCTGCTGATCGACCTGCTGAAGGGCGCCGAAGCACTGTCCGAGCCGGCGGAGCGCGAACAGGGTATCCAGCGCATCCTCGCCAGCCTGCATCAATACCCCGAGCTGTTCGCGGCGCCGCACTGGAGCGAGCCGGACAGCCACAGCCATTGAGCAATTTCTCAATCCGGTCCAGGCCAGATCGCTATCCAGCGCAACACTGGCCTGTATCAATAAGAAAGCCCGTATTGTTGGGCTAGTCTTCACTGAGTGCTGCCTTTCGGATTGCCCAAGACGATCCAAAGGCATACCGTTCGGGTACGAGCAATCTGCGCCTCACCGTTAATGAAGGTGTATGCGGGTTGCCAATTATTAGAAACAGGATGCCTTGCATGGTGCTTCATCGCGTACACAACCAGATCCTTCGCAGCCACCATCTCTTCGAGCCGCTCAATGACGAGCAGATGGATGAGTTGATGAGCTCCAGCCAACTGCTCAATCTGGACAAGGGCGACAACCTGTTCCACCAGGGCGAGCCGGCGCACTCCTTCTATTTCGTCATCTCCGGCGCCATCAAGATCTACCGGCTGACGCCTGACGGGCAGGAGAAAGTCTTCGAAGTCATCGGCAACCGCCAGACCTTTGCCGAAGCCATGATGCTGATGGACACACCCAACTATGTCGCCTCGGCGCAAGCCGTCTGCCCATCGCAGGTGTACCGCTTCTCCAACACCGCCTACATGCGCCTGCTGGAAGCCAACCAGCGACTGTCCTTCGCCCTGCTCGGCAAGCTGAGCGTGCGCCTGCACCAGCGCATCAATGAGATCGAAACACTGTCGCTGAAGAACGCCACCCACCGTGTGGTGCGCTACCTGATGACGCAACTGGCACGCACCCGCGATGGCAGCAACAGCTTCGAGTTGCCGATGGCCAAGCAGCTGATCGCCGGCCACCTGTCGATCCAGCCGGAAACCTTTTCGCGCATCATCCGCCGCCTGATCGATGAAGCCGTCATCACCCAGGACGGTCGCCAGATCACCATTCTCGATCCCCAGCGCCTCGAACTGTTCGAGTGACAGTCCGGCAGTCAGCCGACGTTGCAACTGCGGTTGATTACCGTCAACCGTGATTGCACGGTCGGCATGGCAAGCTCGCATTGATCGATGAGGACACCGCCATGCCCAAGTGCCTGTACTGCCAGCAAGACAACCCGCCCAGGGATACCGAATGCGGCACCTGCGGCATGCCCCTGCCCGAACATGCCGACAGCGCACCGGAACGCCGCCAGCGACGCTTCCTGTGGTTCTGCATCGGCCTGACGGTATTCTGCGGCGCGATGATCCTCTGGCTGCCGCGCGGCAGCATTGGCTAACAGCCGTCACGCCTTCCTAGCCACCGCTGGCGCACGGCTGCTCAGGCCTGAGACGAGATTATTTCGCTTAAACATTTCTTATGGCTTTATGAGTAGTCATTTAAACTACTTTCATATCAATTTAATCAATACGAGCCGCTCATGGATATCGATCTCGCCCGCACCTTTCTCGAGATCATTCGCAGCGGCAGCTTCATCGCCACCGCCGAGCGCTTGCATATCACCCAGACAGCGGTCACCGCGCGCGTGCGCAGCCTGGAGCTGCAGCTCGGCTGCCGCCTGTTCACACGCAACCGTGCCGGCGCACGACTGACCAGCGATGGCGAGCGTTTCGTCGCCTATGCCACGCAACTGGTACAGACCTGGGAAACCGCAAAGCGCGACCTGCCGCTGCCACGCGGTTACGACAAGCTGCTGTCGCTCGGCGCCGAAGTAAGTCTGAGCAACCCACTGATGCTTGCCTGGGTGCAGCGGCTGCGCCAGGCGCTGCCCGATCATGCCCTGCGCAGCGATGTGGCCAGTGATAACGAACTGCAGAAGAAACTCGAACTCGGCGCCCTGGACGCCGCGCTGGTCCATCAGCCAGCCTACTGGCCAGGCCTGCAGGTCGAGCAGGTGCTGGAAGAAAAGCTGATTCAGGTCGTGCAGTCGGTCAATCCCGAGCCTTACATCTATGTGGACTGGGGACCGGCCTTTCGTGAGCGGCACGACCTCGCCCTGCCGGGCAACATGCGCTCCGCACTGTCCTTCAGCCTGGGTCCGCTGGCGCTGCAATATCTGCTGCAATGCGGAGGGCGCGGCTACTTCCGTACCCGCGTGGTGCAGCGCTATCTGGATGAAGGCATTCTCAAGCGGGTCGAGCAGGCGCCGGAATTCAGCTACCCGATCTATCTGGTGTATGCGCGTGCGGCGCAATCGCCGGCCCTGTTCAGAGCCATCGAACTGCTGCGCGAAGTGGCCGAGGACGATTACGACTGGTCACGCTGGAACTACGAAATCTGAAACCCTCCGACAGATCACTGCAAAGGCTCTGTTGAGGATGGATGCGGCCCTGCAGGAGCGGGCCATGCCCGAACAAGTCCACGCCTCGCTGCGGAACCCTTCACGAGCATGGCCTGTTCCTACGGGATTTCAGGGCACATAGCCCTTGTGCCCCTGCAGCCGTCGATCAATCGGGCAGGTGCTTGAGCCAGTTCCGATAGAGCGCCGCGATCAGATCGGTCTGGGTGATCATGCCCACCAGTCGCTGCTGTTCATCCACCACCGGCAGGCAGTGCAGCCCCCGGTCGGAGAGCAGGAACACCAGATCGACCATGTGTGCATTTTCACGCACCGATACCACCGGGCTGCTCATGATCGCGCGCAGATGGACGCCGCGCAGAAACTTCAACTGACCGAACTTCAGGCGCGCCGACGCCGGCCTGAAATGCTTGAGCAGATCGACCAGAGTCACGATCCCAACCAGCGTGTGGCTGTCGCCCTCGAGCACCGGCAGGGCATGCAGGCGGTGCTCGCGCAGCGTCTGCCAGGCACGCTGGATGGTGCAGCCCGGCGTGCCCCAGTACAGGTCGCGGGACATGATGTCGGCGGCGGTGATCTCGCCCATGCTGCGCCGCAGCGCATGTTTCTCGGTCTGCTTGATCAGCTGCGCAAGGTCATCGCGGGTAATATCCACATACTCGCCGAAATCCTCCAGTGCCCGCTCGACATCATCCTCGCTGAAGCTCATGCGCTCGCTGGGCAGCGCATCCCGGGTGTGATGGGAATTGCCCTTCTGTGGCCTGGCCTTGGGATAGGGATGCCCGGTCAGGTTGTTGTAGATCAGCGCCACCGCAACCAGCAGAAACGAGTTGAACGCCACCGGATAGAGCAATGCATAGCCGGACGCCGCGATCTGCGGGCCGCCTACCACCGCCACCAGCGCCAACGCAGCCCCTGGCGGATGCAGGCAGCGCAGACCGAACAGACTGGCGATCACGAGCCCCGCGGCGATGCCGGCTGCGGCAACCACTGGCATGCCGCTGGCACCCAGCGCCACACCGATCAGCGTCGCGATCAGGTTGCCGGCGATAACCGCCCACGGCTGGGCAAAGGGACTCGACGGGGCAACGAACAGCAGCACAGCGGTCGCTGCCGCAGGCGCCGCCAGCGGCAGCATGGTGGCTGCGCCGAAAACCCAGGCGCTGAGCGACATCACCAATGCCAGCGCCACGCCGACACCCGCCGAGGCACGCAGCCATTCGATTGGCCGGGCGATCAGGGGTTCGGGCACAAAGGATCGACACCAGTCGAAGAGGCGTTCTTGCATGAATTCAACTATGGGATTTGAACGGTAGAGGGCGTAGCTCGCGAAAAAATGTCCTTCCCTGGACCGCGTACTAGCAACGCTTCAAGACCTGGCTGGCGCGAGGAGCAGACACGCCAGCCGAGGGATGCGTCGATTATCGGCATGCCTAACAATGAGCGCAAATGAATAGTCTTGCTTATTTATAGCAATATCTTTGTTGCAAACAGGGCAATTCCTGTTTCGCTCAGTGCACAGGGAGCCCGGGGCGAACGTATCGCCAAGCATGGCCGAATGATCCCGGCCCTACGGGTGGGACCGTGGCGGTTCGCCAAGTCACGTTTCAGGTGAATGCAGGCTCCGCCTGGGCGCTCGCCTCATGCTCGCGCACCACGGTGGCCACGATACGCATCACCTCCAGGTTGGCCTCCTCCATCCGACCGAGGCAGGCGAGGGTCTCGTCCAGCGCCTGGCGGCTGCAGGCCTGGATCGCCTGTTGTCCCTGAGCATGCACGGCAATGTGCGGGCGCTCGATCTGCCGGAAATGATCCTGCTTATGCATGCTGCGATTCGCCTCGCCGTAATACCAGCGACCGAAACGGCATTCGTGTTCGTCCGGCAGCGTCGGCGCGTTCTGCCGGGTGGAGTCCAGAACGTAGTTGTACACCACGAACTTGAGCGAAAGCTCGTCCAGGTTCGCCAGTTCGATACCGGCGCGAAACGACGAACTCTCGATGCCCTGACGCATGCTGCCAGCCAGCTGGTAGAGCCTCTCCATGGCATCGACCGCCATTTCCGTCGTGCGGCTGAAGCCCTTCGCCATGCCGCTTTGCGACTGGATATAGTCATGGACGTTGGCGGTTTCCGCCTGGATCTCGCCGATCTTGCGCACGATGTCGCCAGTGGCCAATGCCGTCTTTTCGGCCAGACTGCGGATTTCACCAGCCACCACCGCAAAACCGCGCCCGGCCTCCCCAGCCCGCGCCGCCTCGATGGCTGCGTTCAGGGCCAGCAGATTGGTCTGGCTGGCGATACCGCTGATGAGATCGACGATGCCATTGATTTCTTGCGAACGCCCGGCAAGGGTGTCGACCTTTGCCGAAGCCTGGTTAAGCCCGTCTTCCATCTCGGCGGCCCTGCCCTGCAACTCGCCGAAGTGCTTCTGATTGCTCAAGGCCGCGTCAGCGACCTGCTCCGCTCGCGCATGGTTCTCGCCAAGCTGCCCGGTGAGGTATTCGAACGAGTCCCCCAGGTGAGCGACGGAGGTGCTGAAGCGAATCAGATTGCCGGCAACGCCACGATAATAGTCGAGTTGCTGCTGGCTATCCCGGCTGCTCGTCCTGGCTGTTGCCAGTTGCTCCTGCAACACGGCGATACGGGCAGCCTGTTCGTCACAGGTCGCCTGCAGGGCGTCGCGCTCCTGCTGTAACTGCCTTGCGGTCTTCTTCCACTTGAACAGCATGCTCGCTCCTGGTTGGAGGGGGATTAGTCAGCGGCTGGTTTCAACGCTGCCTGGTCGAGGGCAGTGATTGCAAACGCCCTTTCAGCTTAGGGTGTAGCCGTTATCCACCACCCAGTCCTGACCATAGACGCCACGCGCGCCCTGGGATAGCTGAAACACAATCACATTGGCCACCGCAGCCGATTCCAGAAAATGCCCCGGCAGCAGGCGCTTGCCCACGCCTTCGGCGACCTGCTCGAACTGCTCATCGCTCAACCCCAGGGTGCCCCAGATCGCCGTCGCGGTCGGACCCGGCGAGACAATATTGATGCGCACATCCATCGGCGCGAACTCCACCGCCAGCGTGCGCGCCTGTGCAAGCAGCGCAGCCTTGCTGGCGATATAGGCGGCCAGCCCCGGGAAGGTGCTGCGTATCAGAAAGGTGCCGATGAATACCACCGAGGCCGGTTTGGCCAGCTCATTGCGCAGCGCCCCGAGGGTATTGAGTGCGCCCGCGCCGTTGACGGCCCACTGGCGGTCGAAAGCGCTCATGTCGAGGCTGTCACCCAGTTCGGCGATACCGGCATTCGGTACCAGATAGTCCACCGGACCAAGCTCGGCTGCGCGCCGGGCCAGTGCGTGCAGGTCATCCTTCGAGGTGACATCACCCGCCAGCCAGTGCAGCTGTTCGGCATAGGTTTCCAGCAACGGGCCCAGCCCGCCCAGGCTGCGCGACATCGCCAGCACGCGGGCGCCGCGCTGGAGCAACGCCGCACACAACGCCAGGCCGATGCCGGAACTGGCACCAGTGATCACCGCGAGGCGATCCTTGAATTCGTTTTTCATACTTCGTCTCCGATGCCGGCATTTTGCCGAGCCGCAGGCTGCCCTCCCGCGCTGGAAGGGCAGCAGTTTTTTCCGATAACGGCCATAGGCCAGGAATGATTTGCCTGATGATCAGCCCGGATGGCCATCGACGCGCGCCGACACCAGCATCGGTGCATAGCGCCAGACGTAGAGCGCCAGTGCCACGGCCCAGCATGCCGCTGCCAGCCAGAGCGAAGCCAGCGGCCAGAGGGTCGAGAAGAACACCCGCGACAATGCGCCCAGGTTGAACAGTACGAAGGCCCAGACGATACCGGGTGGCAGCTCCAGGGGCCGCCCGGTATGACCAAGCGTGACACGTGCGATCATCGCCAGGATCAGCCCGCTCATGGCACCTACACTCAGGGCATGCAGCGAGGGGCTGGGATTGCTCAGCAAAGCGAAGTTCCACAGCGCCAGCCCCACTGTCGCGACCACCAGCCACAACATCGCCAGATGCAGGGACCACAGCAACGGTACGCCCCAGATCCCCTTGTCATACCAGCGCAGCAGACGCAGCAGATGCCCGGCACCGATAGCCAGGAACAGCAGGCCGGTCGCCGCGTTCTGTTGCAGGGCGATTCCACTCGCATACAGCACGGCGATCAGCGCGCTGCCCACCAACAAGCCGACATCCAGCCAGACCCAGGGCTTCACACCTTCGACACGACCCAGGCCACGATGGGTGAAGAACGGAATGACGCGTCCGCCGATCAGCGTCATCAGCGCCGCGACCAGCCAGAGCGCAGCCAATACCCCCTGCCGCTGCAGGCCATCGTTGCCCAGCGCAATGCCGGAAAACACCAGCACCTCGGCGCCGATCATCAGGCTCAGTACGGCCACGATGGGATAGTTGCGCTTCTGTCTGACCACCCAGAGCATGCGCGCCATCAACACCAGCACACCGAGCAGGAACAGCAGGTTGAGCGGAATCAGCAGAACCAGAGGCAAGCCCAACAGCCAGCTCAGGCGGGCAGCCAGCCAGACACCGGCAAGAACCGCCAGCCGGTTGCCGGAAACCCCTGGCTGGCCGGTCCAGGTCTGCCCGGCCGTGAGCAGAAAGCCTGCGACGATGGCCATGGCAAAACCGAACAGCATCTCGTGCCGGTGCCAGGCCAGCCAGCCGCTCGTAGGCTGAAAGCCCGGCCACAGGCCAGTCCAGGCAGCAATCCAGAGCGGAATGGCGAGCATCGCGAAAATGCTTCCGGCGAGAAAGAACGGGCGAAACGCGAGTCGCCACACAGGCGGAATACTCAAGGCTTTTCGCCGATCGAGAACTTGCACAAGGCCTCCTGAACACTTCTTCTGCATCGGGCAGCGAACACTGCGCCGCACCTGATAATGAAAGCTGCCACGATTACGACAGCCAGGTTTACTTTCTACAGCTTAGGGGGCTTCGACAGACTTGATTGCAATCAGATTTTTCAAGAGAGGGCGCTCCAACGACGAGCGGCTACGAAGCGCTTCGTCCTGGAGTCCGTTGGCCTGAACGAGAATGCGAAAGTGATTGCCCGCCCCCTTTCCCCATCCTCCCCTGTCCGCATCAAACCTTTGCCAGAAAGGAAAATATCTTTGCCGCAAGGGGATTTCGCCATCTCCCTCTGCCCTCGGCATCACCGCCCTCAAGCAGTGATGTCAAGATAATGTCATGCAGGCCTGAAGGCGCCATGAATAAAACAGCGCCCACCACACAAGCGACAACTTCATATTCATCGGACAGGTGCAGTATCCATGCGAATCAGAACCCAACTGGTGGGGGGCTTCGGTCTGCTGCTGGCGCTTATGGTCGGCGTTGCGGTAGTGGCCGACCGGGAAGTCAGGCTCATCAATGCGACCATGAGCGAAATCACCGACATCAACGCGGTCAAGCAACGTCAGGCGATCAACTTTCGCGGCAGCGTTCACGACCGCGCGATCGCCTTCCGCGATCTGGTGTTGCTCGATGACGAAGACCAACTGCAACGCACCCTGACGCAGATCCAGCAACTGACCGCCATGTATGACGAAGCGGCCCGGGAGCTGGACGGCATTTTCACCGCTTCGAGCGGCCACCCGGAAGAACGGGCCTTGCTGGAAGCGATCAAGGCGGTCGAGCAAAAGACTCTGCCCATGCTGGCCAGCATCCTGGCCGGTTACGATGCAGGCAGCCTGTCCGCGGCTTCGATGGTGCTGACCCGCGACGCCAGCCCTGCCTTCAGCGAATGGCTGGCGGCCATCAATCGCTTCATCGACTGGCAGGAACGCAAGAGTCAGCTTGAAACCCGCAAGGTCCGCAGCGTCGCTGACAGCTTCACCGTGCTGATGGTGGCCTTCTGTCTCATCGGCCTGTTGATCGGCATCACGGTCGCCTACCTGATCACCCGTTACCTGCTACGCAGCCTCGGCGGCGAACCGGCTGAAGTGGCCGAAGTGGTGCATCTGATCGCCGACGGCAACCTGCACGTGAAAATGCAGACCGATTACGACGAAAGCATCTCGGCAGCGGTCATCGACATGCAGACCAAGCTGCGCGAGATGGTCATGCAGATCGCCACGGCCAGCGCGGACATCAACTCTCAGATCGATCATCTGGGCGTTTCCTCCCGCCAGGTACTGGTGTCTGCACAGGATCAGGCCGCGCTCGCCAGCGCCTCTGCGCAAAGCCTGGAGCGGATGAGCCAGAGCATCGAAGAAGTGTCGCTGATCACCCGCCACACCGAAGAGAATTCCGAAAAGGCCACGCAGTTGGCGGCCAGTGGCGTCGAGCTGGTCCAGGCAGTGGCCAGCGAAATGGACCTGGTAGCCCGCACGGTGGCGGACTCTTCCGAACGTGTCGGCGCGCTGCAGCGCCGTTCCGAAGAAATCTCCGGAATTGCCGGCGCCATCCGCTCGATCGCCGACCAGACCAACCTGCTGGCACTCAACGCCGCCATCGAGGCCGCACGCGCCGGCGACAGTGGCCGCGGTTTCGCCGTGGTGGCCGACGAGGTGCGCCAGCTGGCTCAGCGCACCACCAGCGCGACCGAGGAAATCGCCGAGATGATCGTGCAGATCCAGAACGAGACGCGCGATGCCGTAGCCGCCATGCAAACGACCGGCCCGCAGGTATCGCACGGGCTGGAGCTGGCCAACCAGGCCGCCGAGCGCCTGGAAGACATCCGCAACCAGTCAAACGACTCGCTGAGCAACGTGCGCGACATCGTCCGGGTAACCGAGCAGCAGGTGGCGGCCATTACCGAAATCACCAGCCACGTCGAGCGCATTTCCAGAATGTCCCACGAAACCTCGGCAGCTACTCAAGGGAACGCCAGGGCCACTGAAACGCTGGATCGCACGACCAAGGGGCTGGAGGCGGAAATTCATCGCTTCCAGATCGACTGAGACCTGAGCATGCCGGATCACTGCCTGCTCTTTCACCTGCATGGCCTGCAGGCGCTGCGCGAAACCATGGGTGTAGCCGCCACCGAAGCGGCCACCGCGAAGCTGGACAACGCCCTGCCGGCCATGCTCGACGCCTTGCTGCAGCATCATCGCATCGAGGCGCTGCCGCAAATCCCCGGCCTGCGCCAGGCCAGTGGGCACGCCCCTTTCGCTGCGCTGCGGGTGCCGACTTGCTGAGCGACGATGATTTCGCACGGAGCATTCTGGCGGCGGCCAATGTCCAGGGCGCCGTATTGATGCGGAATATTTTCGGCACGGCCACGGCGCGCCTCGCCGGCCTCGAAGGCAGCCTGCTGCACGGCGCCGACGCCACGGCACTGCGCGCAGGCGAAGCATGCGACGCCCACGGACCGGAGCGTGAAGCCGTCTGCGACGCCGACGAACGCTGCCTGCACGAACTGCTCGACGGCAGCGGCCCGCGCATCTTCCTGCAGCCCCTGGTGCGTCTGCGTGATCGCCGTCTGCTGGGCTTCGAGGCACTGGCGCGCGGCCCGGCGGGCTCCGGACTGGAACGCGCCGACCGGCTGTTCGATACCGCCTACCGTTGCGGCCTCGGTCACGAACTCGAAAAGGCCTGTATCCGGGCCGCACTTGCCTGGCGCAAGCATATCGCCGCGGATCTGCTGCTCAGCATCAATGTCAGCGAACCGGTGCTGGCCGCGTCCGATGTGCAGACCCTGCTGGCACGTCCCGGCGTGCTCGTGGAACTGACTGAACACTTGCCGCTGGGCCAGGCGGCAAAACTGCTCCCGACCAGGGACCGGCTGCATGCCAGCGGCGCGCAGGTAGCGCTGGACGATACCGGCTGCGGTTTCGCCGATCTGCAGGCCGCACGCGAACTGCGGCCCGACTTCGTCAAGCTCTGCATCACCATCGTCAACAGCCTTGGCGAAAGCCCCGCCTTGCTCACCGAGCTGCGGGAGACGCTGGCGACCCTGCACGCCTTGGGCTGCCGAATAATTGCCGAGGGCGTGGAACGGGAAGATACGACGAGTCTGCTGGCCGAACTGGGCATCGAGTATGTACAGGGCTGGCACTTCGGGCGCCCCGCCCCAGCCGCCGAGGCGCTTGAACGGTGGTCGGGCCTGGCATAGCCCGGCCCTATCGGAAGACGCTCCGGCTACCTGAGGAGCGGCAAGAACAATTATGAAAGCCAAAGGGTTGTAGTGCTCGAATGAACCTGCTCACACGCTTCACCATCAAGATCCGCCTGATCGTCCTCGTCGTCTTCGCCGCTTTGCTGCTGATCGCCACCGGCCTGCTGGGATTGACCGGCATGGGCAACTCGAACGACTCGCTCCGCCACATGTTCAGCCACAAGCTGGAGCCCACCGGCCAGATCGGCCAGATTCTGGAGATGATCCATGGCAACCGGGCGCAATTGCTGCTGGCCTTGCAGCATGACCCTTCCGGCCACTTCGAGAGTCTGCATGACCACCCGCTCGACATGCACTTCGAGATGATCGAGCGTAATATCGCGGCCATCAACGAACGCTGGCAGCACTTCATCACTAGCGACCTGAGCGCCGAGGAACGCAGGTTGGCCGAGGATTTCGCGGCCAAACGCCAGGTGTTTCTCGACGAAGGCCTCAGACCTGTCATCGCCGACATGAAGGCAGGCCGCTTTACCAGCGGCAACATCACCCTGCTGAAAGTCGCCAACCCCACCTTCGATGCAGTCTCCGCAGCCGGTGCGCGTCTGCTGCAACAGCAATTGCAGGATGCGCAGACGGAATACGAAGGCAGCCTGGCCAAGTACCAGTTCATCCGTAATGTCGTACTCGCCCTGACAGCGTTTGCCATCGGCCTGACCAGTTTGCTGGCCTGGGCCACCATTACCGGCATCACCCATGCCGTGAAAAGAGTCGACGCTGCCAGTGCCCGGATGGCCGAAGGCGACCTGACCGCCCGCATCGACTATGACGGCCAGGATGAGCTGGCTCATATCGCGACCTCCTTCAACCACATGGGCGAACGCTTTCAGGCCATGGTGCGCCAACTGGCCGACGCCACCAGCCAGCTGGCAGCCGCCGCCGAGGAAACCTCGGCCATCAGCCTCCAGACCAGCGGCAACCTCCATCAGCAGCAACTGGAAACCGATCAGGTCGCGACCGCCATCAACGAGATGAGCGCCACGGTGCACGAGGTAGCGAGCAATACCTCCGGCGCGGCGCACAGGGCCCACGAAGCGAGCCAGGAAGCGGACACCGGGCGCAACGTGGTGACCGGCACCATAGAGGTCATCGAGTCGCTGGCCGGGCAGATCGAGGGCGCCGCCAACATCATTCATCAGCTGGAGGAACACAGCGAACGCATCGGCTCGGTGCTGAGCGTGATTCGCGGCTTCGCCGAGCAGACCAACCTGCTGGCGCTCAACGCCGCCATCGAGGCCGCACGCGCCGGCGAACACGGTCGGGGGTTCGCCGTGGTTGCCGATGAGGTGCGCAAACTGGCGTCACACACCCATGACTCGGCGGTGGAGATTCGCGCAGTCATCGAACAATTGCAGAAAGCCGCCGACGAAGCGGTGGCGGCTATGGAGTCGAGCCGCGACATGGCCAGCTCCGGGGTCGAGCAGGTTACCCGAGCCGGCGCCGCGCTGGACAACATCACTCATGCGGTCACGGCCATCAGCGATCTCAACGCGCAGATCGCCACAGCCGTCGAGGAGCAGAGCGCGGTGACAGAAGAAATCAACCGCAACATCACCAACATCAGCCAAATGTCTGAACAGACCACCGAGGGCGCGCAGCAAACGGCTGGCGCCAGCGAAGAACTGGCGCGCCTGGCAGAACGCCTGCAGGGACTGGTAGGGCAGTTTCGTATCTGACTCCTCTACTGCGCAGTCACATCTGGTCTGCGGCCAACCGAAAACGATACCGATAACGAACAGGCCCCAGCGCTTATCCATGGACGCTGGGGCCGTAACATATTCAACCTCAGGTGAATCATGAAACTATGCTGGAGTCGGGACACAACCTCGGAAAAGGAAATTCTGCGCCTGAAGCAGGCCCTGTCGGAGGCTACCGCCGCGCTTGAAGCCGCCAACCTCCATGTCGAAGAGGCAGAGCGCTCGGCTTCGCTGTGCCGGGCGGACAGGCAGAAAGTCGCCGATCTGGTCACTCATCTCGCAACCTTCTCCCAGACCCTGGAAAAGACCCAGGCTTCGCTTGCCGGCATGGCCTCCAGCATGAGCGAGGAGAAGCAGCGCGCCGTCAATGTCCAGAGCATTTCCCTGGTCAGCCGCCAGGCCATCGACTCGATCGCGGTCGATCTGAAGACGCTCGCCGGGACTTCGCATGAGGCCTCGCTCCAGGTCGGAGAGCTGGATATCCAGGCGCAGAAGGTCGGCGGCATCCTGCAGATCATTCGCGAGATCGCCGACCAGACCAACCTGCTGGCGCTGAATGCGGCCATCGAGGCGGCGCGTGCCGGCGATGCCGGGCGGGGTTTTGCCGTGGTCGCCGATGAGGTACGCAAGCTGGCTCAGCGCACGGCGGAAGCCACTGCGGAAATCACCACGCTGGTGGAAAAGATCCGCGGTGACAGCGCTCAAAGCCGCGACCAGATTTCCATCCTGGCCAAGCATTCGGCCACCTTCAGCCAGGACGGCCAGGCGGCGGCGGAAACCATGCGGCAATTGCTGGAGATGTCATCGGCCACCGAGCTGACGGTCTCCGCCTCGGCGCTGCGCAGCTTCTGCGAACTGGCCAAGATGGACCACCTCATCTACAAGTTTCGCGTCTACAAGGTGCTATTCGGTATCAGCCACGATGAGGAAGGCAGTTTCGCGCCCCACACCCATTGCCGCCTCGGCACCTGGTACTACCAGGGTGAAGGCAAGAACCTGTATGCCCATCTACCGGGCTATCGGGACATCGAGCAGCCCCACCGGATCATGCATGACGCCGCTCTCGCCGCGCTGCGCGCCAACGCCACGGGCGATAGCACGGCGACGCTCAAGGCGGTCGAGAACATGGAAAGCGCCAGCCTTGAAGTGCTCGACGGGCTTGAACGCATGGCGATGAGTGGCGAAACCAACCCCGGCTTGCTGCACCATACCTGACAAACCCACATGGGAGCGGGCCATGCCCGCGAAGCGATGCCGACCATCCGCGCGGCTCCATTCGCGGCCAAGGCCCCTCCAACAGCCCGTGCGCACCGCATACCCTGTGGGAGATTCTATGTCAACGACGGCCTCACCTCCTGTGGTTGGTAGGCCGTCTGCGTCTGCATGAGGGCAAAGGCAATTCGGGCGAGTTTGCGGGCCAGGATGGTCAAAGCTTCGGTTTTCTTCAGTCCGCGTGCTAGATAGCCCAGATAGATTTCCTTCCATCGTTTGGTGCGGGCTGCAGACATGGCGGCGTTGTGCAGTAGCCGGCGGATCTCCGGATCACCTTGCTTGGTCAGCTTCCGTCGACCGCTGTAACGGCCAGACTCCTTGAGCCGCACGTCCAGTCCCAGAAATGCGATGAAGGCGTCGCTGTTGCGAAAGTACCCTCGCAGAAACGCCAGGTTCAGCGCTGCAGCAGTCAGAGGCCCAATACCCTCGATGGCTTGGCAGCGCTTGCTCTGTTCCTTCAGGCCGGCCTCGTCCAGAGTTGTCTGAATCGCCTTCTCCAAACGCCGCTCCAGGACGGCCATACGCTTGAGGACCGGCTTCAGTGCATTGGCCAGTGTGCGGTCCTGAGAGAAGCTCTGACGCAGCGATGTCGCGCTACGAACGAGCGTTGCCCGACGATGTAACAACGTCTGCAAGCGGCAGTACGCCTTGCTCGGCGGTTGCCAGGGATCCAGTTGAGTCTGCTCATGAGACAGGTAACGGGCCAACAGTTGGGCGTCGCTACGGTCGTCCTTGTTTCGCCCACCAATGCCCTTGCGATAGTTGCTCAGGCGGAAGCCGTTAATGACGTAAATCCGGTGCCCCTTGGTATGAGCCAGGGTCGCAACATCCATGTGGTAGATGCCTGTGGCTTCGATAGCGATGGCGCAGCACCCAGGTAGAGTCTTGAGCCAGGCCTTGATCGTGCGACGGTCATTGGCTAGCTCGAACACCTCACCAGACCGCGTATCGCAGACGCTCAGCGTCTCCTTGGCCACATCGATTCCGATAACTGCAACTTGGCTTGTCATGGCGCTCTCCGACGGGGAAGATGAAGATCACCTGTCGGGGCTCACAATGGCGCAGGCTTGCCGGTATTGTCGGTATGAGCAGCCACTCAATCCGATGGATTCCTTATCGGCGCTTGTCGTGAGCGCGTGGATGGGGGAAGTCTCCCACCGTCTGGCTTGCAGAAGCGGACTTTGTCCCTCCACCCCCGACAGGCTCCTACCCTAACGCCATACAAGCGGACTTGTCCGCGAAGAGATGCCCGAACCATCCGCGCGGTTCCGTTCGCGGCTGAAGCCGCTCCCACAGGCCGCTTCCCGCAGGCCGCTCACAGATGCGTGTCTATTTGACCTCGTGCTTGACCGGCTCGGGGGTGCTTTCTCCTTCGCTTACCGATTTGCGAAAGCCGCTTATGGCGCCGCCCAGGTCCGATCCCAGGCCACGCAGGCGCTTGGTGCCGAACAGCATGACCACGATCAGCAGGATGATCAGAAGCTGCCAGATGCTGATACCCATCATTTCATTCACCTCATCGAGTTGTCTGTAATCGCTCAGTGACCGGCATGGTCATGTTCGTGATCGGGCGCTTCGTGCCCCATCCGCTCCATCTGCTGCATGTGCTCCATGTGTTCTTCGTGGCTCATATGCTCCACGCCCGAGGCCTCCTGCAACACCGCCTGGTCGATTTCCTCGAAGCGCAGCACCCGCCCGCCGTGCTCGTCGGCCAGTTTCCGCGCGGCGGCCTCGTCGGCGAAGGAAACCAACACTGCGCCCATGGCGCCCTTGAGCTGGGTGCCGGCGACATACCAGGCCGTCTTGGCGTCGATCAGATAATCATCATCGGGATGCTCCCAGCTGCCATGGGCCATGTCGTGCACATAGAGCCTGGCATCGAGCACGCGGTTCTCCGGCTGCAGCCACCAGCCGATCATTTCGCCGGTGGAGCAGAAGTTCTTCACGCTGCCCTTCTCCACCGCCTGCCCCTTGGCGCCGGGGAAGTCGAGCACGACCATGCCGCAGACATGGCACTCGTCATCGGCGTGGAAGCCCACCGGCTCCAGCGACTGCCGGGGTTGCTCGCTCTCGCCGCATCCCGCCAGTCCCAGCATCAGCAGGGCGACCAGCACGCCAGCAGCCTTTCCATACATCGCTTTCATCATCGTTCAGTTTCCTTCAGCAGCTCACGGGATCAGGTCAGCCGACGGCGGAACACGCCATAGGCGGCCAGCAGCGAAACACCAACCCATACCAGCAGGCACAGCCAGAGCGCCGCCGCCGGCATCGGCAGGTCACTGCCCAGCGACAGCACGCCCATGGCGTTGCCGCCTTCGAAACCAGCCAGGTTGATCAGGCGGTAGATATCGGCGGGGTTGAGCAGCAGCAGCCAGGGCAGCAGTTCGGGGCTGAACTTGCCCTCGCTGAGCACCAGCAGCGCCAGCAGCACCAGGTCGAAGACCAGCACGAAAAGGAACCAGACGCCCAGTGCCAGGCCCGCGGCGCTGGATTTCTCGCTGACCTTGCTGCTGATCACGTAGGCCAGCGCCAGGAATACCCAGCCCAGCAGCGTCGAGGAGATCATGAAGCGACCGAAGGCCCAGACCAGCATGCCCAGCTCGATATCCTCGACCAGCAGCCCGATCGCCACGGCGGCGCAGCCGAAGCCGATCAGCACCGCCAGCGCCAGAATCAGGCCGTGGCCGACGAACTTGCCCAGCAGAATCTGTCCGCGCCCCAGCGGATAGGTCAGCAGCAGCATCAGGGTGCCGCCCTCATCCTCACCGACGATGGCGTCATAGGCCAGCAGCAGCGCGATCAGCGGCATGAGGAAAGTGGCCAGGCTCGCCAGGCTGGCGATGGTCGCCGGGATCGAGGTGAAGCCCAGTTGCCCCGACGCCGCCGCGCCCAGCCAGGCGATGCCGACTGCGAGCACGGCGAACAGCAGACTGATCGCCAGCAGCCAGCGGTTGCGCAGGCCATCGCTGAGTTCCTTGCGGGCAATATTCCAGACCTGATTCATACAGTGCCCTCCGCAACCCGCACGTCACCGGCGCGTTCCATGTAAAAGCGATACAGGTCCTCCAGCGAAGGCTGGTGGATCTCCACATCATCAGGCTCGCTTTCGCCGAGCAGCTCACGCAGCAACGGCAGCTTGTGGCCATTGATGGCGATCACCTCGACGCCATCGGCGCCATGGCGCTGCGCCGCATGGCCGGCGGCGGTCCAGCGCTCCAGCCAGGCCTCGCTGTGGCTGACACCGCTGGCGCGGATGCGCGTCGGCAAACCGGCTTCGCTGCGCAACTGCCTGATGCTGCCAATGGCCTGCATGCGCCCCTTGGCGAGGATCGCCGCACGGTTGATGTGCGCTTCCACGCCGGGCAGTACGTGGGAACAGAGAATCACACTGGTGCCGCTCTGGCGCAGACGGTCGACCAACTGATAGAGGTCCTGAGTGGCTATGGGATCGAGGCCCACCGTGGGCTCGTCGAGCAGCAACAGTCGCGGCTCACCCAGCACGGCCTGGGCCAGCCCCAGGCGCTGGCGCATGCCCTTGGAATAGGTTTTGACCCGACGATCCGCCGCATGAGCAAGGCCGACCTGTTCGAGCAAATCATCGACCTGGCCCAGTGGCGTGCTTTTCAGGCGGGCGAAATGGCGTAGGGTTTCGCGACCGGTCAGCTGCGGATAGAAGGTCACGTTCTCCGGCAGATAGCCCATCTGGCGGCGCACGTCAGTGGTGCGCGGATCGCGCCCCAGCACCTGCACCTGCCCCTCGCTGGCCTGCAACAGGCCGAGGATCAGCTTCATGGTGGTGGTCTTGCCGGCGCCGTTATGGCCGAACAGCCCCAGCACCTCGCCTTCACCCAGGCTCAGGTTCAGATCATGCAATACGGTCATGTCGCCATACCGCTGGCTGACGCCCTGAATCTCTACAGCACTCATGAGTTGGGCTCCTGCGTTGTGTTCATCAGTTTCTCGGTAGGCAGTTTCATCAACGGATGGCTGTCCTGCACCCCCGGCGACTTGATCACCGGAAAGGCGCGTTGCACCCAGCGCAGCACTTCGATGCTGGGGCTGTTCATCAGCAGGCGCACCTGCGGGTACATCCACAGCAGGCGGTCGACGTTGTCGTTGGGCTCGTAGGGAATATCGCCCAGCCCGTCTTCGTTGCGATCCCAGCCCAGGTAGTCGCTCCAGTAGTTGCCGCGCCCGTCGACCGACCATTCCTGGGTGCGTATGGCGACATACTTGACCTGCTGGACGTTACCGACGAAGGCGTTGCCGGTGATGCGGTTGTCTTCGGAGCCTGCGGTCAGGTGGATACCCAGATCGCTGCGCTGGAAGTGATTGTTCTCGATGATGTTGAACAGCGAGTTGTAGATGAACAGCGCCTTGCCCTCGCCACCGCTGATCATGCTGTCGCCACCGGTGTCGCCACGCTCGACATCGGTGACGAAGTTGTCACGCAGCACCGAATAGGTGATGTAGTTCATCAGGATGCCGTAGTTCTGATCCTGCTCGGAGCGATTACCGATCACCGTCAGCTTGCGGCTCTGCATCAGCGCGTAGCCGGTGCGGGTGCGGCGCGTGACGTTGCCGATCACCCGGTTGTCGTGGGAGAACATGTAGTGCACGCCGTAGCGCAGGTCCTCGAACAGGTTGCGCTCGATGCTGTTGCCGTTGGAGTTGTCGATGTAGATGCCGTCACGCGTATGCCAGACATGGTTGTCGAGCACGCGGGCACCCTTGACGGAAAACAGGTGAATGCCGTTGCCGCGGTCCTGAGAGCGCAGGCTCAGCTCACCTTCGATGCGGTTGCCTTCGATCAGCACATTCTGATTGAGCTCGCTCCAGATACCGAAGCCCGCGCCCTGCAGATGGTTGTTGCGGATCACCGCACCAGTGGCGGTGGGTTCCAGAAAAATCGCCGCATTCATGTGGGTCAGGTCGCGGCCCGACTCGCGCAACTCGCAGCCCTCGATGGTCACGTCCGGCGCACGCACGGTGAGGACATTGCCCCGGTCCTGTCCGCGAATCACGGCTCCCGGCGCACAGACGAGCGTCATTGGCTGGTCGAGCAGAAATTGTCCGCTGTATTCGCCGGCGGGCAGCATCCAGCGATTGTCACCCTCTGCCTGCAGCGGCAGAGCGGTAATGGGTTGCGGTTCCGCCAGAGCGGTGCCGCTGGAAAGTATCAGCGCCAAAAGCGCCAGGGGTAGGGTAGCCTGAAATCCGAGCACAGCTAATTACCTTCTTCAGCATCCAGGCGAATAATGCAGCACGGCGACCCTGCAAGAGTCGCCGTGCTGGAAATCGTGGGGCCGATTCGGCGCAAGAGCGTATCGCGCGCCAAACCATTCCCCACGAGTACGGCCCTTGCGTCAGGCCGGTTCGACCATCATGCGACCGACCATTTCCATGTGCAGTGCATGGCAGAACCAGCTGCAGTAGTACCAGTGCAGACCGGGTTTGTCAGCGACAAAGGTGATGGAAGAGGTCTGCTGCGGGCTGATCTCCATGCTCACGCCATGGTTGACCATGACGAAGCCGTGGGACACGTCCTCGATCTGGTCGATGTTGGTGATGACCACGGTGACTTCGTCGCCCTGCTTGACGGTGAACTCCTGCACGCCGAAGGCCGGTGCCATGGAAGTCATGTAAACCCGGACCTTGTTGCCGTCGCGGATGACCTTGTTGTCGGCAGTGAGGTTGATACCGTCTTTCTTGGCCATCTCGACAGTCGGGGCGAAGAACGGGTCGTTGCGGTCCCAGATCTTCTTGGTCTTGATCTGGTCGCGACGGGCCATGATGCAGTCGTGCGGCTCGGCATAGGTCGGGCCGTCATGCACCAGCTTCATTTCATCGCCGGAAATGTCGATCAGCTGGTCGTTTTCCGGGTGCAGCGGGCCGGTCGGCAGGAAACGGTCCTTGGAGAACTTGGACAGTGCTACCAGCCACTTGCCATCGGCTTCGCTGGTTTCACACAGCGAAGCGTGCAGGTGACCCGGCTGATAGTGCACGTCGAGTTTCTGCTTGATGTAGTTGACCTTCTCGCCCTTGTAGGCGCGCACGGCTTCTTCCATGTTCCACTTGACCACCTGGCTGTCGATGAACAGCGTGGTGTAGGCGTTGCCGCGACCGTCGAAGGTGGTGTGCAGCGGGCCGAGGCCCAGCTCCGGCTCACCGACGACCACGTCACGCTCGTCCTTCAGCTTGTCGGCGAACAGGTCGGGCAGCATGCTGATGGCGATCAGCGAGCAGGTTGGCGACAGCTTGCCGTTGGCGATGAAGTACTTGCCATCGGACGAGGTGTTGAGGCCGTGGGGGTTCTTCGGTACCGGCACGTAACGGGTGAACTTGCTGTTCTTGCCGTCTTTCTTGCGGCCATCGAGCACTGGCGTCTTGGAGTCGCCCAGTGTGATGAAGTCACCCGCCTTGACCGCAGCCTCGGCGGCGTGAATATCGAACACCACCACCCAGTCGCGCTCGTTGCGCATCATGCCGCCCAGGTCGAAGGCACGCTCCGAGTTGTAGCAGGTGGCAGCAGTGAAGCGACCGGTGTAGTCCATGTCGGTGTTGTCGAGGTTGCCATCGACGATGATCTGGAACGCCATCTCCATGCTTTCCGCATCGATGGCGTTGTACATGGTGTAGCTGTTCTCGTCCTGCAGATCGAAGACCTTGCCATCGTTCGGGTGCGGAATGATGAACTCGGCGTTGGCGAACACGTACTTGGTGTGCGGAACCTTCTGCAGGCGCAGACCATGGATCGCCTGCACGTTCGGCACGGTGATCATCTTGTCGCACTTCATGATGTCCAGACGGATACGCGCAACGCGGCTGTTGGCCTTGTCGTTGATGAACAGGTACTTGCCGTCGTACTTGCCGTCGGTCATGGAGATATGCGGGTGGTGGCAGTCGCCGTTGAGGAACTTGGCGCTGTCGCCCATGATGTGGCGGCTTTCGTTGGTCAGGCCCCAGCCGGTAGCCGAATCGACGTTGAACACCGGGATACGCATCAGCTCGCGCATCGACGGCACGCCCAGTACGCGCACTTCACCCTGGTGGCCACCGGACCAGAAACCGTAGTAGTCGTCCAGTTCGCCTGGGCCGACATGGATTTTCTGCTTGGACTCCTTGACCGCCTGTGCCCAGGACTCGCGGGTCATTACCGCGCCGCCGAGAGCCGTGGCAGCGACTGCCGCACCGGTTACCGCGCTGGCGCCGAGGAAGCCACGGCGGCTCAGGCCGAGCTTTTCGGGCGCTTGCGGAGTGTTCTTGGAATCTTTTTCGCTCATGGGGTTTCGCTCCTTTGGGACATCTTCAAATACAGGTCTAACAACCAGTTTCGAGCGGCTCGCAGAGGCGCGCTCAGGGTTCCACCACTTGCACGGGGATCAACTGCGGTGCAGCTGGGGCCTTCTTGTCACGCCGGGCGCGCTTGTTCTTCGCAATCAGCGGCGGACACTTGTTCTCGTTGTGATAGGTCATCTGGCAGTCCAGGCAGTAATGGCATTCGTTGTGGTTGATATGTCCATCCGGATGGATCGCCTGCACCTCGCATTCGTTGGCGCAGATCTGACAGGGGTTGCCGCACTCTTTACGCCGCTTGAGCCAGTCGAACAGGCGGAAGCGGCCGGTGATCGCCAGCCCCGCGCCCAGCGGGCAGACGTAGCGGCAGTAGACCTTGCGGGTAAAGATATTGATCACCAGCAGGAACACCGCGTAGGCGACGAACCACCACTGGCGGTCGAACTTCAGCGTGATGGCGGTCTTGAACGGCTCCACTTCGGCGGCCTTCTCGGCCAGCATCATCGATTCCAGCGAGATGCCGAACAGCACCAGCAGCACGATGTACTTGATGGCCCAGAGCCGCTCGTGAACGCCGAAAGGCAGGTCGTACTGGGGAATCTTCAGCTTGCGCGCGGCTTCGTTGATCAGCTCCTGCAACGCACCGAAGGGGCACAGCCAGCCGCAGAACACGCCACGCCCCCAGAGCAGGATGCTCGCGGCGGTGAACACCCAGAGGATGAAGATCACCGGGTCGGTCAGGAACAGCTCCCAGCGGAAGTCCTGCACCAGCGCATGGACGAAGGTCAGCACGTTGACCACCGACAGCTGCCCCAGGGCATACCAGCCGATGAACACCACGGTGAAGATCAGGTAGCCATGGCGCAGCATCTTCAGGAAATTGGGGTGCTTGGCGAACTTGTCCTGCATGAAGAGGATGACGGTCAGCAGCGTCAGGGCGACCAGGATCACGCCGATCTGGAAGCTCTTCTGGTACCAGATGTTGACCCACAGCGGACGGTTGGCTTCCTCGATGGCGGCCAGTTCCTCGGCGGTCAGCGGCGGACGCTCGAAGTAGGCCTCGGGCAGCAGGTAGGGCATTTCGAAACTGGTGAAGATGCTCTCGATCGGACCGACCTGGCGGCGCACCAGCAGCTCCAGGTTCCAGGCCGAGCCTGGATCGAAGCGGTACTGCTCGCGGGCGATGAAGATCGCCATTTCGAAGAACCCCGGCATGCCCTCGGCGTAGACGTCGGACAGACGGATGAAGTCCAGGTCGCGGAAGCTGATGGTGTCGCCGAACTGGCGCAACTGCACCCGATCGAAGATGCCGCCACGCACATAGCCCGAGCCCTTGAATGAATATTCACCGTTGGCCAGCACCGCGAAGGCGTGCTCGCCCGGCTTGAGTTCCTTCATCAGTTCGCCGTACTGGCGCTCGCCCAGCAGGTTGCGACCGATAGTGGGCGGGTTCAGATGGGTGGCATAGAGGTCGATGAAGGTCTCGTCACGCTGCTCCGGCGCGGCCACGTCGATGCCTTCGGCCTCGGTGCCGATGAAGGCGTCGTCCACCTGGCCACGGGTCAGATGCATACGGCGAATGGCGCCGTTGCCGGTCAGTTCGGTCCAGCTGCTCGGCTGATAGAGGTCTTCGTTGACCAGGGCGATCTTCGGTCGCGCACTGGCGCCAGCTGCGACAAGGCCCAGGTCCACGGCTACCGTGTGCGCGGCGCGCATGACGATCTCGTTGATCACCATCACCGTCACGGTGGCGCCGGTCACAGCGTCGATGGTCACCGCGCTCTTGTCGCTCGAACGACCGACCACCACCCGCTGATCGACCTTGATGCCGGCGTAGTGGGCGTTGAAGTCGTGCACCTTCTGTTCGGGAATGCCGATCAGCACGATGGGCTCGTGGTGTTCGAGCATGTAGGCATCGACGATGGCGCCCGCCGGATCGAGCAGGATCTGCATGTTGATCGGCTTGCCGGAGTAAGCCGGCATATCGGTGACGCGGATACTCTGGAAGGCATAGCCGTAGACGGTGCCGACACCATCGGCAAGGGTACGCACCTGATATTCGCCCTCAGGCTCGGAGACATGCGTGGCCTGTGGGAAGAACTCTGCGATGCGCTGCTGCTCGGCCTCGTACTCTCTGGCCTGCAGCGTCAGGCTGGTGAATATCAGGAACACTGCGACCAGCAGATGCTTCCCCCAATTGCCAATAAAAGCAGACGCACTACACAGGGGCTTCATAAACTCCACTTCCAGCAGAAATGTTCGGGGCATGGTAGGTGACGCAAGTAGGGTTTACCCTTGATTGCAATCAACCCCAGCAGCGGAAAGATGATTCCATTGAGCCACATCAATGAAAGCGCAGACGCCGCACCAGAGCGTCCCACAGATTCAATGAAGACTAGATGTTATTGACTGATCGTCCAGAGGTTCAGTGGCGTCCAGGTACTGCCTGAGGGTGTCGAAGTCACCCATTTCGGCCAACCCCGTCACCCACAGCGCGAACGATTGGTAGCGCGGCTGCTGTCGCTGCAGGTTCTCGGCCCATTCGATCAGGTCGCTCATGGCCCCCATCGCCACCAACTGCTCCAGCTCGGCCAAAACCTGCGCCGACGGCGCATCCATGTCCTCGACGGGCGCCGCAACCGACACCTGCACGTGGGCCGATTCCGCCTGGACATCGAGCAGCCGTGCCAGGGTGCCGTGCAGCTCGCCCAGGCTGATCGGCTTCAGCAGGCTGGCATCGAAGCCCTGATCGGCCTGCAACTCCAGCGATTGCATGGTCTTTTGCGTAGCCGAAAGCAGCACGACAGGCACGCCTGGCCAGCGTTCGCGCACGGCGGCCAGTACCGCGGCGCCATCGGCGCCAGGCATCAGGTAGTCGGTCAGCACCAGGGCCGGACGCTCGCAGCGGGAGTCGCGCAGGTGATCGATGAAAGTCTGGCCATCGTCGGCGTCATGCACCACGAATCCGGCCCGGCTGAGTTCGCCGACCAGCAGCTCGCGGATTTCCGGACTGTCTTCCACCACCCAGAGAGGACGACCATTACCCGCCAGCGCTGGCGAGGCATAGGCCGTGTCGAGCAGTTGCGGCGCAGCCAGGTCACGCTCGCTGCCCACCGTCAGCGCCAGGCCGATGGTCACGCGGGTCCCCTCGCCCGGCGTACTGCACAACTGCAGCTCGCCACCCATGCGCCTGGTCCATTCATCGACGATCGACAGCCCCAGCCCGGCGCCTTCGATCGCCACATCCCCAATGCGAAAGAAAGGCTTGAACACCTCCGCCTGATTCTGCGGCGCGATGCCGCAACCGTTGTCGCGGACACAGAATTCCAGGCGTACCTGCTCCGGGTGCGTATCGAGGCGCCGACAGTCGACCTGCAGCTCGACCCGGCCATTGCGGGTGAACTTGGCGGCATTGCCCAGCAGGTTGAGCAGCACCTGACGCACACGCTTGCCGTCCGCCAGCAGCACCGGCGGCAGTTCGTCGCGGATGTTCAGCACGAAGCTGTTGCCGTTGCTGGCCGCCAGCACATTGGCCTCAAGCGCGACCTCATCGAGCAAACCGTGGATATAGAGAGGTGCGATCTCAAGGCGGTCGCTGGATGCGCCACAGGCATACTCGATCAGATCGTTGATCAGGCTGAGCATACGGGTGGCGCTGCGCAGGATGACGCCGACGTTATGCCCCATTTTGGTCGGATCGAGATGCAACAGCTGGGCATAGCCGATGATCGAGGTCAGCGGCGAACGCAGGTCGTGGCTGACCCGAGCGAGAAATTCCGACTTGCCGCGATTGGCCTCGTTGGCTGCAAGCAGGGCCTTGTGCAATTCCAGCGTACGCTGGGCTACCGTCTCCTCCAGCCAGGCATTTCGCTGGCGTTCGCTGGCGAGCGACTCGCGCTGCCATTTGCGCTCATCACGGCGCTTCTGCAGGGCGAACACGGCAATGATGCCAAGGATGGTGCCGATCTTGATAATGATGGCTCCGGTGCCGAAAAGCGCCGTATAGCCCAAGTTCATCAGGTAACTGACGACGAACACCAGACTCTCGGCCCAGTTCAGGGCGAACAGCAGCAACAGTATCTGCCGACAGGGCTCGCCCTTGAGGCGCACGGCCAGCAGCGACAGCGGCCAGAACAGCAGGATCGCCGAGATCACGCCAGCCGCCGCGCCCCTGGCCGTATTGGCTTCGAGCAGCGGCAGTATCGGCACCAGCAGCAGGGCCGTGCCAACCAGCGCCAGATGAATCGCCCGCCACGAACGAAGTCGCCAGAGGTCCAGCAACAACAGCGACGCCAGCAGGAAGGCGGCATTCGACAGAACGCCGAAGCTCGCGCGAAAGAAGAGACCATGCTCGGCCCAGGCGCTGAGGAAATGGAAGGTGATGTAGCCCTCCTTCTCCGCCTCGAAGCCATAGGCCAGCACGACCCAGACACCCAGCAAGGCCTTGCGCTCATCCAGCTGCAACAGCAACACCAGCAGCAGGGTCAGCACGCAGGCGAGCAGTGCCGCATGCAGCACACGGCCATCGCTGTTGTTCTGGATGAAAGCCACCGGCTCCCAGACGTCCAGCGCGACATAGGGCCGGCTGTCGCTGTGCAGGCGCAGCAGCACCTGCCGGGTTTCCCCCGGTGCCAGCGTCAGTGGAAAGATCGTCCGCGCCAGGGGCACCTCGCGCTGCGCTATCGGCTGGGCCAGGCCACCCAGTTGCAGCGACTCCACCGCCATGGCGTCGGGCCGCAACAGCATCAGCTGCACCTCGCTGAGCCGCCAGGGCATGACCTCCAGCCAGCGCGTCAGGGGCAGGTCGCTGCCGTTGTGCAGGGTTCCACGCAACCACAGCGTGGAAAACCGGCGTGGCGCCGCCAGGTTCTGCGGTGTGGCCGGTTGCCAACCTTCGGCCCTCAGCGCCTGTATCGGCTGGAGAGGAGCCGACGCATTTTCTTCGAGAACCTGCAGATGTTCGAGAAAGCTGGCACGGCTTTCGACCCTGGCCAGATCCAGCCCCTCCGGCGCGGGACTCGCCCATGTCGAGGCTGCGCAGAGCAACAGTAACGCGATCAGCAGTTTGCTAGACGCACTCACCCAAGCTCCCAGCCAGACGTGTCTGACGAAATTTCCTGGGCGAGACGCCGAAACGCTCCTTGAAGGCCGTGGCGAAGTTGGCACCACTGGTATATCCCACCGTGAGGCCGATGGCCTGCACGGCCAGGCTGGTCTCACGCAGCAATATGCAGGCCTGCTTCATGCGCTCCTCGCGCAGATACTCGAAGACGGTGACGCCAACGCACTTTCTGAAGGCCTCGTTGAGCCGCTTGCTGTTGGTACTCACCCGCCCGGCCAGTTGCTGCAGGTCGGGCGTATCGGCCAGCGATCTGAGCAAATGCATGCGCGCGGACTGGAACAGGATGTTGTCCAGATTCGATGCGCCGTCAGCGGGATATTCCGGCGCCTCTTCTTCGCTCGCCGCCCCAGCCGTGACGCGCGCGCGAAGGTGTATCGCCAGGCGCAGGCGCACTTCCTCGAAATCGAAGGGTTTGCTGACATAATCCACCGCACCGGCAAGCAAGCCCTGCACCCGCTGCATCGGCATCGCGGCGCCGGTGAGGAAAATCACCGCGATATCACGCATCTCGGGATCGGCCTGCATGATCCTGCAGGCGCTCAGGCCATCGCATACCGGCATCTGCACATCCATCAACACCAGATCGGGTCGAATCAGCCGGACCTTGCGCAGGCAATCCTGGCCATCACTGGCGAGATAGACGCGACAGCCCTGCTCTCGCAGATAGCTTGCCAGCAGCAGGCGCTCGGCCTCCACATCATCGACGACCAGGATGCGAGTGCCTTGCAGGACGTCCAGCCTGAAAGAAATATGCTCGGTGCTCATGGGTCCATTTTTGTCTTTTTTTCACCCGTCCAATAAGACTGCGGACAGTTTTTTCCCGGCAGCAAAAGACCATTCCCCCGACAGCAAAGGCACGGCAATCCCAGCGCGGCAGAATACGTCTACCCCCTCTGGAAAGCTGGCTAGCAAGGTGACTACCAAGGGCAAGGCAGGGATGTTTTGGCGACCGTCGAGTCTGTTAGTGGCTATATAATGGCGCAGGACGAGACGAAATGTCGCAACAGCTTTCGCTTTCAGAAATCCCGGCGGATTACTCGTCATGCTCAAACGTATCGAAGTCTCCGAAGTCGTCATCGGCATGTTCATCCACAAGCTGTGTGGCTCCTGGCTCAAGCATCCCTTCTGGAAAGGTCGCTTCCTGGTCGAGACCGAAGAACAGCTGCAACTGCTGCGCCGTTCGGCAGTGGCCCAGGTCGTAATCGATACCGACAAGGGCCTCGATGTGCCTGCGCCAATGACCAGCGCCGAACAGGTGCCGCAACCACAGATGCAGGAGGCGCCAGCGCCGCAACAGCCTCGCCAGGTCAATCGGGAACAGACATCGTTCATCGAAGAAGCCCGTCGCGCTCAGAAGATCTGTGAAAACACCAAGGCCGCCATCAGCGAAATGTTCGCCGATGCCCGCATGGGAAAGGCCGTCAAGGCGGAGAATGCCTCCGCGCTGGTGGAGGAGATCAGCGACTCCATCCACCGCCACCCACATGCCCTGATCAACCTGGCGTGCCTGAAAACCGCCGACGACTACACCTACATGCATTCGGTAGCGGTATGCGCGCTGATGGTCGCCCTGGCTCGCCAGCTGGGCCTGGACAATGAGCAGGTGCGTATCGCCGGCATTGCCGGGCTGTTGCACGACGTCGGCAAGATGGCGATCCCGGATGCCATCCTCAACAAGCCGGGGCGCCTGAGCGACGAGGAATTCCGTATCGTGCGCGAACACCCGCAAGCCGGTTACCGGATGCTGCTGGAAAGTGATCAGGTCGATCCGCAGGTGCTGGACGTGGTCCTGCACCACCACGAGAAATACGACGGCAGCGGCTACCCGAGCGGCCTGGCGGGGGAAGAGATCAGCCTGCTCGCACGTATGGGCGCGGTGTGCGATGTCTACGACGCGATCACCTCCAACCGCGCCTACAAGGCTGCCTGGGACCCTGCCGAATCGATCCACCGGATGGCTCAGTGGAAAGGTCACTTCGACGAGGAGCTGCTGCAGGCATTCGTCAAGGCCATCGGTATCTACCCCATCGGCGCACTGGTGAGGCTGGAGAGCGGTCGCATCGGCGTGGTGCTGGAACAGCACCCCACCTCGCTGCTCAAGCCCAGGGTCAAGGTGTTCTATTCGGTACGCCTCAGGCAACCGATTCCCATCGAGGTCATCGACCTGGAAGCGCTGGCGGGCAAGGACCGGATCGTCTGCCGCGAGCCCGCCGAGGACTACGGCGACTTCGAGGCGCTCACCTGTGACGACAACCATGCAAAAGCCTACGCCTGAGCGAGCCGCATGCAGCCTCGACAGCCATGAAGGAAGACCGCTCATGCTCTACGAAGCCCTGTTCGAGCATATGCGCGAAGGCGTCATCATTGCCGACAGCACGGGCGCAATCCTGCGGGTCAACCCGGCCTTCAGCCGCCTCACCGGCTACAGCCAGCACGATGTGCAGGGCCGGCGGCTGCAGATCCCGCATAGCGCATTGCAACCGGCACAATGCCATAACCAGATCTGGCGCGAACTGGAAGAGAAGGATCAATGGTCCGGGGAGTGCAGGGGACGGCACAAGGATGGCTACGAATATGAGTCGCACCTGCTGGCACGGATCGTTCGCACTGCCTGCAACCAGATAGCTCACTACCTGCTTTTTCTCAGCGATTTTTCACAGCTCAAGGACCGGCAGAAACGGCTGGAGCGCATCGCCCATTACGATCCGCTCACCGAACTGCCGAACCGGATACTGCTGACCGAGCGCATGGATCGCGCCCTGCTGCATGGCAAGCGCCAGGGCAGATTCGTGGCGGTTGCCTTTATCGATCTGGATGGTTTCAAGGCTGTCAACGACACCCACGGCCATGAACGAGGCGACCGGCTGCTGCAGATCATCAGCTCTCGCCTGAAGGCTGTTCTGCGTGAAACCGACACCCTGGCGCGCTTCGGCGGCGACGAGTTCGTTGCAGTGCTGGCCGACCTGCAGCAACCTGGTGATTGCCGCACGGTTCTCGAACGCATGATCGAGGCAGCCCATGAGCCGGTGCCCGTGGGCGAGATCATCTTCCGGCTTTCGGCGAGCATCGGCGTTGTCCTCGTGCCGCCACACAGCGAGCTATCCGAACAGTTGATCAAAAAGGCCGACCAGGCCATGTACCAGGCCAAGCGCGCCGGCGGGAATCGCTACTGCATCAGCAGCGAATCCCTGCGGGTACCCGCTCCGCTCAGTGGCGACCCGGCGGTGTGAGGTAGGCCGCCGAGGCACCACGACTGGCTTCGCTGGCCTTGATTTCCATCCTGGCGATGCTGCGCAGATGCACCTGGTCGGGACCGTCGGCAAAACGCAGGGAGCGTCCACCAATCCACATGTCCGCCAGCGGCGTGTCCGGCGTCAGGCCCATGGCGCCGTAGACCTGAATCGCACGATCGACGACCTTGGTGTGCATGCGCGGCACCAGCGCCTTGATCATGGAAATCTCCTTGCGCGCGGCCTTGGCGCCGACCTCGTCGATCATCCAGGCGGTCTTCAGCACCAGCAGCCGCGCCTGCTCGATCTCGATACGCGACTCGGCGATCCAGTCGGTGATGTTGGCGTATTGCTGCAGGTATTTGCCGAACGCCTTGCGTTCCTGGCAGCGCTCGACCATCAGCTCCAGCGCCAGCTCGGCCATGCCGATGGAACGCATGCAGTGATGGATACGGCCCGGCCCGAGGCGTGCCTGGGCCATCATGAAACCGTCGCCCTCCTTGCCCAACAGGTTGCCAGCCGGTACCCGCACGTTCTTCAGCAGCAGCTCGCAATGGCCTTCCGGGGCGATGTGATTCATCACCGGAATGTTGCGTACCCGCTCCACACCGGGTGTGTCGAAGGGCACCAGGATCATGCTCTGCTGGTGATGAGTGTCGGCGTCGGGATCGGTCTTGCCCATCACGATCAGCACCTTGCAGTTGGGGTGCGCGGCGTTGGTGATGAACCACTTGCGCCCGTTGATGACGTAATCGTCACCGTCGCGGCTGATCAGCGTCTGGATGTTGGTGGCGTCGGATGACGGCACGTCCGGCTCGGTCATGGCGAAGGCCGAGCGAATCTCGCCTTCAAGCAGGGGCTTTAGCCAACGCTCGCGCTGCTCAGGCGTGGCGAACAGGTGCAGCAGCTCCATGTTGCCGGTGTCCGGCGCATTGCAGTTGAACACCTCGGAGGCCCAGTGCACGCGCCCCATGATTTCCGCCAGCGGCGCGTATTCCAGGTTGCTCAGACCCATGCCCGGCTCGTCCTCGCGCAGCGAGGGCAGGAACAGGTTCCACAGTCCTTCGGAGCGCGCCAGCGCCTTGAGATCGTCCATGAAGGATACGGGATACTGACCGGCGGCGACCTCGGCCTGCCAGGCACCGATGCGCGGCACGATGTGCTGATCCATGAACGTGCGCAGCTGCTGACGCAGTGCCTCCACACGCGGGCTATAGGCGAAATTCATGCGATACCTCTGGGGTTCGGGTGGATGCAGCCACCTTAGCCCCCGACCCCGGAAACGCAATGAAAGTACAGCCGCTGAATCAGGGCCAATAAACGACACGATGGCCCACGCACACCGCATATCCTGCAGGAGCGGGCCATGCCCGCGAACCGATGCCCGGCGCCCCGCTACCAGCGCAGGTAGAACATCGCCTTGGCCAAAACCACGATGCCGATCATCTGCAGAAAAATCGCCCAGTGAATGGCCCGATAACGTGCCGGCGTCATCCGTCCACTTCTCAGCAGCATGGCCACCGCGCCGAAGGTGAAGAAGACACCGATGGCGAGCAGGATCTTCAGCGTCAGCAGCGTGCCGAAACTGCTGGCGAAAGGATCGGCAAGCAGATGCCGATGATGCCAGGCCAGGCCGATACCCGCCCCGTAGACGAACAGCACCACCCAGTGCAACACCACCCGCAGCCGCGCACCCACCGCCTTGTCGACGCGCTGCATCAGGTCCGGCTCGATCTGTTGCCGCACCCTGGCCAGCACGGCCACCTCGACGAACAGCGCGCCGATGAAAAAGATCGCAGCCAGCAAATGAATGACATGCAACAGGGAATAACTCATCTCTGCCCCTTGGGTTGTTCAGGCGGTCAGCCTAGCAGAGCCCGGCCTTCTGTCACCGACTGCCTGAGCAAAGGCTCAATGACTCACCCCCGCCAGGCGGCTGCCGTCACGCTCGACCCGCTGGCCGACCTCGAAGCCATCGGCGGAGGTCCGCAGGCGGCTGGTGTTGCCCTGCTCATCCTTGAGTACATAGAGGTTATGCTCAAGCCCCGCCACGTCCTGCACACCCTGCCCGGCGAAATAGCCCACACCAGCCCCCACCAGTGCGCCAATCGGACCGCCCGCCGCCGCGCCCAGCATGAAGCCGCTGAGACCACCGAACCCGCCACCCACCGCACGGTCTTTCTGTACGGATACCACTTCGTCGGCACTCGCCAGGGTGCTTGCCAGCAGCAGTACACTCGCCATCATGATCGACTTGTTCATGCGAAACGCTCCTTGAAAGATTGGGAATTGCACTCCAGGTCTTTCACGAAGCGTGCCGTCGTTTCTGTTGACACAGATCAACAGGTTAGCCGCACAAAAGTACTATCGACCCTTTCTGAAAGGGTATTTATGACAATCACCAGAGTATTTTTAACCCTGGATTTTCAAGTATTGGAGGCCAGCCATGATCCACTGCAAACGCGCCTATGAAAGCCCAGCTGCGGATGATGGTCGGCGAGTGCTGGTGGACCGCCTCTGGCCGCGCAACTGCCGCAAGGAGGCGCTGCAGCTGGATCAATGGCACAAGGAACTGGCGCCTTCCAGTGAATTGCGCCGCGCCTTCAAGACCGGCGATCTGGGCTTCGAGACCTTCCGCGAACGCTACCGCCAGGAGCTAGCCGCACATCCCGAGCACTGGTGGCCACTGCTGGGCATTGCCGGGCAGGAGCGCCTCACGCTGGTCTATGCCGCACGCGACGAACAGCAGAACAACGCCCAGGTGCTGGCCGAATGGCTGGAAGAACAGCTCGACCGCTACGGCGAGCAGAGTTCGCCGACGTGCTACGCCGGCAGGCGGTTATCCTGAAGCGATTCGGCCCATGCGGTTGAACGTCAGATTCATCTTCGACGTTTATCCAAGCACGCGAACTTTATCTCGCTGGTCGCTTCTACTGACGACACTCGCACAGCCGGCACACCCATGAACGAAGCCGCCCCGTCAGCCACACTGACCGACTGCCTGGTGGTTGGCGCCGGGCCGGGTGGCCTGACTGCCGCGCTTTACCTGGCCCGCTTCCATCGCGATTGCCTGGTGGTGGACGCCGGCGCCAGTCGCGCCTCACTGATCCCCCGCTCGCACAACTATCCGGGCTTCCCGCCCGGCATTTCCGGCGATGCCCTGCTGGCCCGGTTGCGCGAGCAGGCGACCGGCCATGGTGCGCGGATCGAGCGCGGCCACGTGGAGCGGATCGAACCGCATGCCGAAGGATTCACCGCGCACTACGACGGTCGCATCTGTATCGCCCGCCGCATCATTCTCGCCACCGGCGTCGAAGACACATTGCCGCAGATGCCCGACGCGCGGGCGGCCATCGCCATGGGCAGCCTGCGCCTGTGCGCCATCTGCGATGGCTATGAGGTTCATGGCGACAATGTCGCGGTCTACGGCGAGGCCGAAGACACCATCCGCCATGCCGTTTTCCTGCGCACCTTCACCGACCGCGTCACCGTGGTGGTCCACGGCGACCCGCGCGCCTGCGAAGAGGCCATCGCACTGGCGCGCCATTACGATATCCGGCTGATCGACGACTGCGTCGAAGCCCTGCGCCCCTGTCCCACGGGCATCGAACTGGTTACCCGCAACGGCGACGTCCATCATTTCGACATCATCTACCCCAACCTCGGCGCACGTGTTCGCTCCGAACTGGCGACAGGCCTGGGCGCGGCCTGCGACGAACAGGGCGCGCTGATCGTCGATGCCCGCCAGCAGACATCGGTAGCCGGCCTCTATGCCCTGGGCGATGTCGTGACCGGCCTCAAGCAGATGAGCGTCGCCGTCGGGCAGGCCGCGCAGGCCGCCACCGCCGTGCACAACAGCCTGGAAAGCAATCCCTGGGGCGGCCCGTGCCGATAACGCGCCGCGGCGCACAAGGCGAATGCCATCAATCCGGCGAGCAGGCATACTGCGAGCCTCGACCAAAGCCCGAACAGCATGCGCATACACGTTACCTTCATCGACCGCATCGGCATCACCCAGGAGGTTCTCGCCCTGCTGGTGGCGCGCAACCTCAACCTCGATGCCGTGGAAATGGTGCCGCCCAACGTTTATATAGACGCCCCTGCGCTCGATGCCCATGTACTCGACGAGCTGCGCCAGGCGCTACGCGACGTGCATGGAGTACAGGACATTCAGGTGGTCGGCATGCTGCCCGGACAGCAGCGGCGCCTGCAACTCGATGCGCTGCTGCTGGCCATGTCGGACCCGCTGATGGCGGTCGATGGCGACGGCAAGATCCTGATGGCCAACCCTGCGCTGATCAGCCTGGTGGGGCTCGACCCCGAAGGCCGGTTCGTTGGCGAGCTGTTCGATGCGCCTGAACTGCAGGCCGCGATGCTCAAGCAGGGCTTCCGCCTGCCCATGCGCGAAATCATCTTCAACGGCCAGTCGCTGCTGATCGACGTGATGCCGGTTGCCGAAACACTCGTCACAGACGGAACACAACCGGCAGCCGGCGCACTGCTGACACTCTATGCACCCAGCCGGCTGGGCGAGCGCCTGGCCGCGCTGCACCCTCACCATGCGGAAAGTTTCGAGGCGTTGCTGGGCGACTCCACCCCCATCCGCACGCTCAAGGCCCGAGGCGTGCGCGTGGCAGCCCTCGATGCGCCGCTGCTGATCCAGGGCGAAACCGGCACCGGCAAGGAACTGGTCGCCCGCGCCTGCCACGCCGCCAGCCCGCGCAGCAATGCGCCCTTCCTGACGCTCAGCTGCGCAGCCCTCCCGGAAAACCAGGCCGATGGTGAGCTTTTCGGTTACGCACCCGGCACGGCAAACGCCAGCCAGCGCAGCGGCAAGCCCGGCCTGCTGGAGTTGGCCAACGGCGGTACGGTGTTCCTCGACGAAATCGCCGAGATGTCGCCCTACCTGCAGGCCAAGCTGATGCACTTCCTCAGCGAGGGCAGCTTTCGTCGAGTTGGCGGCGAGCGCGAGATACGCGTCGATGTACGCATCCTCAGCGCCACCCACCGCAACCTGGAACAGCTGGTCGGCGACGGCGCCTTCCGCGAGGACCTGTTCTATCGGCTGAACGTACTCAACCTCAGCGTTCCGCCGCTGCGTGAACGCAGCGAGGATATCCTGCTGCTGGCGCGACATTTTCTACTGCAGGCCTGTACCCAGATCCAGCGCCCGCCCTGCCGTCTGGCACCCTCAACCTACCCGGCGCTACTGGGCAATAACTGGCCCGGTAACGTGCGGCAGCTGCAGAACATCATCTTTCGCGCCGCGGCGATGTCCGACAGCAGCATGATCGGTCTCGACGATCTGGATATCGCCAGGACCCGCCTGGCATGTCGGGACGATGAAATCACCAGCCTCAACGAGGCAATGGAAGCCTTCGAGCGCTCGATTCTGGAAAGACTTCATGCAAGCCATCCCTCCACCCGATTGCTGGCGACCCGGCTGAAAAGCTCGCACAGCGCCATCGCCATGCGCCTGCGCAAATATGGTATCGGCAGTCACAGTTGAGGTTGCCGTAAACGTCACCGTCGGAAACATTTACTCATTCATTGTCCGTAATCGCCTCACCAGTACGCGAATTTGCCGAATCACCTGTATCGATTCCAATACATCGTACCGAAATGAGTACGGCAGTCTGGAAGCCGAACATCGGTGCTGGATACGGTTGTTGTATCGAATTCGTTACAGGGCGATTACAAAGCGCGACCAGGAGAATTCATAACCCATTGTTAAACGGACTATTTATTTAAAGCTGGCACCGGTATTGCGTTGTTAGAGAGACTGGAGCCGGAAGGCAACCGCGCTGCCTAGCGAGCAGAGCACCATTTGCCAGCCGGAACCTCAAAAATGGGTGCCTTGTCTTTCGCACACCGACATGCCGTAAACCAAAAAATACAAGCGGAGTCGACATGGAATTTCTGAATAATCTGGTCAACCAAATCAACGCGCTGGTATGGGGACCGCCGATTCTGGTGCTGATTCTCGGCACCGGGCTGTTCCTCATGATCATGCTCAAGTTCATGCCCTGGCGGACCATTCCCCGTGGTTTCCGCCTGATGTGGCAGGGGCGCAGGAACGAGCCCGGCGCCGACGGCGAGATCAGCCCCTTCCAGGCGCTGATGACCTGCCTGGCGGCTACCGTTGGTACCGGCAATATCGCCGGTGTCGCCACTGCCATCTTCCTCGGCGGGCCGGGTGCGCTGTTCTGGATGTGGTGCACCGCCTTGGTGGGCATGGCGACCAAGTACTGCGAAGTGGTACTGGCCGTGCATTACCGCGAGAAGGACGACCGTGGCGAGCATGTCGGCGGCCCGATGTACGCCATCAAAAACGGCCTGGGCAAGAAATGGCTCTGGCTCGGCGGAGCTTTCGCCATCTTCGGCGGTCTGGCCGGTTTCGGTATCGGCAACATGGTACAGGTCAACAGCATGGCCCATGCCATGGAAACCACCTTCGGCGTGCCGATGTGGATCACCGGCGTGGTCTCGATGGCCATTGTCGGCCTGGTGATCCTCGGCGGCATCAAGCGCATCGGCAAGGTCGCGGCAGCATTGGTGCCCTTCATGTGCGTGGCCTACATCATCGCCGCCCTGGTGGTGCTGGCAGTCAACTTCGAGGCCATCCCCGGCGCGTTCGCGCTGATCTTCAAGTCCGCCTTCAACCCGGTGGCGGCCACTGGCGGCTTTGCCGGTGCGGCGGTGATCGCGGCGATCCGCTTCGGTGTTGCGCGCGGCATCTTCTCCAACGAAGCGGGTCTGGGCACCGCCGGCATCGCCCAGGCGGCAGGCACCAGCAACAGCCCGGTGCGCTCCGGCCTGATCGGCATGCTGGGTACGTTCATCGACACCATCATCATCTGCTCGATGACCGGCCTGGCGATCATCTGCTCGGGCGTCTGGACCAGCGGCGAGAGCGGCGCAGCCTTGTCGGCGGCGGCCTTCGAGTCGGCGATGCCGGGCTTCGGCGGCGCCATTCTGACCATTGCGCTGGTGGTCTTCGCCTTCACCACCATTCTTGGCTGGAGCTACTTCGGTGAGAAATGCTGGGAGTTCCTGGTAGGCACCAAGGCGGTCTGGCCGTTCCGGGTGATCTGGGTGCTGGCCGTGCCCTTCGGTGCGATCGCTCAGCTGGACTTCGCCTGGCTGGTGGCCGACACCCTCAACGGCCTGATGGCGATTCCCAACCTGATCTCGTTGCTGATGCTCAGCCCGGTGGTGGTCAAGCTGACCAACGCCTACTTCGCCGAACGCAAGACGCAGGAAGCGCTCGCCAGCATGCCCCGCTGAACAGCGTCTAAGCTGATGGCAGCCCCCGGTCGCTGGGGGGCTGCCATTCTCATTCAGCGAGCGCCCTTCATGTCTCTGAGCACCTTCGATCTGTTCAAGATCGGTATCGGCCCCTCCAGCTCGCACACAGTCGGCCCCATGAACGCCGCTGCGCGGTTTGCCGAAGGGCTGAAACGCGATGGCCTGCTGGCCGCCACCGAACGTGTGCGCATCGAACTGTATGGCTCGCTCGGCGCCACCGGCAAGGGCCATGGCAGCGACAAGGCAGTGATCCTCGGCCTCGAAGGCGAACAGCCGGAGCAGGTCGATACCACCCGCATCCCGAAACGGCTGGCGGCGATCCGCGACAGCGGCAGCTTGCGTCTGCTGGGCGAAAAACCGATCCACTTCGTGGAGCGGGAGCACCTGATGATGATCCGCAAGCCGTTGGACTTCCATCCCAACGGCATGGTCTTCCGCGCCTTCGACGCCGCCGGGCTGCAACTGCGCAGCCGCGAGTACTACTCGGTGGGTGGCGGTTTCGTCGTCGATGAGCAGGCGATCGGCAGCGACCGCATCATCGAGGACCGTACGCCGCTGCCCTTTCCCTTCCACAGCGCCCGCGAGCTGCTGGCGCTGTGCGACGAGTACGGCCTGTCGATCAGCCAGCTGATGCTGGCCAACGAAGCGGCCTGGCGCCCGGAAGCGCAGACCCGCGCGCGGCTGCTGCAGATCTGGCAGGTCATGCAGGACTGCGTGAGCGCCGGCTGCCACACCGAAGGCACGCTACCCGGCGGACTCAAGGTCGAACGCCGCGCCGCCAGGCTCTACCGCCAGCTCAGCGCAAGCCCGGAAGCCAACCTGCGCGACAGCCTGAACGTGCTCGACTGGGTCGATATCTATGCGCTGGCCGTCAACGAGGAAAATGCCGCTGGCGGTCGGGTGGTCACCGCACCGACCAACGGCGCCGCCGGGATCATTCCCGCGTTGCTGCACTATTACGTGCGCTTCGTACCCGGCGCCAGCGACGACGGCGTGGTGCGCTTCCTGCTCACCGCCGCCGCCATCGGCATGCTCTACAAGGAGAACGCCTCGATTTCCGGCGCCGAGGTCGGCTGCCAGGGCGAGGTGGGCGTCGCCTGCTCGATGGCCGCCGGCGCACTCTGCGAAGTGCTCGGTGGCACCCCGCAGCAGGTGGAGAACGCCGCCGAGATCGGCATGGAGCACAACCTCGGTCTCACCTGCGATCCGGTCGGTGGCCTGGTGCAGGTACCTTGCATCGAACGCAACGCCATGGGCTCGGTGAAGGCCATCAACGCCGCGCGCATGGCCCTGCGCGGCGACGGCAGCCACTTCATCTCGCTGGACAAGGTCATTCGTACCATGCGTCAGACCGGCGCCGACATGAAGAGCAAATACAAGGAAACCGCCCGCGGCGGGCTGGCTGTCAACATCATCGAATGCTAGGGTCCTGTTGCCCCGGAGCGGTAAGTGGCGGCGCGAGAGAAAGGCTCGCCACCGGGCCGCTGTTTTACCTATGCTGTCGAACCTGCATTGCCAACATAACAATACCGAATGCCGATGAATAACGGCCCAGAGCCACCCAGTCCGAAGAACACCCAGCTGGCCCGAAGCACGCTGGACTATCCCGTGGTGGGCATCGGCGCCTCGGCGGGCGGCCTGAAGGCGCTGATGACCTTCTTCGAGCACATGCCCAGCGACTGCGGCATGGCGTTCGTGATCATCCTGCACCTGTCGCCCCGGCACGAAAGCAGCGCCGACAAGATCCTCCAGAACGTCACGCGGATGCCCGTGCGGCAGGTCACCGGGCCGGTGCCCATCGAGCGCAACCACGTCTACGTGATTCCGCCGGCGATGGACCTGTCGATGAACGACGGTTACCTGCGCCTGCAGCAGCCCACCCGCGCGCGCGGGCCGCAGGTGGCCATCGACCTGTTCTTCCGCGCCCTGGCCGACGTGCACCACACCCATGCCATCGGCATCGTGCTGTCCGGCAGCGGTGCGGATGGTTCGGTCGGGCTGTCACGCATCAAGGAACAGGGCGGCGTGACCCTGGCGCAGAGCCCGGAGGATGCCGAGCATGACTCGATGCCCCTGCGCGCCATCGAAACCGGCATGGTCGACATCGTGCTGCCAGCGGCGGAAATGCCCCAGCGCCTGATGGAACTGGGCGGCAACCTTGAATCACTCATCGCCCGCAGCCACCCGATGCCGCAGCCTGGCGAAACCGGGCAGGCCGGCACGGACCAGAGCCGGACCGAAGACGAGCCTGCGCGCAGCCAGTCCCGCCCCAACGAACTGGCGTTACGCGAGATCCTCGAACTGCTGCGCAGCCGGACCGGCCATGATTTCCGGCATTACAAGCAAGCCACGGTGCTGCGGCGCATCGAACGCCGCCTGCAGGTCAACGCGCTGCACGACATGCCCGCCTATGCCAGATTCCTGCGTGCTCGGCCCGAGGAAACCACCGCGCTGCTGGCGGACATGCTGATCGGCGTGACCAACTTCTTCCGCGACCGGGAGGCCTTCGAAGCGCTGGAGCGCGACGTCGTCCCGGCGCTGTTCGAGCAGAAGGCCGAAGCCGAGGACAAATCCCTGCGGATCTGGGCCGTCGCCTGTTCGAGCGGCGAGGAAGCCTACTCGCTGGGCATGCTCTTCGCCGACCAGACGCAGCTGAGCGAGCCCAACAGCGAAATCCAGCTGCAGCTGTTCGCCACCGACATCGACGATCGCGCCCTGGAAACCGCGCGCACCGGCATCTATCCCGAAGCCATCGTGACCGATGTGCCGCCCAGCCGCCTGCGCCAGCATTTCATCAAGGAGGCGGGGCACTACCGCATGCGCAAGGAGCTGCGCGAGCGCATCCTATTCGCCCGCCACGACATCCTTCGAGACCCGCCCTTCTCCCGGCTCGACCTGATCTCCTGCCGCAACCTGATGATCTACCTGGACCGGAACATCCAGGTCGAAGTGCTGCGCATGTTCCACTTCGCGCTCAACCCCGGCGGCTACCTGTTCCTCGGTAGCTCGGAGACCGCCGACGCCTGCAGCCAGCTGTTCGAGCCGGTGGACAAGAAGAACCGCATCTACCGCGCCAGGAACCTGGGCTCGGGGGTTCGCACCAGATCCGCCTACCCTTTCCAGGCACTGGTCAGCGCCCCTGCTCGCAAGGCGCCACTCAGACAGCAGCCTAACGGCGACCGCAAGCGCTCGTTCGCCGAGGTGCACCAGCGTGCCCTCGAACAGTACGCCCCGCCCAGCGTGATCATCGATCGCAAGTCGGAAATCGTGCACATGTCCGACCGCGCCGGGAATTTCCTGCGCTACGTCGGCGGCGAGCCCTCGCTGAACCTGATCACCCTGGTCCATCCGCAGCTGCGCTCGGATTTGCGCACCGCGCTATGCCAGGCCAGCCACACCGGCAAGAGCGTCGAGGCGCGGCGGGTGAAGCTGGAGCGTAACGACCGGCACTGCTACGTGAACATGGTGGTGCGCCCCTTCCAGGACAACGAAGCCGGCGACGAGTACATGCTGGTGATCTTCGATGAAGTCGAAGATTGCATGGACGGCAGCACGCTGGAAAATCCCGACCTCAAGAACAGCGTGCTACTCCAGCTGGAAGCCGAACTGCAGCAGACCAAGGAACAACTGCAGGTGACCATGGAGCACTCGGAAACCGCCAGCGACAAGCTGCGCGCCTCGAACGAGGAACTGCAGGCGATCAACGAGGAGTTGCGTTCGGCCACCGAGGAACAGGAAACCAGCAAGGAAGAGCTGCAATCGATCAACGAAGAGCTCACCACGGTCAACTTCGAACTCAAGACCAAGGTCGACGAAACCAGCAAGATCAACGACGACCTGCAGAACCTGATCTCCTCGACGGACATCGCCACCCTGTTCGTCGACCGCGAGATGCGCATCAAGTGGTTCACGCCGCGGGCACGGGACATCTTCAACGTGATCGGCGCCGACGCCGGGCGCTCCCTGCTGGACATCACCCACCGCCTCGATTATCCGCAGCTCTACCAGGACGCCACGCACGCCTTCGAAGCGCTGCATCTGGTCGAGCGCGAGATCTGCAACCGCGACGGCGACCACTGGTACCTGGCGCGCTTCCTGCCCTACCGCACGCTGGATGACCGCATCCAGGGCGCCGTGCTGACCTTCATCGACATCACCGATCGCCGCCTGGCCGAAGAACAGCTGCGCGCCGGCGAGGACCATCTGCGGCTGCTGGCGCAGAGCACCAAGGGCTATGCGCTGATCACCATGGATTGCGACGGGCTCATCACCAGCTGGAATCGCGGCGCCGCCCATATCTTCGGTTACCGCGAAGAAGAAGTGATCGGTCGCAACATAGAGATCATCTACACCGAAGAGGACCGCCTGCTCGGCATAGCCGAAGCCGAGCGCAAACGCGCCCTGGAACAGGGCCAGGCCACCGACGAACGCTGGCACATGCGCCGCGACGGCACCCGGTGCTTCTTCAGCGGCCTGGTCAATCCGCTGGTGAACAACGACGGCCAGACCACCGGCTTCGCCAAGATCGCCCGCGACGTCACCGACGACCGGCAGCGCAGCAACGACCAGCAGAACGAGCTGCAGATCATCCAGGCGGCCAATCAGAAGAAGGACGAGTTCTTCGCCGTGCTCTCCCACGAGCTCAAGCACCCGCTCAACCTCATCCAGCTCAATACCGACCTGATCGCGCGCTCCCAGGCGGCCAAGAACATGCCGAACCTGCTCAAGGCCACGCAGGCGATCCAGAGCGCGGTGCGCAGCCAGTCACGGATCATCGACGACCTGATGGACGTCTCGCGCATCCGCACCGGCAAGCTGAAGCTCAACCTCTCCACGCTGAAATACCAGGATGTGCTCGCCAGCATCGAGGCGGTGTTCGGTCCGCTGGCCCAGGCCGAGGGCGTCACCTTCGAAAGCTTCAGGCCGGAGCAGCCGGTGTTCGTTCGCGCCGACCTGACGCGGCTGGAGCAGATCATCTGGAACCTGCTGAACAACGCCTGGAAATTCACCAAGGCCGGCGATCGCATCTGCATGGAACTCGAGCGCGATGGCGACCAGGCGCGGCTGAACGTGATCGACACCGGCGAAGGCATAGCCGCCGACTTCCTGCCCAAGGTATTCGACATGTTCGGCCAGGCCGATATGCAGCACGCCCAGCGCTCCAAGCACGGCCTGGGCATCGGCCTGGCGCTGGTCAAGCAACTGGTCGAGGCGCACGGCGGTCGTATCGAGGCCTTCTCCGAAGGGCTTGGGCGCGGTGCGCGATTCAGCGTCTGGCTGCCGATACACCTGCAGACCGAACTAGCCCTCGGCGAACAGGCCAACACCAACGAGCTGGGCGCACTGGTCGGCATCGACATCCTGCTGGTGGACGATTCGGCGGAAATCCTCGCCACCCTCTGCGAACTGCTGGAAAGCGAAGGTGCGAACGTGACCACCGCCGACGGCGGCGGTCGTGGCATCGAACTGGCCAGGCAGTCGCGCTTCGATGTGATCATCTCCGACATCGGCATGCCGGACATCGACGGTCACAGGATGATGAGCGAGATACGCAGCGACAGCCTCAATGCCGGCACCCCGAGCATCGCCCTGACCGGCTACGGCACCCTGCGCGACGTGGAGAAGGCCCAGGCCGCAGGCTTCACCTTGCACCTGCGCAAGCCGATCGACCTGCAGGCGCTGATCGACGCCGTGACTCAGGCGGTGCATTGAGCTGACCGCAGCCGCCGGGAGGGCCGCCCTCGTCGCAAAGCTTTCAGGACGTGCAACCCGACCCACCGATGGTTCCCGCGCTCCCGCGTGGGAGCGATCGAAATCTCCCTAGAGGTTCTCAGGCTTCCTTGCCAATGCCGTACTCACGCAACTTGTTGGCGATGGTGGTGTGCGACACGCCGAGCCGCTTGCCCAGCAGGCGGCTGCTGGGGTGTTGTTTGTGCAGGCTTTCCAGCACCGCCTTTTCGAAACGACCGAGGATGACAGCCAGGTCGCCGTCCAGCGAGAAGTCCCCCAGCGGCTGCGCCGCGCCGTAGCCCGGCAGGCGAATGTGCTCGGGCTTGACGGTGCCGCCCTCGCACAGCGAAACCGCCTGGAACAGGGTGTTCTCCAGCTGGCGCACATTACCCGGCCAGTGATAGCCGGCCAGCCGTTCCAGGGCCTGTGGCGAAAGCGTCGGCAACGGGCAGCCGATCTGCCGGCTGGCCTGGTCGATGAAGTGCAGCGCCAGCGGCTGCAGGCCGTCCAGGCAGTCGCGCAGCGGCGGAATATGCAGCGACAGCACGTTGAGACGGTGATAGAGGTCCTGGCGGAATTCACCCTTGGCGCACAGCTCGGACAGGTCCACCTGGGTCGCACAGATTACCCGCACGTCGAGATAGACCTCCTCGTCGCTGCCGACCCGGCGAAAGCCGCCATCCTGCAGGAAGCGCAGCAGCTTGGCCTGCAGTCGCGGGCTCATCTCGCCGACCCCGTCGAGAAACAGCGTACCGCCGGCAGTGAGTTCCAGCAGGCCCAGCTTGCCCTCGGGCCGCGCGCCCTCGAAGGCGCCGGGGCCGTAGCCGAACAGCTCGGTCTCGGCCATGGATTCGGGCAACCCGGCACAGTTGAGCGCCATGAACGGCGCCTGTCCGCGCGGGCTGGACAGATGGCAGGCGCGCGCCAGCAGCTCCTTGCCGGTGCCGGTCTCGCCCTCGATCAGCAGCGGTGCGTCCAGCGGCGCCATGCGCCGCGCCTCACGCACCACTGCGGCCATCACCCTTGAGCTCTGGAAGATGCTGTCAAAGCCGCGCAGTTCCTGCTTGCGCACGTTGTAGATGCGTTCGCCCACCCGGTCGGCGCGATGCAGCGTCAGCACCGCGCCGGCCAGCGCCTCGCTGTCGTCGTGTTCGGATTGCAACGGCGCGATGTCGGCGAGGAACACGTCACCCTTGATCTTCACCCGCAGGCCGTTGATCCGCGCCTTGTTGGCACGCACCAGCTCGGGCAGGTCGAAATCCTCGGCGTAGCGCGACAGGCTCATGCCCGGCACCTCGTCCACCCGCACACCAAGCAGCTGCGCCGCCGTACGGTTGGCCGCGACGATGGCGCCGGTCATGTCGATGGACAGCACGGGAAAATCCAGCGCCCCGAGCAGCGCGTTGAGTTCCAGCGAATGCCGCTCGCTGGGCATGAGTCCGACCTTGCGCACCTCGAATACACCAGGCAGCGCCTCGATCTTTGGCCGCAGCGCCTGCAGCTGCAGGTTCATCAGGTTCGGGCAATACAGATAGATGGCGTTGCCCTGCTCGCCACCCACCTCGCCGCGAGCCACGTTGATGCCGTAATCGACGAGCAGGTTGAGCATGTCGCGCAGGATGCCGACGCGGTTCTGACACAGGACGCGAATACGCATGGCGTAGACCTTTATTGTTGTTATGGCGACCGATACGAAGCGAAGGTCGCAAATTTTCGTCAAGAATATTTGACGACTTCGAGCACCGCCAGGGCGATTTGTTCAGGGCATGGGCAATACGTAACGCATTTCTTACAGAATCGACTGATGCACAGCGGCAAAATGCCGCAGCCACCCTCTCCCAAACGGCCCGGCAACGGGTTCGAATGGGGCATCCCAGAACAACAACGATGCCTCACAGACGCGGCCAGCCGCGTCGACCGGGAGAGCTCAGATGAAAACCACGCGATACGCCGCCCGCGAGCCGGACGGCTACGGCAACATCCACTACCCCGAGCGTGAGCACGAGGTGTGGAACACCCTCATCGAGCGCCAGCTCAAGCTGCTGCCGGGACGGGCCTGTGCCGAGTACCTGGATGGCCTCGACCAGCTCGCCCTCCCCCACGAGCGCATTCCGCAGCTGGACGAAATCAACCGCGTGCTCGCCGCGACCACCGGCTGGCAGGTGGCGCGCGTGCCGGCGCTGATTCCCTTCCAGACCTTCTTCGAGCTGCTGGCAAGCAAGCGCTTCCCCGTTGCCACCTTCATCCGCACGCCGGAAGAACTGGACTACCTGCAGGAGCCGGACATCTTCCACGAGATCTTCGGCCACTGCCCGCTGCTGACCAACCCCTGGTTCGCCGAGTTCACCCATACCTACGGCCAGCTCGGCCTCAGCGCCAGCAAGGAGGAGCGCGTCTACCTGGCGCGCCTGTACTGGATGACCATCGAATTCGGCCTGGTGGACACGCCAGCCGGCCGGCGCATCTACGGCGGCGGCATCCTTTCTTCGCCGAAGGAGACGCTCTATTGCCTCTCGGACGAGCCCGAGCATCAACCCTTCGATGTGGTCGAAGCCATGCGCACGCCATACCGCATCGACATCCTGCAGCCGGTGTACTTCGTCCTGCCGCAACTGCGCCGGCTGTTCGACGTGGCTCACGAGGACATCATGGCCCACGTGCGCAACGCCATGCAGCTGGGCCTGCACCAGCCGAAATTCCCGCCGAAAGCCGCGTAGGGTGGAAAACTGCGAAGCATTTTCCACACGTAGGTTCGGCCGCCACTAACCCGTAGGGTGAATGACGCCGATGGCTCATCCACCGTCCACGACGAGGCCTCTTCACAATGTGGCAGACCTGACGCGTGGACAAGCCTGCGGCGTTGTCCACCCTACGCTGCTTGACTCTTATCAACCTCATCACAAGGACCGATCATGACTTCTCTCAACCAAGCCCATTGCGAAGCCTGCCGAGCCGATGCGCCGAAAGTCAGCGATGACGAACTGGCCGAGCTGATCAAGCAGATCCCCGACTGGAACATCGAAACCCGCGACGGCCACATGGAGCTGGAGAAGGTCTTCCTGTTCAAGAACTTCAAGCACGCGCTGGCCTTCACCAATGCCGTCGGCGAGATCGCCGAAGCTGAGGGCCACCACCCGGGCCTGCTCACCGAATGGGGCAAGGTCACCGTCACTTGGTGGAGCCATTCGATCAAGGGTCTGCACCGCAACGACTTCATCATGGCCGCGCGCACCGACGAAGTGGCGAGCAAGGCGGAGGGTCGCAAGTGAGGCATTTCGGTCAGGTCGAACGGGTACCCGGCGACCCCATCCTGGGCCTGCTCGACGCCTATCGCGCCGATCCCAATCCGGCCAAGCTCGACCTGGGCGTGGGTGTCTACAAGGATGCCGAGGGCATCACGCCGATCCCCCAGGCGGTGAAACTGGCCGAACAGCGTTTGATCGCCACCGAGCTGACCAAAAGCTACATCGGCGGTCATGGCGACCCGCTGTTCGGCGAGCAACTGCTGCGCCTGGTGCTGGGCGAGCATTCGCCTGCACTGAGCGAAGGTCGCGCCGGCTGCACCCAGACGCCGGGCGGTACCGGTGCACTGCGGCTGGCGGGGGATTTCATCGCTAGATGCCTGCCGGGCCGCAGCCTCTGGCTCAGCGACCCGACCTGGCCGATCCACGAAACCCTGTTCGCCGCCGCGCGCCTGCCGGTGCGGCATTACCCCTACGTCGGGGCCGACAATCGCCTGGACGTCGCCGGCCTGCTCGCCACGCTGGCCGAGATTCCGCCCGGCGACGTCGTGCTGCTGCATGCCTGCTGCCACAACCCGACCGGCTTCGACCTGAGCCACGACGACTGGCGCCAGGTCCTGGAAGTAGTGCGCGCACGCGAGCTGCTGCCGCTGTTCGACTTCGCCTACCAAGGCTTCGGCGACGGGCTAGAAGAAGATGCCTGGGCCGTGCGGCTGTTCGTCGAGGCGCTGCCGGAAGTGCTGATCACCAGTTCCTGCTCGAAGAACTTCGGCCTCTATCGCGAACGCACCGGCGCGCTGGTCGCCATCACAGCGGACGCCTCATCGCTGCAGGACGTGCGCAGCCAGTTCGCCGCGCTGGCGCGCAACCTCTGGTCCACGCCGCCTTCCCACGGCTCCGCCGTGGTGGCTACCATCCTCGCCGATGAACAGCTGCGCCAGCTCTGGCAGCGCGAAGTGCAGACCAAGCGCCAGCGCATCGCGGGGCTGCGCCATGGCCTGCTCGAAGCGCTGCAGCCTTACGGACTGGCCGAACGCTTCGCACATATCGGCGCGCAGCGCGGGATGTTTTCCTATACCGGACTCACCGCGGCCCAGGTGCGACGCCTGCGCAGCGAGGATGCGGTGTATCTGGTGGAAAGCGGCCGCGCCAACGTCGCCGGGCTGGATGCCGAACGGCTGGACGACCTCGCGCGTGCCATCGCCCGGGTGGTTTCGGACTGAGCAGCCCAGCGCCGCAGCCGCTACAGCCTCAGATGCGCGCCCGCACCTGCTTGGGGCTGATGCCGAACTGCCGCTTGAAGGCCGTGGCGAAGTTGGCCGGGCTGTTGTAACCGGCCAGCCAGGCGGCCTCGTTCACGCTGACGCCATCGCGCTCCAGCGCCTGACGCGCCTGCAGCAGACGCCGTGTGCGCTGGTACTCGAACAACGTCATGCCATGCAGCGCACGGAACTGGCGCTGCAGCGTGGTGGCATTGACGCCCATCTCCCGGGCGATGCGCTCCTGCGTCCAGTCATCCGCCACGCCGCTGTCGAGCAATTCCACCAGCCGCTGCACGCGCTGATGCTCGTGCGGGCGCAGGTCGCCGCTCGGCAGCGTGTCGCCAAGGCTGACCAGCGCTTCGCAAGTGATATCCAGCGCCCGGCTTTCCAGGTACAGACGCTCTAGCAGCGGATCGTAGCCGGGCGGATTGAGCATCTGCTCGGCCAGGGTCAGCAGGCGCGCCGAGGGTTGCCAGGCGCGCGGCGCCAGGTGGCTCTGCATGAAGCGGTGCGTCGTGCCGCCGATCTCGGCTCCGGCGGCCTCGAACCACTCAGGCGTCAGGCTGATCACCAGTTTGCGGATGTGTCGGCCGCGCCGGGCCTGGCGGCGGAACAGCACCGGCTCGTTCATCGCCAGGGCCACCCCCTCGGGACGGCAGCGGCGGTCCGGCCGACCGAAAGTGAGCGGCAGGTCGCCGTAACTCACCTCGCTCTGCCCGTCGAGAAACAGCACGAACGACAGGCGCGGCCCGACGACGCTCTCGGTGACGAAGTCCTGCAGCTCCTCGTAATCCGACCAGTGCAGCGACAGCCCGTCGCGCAGTTGCAGCCAGCCCACCCGACCATAGAACAGGCGATCGTCGTCGGGCCGCGCCAGGCGCAGTCCCGGCTGGCTGGTGACGGGCAACTCGTCGCGGCGGATGAGGTGATCAGGCTGCTGCATGGCGCATATCCCCGGCAATGGAAGATCGCAAAGCAAATGTTGGCTCGCGCAAAGGCTCGGCCCACGGCGTGGTGGCAGACTACGCGCCGTTACATCTTGATGCAAATCATTATCATTATTGCGATTACGGGGACAGCCGCCAACCTGCCCCGCCACCCGCGACAGGAGCCGCCGCATGGACAGAACCACCCGCCCCTTCCTTTCCCATCGTTCCCGGCACTGGTTGCTCGTCGGCCTGCTCGCGCCCTTCCCGCTGAGCGCCCTGGCGCAGGGCGTCGTGCCGCAAAACGAGCCGGTCCAGCTGGAAAGCATCACCGTCGAGGGCAACCGCCTGTACGACATGCCATCCTCGGAAGAGAGCGGCGGCTATACGGTGGAAGCGGCGACCGTGGGCACCAAGACGCCCGCCGCGCTGCGCGACATCCCGCAGTCGATCACGGTCTACACCGACGATTACATCAAGGACCGGCAGTTCGTGAACCTCGACGACCTGGCCAAGTACACCGCCGGCCTGCGCACCCTGACCAACGACAGCGGGCGTTCGTCGATCTACTCGCGCGGCTACGAGTACGATGAATTCAACATCAACGGCCTGCCCGCACCCATGGCCAGTATCAACGGCACCGTGCCCATGCTGGCGCCGTTCGACCGGGTCGAGATCATGCGCGGGCCATCCGGGCTGTTCAACAGCACCAGCGAGATGGGCGGTATCGTCAACATGGTGCTCAAGCGCCCGACCCGTGATTTCCAGGGCAGTGTCACCGGGCGCTACGGCAGCTTCGACACCAGCTACCTGGAGACGGACCTCTCGGGTGCGCTGACGCCCTCCGGCAACGTGCGCGGTCGCACCGTGCTGGCCCAGGCCGACACCAATGGCGAGGTGGACTACAACGCGAACACCGCGCAGAACTACTACGGCGCCCTGGAGTTCGATCTGAGCGACAGCACCATGCTGTCGCTGGCCCTGCTGCACCAGAAGAAGGACATCACGCCGCACAATGGCTACCCGACCGACGCCTCCGGCAATCTGCTGAACCTGGACCGCGATACCTTCCTCGGCGCGGACTGGAACCATTTCGACGGCAGGACCACCGATCTCATCAGCGAGCTGACCCACCGCTTCGACAATGGCGGCTTCGGTCGGGTCGCCGTGCGCAGCTCGCAGCGTGACACCGAGTTCTACTACGCCTTCACCGGCAGCGCCGCGAATGCCGCCGGCAACGCCACGCTGACCAGTACCGCCCGCGACGTCGAGCAGGATGCCCTGGCCCTGGACGCCAGCTACAGCCAGCCGTTCGAGACCTTCGGCCAGGTCAGCGAGTTCGTCGTCGGCACCGACTACAAGCGCTACGACACCGACTACCGCGCCGGTGCCGCGGCCTCGTCGCTCGGTTCGATCGACGTCAACGACCCCGCCTCGTCCTCGATCCCCAAACCGGCCGTCAATTACCGCCAGCGGGTGACGAGCGATGAGAAGGAGTTCGGCCTCTATTCCAAACTGACCTTCCGCCCGGTGGAGCGCCTGGCACTGATCGGCGGCGCCCGGGTCAGCTGGTTCGATGGCGACACCAGCACCACGACGCTGGCCAACGGCGCCCGAACCAGCGGCGACGTGCGGGAAAACGCCAAGTTCACGCCCTATGGCGGGCTGGTCTTCGACCTGGACCCATGGCACTCGCTGTATGCCAGCTATTCCAAGGTGTTCAAGCCGCAGACCAACGTCGACGTCAACGGCGACATCATCGACCCACGCGAAGGCGAACAATACGAGGTGGGCATCAAGGGCAGCTACTTCGGAGGCGCGCTCAATGCCCGGCTCTCGCTGTTCCAACTGACCGACGAGAACCGCGCGGCGCGTGACCAGAACAACCTCAGCGGCACCTACTACCTGTCGATCGGCGAAGCCCGCATCCGCGGCGGCGAAATCGAAGTCAGCGGCAACCCGCTGCCGGGCTGGGAGCTGATCGGCGGCTACACCTACATGGACACCGACATCATCAAGGGTGACGCCAACGCGATATTCGAGCTGATGCCGCAGAACCAGTTCTCGCTGTGGAGCAACTACGAGCTGCAGGGCGGCCCGCTGGCCGGGCTGGGGCTGGGCGCCGGCATCACCGGCATGAGCCACTTCCAGACCGCGACTGGCATCGAAGCCCCCGGCTACGCCGTGATGGACGCCAAGCTGTCGTATCCGCTCACGCCCAAGCTGACCGCCACGCTCGACGTCAACAATGTCTTCGACCGCGAGTACCATTCGCGCGTGGGATCGGCCACCACCTTCAATTTCTACGGCCCGTCGCGTACCGTCCTGGTCGGCGCCCGCTACGAATTCTGAAGCCAACCCGAGCCGCCGACGTCCCATGAAGCCGGCGGCTTCGCCATGGAGAACAGCCATGCCCCAGTTCCACGCCGTGGTCCCCACGCCACGCGCCTCGCGCAACATGACCCGCCTGTGCAAGCACTTCGCCCACAAGGGCGAGGTGGAGATCGATGAAACCCACGCGCAGGTGGCGTTCGACTTCGGCGCCTGCCGGATGCGCGCCGAAGCCGATCGCCTGCTGATCGACTGCCAGGCCGAAGCCGGTCAGGCGCAGGAGCGGCTGCGCTTCGTCATCGCCGATCACCTCGAACGCTTCTCCGGCGAGGAAGCCCTGCAGGTCGTCTGGCAGGACGGCCCGCTGCCAGTCGCAGGCAGCGCCCTGCCATGAAGCGGCTCGCCCTGGCGACCCTCGCCGCACTGGCTACGCCCCTGGCGCCAGCAGCCGCACTCCAGGACTGGCAGCCGGTGACCCTGCCGCAGGCCGAACAGCGCATCCTGCATTCGACGCATACCGGTCGCGACTACCGCATCTTCGTCTCGCAGCCACGGCACACACCACCACCTGGCGGCTATCCGGTGCTCTACGTGCTCGACGGCAACGCCCTGTTCCCCGCGCTGGCGATCCAGGCCCAGGCACTGGAGGACCGCCCCGACCCGAAGCTGCGCCAGTCGCTGCTGGTGGTCGGCGTGGGCTATCCGGGCAATGCGCTGTACGACCTCAAGGCGCGCGCCAGGGACTACACGCCCGCCGCCGAGGATGGCCAGCGCCTGCCCGATCGCGAGCCGTCAGCCCACGGCGGCGCCGAGCGCTTCCTGGACTTTCTCGAACACGAACTCAAGCCGATGATCGCCGCGCGCCATCCGGTCGATGCGCAGCGCCAGACGCTGTTCGGCCATTCCTATGGCGGGCTGTTCACCCTCTATGCGCTGCTCAACCGACCGCAGGCGTTCAACGGCTACGTCGCGGCAAGCCCGTCGATCTGGTGGTATCAGGGCTATATCGAACGCACGCTGGCAACCTTCGAAGCACGCGCCCGGCAGCAACCGCTGGACGCCCGCCTGCTGCTCACCGTCGGCAGCGCGGAAGAGCCCGCCGCAGACGACCCGCTGACCGACCCACGCCAGCGCCACATGGCCGAGCGGCGCATGATCGGCAACGCGCGGGACCTGGCCGAACGACTGGAATCCACACCGGGACTGAAAGTCGGCCTGCGCATCAACGCCGGTGCCAATCACGGCACCAACGGGCAACTCAGCAGTGTGCAGGCCCTGGAGCTGGCGAGTTCAGGATTGGGGAGCGAGACGAAGGCGGAGAATTGATCGGTTACTGGGCTTAGCGAAGCGCCGGGAGGGTATCGGTTTCGCGGCGTGCGCTAGCCTTGCCCCATCGCACCATGCGAGGTGCCACTCGCCAATTAATGCGCGAGCGTCCGCTCCCTATATCCGGAAGCTGCCTACCAGGTGCTTCAGCCGCTCGGCCTGCTGTTCCAGGTCGTTGCAGGCGCGCAGGGTGGATTGCAGGTTCTCCACGCCTTCCTGGTTGAGGGTGTTGATCTCGGTGATGTCCATGTTCAGCGACTCGATCACCGAGGTTTGCTCTTCGGTTGCCGTCGCCACGGACTGGTTCATGCCGTCGATCTCACCGATTCGCTGGGTGACTTCGCCCAGGCGTTCGCCGGCCCGGTCGGCAATGCTGACGCTGTCCTCGCTCTGCCGCTGGCTGGCGGCCATGTTTTCCACCGAGGCATGCGCGCCGACCTGCAGTTCTTCGATCATCTGCTGGATTTCCTGCGCCGAACTCTGGGTGCGATGGGCGAGGTTGCGCACCTCGTCCGCCACCACCGCGAAGCCCCGGCCGGTCTCGCCTGCCCGCGCGGCCTCGATGGCGGCGTTGAGGGCCAGCAGGTTGGTCTGCTCGGAAATGCCCTGGATCACTTCGAGGATGTGGCCGATGTCCACGGTCTTGGCATCCAGCGCTTCGATCTCGGCGCTGGACGCTCTGATCTTCTCGGACAGCTCGCGCATGGCGGCGATGTTCTGCTGGACGACCTCGCGCCCGTCCTCGGCATCCTGGCGCGCGCCGCTGGCCTGTAGCGAGGCGTCGGCCGCGTTGCGCGCGATTTCCTGGGCGGCGGCGCCCAGCTCGTTGATGGCCGCTGCCACGCTGTTGGTACGGCTGGCCTGCTCGTCGGAATTGACCATCGAGGCATTCGAGGCGTTGAGCACGCGTTGCGCCACTTCGTGGACCGCCTGCGTCGCCGACGAGACCTCGCGAATCGAGCCGTGGATACGCTCGACGAAGCGGTTGAAGGATGTCGCCAGTTCACCGAATTCGTCGCGCGACTGCACATCGAGCCGACGGGTCAGGTCGCCCTCGCCTTCGGCGATGTTGGCCATGGCGCGGCCCATGTCGGTGAGCGGACGCATCAGCACGCGGATGAGCATGCCCAGCGGCACCAGGATGAAGACCACGGCAACCGCGGTCACGATCAGCGCCGAGGTACGGAAACTCGTCAAGCTGGCATAGGCCTTGTCGCGGTCCAGGGAAATGCCGACGTACCACTCCACCGAGGGCAGGCCGGTGACCGGGCTGAAGCTGAGAACACGGGCATTTCCATCAAGGCTGGCCTCGCTGTAGCGACTGTCCAGACTCGGCGTTTCCTGCGGATAGGCCTCGCGCAGGTTCTTGCCCACCATGTCCTGGTCGGGGTGCACCAGAACGTCACCTCTGGCGCTGATCAGAAATGCATGGCCCATGCCGCCGAAGTCCAGCGCATTGATGATCTCGATCAGCGTGTCGAGGGCGAGATCGCCGCCGACGACACCCAGCGTCTGGCCATGGCTACGCACCGGTGTGGCGAGCGTCATGACCAGGCCACCCAGGCCGGCGTCGGCGTAGGGCTCGGTCAGGGTCGAGCCGCCAGCGGACACCGCGTCCTGATACCAGGGCCGTGTACGCGGGTCGTAATCGGTCGGCAGCTCTTCGTCTTCGGGCCGCATCAGGTACTGGCCTTCGACGCTGCCAAAATAGGTGAACAGGAACGTCTCGGTGAAGGCCTTCTGCTCGAACAGGCGCAGGACGCGCCGGGGATCGCTGTCGTTGCCGACGGTCTGCGCCGCGCCTTCGATCAGCAGGAGGCGACCGCTCAGCCAGTTCTGAATGTTGTCCGCCGTGATATCGCCCATCGCCTTCAGGTCGCTTTCGAGACCTGCACGAATGGTATTGCGCTGCTGGTAGTCGTTGTAGAGCGTGAACAGTGCAAACGCAGCGGTTACCACCAGACACGCCGCCAAGAGGATCTTCTGGCTGAACTTGAGACGACTGAACATGGGAGCCCCCGCATACAAACCGATCCGTGTGGTGGCTCCTGCCGACAGTTCTTCCCTGGTTCCAAACTCTTCGGCCGCTCTGGGGATAGCTTTAAAGATCACGTATTACCAAATATTCACAGATTTGATATTTCACGCCTCGGATACAAAAAAACCAGCCGCATACGCGGCTGGTTTTCTGAACAGATGCGGATCAGCTATCAGTCAGGGCCGGCAGCCCCCGTGGCCGCAAGGCCTCGCCAAGCACCGTCAGCAGACCAATTCCGGCAGCGATCCAGTACCAGCGCTGCAGCGGGTCGAAGCCCAGCCAGCCGAGGGCGTGCAGGAACACCATGAGGATCAGCACCGGGCAGACGTAGCGCACCATGTACAGCCATAGCGCGTAGCCGGTCGGCGACAAGCCCAGTTCATCGCGCATGATCTGCGAGCGCAGGCAGTAACCGGCGAGCACGGCGATGAAGATGCCCCCCAGCGGCATCATCCAGCGCGAGGTCAGGTAGTCGAGCCCGTCGAACACGGTGGTCCCGAACAGTTTCCACTCGGCGCCGACGTTGAACGAGAGCATCGCCAGCAGGCTGATGGTCAGCAGCACCGCGCCGGAACTTGCAGCGGCGCGCCTGCGGCTGAGGCCGTATTTCTCGTTCAGATAGGCGACGGTGGCCTCGATCATGGAAATCGCCGAAGTCAGCGCCGCCACCGAGACCATGGCGAAGAACAGCACACCGAAGGCAGTGCCGAAGGGCATCTGCTGGAAGGCCAGCGGCAGGCTCATGAAGATCAGCCCCGGCCCGGCACTCGGGCTCATGCCGTTGGCGAAGATGATCGGGAAGATCGCCAGGCCCGCCAGCAGCGCGACGCAGGTATCGGCAATGACCACGGTGAAGGTGGTCCGCGCGATAGACTGGTCATCCGGCAGGTAGGAGCCATAGGTGAGGATGGCGCCGGAGGCCAGGCTCAGGGTGAAGAAGGCATGCCCCAGCGCGGCCAGCAGTGCTTCGCCGCTGAGCCTGGAGGTGTCGAAGCTGAACAGGAAGGCGAAGCCCTCATCGAAGCCGCCACTGGTGAAGGCATAGCCGACCAGGATCAGCAGCATCACCGCCAGCCCCGGCATCATCCAGCGGAAGGCCCGTTCGACCCCGGCCTGCACGCCCTTGCCGACGATCCACAGCGTCAGTAGCGCCACCAGCACGCTCCAGCCGCCGAGCGCCCAGGGGTTGGCGTTGTGCGTCTCGAACACCTGTGCCAGCCCCTCGACGCTGCTGGCCGCCAGCGAGCCGTCGAGCATCTTGACCGTGTAGGCGAAGGCCCAGCCGGCCACCACCACGTAGAAGCAGAGGATCATGAAGCCGGCCAGCATGGCCATGGTTCCGACCAGCTTCCAGGCCGGATTGCCGTTGTTCTCACGCACCACCCTGGCGATGGCGTCGATGGGACTGCCGCGACCGCGCCGACCGATGGCGATCTCGGTCATCATCAACGGGATACCGATGGCGAAGATGCAGGCCAAATACATCAGAACGAAGGCGCCACCGCCGAATTCGCCGGTGATGTAGGGAAACTTCCAGATATTGCCCAGGCCCACCGCCGAACCGGTCGCGGCCAGGATGAAGCCCCAACGGGACAGCCAGAGGTTTTTCGGTTTTTCACGAGTCATGCGTCACCTGCTTGTTTTTATCTGTGACGGATCGAACCCGCCGCGTTCGTGGCGCGACGGAGTGCACGCAAGGTTGTGGGTAATTCGGTTCGCGGTGTCCTCATGGGTGTTGATGCGCGAAAGCGCAGCCGCTCGCGCGCAGGTCCATTCAGTTCGCGTCTGGCTGCACCTCCGGAGCGGCATTAGCGAAGGCTTCCAGCACCTCGCAGCGGGCAACCCGCGCGAGGATGCGCGGATAGGCATCGAGCGGGCAGTCGAAGCGGCGGGCGTTGTAGACCTGAGGCACCAGGCAGGCCTCCAGGTAGCCGGGGCGCTCACTCATGGACAGGCCGTCGCGGAAGTCGGCCAGCTCCTGCTCCACGGCAGTCAGGCCTTGAGCAACCCAATGCCGGTACCAGGCGGCCTTCGCCTCGTCATCCACACCCAGTTCGCCTGTCAGGTACTGCAGCACGCGCAGGTTGTTCAGGGGGTGGATTTCGCAAGCGATATGCAGGGCCAGGGCGCGCACGCGGGCACGCTCCAGTGGATCGGCCGGCAGCAGCGCCGGCACCGGAAATACCTCGTCGAGGTATTCCAGGATCGCCAGCGACTGGCTGATGCGCGCGCCACCGTTGCCCTCGTCCACCAGCAGCGGCACCAGTTGCTGCGGGTTGAGGGCGCGGTACGGCTCGCCGCGCTGCTCGCCGCCGTCCCTGACCAGGTGCACCGGCACCTGCCGATAGGCCAGGCCCTTGAGGTTCAGTGCGATGCGCACCCGATAGGCGGCGCTGGAGCGCCAGTAGGAGTAGAGCGTCAGCTCAGCGCCCATAGCGCTCGACCTGCTGATCGATGGCACCGAAGATGCTCTGCCCGGCTGCGTCGAACATCTCGATGCGCACCCGGTCGCCGAACGTGAGGAACGGCGTCTTCGCCTCGCCGTGCTCGATCATTTCGAGCATGCGCTTCTCGGCCAGACACGAGGAACCGGCGCTGCGGTCGTAGTTCGACACCGTGCCCGAGCCGATGATGGTGCCGGCGCCCAGCGCACGGGTGCGCGCGGCATGGGCGACCAGGGTCGGGAAGTTGAAGGTCATGTCGGTGCCGGCGTCCGGCTGGCCGAACAGCTCGCCATTGATGTGCGAGACCAGTGGCCGGTGCACCTTGCCGTCCTTCCAGGCTTCGCCCAGCTCGTCCGGCGTCACCGCCACCGGCGAGAAGCTCGACGACGGCTTGCTCTGGTAGAAGCCGAAGCCCTTGGCCAGCTCGCCGGGGATCAGGTTGCGCAGCGACACGTCGTTGACCAGCATCAGCAGCTGGATATGCGAGGCCGCTTCGGCCTGCGTCGCGCCCATCGGCACATCGCTGGTGATCACTGCCAGCTCGCCTTCCAGGTCGATGCCCCAGGCCTCGTCGGCCAGACGGATCGGGCTGTGCGGCGGGATGAAGGTATCGGCGCCGCCCTGGTACATCAGCGGATCGTGCCAGAAGGATTCCGGCATCTCGGCGCCGCGCGCCTTGCGTACCAGCTCCACGTGGTTGACGTAGGCGCTGCCGTCGGCCCAGTGATAGGCGCGCGGCAACGGGCTGTGGCAGGCGCCCTGGTCGAAGGCGAAGGCCAGCGCCTCCAGGCCGTCGTTGAGGCGTTGGTAGACCGCCTCCAGCTTCGGCCTGCAGGTGTTCCAGTCATCCAGCGCCAGCTGCAGCGTGGCAGCGACCTGCGGCACCTTGACGGCGCTGGCAAGATCGCGCGAGACCACGACGAGCACGCCGTCGCGGCCCTGGTTGAGGGATGCGAGTTTCATCAGGATTCCTTGCCCGGCGCACGCCAGGAGTTGACGTATTCGGGAACATCGACGGCGGCGGCCGCCTCGCCGATCTCCAGCGCGCGGCGGGTATCGATCATCACCGCGACCTCGTCGGCGAAGGTCGCCGGGTCGGTATTGGCCTTGTTCAGCGCCTTCGGATGCGGCCCGTGGGGGAAGCCGCAGGGATGGAAGGTCACCATGCCCTGCTCGATGTTGTCGCGGCTGAAGAAGTTGCCGCGGTGGTAGAACAGCACTTCGTCGTAGTCGTCGTTGTTGTGGAAGAACGGCACCTTCAACGCACCGGGATCGGTCTCCACCGGGCGCGGAGTGAAGGTGCAGACCACGAAACCGTTGGCGACGAAGGTGGTGTGCGCCGACGGCGGCAGGTGGTAGCGATGGCTCACCAGCGGGCGGATGTCGCGCCAGTTGAGCCGCACCACGGTGTTGTCGCCATGCCAGCCGACCACGTCCAGCGGGTTGTAAGGGTAGGTTACGGTGGTGATCTGGTTGCGCCGCTTGATGCGGATCTGCCAGGGGTTCTCGTCCTGCTGCGCGCGGAAGGCGTCGTCCAGGCGCGGATGGTCGAGCACGGCGGGGTCGAATATCGCGTGCGGGCCGACCAGGCCTTTTTCCGGCAGCTGGTAGGCGCCGTCGGTGTTCTCGATCAGCAGCATGAACACCGGCTCGCTGGCCTCGATGCGCCATGCGGTGCCGCGCGGGACCATCAGGTAGTCGCCGTCGCGGAATTCCAGGTGGCCGAAATCACAGTAGAAATGCCCGGCGCCCTCGTGGATGAACAACAGGTCGTCACCATCGCTGTTGCGCACCAGATGGCGCATGGCGCCGTTGGTCTTCCACAGGCGCAGCCTGATATCGGAATTGTGCAGCGCCAGCGGCGCCTGCAGCGGGCAGTCGCCCTCGCTGGGAATGTGGTTGAGGTTGAAGGCGTGCGGGCGCAGCGGGCCTTCCCAGTCGATCCAGCCGGTCGGCGGATGCTTGTGATGCAGGTGCGAAGCCGGGCCGAAGAAGCCTTCGCGGCCCATTTCGCGCTCGAAGGTGCCCTGCGGAAAATCGCAGTGCGCCTGACGCGAGCACTGCCCTTCGCGGATGGGAAAACTGATCCATTTGCGGCTCATGTGGCTCTCCTCGTGATGTCTGGCTCCGGGCTTATTCGTCGGCCTTGATCACGCCACGGCGCAGCTGGTCTTCCTCGATGGATTCGAACAGCGCCTTGAAATTGCCCTCGCCGAAGCCCTGGTTGCCCTTGCGCTGGATGATTTCGAAGAAGATCGGGCCGATCACCGTGTTGGTGAAGATCTGCAGGAGGATGCCGTCATCGCCCGACGTACCGACGCCCGGCGCGCCGTCGATCAGCAGATTCAGCTCGCGCAGCACTTCGGTGGGCTCGCCATGGCCGGCGACGCGGCTATCGACCTTCTCGTAATAGGTGTCCGGGGTGCTCATGAAATCCACGCCGTTGGCGCGCAGGCGCCGAACTGTCTCGTAGATATCGTCGGTACTCAGGGCGATGTGCTGGATGCCCTCGCCGTGGTACTCGCGGATGAATTCCTCGATCTGCGACTTGTCGTCTGCCGACTCGTTGATCGGGATGCGGATCTTGCCGCAGGGCGCGGTCATCGCTCTTGAAAACAGCCCGGTGAGCTTGCCCTCGATATCGAAGTAGCGGATCTCGCGGAAGTTGGCGATGCGCTCGTAGAAGCCGGACCAGACGTCCATCTGCCCACGCATGACGTTGTGGGTCAGGTGGTCGATGCATTGCAGGCCGACGGCATTGTCGTTCGGCGTGCGTCCTTCGATGAACTCGAAATCAACGTCGTAGATGCTCTTGTCACCGTAGCGGTCGACCAGATACAGCAGCGAACCGCCGATGCCTTCGACGCAGGGGATGTTCAGCTCGCCGAAGTTAGCATGGCTGCCCACCAGTGTCGCGCCCTGGGATTCGACGTAGGCGGCGGCCTGGGCGGCGTTCTTCACGCGGAAGGCCATGGCGCAGGCGCTCGGCCCGTGCTTTTCGGCAAACTCGCGGACATGCCCGGTGGGGCTGCCGTTGAGCACGATGTTGATGTCGTGCTGCTGAAACAGCCAGACGGCCTTGGAGCGGTGCCTGGCGGTTTCGGTGAAGCCCATCTGGGTGAACAGCGTGCGCAGCTGCTGGATGCCTTCATCGTTCGGCGCGGTGAACTCGACGAACTCGAAGCCGTCGGTGCCGATGGGGTTGTGCTGCTCGATCTTGGTCACGGCGTTCATCTCGCCTCCTGTTGTTGTTTTGGGCTGACCAGGGCGCATAACCCTGCAAGGTGTCGCAGCCATCACAAACCAGCCTGACTACGGTAACAAGCGTCAAAAACGGCCCTATGGCCCGGTCATCAGGCGCAGATGCGTCAGCTTTTCGTTACACGGCCAAAACCACGCCGGGCCGTGGCTGCAGCGCTTTCCAGGCGTAACGAAAAGCTGACAGGGCGATGCGACAAGCTGCCGCACCCTGATCAGAGCAAGGCGCGCAAACCCGCCGCTACCGGCCTATGAGCGTCGGTTTGGCGGGCGCCCCCACAAAACCAGCTCAGTGCAGCGGCAAGCCAAACACACACGACCCGCCAGCTGGCGGGTCGTGAGGTTTGGCTGGGCTGCGAGCCGGAAGGCGCCTGGGGTCAAGCGTGCAGACGCAGCGCCTCCGGCTGGCCGCCCGCTTCGAGCCGTTCGATGGCCAGGCGCTCGGCGATGACCGAGGTCGGCTCGCCACTGGCGGTGGAGCGGGTGAAGATTTCCCTGAGCGTGTCGCCGATGCTGCGTACATGGCTGTCGATCTGCGCCGCGCTGCCGCCGCTGCGCTGGTAGTAGACGTCGATGATGCCGCCGGCATTGATCGCGTAGTCCGGCGCCCAGAGCTGGTTGCGCCGCTGCAATGCTTCGCCGATGGCCGGCGTGGCCAGCTGGTTGTTGGCGGCGCCGGCGATCACCGGCGCGCGCAGCAGCTCCAGGGTCTGTTCGTTGAGGATGCCGCCCATGGCGCAGGGCGCGAACACATCGACGTCCAGGCCGTAGATATCTTGCGGACGCACCACATGCGCGCCCAGCTCGTCCATCGCGCGTTGCAGGTTGGCCTCGAAGACATCGCAGACCCACAGCTCCGCACCCGCGGCCTTGAGCCGGCGCGCCAGGCCCAGGCCGACATGCCCGACGCCCTGGATCGCGACCTTCAGCCCGGCCAGGTCATCACGCCCGAGGCGCTGGCGTACCGCCTCCTGCAGGCCGGTGAACACGCCGAGCGCCGTCGAGGGCGACGGGTCGCCGCTGACGATGCTGCCATCCAGGGTGGTACGCGACGCGGCACCGGCCACGTGCCGGGTGCGCTGGGCGAAGGTCTGCATTTCAGCGTCGCCGGTGCCCGAATCGGCGGCGGTGATGTAGCGTCCGCCAAGGCTTTCGACGAAATCGCCCATGGCATGCAGCAGCGCCTGGCTCTTGCCGGTGTGCGGATCACCGATGATCACCGCCTTGCCGCCGCCGAGTGCCAGGCCGGCCAGCGAGGACTTGAGCGTCATGCCGCGCGACAGCCGCAGCACGTCGCGCAGGGCCTCGTCCTCGCTGGCATAGGGGAACATTCGGCAACCGCCCAGCGCCGGCCCGAGGCGGGTATCGTGGATGGCGATGATGGCCTTGAGACCCGACGCCTGGTCATGGCAGAAGACCACCTGTTCGTGCTGGTCGAAATCGGGATGAGCGAATACGGACATGGTTACCTCGCTGGTCGTTGTCTGGCCCGGCTCCGCGCTCCGGAGCCCTGCATTTGTGACATCCCCATGCTCCGGCGTGGGGACGTCACCGGGGATGCTCCGCGTCCTGAACACTGGAGCGCTCTACAAGCGGTTCCCACGCAGGAGCATGGGACTATCAGCCTTCAGTGGCGCACCCACTCACGCCGCCGGCTGGAACAGCCGCACATTCTGCACCTCATCGCCCCTGTCGAAACGCTCGCGCAGCAATTTTTCCTGCTGCCGCACCTTGGCGATGGCGCGCTCCTTCACCGGGCCATAGCCGCGGATCTGCTCGGGCAGCGCAGCGATAGCGACGGCGGTGCGATAGTTGGTGGGCTTGAGTCGGGCCAGCAACTCATCCACGGTCTTTTCGTAATCGGCGATCAGTTGGCGTTCGACGCACCGATCATGCCCATAGCCGAACGGATCCAGCGGCGTCCCGCGCAGAAAGCGGAATTTCGCCAGCACGCCGAAGGCATCGAGCATCCACGGACCGAACTCGCGCTTGCGTGGCTCGCCGGTCTTGGGGTCGATCCTGGCCAGCCAGGCCGGCGCCAGGTGGAACCGCAGCCGGTAGTCGCCCTCGAACTGCGCCTCCAGTTGCTGACGAAACGCGGGGTCGCTGTACAGCCGCGCCACCTCGTACTCGTCCTTGTAGGCCAGCAGCTTGAAGTAGCAGCGCGCCACCGCCTTGGACAGTGCCAGATCGTCCGCCGTATCGGCCTCGCGCACGCGCTCCACCACCTGACGATAACGTCGTGCCAGGCCGGCGTTCTGGTACTGGGTAAGGAAGTCCACGCGCCAGTCGACGATCTCTTCCAGGGTTCTGCGGATCGGTTCGACCGTTTCCAGCGGGCGCGCCAGCTGCTCCACCTCTTCAGGCTCCAGCACCGCACGCCGGCCCCAGCGGAACGCCTGGCGGTTGAGCTCGGTGGAGGTGCCGTTGAGTTCGATGGCCTTCTCGATGGCCTCGGCGGTAACCGGCAGCAACCCCTGCTGATAAGCGAAGCCAAGCAGGAACAGGTTGGTGGCGATGCTGTCGCCCATCAGTCGCGTGGCCAGCCGGGTAGCGTCGACGAAATGGGTCTTGTCGGCGCCGACCGCATCGGCGATGGCCTGGCGCATGGCCTCGCCGGGCACTTGGGCATCGGGGTTGCGGGTGAACTCGGCGGTGGCCGATTCATGGCTGTTCACTACGGCGTTGCTGATCTGCTCGTTCAGCCGTGTCAGCGACTCATCGCCAGCGGCGACAATCAGGTCGCAGCCCAGCAGCAGATCGGCTTCACCGGCGGCGATGCGCACGGCGTAAATATCACTCTGCTTCGCCGCGATGCGCACATGGGTGGTCACCGGACCGAACTTCTGCGCAAGGCCCGCCTGGTCTAGCACCGTGCAGCCCTTGCCTTCCAGATGCGCAGCCATGCCGATCAGTGCGCCGAGGGTGGTCACGCCGCTGCCGCCAACGCCGGGAATCAGCACGTTCCAGGGCCGCTCCAGCGAGGGATGTTGCGGCTCGGGCAGCGCCGCCGCCTCGATGCCGTGGCCCACCGCCTCGGGCTTGCGCAGCTGGCCGCCATGCACGGTGACGAAGCTCGGGCAGAAGCCCTCGACGCAGGAGTAGTCCTTGTTGCAGGCGTTCTGGTCGATCTCGCGCTTGCGCCCCAGTTCGGTCTCCAGCGGCGACACCGACAGGCAGTTGGATTTCTCGCCGCAATCGCCGCAGCCCTCGCACACGGCGGGGTTGATGAACACGCGCTTGGCCGGGTCTTCCAGCTTGCCGCGCTTGCGTCGCCGGCGTTTCTCGGTGGCGCAGGTCTGGTCATAGATGATCACCGAGACACCCTTGAACTCGCGCAGCTCGCGCTGCACGGCGTCCAGCTCGCGGCGATGGTGGAAGGTCATGATGGGCGCGAAGCCGTCGCGGCTGGGGTATTTGTCCGGCTCGTCGCTGATCAGGGCGATACGCTTGACACCTTCGTCGAACACCTGCCGGCTGAGCTGATCGACCCGCAGTTCGCCGTCGATGGGCTGGCCGCCGGTCATGGCCACGGCGTCGTTGTAGAGGATCTTGAAGGTGATGTTGACGCCCGCCGCCACCGCCGCGCGTAGCGCCAGGCTGCCGGAATGGAAGTAGGTGCCGTCGCCAAGGTTCTGGAACATATGCGGGGTGTCGGTGAACGGCGCCTGGCCGATCCAGTTGACGCCCTCGCCGCCCATCTGGGTGAAGGTCTCGGTGCGCCGGTCCATCCACTGCACCATGTAGTGGCAGCCGATGCCCGCCGAAGCACGGCTGCCCTCGGGCACCTTGGTCGAGGTGTTGTGCGGGCAGCCGGAGCAATAGTGCGGCGTGCGCACGGTGCTGTAGCTGCGCGCGGCGAGGGCCTTTTCCTTGGCATCGAGGAAGGCCAGCCGCGACTGGATCATCTCGCTGGTGAGGATGGGTTCCAGGCGTTTGGCGATGACGCGGGCGATCATCGCCGGGGTCAGCTCGCTGAGGTTGGGCAGCAGCGAACGGCCCTGCTCGTCGAACTCGCCGACCACTCGCGGGCGCTTGTCCACTGGCCAGTTGTAGAGCTGGCCGGTGAGCTGGTCCTCGATGATGCTGCGCTTCTCCTCGACCACCAGGATCTCGTCCAGGCCACGGGCGAATTCGTGCACCGAGACGGGCTCCAGCGGCCAGCTCATGCCGACCTTGAGCAGGCGCAGGCCGATCTGCGCACAGAGTTCTTCGTCCAGGCCGAGGTCATTGAGCGCCTGGCGCACGTCGAGGTAGGACTTGCCGGTGGTGATGATTCCCAGGCGCGGACTGGGCGAATCCAGCATCACCTGGTTGAGGTTGTTGGCGCGGGCGAAGGCGCGCGCAGCGTAGATCTTGAACAGGTTGAGACGCTTTTCCTGGGCCAGCGGCGGGTCCGGCCAGCGGATGTGCACGCCATCCTCGGGGAGCTGGAAATCCAGCGGAATGCGCGTCTGTACCCGCAGCGGATCGACCTCCACCACGGCGGAGGAATCGACGTTCTCGGCGATGGTCTTGAGCGCCACCCAGCAGCCGGAATAACGCGACAGCTCCCAGCCGATGATGCCGTAGTCGAGGATTTCCTGGACGTTGGCCGGGTTCAGCACGGGAATCGAGGCCGCGATAAAGGCATGCTCGCTCTGATGCGGCAGCGTCGAGGACTTGCAACCGTGGTCGTCGCCGGCCAGCAGCAGCACCCCGCCGTGGGGCGAGACGCCGGCGGCGTTGGCGTGCTTGAAGACGTCGCCGGCACGGTCCACCCCCGGCCCCTTGCCATACCACATGGCGAACACGCCGTCGTATTTCGCACCGGGAAACAGGTTGGCCTGCTGACTGCCCCAGACGGCGGTGGCGGCCAGTTCCTCGTTCAAGCCCGGCTGGAAATGGATGGCGTGCTGCTTGAGGTAGTCGCGGGCGTCCCAGAGGCTCTTGTCGAGCCCGCCCAGCGGCGAGCCGCGATAACCGGAAATGAAACCACCGGTGTTCAGGCCTCGGGCCTGGTCACGCTGGTGCTGCAACATCGGCAGGCGGGTCAACGCCTGGGTGCCGGTGAGGTACAGATGACCGGTCGCAAGCCGGTATTTGTCGTCCAGACGGATCTCGGCCAGAGTCATGGGGCGCTCCTGTTGTTGTTATCGGAGTCAGGGCGGCGTTGTACGCACCCGCCTGGCGAAAACCGCAGGGGATCACCCCGCTTTTCGCACCTGTCATGAGTCTGGCCGTGACGGCGGGAGATTTCCTTTCTATTTTTGCGATAGATGCGCGGTTGCGCGCATGATCGATCCACTAAAAACAAGAAAGCAGGAACAACCATGCAGACATCCCTGAGCAGCCTCGACCGCAAGATCCTTCTGCTGCTGCAGCACAACGCCGATTTGTCCGCCGCGGAGATCGCCGAAAAGGTGGAGCTGTCGCAGTCGCCGTGCTGGCGACGCATCCACCGCATGCAGGAGGAAGGACTGATCGAGCGCAAGGTCGCCCTGCTCAACCCGAAGAAGCTCGGGCTGAACATGACGGTGTTCGTCAACATCAAGCTGTCCGCTCACGGGCGCAGCAACCTGGATGAATTCGAGCAGGCCGTGGTCGGCTATCCCGAGGTGATGGAGTGCCACACCATGGCTGGCGAGTCGGACTACCTGCTCAAGGTGGTGGCCAGGGATATCGACAGCTACGAGCGTTTCCTGCGCGACCAGTTGCTGCAACAACCCCACGTGCAGGAAGCGCACTCGCACATCGCCATGAGTGAAGTGAAGCGCACCACCGAGCTGCCGCTGGACTGAATATGGCTAAGAGCCCGGCAAGCCTTTCACACTATCCCCGGCTTCGATCCCGTTTGTCCCGAACCAGCCCCGATTGACCTCCAGCGCATAACGCGCTGGCTTGCGCGAACAGCGGATCGTCTCGCTCAGCGGCTCAAGATCGATCAGATCGACGACGCTCCCCTCTTCATCCAGAAAGGCAGCGGACAGCGGCAGCGGGGTGTTCTTCATCCACAGGCAATGGCGGCGAAAATCATCGAAACGGAACAGCATGCCCCGGTCAGCCGCCAGTTCGGTACGGCCCATCAGACCTCGCTCGCGCTCGGCTGGTGTGTGGGCGTATTCGGCGCGCAGTGGTGCAGTGCCGACCTTCAGTTTGAGCAGGGTTTCGGCATTGGCGAAAATCGGCCAGACCAGGCCGGTGGCGAGCAACAGACGAAAAATACACATCGGGGCTTCACTCGTAGCGGAAAGGCCATGTCCCCATCATGAGTTGCGCGAGGCAGGCGCTTTTGAGGGAGGGGCCTGAGTCTGGCACCACATGAGTGGAACATGACCATCGGAAAAGGCGGAGCATAGACGGCCATGGGCAGCGGCTACCAGTCCAGCTGCAACTGGCTCTCGAAGGTGCGCCGTTCGCCAGTCAACGGATCGCGAAATGCCAGCCCACGCGCCAGCAGTTTCAACGGTTTGTCATAGTCGTCCTGATCACGCCGCGCTCGCTCTATCAGCTCGGGATAGAAAGGATCGTTGCAGATACCAGCGCCCAGCGTAGCCATCTGCAGGCGCAACTGGTGCTTGCGCCCGGTCACCGGGTACAACGCGTAGCGCCAGAACTCACCACGGCGCTCCAGCACCTCGATACGGGTCTCGCTGTTGGGTTCGCCGTCGCCCTTGCACATCAGGAAGAAGGGCTCGCCCTCGACCATGTGCAGCCGCTGCCGGCGCGGGAACTCCAGCGCCGGCAGCGCCGGGCAGATCGCCTCGTAGCACTTGTCGATCCGGCGCTCGCGAAACAGCGCCTGATAGGCGCCACGGCTGGCCGGATGGGTGGAAAACAGCACCAGCCCGGCGGTGAGCCGGTCGATACGATGAATCGGCACCAGATCGGGATTACCCAGCCGCTGGCTCAGGCGCGCCAGCAGGGTTTCGTTGACGTATCCGCCCGCCGGCATCACCGGCAGAAAGTGCGGTTTGTCCGCCACCAGCAGATGTTCGTCGAGGTGCAGGATGCGTTCCTCGAAGGGAATCGGTCGCTCGTTGGGCACCTCACGAAAATAGTGAACCCTCAGCCCGACCTGATAGGCATGCGCCACATCGAGTGCCTGACCATCAGCTCCCAACACGCGGCCACGGGCGAAGCGGTCAAGCCAGATAGCGCGGTCGATGGTCGGGAAGTGAGCGCACAGGCAGTCGAGCACAGTACTCCAGTCACCCTGGGGCAAATGCAGCGTGCTGCGGGCGTTGGAAGCGGACATGGTGACAGGGGCATCGGCGAAAGGGATGCCGATGATAACCGAGTGACCTGAAGCAACGCAGACCTTGCGCCGGCTTCAAGAAAGCTTCGTGGCTGAAGCCACTCCCACAGGTCCGGTATACGCCAACCCATCGTGGGAGCGGCTTCAGCCGCGAATGGGAGCGCCAAAAGCTCGCGAATGAATTCGCTCCCACAAAAGCAGCCGCCTCGTGCAACAGGTCATTGGGCTATGGCCAAGACCTGCCACGCTGGCCATGTACAGACCTACCTGTAGGAGCGGACTTGTCCGCGAATCGATACCCGAACCATCCGCGCGGTTTCGTTCGCGGCCAAGGCCCCTCCAACAGTCCGCGCGCACCGCAAACCCTGTGGGAGCGGACTTGTCCGCGAGCTTTTATGCCCCGGCATCGATCAGTCTTCCTTCTCCTTGGTCATTTCCCCGGTCCGGCCATCCATCTTGAACTCCCACACCTTGCCGTCGGCCTTCATGCCTTCGCCTTCCCAGACATCATCATCGGCGCTGATGGAGTGCAGCTGGGTATAGCCGGCAGACTTGGCCTTCTCTACCGCCTGCTCAAGGGTAATCCAGTCGGCGCCGGGCTTGTCGGCCAGCGCGATCCCGCTGGCGGTTCCGAGAACGACTACGGCAAGGGCAGCGGTCAGTTTCTTGTGATACATGGCTATATCCTTTTTCTGGTTTTCGAGACACGGCTGCGTTGCAGCCCTGCTAGATACGAGCCTTGGCGCCCAACAGGGTTCCTTGCAAGTGTTTCAATTCGTGGCAAACGTCATTCAGCTTCGCGTAAGCCAGGCTTCGTAATCTGTGCCTGTCCAAACCCACAGAGGAACACGAACATGAAGAACCTTACCCTCCTGATCACCGCCGCCACCCTCGCCCTTGGCGCCAACCTGGCCATGGCCCGTGACCTCGGCCCGGACGAAGCGCTGAAGCTGCGCGATGCCGGCACCATCCAGTCCTTCGAAAAGCTCAACGAAGCGGCGCTGGCCAAACACCCCGGCGCCACCATCGAAGAAACCGAACTGGAAGAAGAATACGGTCGTTTCATCTACCAGCTTGAACTGCGTGATGACAAAGGTGTGCAATGGGACCTGGAACTCGACGCCAAGACCGGCGAAATCCTCAAGGACCACCAGGACGACTGATGCGCAACACCCTCCTCACGCTTTCGCTGGCCTTGCTGCTCGCCGCCACCCCGGCGGCGAGTCGCGACCTGGACCAGGACGAGGCCCTGAAATTGCGCCGCGAGGGGCTGATCCTGCCGCTGGAAAGCCTGCTGCAGCAGGCCATGCAGCGTTATCCGGGCGCACGTTTGCTGGAGGCCGAGCTGGAGGAGGATGACGGCATCTACATTTATGAAATCGAACTGCTCACCGCCGACGGCATCGCCCGCGAACTGGAACTGGACGCGCGCGATGGCCGCCTGCTCAAGGACGAGGAAGACTGATGCGCCTGTTGCTGGTCGAAGACAGCGTCCCCCTGGCCGACGAACTGCTGGCCAGCCTTGGCCGCCACGGTTATGCCATCGACTGGCTGGCCGATGGCCGCGATGCCGACTATCAGGCCAGCAGCGAACCCTATGACCTGATCGTTCTCGACCTCGGCCTGCCCGGCAAACCAGGCCTGGACGTCTTGCGCGACTGGCGCGCACGCGGCCTGGCCACGCCGGTGCTGATCCTCACCGCACGCGACTCCTGGGCCGAACGTATCGAAGGGCTCAAGGCCGGTGCGGATGACTACCTGACCAAGCCGTTTCATCCTGAAGAATTGCTGCTGCGTATCCAGGCATTGCTGCGCCGCGCCCATGGCGTGGCCAATCAGCCATTGCTGCAGGTCGGCGGGCTGGCGCTGGACGAAGCGCGCCAGCGTTGCCGCAAGGATGATCAGGACATCGAGTTGACTGCGGGTGAATTCCGCCTGCTGCGCTACTTCATGCTGCATCCTGGCCAGTTGCTGTCCAAAACCCAGCTGGCCGAACACCTCTACGACGGCGAAACCGAGCGTGATTCCAACGTCATCGAAGTGCACGTCAACCGCCTGCGCGGCAAGCTGGGCCGCGCCCTGATCGAAACCCGCCGCGGCCAGGGCTATCGCTTCGGCGGCGGCTCTTGAAGTCGATCCAGCGCAGCCTCAGCCTGGGCCTCGTGGCGGCCCTGCTGATCGTCAGCCTGCTGCTCTTGCAGACCAGCCTCTGGCTGTTCGAAGCCGGTTTGCGGCGCAGCCTGGAAACCGATCTGCGTGAGGAAACCGAAGGCCTGCTGATTGCCGTGGTGCAGGGCACGGACGGCTTCAGACTGGACACCACCCGGCTCAACCCTCGCTACCAGAGGGCCTTTTCCGGCCACTATTTCCGTATCGACCTGCCCGGGCGCAGCTGGCGCTCGCGCTCGCTCTGGGACGCCTCGCCCGAATGGCCGCAGCGCCAGGGCCTGGCCGATGAACTGAGCGAGGGGCCGCAGGGCCAGCGGCTGCTGGCTTACCGCGCCGAATACCAGCGCGACGGCCAGCGCATCGTCATCAGCGTCGCACAGGACTACACGCCAATCCTCGACAGTTTCCTTCAGGTTCGCCTCGGCGGGCTCGGCCTGGTCGGGGTAGCTCTACTGGTGTTCCTGCTGCTGCAGCGCTACGCGGTGACGCTCGCCATGCAACCGCTGGAACGGGCGCGCCAGCAGATTGCGCAACTGCAACAGGGCCAGCGTCGGCAGCTCGATATCCAGCCGCCCCACGAGCTGCAGCCGCTGGTGGCGCAGATCAATCACCTGCTGGCGCATACCGACGACACCCTCAAGCGCTCGCGGCATGCCCTGGGCAACCTCGGCCATGCGCTGAAAACGCCGTTGGCGGTGCTTGGCAGCCTGGTCCAGCGCGAAGAACTGGCAGCGCACCCGGAGTTGCAGGCAGGCCTGTGCGAACAGCTGGCGCAGATCCAGCAACGGGTCACGCGCGAACTGGGCCGCGCGCGCATGGCCGGCGAGGTGCTGCCCGGCGCCCATTTCGACTGTGCGCAGGAACTGCCGGCGCTGTTCGAGACGCTGCAGATGATCCATCCGCGTGAACTGAGTCTGCACTGGCATGCACCAGTCGACTGCCGACTGCCCTGGGATCGTGAGGACATGCTCGAACTGCTCGGCAACCTGCTGGACAACGCCTGCAAATGGGCGCGCTCGCAAGTGCGGCTGGAGATCGAACAGGACGCCGGCGGCTATCGGATCACCATCGAGGATGACGGGCCGGGGATTCCCGAAACGCTGCGTGACAATGTGCTGGCGCGTGGCGCACGCCTGGACGAACGCGCCGAGGGGCATGGACTGGGGCTTGGTATCGTGAGGGACATGCTCACCACCTGGAATGGCCAACTGGCACTGGAGCAGGGTTCGCGAGGGGGACTGCGGGCCAGCATTCAATTGCCGCTGCCCAGGCAGGCCACGCACTGACGGGGTGCTGCCGATAGAAGCCTCGTGGCTTAATCCGCACAGCGCGCAGGTGGCGTGTGATGAGGGTGTGAGGCTACCAACCAGGTGCGTTTGCGCGCTCGCGGGTAATGATGCACCATCGCTGGAATGAATCCTGACCTTCATTTGGAGGCTTTCCGATGCTTCATACCATTCCTGCGGAATTGATGCCGGACGGTTCCATCCGTTTTCTCGAACCACCGCCGGAGCTGACGCAAAAGCCTCTGCGGGTGCTGGTGACGTTCACGGAACCAACGGATGAAGCCTTGTCGGGCCTGGCCTTGAGTACGCCAGCGCTGGCCGAAGACTGGCTGCGGGAAGAAGAGGACGCCGCATGGGCACACCTGCAACCCGCGCGGTAGTCCTGCTGCGATTTCCATACTCGGACTTGTCGTCGAGCAAGTTATGACCGGCTCTGTTGCTTGGCAAAGCAGGGCGTGGCGATTGGGTGCTGTGCCAGATCACCAGTAACCCTTACGCGGATGCCAGCGCCATCAGCCTGGAGGACGAGGACTTCAACGAGGGCGGCTTGCAGCGCACCAGCTACATTCGCCCCAATAAGCTGTTCACGGCCAACGAGGCACTTTTTCAGTCTATTGCCGGTGTGGTTGACGCAGACGTTCACCGGCGCACCGTCGCTGCTCTTATCGAGCTGCTGCAAGGCCCGGCTTCGGCTGACGCTTGAATGGCGCGCTCCCACAGATAAATTCCACTGTTTTGCGGGGCTCAGCCGCGAACGCTACTGCACGCGCGCCAGCTCGTTGCGCATATCTTCCAGAATGGTTTCCACCAGCAGGCCGTTGCCGACCTGCCCGTCCGACACCAGGCGGATGGCCTCGGTGCCCTTGAGCGGATAGCCGATACGTACCACCAGATTGCCGTTGGACTGCGGCTCGACACGGGTCTGGTATTCGGCGGGAAAATTATCGGCCAGGTGGCGGGACAGGGTTTTCATCAGGCATCTCATGAACTGATCCTGTTACAAAGACCCTGTGATTAACTAGGAGATTCCTACCGTTCATCGGCTGACATCCGGCTGTCATGGAACCGCAACTTGCAAAGCTGCGCCACACAAGCGCCGCATCCGAAGCAGCAGGTTCGCCGAAGCCCCGGGCACAGCTCCTATAATGGCCGCGCCGACACCTTCATATCAGAACAGAATTCCTCGCATGCGCCTGATCCACACCTCCGACTGGCACCTCGGCCAGACCCTGCACGGCCAGGAGCGCGACCATGAACACGCGCAGTTCCTCGCCTGGCTGCTCGACCAGCTCGTGGCCCGGCAGCCCGACGCCCTGTTGATCGCCGGGGACATCTTCGACACGGTCAACCCGCCGCTCAAGGCCCAGGAGCGGCTTTACGACTTCATCGTCAGCGCTCATGAAAGGCTGCCACGACTGGACATCGTCATGATCGCCGGCAACCACGATTCGGGCGGGCGCATCGAGCTGCCAGCGCCGCTGATGAAGCGCCTCAACACCCGTGCCATCGGGCGTATCAGCTGGATCGAGGACGGTCAGCTCGACCACCAGCGGCTGCTGCTGCCGCTGCACGATGCCGAAGGCGAGGTGGCCGCCTGGTGTCTGGCGCTGCCCTTTCTGCGCCCCGCCGAAGTCACCGGTTTCGCTGCCGGCGAGGACTATCTGGCCGGCATAGGCCAGGTCCACCAGCGCCTGGTCAGCGCCGCCGAAGCCGTGCGCCAGCCGGGCCAGGCACTGATCGCCATGAGCCACGCGCACATGGCCGGCGGCGCGGTATCGGAAGAGTCCGAGCGCAACATCGTCATCGGCCATGCCGAGGCGCTGCCGGCCAGCCTGTTCACCGAGAGCATCGCCTACGTCGCCCTCGGCCATCTGCACAAACCGCAGCGCGTGGCCGGCCAGGAACGCATCCGCTACAGCGGCTCGCCGCTGCCGCTGTCGTTCGCCGAAGTCAATTATCCGCATCAGGTGCTGCTGGTCGAACTCGACGGCGAGTATCTGGAAAAGATCGAAAGCCTGCCGGTACCGCGTGCCGTGGAAATGCTCCGCATCGGTCGTGCGCCGCTGAGCGAGGTCATCGCCCAGCTCGAAGCCCTGCCTGCGGCGGGCCTGTTCGCCGAACATCTACCCTGGCTGGAAGTACGGGTGCAGCTGGACGAGCCCCTGCCGGACCTGCGCCAGCGCATTGAAACGGCCATCAGCGGCAAGGCCTGCCGCCTGGTGCGCATCGCCAGTGAATATGCCGGCAACCGCGGCGATACGGAGACCGAAGAGCTGCTCGGTCTCGATCAGATCACGCCGGAAGAACTCTTCACCCGCGCCTGGACGGAACGCTTCGGCAACCCACCGGACACCCAGGCACTGGAGGATTTCGCCAACCTGCTGCAAAGCGTCGAACTCTCGACCGAAGAGACAGCTGAAGGAACAGCGAAATGAAGATCCTCGCCATCCGCCTGAAGAACCTCGCCTCCCTGGCCGGCGAGCAGGTCATCGACTTCACCGCCGAACCCCTGGCCAGCGCCGGCCTGTTCGCCATCACCGGGCCGACCGGCGCCGGCAAGAGCACCATTCTCGACGCCCTGTGCCTGGCGCTGTTCGGCAGTACGCCCCGGCTGGCCAGCGTATCGCCGCTGAACAAGGTGCCGGACGGCAGTGACGAGATCGGCGGCGGCGACGAACGCAACCTGCTGCGCCGTGGCTGCGCCAGCGGCCATGCCGAAGTGGATTTCATCGGCGTGGATAACCACCGCTACCGCGCCCGCTGGGAGGTCAAACGCGCCCGCGAGAAAATCGACGGTCGCCTGCAGGCCAGCAACCAGAGCCTGCTCGATCTGGACAATAACCAGCTGCTGGCCAGCGGCAAGAAACGCGAGTTCAGGGAGCTGCTCGAAGCCCGTCTGGGCCTCACCCTATCCCAGTTCACCCGTGCCGTACTGCTGGCGCAGAGCGAGTTCTCCGCTTTCCTCAAGGCCGACGACAACGAGCGCGGCAGCCTGCTGGAAAAACTCACCGATACCGGTCTCTACAGCCGTCTGGGCCAGGCCGCCTTCGAAGCGGCCAAGCACGCTCGCGACACCCTTGCCCAGCTGCAACAGCAGGCCGGTGGTGTGCAGCCACTGGCGCCCGAAGACCGCCAGGCACTGGACGACTGTCACGGCGAGCAACTGAACGAATTGAAAGGCCTCCAGCAGCAACTAAAGACGCTGGAATGGCAGCGCCAGTGGCTGACCGAGCGCGCGCGTCTGCAAGAAGAGCGCGACACCACACAGCTCCAGCTGCAGCAGGCCGAAGGCGAACATGGGCGCCTTGCCGATGCTCGCCGTCTTCTCGCCCTGTCCGAACGACTGGCCCCGCAACGTCACCGTTTTCTGCGCCAGACCGAGCTGCCGCTATTGCTGACGCAGGCCGATGCCACCCGGGCGCGTCAGCAGAGCGCCCACGACACCCTGCAAAAGCGCCTGGACGAACTCGAACAGCTCCAGCAACAGGCCGGCGCGCAGCTCAGGGTTGCCGAACAGACGCGTCTTGATGCTGAACCCGCGCTGGCCCTGGCCCGCCGTGAAGAAGAACGCCTGCACCATCTGAGCGCCGACCTTGCGCAACTGCACGAAGAAAGCCGACAGGCCGAAGACGCCGTCACGGCAGGCGCAAGCGGCCTCGGACAGCTGACCGAACAGCACCAGCACGCCACCGCGCAGCTGGACGAACTGAGCCACCAACTCCAGGCCAGCATCCTGCTGCAACCACTCTGCGCCAGCTGGTCCGCCTATCGGCCACGCCTGCAGCAGTTGGTGCAACTGAGCGCACGCCTGGGTCTGGGCCGCGACGAACTGCCGGCACTGGAGCAGCGTGCCCAGCTTACGAAACAGGAAGAAGGCCAGGCCCGCACAGCGCTGGATGCCCTGCAGCGGCAACTGGGCAGCGAAGTCGGGCTTGCCGAGCAACTGCCCCAGCTGCATCGGCAACTGGACGACTGGCGCCTGGCCGAACGCGAACATGAAAGTCTGCAGCAACTCTGGAAGCAGCAACTCGATCTGCTCGCCGAACAACAGGCCCTGCAGGCCGAGGGGACCCGGCAGCAGGCCGAACTGGACGAACTGACCGCCCTTGGCAAGCAACTACGCAGCGAGCGCGACAGCGCCGAACAGGCGCTGAAGGTCACGCTCGAATTGCTCGATCGTCAGCGCCTGGCGCGCAGCGAAAACGTCGAAGCCCTGCGCGCGACGCTGGTGCCAGGCGAACCCTGCCCGGTGTGCGGCAGCGACGAACACCCCTGGCATCAGGCCGACGCGCTGCTGGCCAGCCTCGCCCGGCAGGACGACAACGAAGCGCAGCGCGCACGCCAGGCCTTGCAGGCCCAGGACCAGCGCCTGCAGGAGTTGCGCGACCGCCACACCACCCTGAACACCCTGATCCGCCAGGGGCAACAACGCCAGACGGCACTCGCCGACGACCTGCAGAAACAGACCCAACACCTGCAAACGCTGCCCAGCCATACGCACCTGTTGCAGCAGCCGCAAACCGAGCGCCAGCACTGGCTGGAAGATCAACTGACCCGGCTCAGGAGCGACATCGCCGAAGCCAGTCAACGGCAACAGACCCTGCTCGACCTCCAGCAACGCAGCCACAGCCTGCGACAGACCTGGCAACTGGCTCACGACGCCTGCAAGGAGGCCAGCCAGCAGCTCGCCCGGCAACACGAGGCGCTCGCCCGTGACAGCCAGCGCCTCGACGAGGAGCTGGCCGAATTCGCCAACCTGCTGCCCACCGAACAGCTACGGCGCTGGCATGAAAATCCTGCGCAGCGCTTTATCGAACTGGACGCGCGGATCGCCGTGCGCCTGCAACAGCTGGAACAGCAGGCCGAACAGGCCGAGCAACTGCGCCACTACGAACAACGGCTGAACGCGGAGCGCCGCGAACAGGCGCATCGCCAGGAAAGACAGCAGGCCTGCGCCGTACGTCTCGCCGAACGTGAAAGCCAGTTGCAGACTTGCCGGCAGGCCCTGCGGCTCAGTCTCGGCGAACAGCCCGGCGCCAGCGTCTGGCAGCAGCAGTTGGACAGCACGATCCAGAACGCTCGCCAGCAGCAGGCGGAGATCGAACGCCAGCTCAACGACGTCAGACTCGAACTCGCCCACCTGGCCAGCGAACAGCGCAATTGCCAGCAGCGCCACGACGAACTGCGGCATGAGCGCGATGAGCTGGCTGGCGAGCTGGCGAGCTGGCGCGCCGCACAGCCCGAGCTGGACGATGCGACCCTGACTCAATTGCTGCACATGGACGACGCCCTGCTCGCCGAAGCGCGCCAGCGCCTGCAACACAACGAGCAAACCCTGACCCGCTGCCGCGAGCGCCTGGAAGGCTGCAGCCAGCGCCTTGCCATGCATCTGGCGCAGCAGGCCGAAGTGCCGGATGCCGAAACGCTGCAACGCTGTCATAGCGAACAGTCGCAAGCCTGTGAGGACAGCGAGCGACGCTGCGCCGAAACCCGCGCCCGGCTGCTGGACGACGACAATCGGCGCAACCGGAGCCAGGCGCTGCTGGCGCAGATCGACGCGGCCATGGCGGAAAACCAGCGCTGGGGCAGGATCGCCGCGCTGATCGGCTCGTCCGATGGCGGCGCCTTCCGCAAGATCGCCCAGGCCTACAACCTCGACCTGCTGGTACAGCATGCCAACGTGCAACTGCGCCAGCTCGCCCGCCGCTACCGCCTGCAGCGTGGTGGCAGCCCGCTGGGGCTGCTGGTAATGGATACCGAAATGGGCGATGAACGGCGTTCGGTACATTCGCTATCCGGTGGCGAAACCTTCCTCGTTTCCCTGGCGCTGGCCCTGGGCCTGGCCTCGATGGCGTCGAACAAACTGAAGATCGAATCGCTGTTCATCGATGAAGGCTTCGGCAGCCTCGACCCCGAATCGCTGCAGATCGCCATGGATGCCCTCGACTCATTGCAGGCCCAGGGCCGCAAGGTCGCGGTGATCTCCCATGTCGCGCAGATGCACGAGCGCATTCCGGTACAGATTCAGGTGCAGCGCATGGGCAATGGCCAGAGCGGCCTGCGCATCACGGACGGCGCAGGCTGAACAACGGCGCCAGAGGCGCCTGTTTCAGCTTCAGGCCTGGGCTTCTTGCCAGCCCATTCGCGACTGAAGTCGCTCCCACGAAAGCCCGTATGCAGCACATAGGGCCAACCCACTGTGGGAGTAGCTTCAGTATCGGCGACGGAAGCGCCTGCGGCGATTCCATCCTACGAAGCATGACCACCACCGTAGCCTGGATTAGCCGAAGGCGTAATCCGGGTCTCCGAAGGCGTAATCCGGGTCTGCCCTGTCTACCAGGACGCAGTCCCGAGCAGCTTGGCCATGTTCTGCTTTTCCTCTTGCTCGCTCGGCTCCAACTGGGGCAGGTAGATTGCCAGCGCCTCGATATCTTCGTCGGAAAGCTGGCTGGCGATACCGAGCATCACCGAGCCAGCGCGGGCCGGATCATTGTTGCGAAAGCGCGTCAGAGCCTTGCGGATATAGTCACCGGGTTGGCCAGCCAGACGCGGCATCGTCTCCATGCCCTGTCCCTGCACCCCATGGCAGCCGACGCAGGTACGCTTGAACAGCGTTTCGCCCTGCCTGCTCAAGGCTTCGTCAACGACTGCTGTCGTCGGCAGGACTTTCTGCTGGCTGAAATAGACCGCGATATTGACGCGGTCTTCCATCGTCAGATTCTTCGCCAGACTCGTCATCACGTAATCCTCGCGCTCACCGCGAGCGAACTGCTCGAATGCGTGGAACAGGTAGATCGGGTTCTGCGCCGCCAGGTTGGGAATATGCGGTCGCTTGCTGTTGCCGTTCTCGCCGTGGCAATAGCCACAGAACAATGCACGCTCGCGTCCGGCTTCGAAGGCCTGCTGGCGCCGTTGTTCATCGGCCATCAGGTAATTGAAGCGGGTCATCGCCTCTTCGTTGGCCCCCGCGAAGGGAGCCAAGAAGCTCAGCAGAAAGCAGACGAAAATGCGCATGTAAGGAGTCCGGAACTGTGAAGGGCGGCGCTGCAAGCAGCTGTTGGGCGGCGGACTATAAATTGCTGAAACGTCGAAAAAGCCGGCACAGGTCAATAAAGCCTTCACAAAGGCGCCTGCAATCACGGTTTTCTGATACCGCCATCACATATGCAAACACCGGACAACTTGCACGTCGGATCGGTAAAGCGTGATCCGACCCACAAAGCTCCCGCCACGATCCAACCGTGCAGCCCAGCGGCTCATAGAACCCGATCAACCCTCACCCACCTGCGACAATAAGCCACACAAGCGACTCGTATTCGACTAAAGTAGCGGCCTTTTTCACCAGCACGAGCCGCACACCATGCTAGATGCACACGCCGAACTGACCATGACCGTACTGATGACTCCGGACAAGGCCAACTTTTCCGGCAATGTACATGGCGGCACCCTGCTGAAATACCTCGACGAAGTGGCCTACGCCTGCGCCAGCCGTTACGCCGGTGAATACGTGGTCACACTGTCGGTGGATCAGGTCACCTTCCGCCAGCCGATTCATGTCGGCGAGTTGGTGACCTTCCTCGCATCGGTCAACTACACCGGCACCAGCTCGATGGAAATCGGTATCAAGGTCGTCACCGAAGATATCCGGCAGAAGACCGTCCGCCACACCAACAGCTGCTTCTTCACCATGGTTGCAGTGGGTGAAGATGGCCGACCGACCAGCGTGCCTGCGCTGCAACCCCACACCCACGACCAGAAGCGCCGCTTTGCCCAGGCCCAGCAGCGCCGGCAGATTCGTCGTGAACTGGAAGAGCGCTATCAGGCCATCAGGAACACCTGACAGGCCGCTGAAACCAGGTCCGATCCACGGCGAAAACAGGTACTCCTTCTGCCCGCTGCGGCGAAGCCGCGGAAGACCCTATACAATCAACGGCCTTTTGCACCATTGAAACCGAGGATCTGCCGTGAGCTTACCGCCCTGCCCCCAATGCAACTCCGAATACACCTACGAGGACGGCCAGATGCTGGTCTGCCCCGAGTGCGCCCACGAGTGGTCCGCCAGCGCGCCGGACGCTTCTGCCGAAGATGAAAGAGTGATCAAGGATTCGGTGGGCAATACCCTGCAGGACGGCGACACCGTCACCGTGATCAAGGACCTGAAGGTCAAGGGCTCTTCGTCGGTGGTCAAGGTCGGCACCAAGGTGAAGAACATCCGCCTGTGCGACGGCGACCATGACATCGACTGCAAGATCGATGGCATCGGTGCGATGAAGCTAAAGTCCGAGTTCGTGCGCAAGGTCTGAGCACTACCCCCCCGCTCATTAATGCAAGCCGGGCTTCCCGGCTTTCGAGGAAACCCGACAAGCGCATTGGTGTGGCGTCATCCGCGATGTTTGACGGAAGCACCTGCGGCGATTCCATCCTACAAGACACCCATAGACCGTAGCCTGGATTAGCCGTAGGCGTAATCCGGTGTCCGAAGGCGTAACCCGACGATACGGGGCGACAGACGCAACCCGGTGAACGCAACGAAATGCCGCGCCCAATCAGGGCGTGAGATACGACGAGCGCGTCAGCCCCAGGCGCAGGGCATCGATGTACTGGGCGCGCTCCCTGGCGCTGAGCCGTGCACTGGATACCTTGTCGCGGTAGTGGGTCATCAGCTCCTCGGGTGACAGGTGCACGTAGCGCAGCATGTCCTCAATGGTGTCATGGGTCTCGATGCCGGCGTGGTGGTAGCTGCCATCCTCGCGCTGGTAGACGTTCACCGAATCGGTGTCGCCGAACAGGTTGTGCATGTCGCCGAGAATCTCCTGGTAGGCGCCGACCAGGAACACGCCGAGGAAATACTCTTCCCCTGCCTGGATCTCGTGTACCGGCATACTGCTCTCGATGCTCTGCTCATCGACGTAATGCCTGATCTTGCCGTCCGAGTCGCAGGTCAGGTCCTGCAGCACGGCGCGGCGCACCGGTTCTTCGGTCAACCGCTGCAACGGCACGATGGGCAGGATCTGGTCGATGGCCCAGGTATCGGGCAGGCTCTGGAATACCGAGAAGTTGCAGATGTACTTGTCCGCCAGCTTGTCGTTCAGTTCGTCGAGCACCGCGCGGTGGGAGCGCTGGCGGGCCTTGAGCTGGTTGTACAGGCGACGGCAGATGGCGAAATAGCTCTGCTCGGCCAGTGCCTTCTGCGCCAGCGACAGCTTGCCCGCGGCATATTGCGCCGAAGCCTCGCTTATATAGTGGGTGGCGCGCCAGTAGGTTTCGGTGACCATTTCCGGGTCGCTGGGCCCGAGCAGATCGACCAGCGACTGGACGATATCCGGCAGCTCGTCGTAATTCTCCACCACAGGCGCCTCGTCATTGTGGCGCTCGAAGTCGGTCACCTGCGTCACCAGCACCGCATGGTGCGCCGTCATCGCCCGCCCGCTTTCGGAGAAGATATGCGGGTGCGGCAACTCCTGACGATCACAGAACTCCTTGAGCATGCCCACCACGGTGCCGGCGTATTCGTCGATGTCGTAGTTGATGGAACTGGCATTGCGCGAATGGGTACCGTCGTAATCGACGCCCAAACCGCCGCCTACATCTATATGGTCAATAGGCAGGCCTATGGCGCGCAGCTCGGCATAATAACGGATGGCCTCGCGGAAACCGGAGCGATAGTCGGCCAGGTTGGCGATCTGCGAGCCCATATGGAAGTGCAGCAGACGCACGCCCTGCTCGATCTCCGCCGCGCGGAAGCGCTCGATCACAGTGAGCAGTTGCGCTGCCGACAGGCCGAACTTGGATTTCTCGCCACCGGTATCGGCCCACTTGCTCGACGCCAGGGACGACAGCCGCACGCGCAACCCGACCTGGGGCACGAGCTTCAGCTCGGCAGCCTCTTCGATCACCAGCTCCACTTCGGACATCTTCTCGATGACGATGAAAACGTTGTGGCCCAGCTTCTGGCCCATCAGCGCCAGGCGGATGAATTCCCGATCCTTGTAGCCGTTGCAGACGATGGTGCCGCCCTTGGGCGCCAGCGCCAGCACGGCCATCAGTTCGGGTTTGGAGCCGGCCTCCAGGCCGATGGCAACGTTCTGCGTGGCGATGATGTTCTTGATCACCGCCTCCTGCTGGTTGACCTTGATCGGATACAGGGCCGTGTAGCGCCCCTGGTAGTCGAGCCGCTCGATGTTGGCGTCGAAAGCACCGGTAAGATGCCGAACGCGGTCCTGCAGTATCCCCGGAAAGCGCACCAGCAAGGGCAGTGTCAGTCCGGCTTCGCGCAACTGCCCGATCAAACGGTTGAATTCGATCGGCTCGCCCATTGGTCCCTGCGGGCGTACCTCGACCTGCCCCTCATCACTGATCGAGAAATAACCCGCACCCCAGTGGCGGATGCCATAGACGCTGCGGCTATCGGCTGCGGTCCACTGGCTGCCATCGTCTTTACGTGTGCGTCGAACGGCCATTCAAGCCTCCTGAAAATGGGTGTGGTGTCTGCGTTTGGACAGCAGATGAGCTAAAAACAGACCAGGCCTTGCGTAGGAACGGCCATGCCCGTGAACGCTCCCGAGCGAAGTGTGGACCTTGCTCGCCAGCATGCCTGCGGGAGTGGCTTCAGCCACGAGACGTTGAGTTTGCCTGCATACAAAGCCCCCGGCGTCGAATTCGGACAAGCTCAACCGCCGGATTTCTTTGCCTTGAATCCGCGCTTTTGCAGTTCATCGAGCAGCAGCTGAACGTGATCGCCCTGAATTTCGATGACGCCCTCCTTGAGCGCACCACCGGTGCCACAGCGGCGTTTGAGGGCGCTGGCCAGTTCCTTGAGCTCCTCTTCGGCAAGCGGCACACCGGCAATGGTCGTCACGGTCTTGCCGCCGCGCCCCTTGCTCTCGCGACGAACGCGGGCGATACCATCACCTTCGGGAATCACCGTTTTCTTGCAGATACAGGCATCCAGTGGCTGGCTGCAATCGGGGCAGTGCCGCCCCGCATCGGTGGAAAACACCAGCCCGCCAAGGCCGGATAAAGAGGTGGTTTTCCTGGCCACACAAGCCTCTTGAGCAAAAAGAAGAAACGCCGAAACTATACCCGTCGAGCCCGCCTTTATCGACACCGGCAACCACCGATTCTGTAGGAGCAGGCCATGCCTGCGAACACCCCCTACGTCCGCCGCAGAACCCTTCGCGGCCATAAGCTAAGCCTGCAGCACAGAATCTTCCTGCTTTCGTGGGAAGGGCTGGGACGCCGAGTCCATGCCCGTGAAGGGAAGCCGCACCAAGCCATGGAGCTGTGCGAGTACAGGCCCCTACAAAACAGCTTGCTGCATCCGCCCCAGCGGGGCATAAGGCGCCGGATCGAGCGTCGGCTCACGCCCGATCATCAGCTCCGCCAGCAACTGGCAGGACGCCGGCGCCAGTACCAGGCCATTGCGGAAATGCCCACAGTTGAGCCAGAGCCCCTCGAAGCCGGGCACCTCACCGATATAAGGAATGCCCTCCGGCGAGCCCGGACGCAGCCCCGCCCAGTGCCTGACCACCTCGGCGTCGGCCAGCGCCGGAAGCAGCTCGGCGGCGGTGGCGCGCAGGCTGTCGAGCGCATCCTCGGTGGGCGTCTTATCGAAGCCGACATCCTCCAGTGTGCTGCCGACCAGTACATGGCCGTCGCGCCGAGGGATCGCATAACGCCGTTTGGCCAGCACCATGCTCGGCAGAAAATCTTCCGCGCACTTGAACAGGATCATCTGCCCCTTCATCGGCTTGACCGGCAACGCCAACCCCAGCGTCGCCAACAGCTCACCGCTCCAGGCGCCAGCGGCGACCACCACCCGCTCGGCACGCATGTCGCCCTGTGCGGTCTGAACACCCAGAATTCGCCCACCTTCACGCACGAATCCCGTCACCGGGCAATGCGCCACGACTCGCACATTGGTCATTCGCGCCAGCGCCTCACGCAAGGCGCGCAACAGGCGCGGGTTGCGCACATTGGCCACACCCGGCATGAACACCGCCTTCGAGAACCCTTCGCCAAGCGCAGGCACGGCAGCCCGCACCCGTTCCATCGCCACCCGCTGCAAAGGCCGCCCCTGCCTCTCGGCCCAGCCCAACGCCTCATCTTCGTCATGCAGATCCAGCCAGTACAGACCGGTCTCATGCACCTCGGGATCGATCCCCGTCTGCTCGTGAAGACTATCGCCAAAACCCGGATAGAAATCCTGCGACCAATGCGCCAACGCCGTAACCGCCGAACTATAGCGCCACGGATACAGCGGCGACACGATACCGCCCCCGGCCCAGGAAGCCTCGGCGCCCGTTTCGCCCGATTCGAGCAGAACCACGCGCAGGCCTGCGCTGGCCAGTTGATAAGCCGAAAGCAGACCGATAACGCCGCCGCCGATGATGATGATTTCCTGCTTCACAGCTGTCTCCCGAGCCTGGTTCACACTTTCGACTGCCACTCCTTGACTTGCAGGGAGCCGCGTTTACAACTGGACCTGCCGGCCTGTCTGCTGGCGTCACACCAATCGGAAACGAACAAAGCATGGCAGCGCCAGGACGGCGCAGCATCATACTTGCAAAGGACCTGCCCATGACGAATCGAGATCAAGGCTTCACGCTGATCGAGTTGCTGATCACCCTGTCAATTCTCACCATTGTCATTTCCATCGCTGTCCCGGCGATGGCCGACCTTATCGCCCGCAACCGGCAGCAAGTCCTGCTGAACCAGGTACAGGACGCCATCCAGAAGGCCCGCGCCAAAGCGGTGCTGCATCGTCAGACAATTGTTCTCTGTGGCACCCGCGATACGACCAGTTGCATCAGTGACTGGCGCAACGGCTGGCTGACTCAGGCGGAAACGACAGGACAGGTACTCGCTGTAACCCAGCTACCCGCCGCCGACGAACTGCGCTGGAGTGGCTTCGGCGATCAACGGATACGGTTTTACGACAACGGCACCAGCCCCTGGAGCAATGGCCGCTTCTACCAGTGCTACAAGCAGCGCATCGCCTGGCAACTGATCCTCAGCCGCCAGGGCCGGCTGAGACAGGGCACAGCCGCCGACAACGCAAGCAAAGCCTCGCTGTGTGCATCCTGATAGACAGCGACAAGACCAAAGCATGGCCCCGATCACGCCGAAGTCCTTCCACAAACCTGATAATCGCGCCGACAGCCGGTCATCCCGACAAACGCACCGGCCATCCCGGCAAAACGGACAATGCGCCCGAGCCGAATCATTATCCGCTCAAGCATTTCAACGGAGCGCACCATGTCACGCCGCAGCGACATGCATGGATTCACCCTGGTCGAGCTGTTGATCGTACTTGCGCTACTGGCCATCGCAGCCGGTATCGCAATGCCCAATTTCGCCCGCCTGGTCGCCAACAACCAGATCGAAGCGCAAGCGCAGACACTCAACAGCCTGCTGCAGTTCGCCCGCTCGCAGGCCGTAGTGCGGCGCACCTCTATCGCCCTGAGTAACGATGCCAATGATTGGCACGTGACGAATGCAGTGGATGACACCCTGCTGCGCCAGGAAACCTTCAATCCCGAGCACGCCACGATCGCCACCGACCTGACGCCTCCCATCGCAATTGCCTTTACTGCGAACGGCTCAGCCGAGGCTGCACGCTTCGTTGTCTGCCGCGACGACAACCCGGCCTTCGCCTACCTGATTACCGTGCAACCCAGCGGCAATACGCGCCTGATGCCCCGTGGCAAGGATGAAAACGGCAACGACCTGCAGGACTGCGAGCCAGAAGAACCATGAAAAAACAACACAACAACCAAGGCTTCAGCCTTATCGAAGTGCTGGTCACCCTGGTGCTTCTCACCATTGGCATCCTTGCATTGGTGGCGATGCAGGGTCGCGGCATCCAGTTCACTTCGGACTCGATAGCCCGCAACAACGCCATCATGCTGGCTACCGAAATACTGGAAACGATGCGCGCCAATCCAGGTTCGCGAGACGGCTATCTGATCGAACAGCTCCAGGCCGACGGCGAGTGCGCCGGAGCCTCCATTGATGCAACCGATGTTGCCGAGCAACTCACCTGCTGGAGCGAAAAGGCACGCACGCTGATGCCCGGCGCCAATGGCGACAGAACTGAGGCACAAGCCGTACGCAACAACTTCTACGTATGCCGCTCACTGCAAGCTGGGGCCTGCGCAGCCGGCGACGGTTCGACCATTGAGGTCCAGATAGCATGGCGTTCCAATGGCGAACATTGCAGCACTGGCAATGACCCTTTCATCTGCACCTTGCGCCTGCGCGGAGAACTTTGACCATGCACAAGCAACATGGCCTTTCGATCATTGAAATGATGGTCGCGCTGGTGATCAGCAGCATCCTGATTATCGGTATCACGCAGGTCTATCTCGACAACCGCGAAAACACTCTGTTTCAGCAAAGCCAGGGACAGAATATCGACAACGCCCGCTTCTCCATCCTTCTGCTGGAACAAACGCTGGCCAAGGCGGGCTATCGCCGCGCCCCTGACGAAACCATGAAAACAGCCTTTCCTAGCGACAATATTGGCGCATGCGGACAGATGAACGCCGGGCAGGTAGTCAAGCGGTTAAGCGACACTTCGTTCTGCATTCGTTATCAGCCAGCCTTTCCAGAGGCCCGTGATTGCGCTGGCGACAACATCGACAACATTCCTGCCCCCTATATATCCGCTGCTCCGGTAACGGAAATATTTGACCTCGCTGATGGCAACCTCACCTGCAACGGCCAGACCATCACTAGCGATATTGCAGAGCTGAGTTTCGTTTATGGGGTAAATACCAGCGAAGAGAAGCGCATCAGCAAATACGACCCCGCACCTGGCACGGACGACAATATTCGCGCAGTGCAATTCTCCATTCTCACTGCAAGCCCAACCGAAGTTGCAAAAAATCCTGGCAGTGCAGCCTATACGTTCTGGTTCGGCGAAGACCCTGACGACAAACGTCTTTACACCATGCTTTCCAGTAGCACCAGCATGAGGAACCTGATGCCATGAGCCGCCCACACTACCCGCTCAACCGACGCCAACAACGTGGTGTCAGCTTGCTGATCGCACTGGTTTTCCTGTTGATAATCACCGTTCTGGCTATTGCCAATATGCGCGAAGTCAGCCTGGAATCACGGATCACCGGCAATATGATCGAACAGAAACAATTGCTGAATATCGCCGAAGCCAGTGTCCGGGATGGGGAGCGCCGCACCCTTCTACATGGCCCTCATGAACCGACAAGCGATTGCCAGGATATCGACCCCGGAAAGCTCTGCCTGCTTCATGGAGAAGCCAAGTACGCAATAAGTACGGATAACACTCAAGTCTATTCACCCGACGACGACACCGAGCTTCCCGGCAACGCTACCTGGTATGCGCAAACTGCTCCTGGCGGTGAGTTGCTAGGCCAAACGGAGAACCCGGAATACGGAAATATGCTGCTTGGTATAGGCGTGTTCCGCTACGAAATAAACGGCATCGCCAACAACAATGATTTGAATAGCGCTGTGCGCTCAACCGTCGCCCTGAATTCAAAGGGAAGGATCGAGCACGAACAATAAGCTTGCTCGTCAAGTCATACAGGGAAAAAAACATGAACGCATCCCCTTTTTTTGCAAGGAGCCTGCTGAGTACGCTGGGCTTTCTTCTCTACTTCTCCGGCACCCTGAGCGCCAGCGCAGCGGCGCTGAGTGTCAGTCAGAAGCCACTAATACTTACTGAAACAGTACCACCGAACATGCTACTGACTCTCGATGAATCAGGAAGCATGTCTTGGGGATACGTTCCTGATTCAGTGGAAAGCAGCGTAATCATCGGCTCCGACATTACACGCCTCTATGCCGCGAATGCATTCAACCCGATGTACTACACCCCTGACACCCAGTACATTATCCCGCCGTTCTTTGATACAAGCGGTAGTGAAGTCCAGCTCTCAACCCAATACACCAATGCTCCTATTAATGGATTCAGGCCTGGAGACGGCACTCTTGACCTGTCCAACTACTATCGACCGACGGGCAAAGAGTACCGAATGCCTAGCGGTAGTCACAATCAGCTCAACGGGCCGACCAACGACTTCCGGGCAACCATTACGTTCAATTCAAACGAAACAAAAAAAGCAACCAGCGCGGCTGGTATAGAATTTGAAGTTACCCGCTCCGGAAATAGTGGGAATCGCAATTACACATGCAAAATTCTTCAATCCGGCCCGGTACTGGACGTCACCGGTTTCTCCTGCGCAAGGAATAACAACGAATACACCGCCAGGACGCCAGCTTACTACTACTCCTTCGACAGCACACTGACAGGCTGCAACAACACCAAGTCAGACACAGACTGCTACAAGCTCGTTTTTGTAGCGGATGACGAAAAAGACAATTTCGCTATCTGGTACTCCTTTTACAGAACCCGCGCCCTAGCAACTTTATCTGCCACCAGTATGGCCTTTGCTCAGTTATCGCCAGCCGTCCGCCTGGGCTGGCAGGATCTTGCACGTTGCACCAAGCTCAATGGTGGAAACGCAGCACTCTGCAAGGATAACAAGTTTCGCCAATACGACTCACTACATAAGGGACAATTCTATAGTTGGCTTAAAGACATATACTTCAACAGCGGAACCCCTCTTCCGGCAGCCATGAAAAGGGCCGGAGAGTTCTTCAAGGAAGATGTCGCCTGGCATAAGTATCCGAACAGCCGAAACACCTCCGAAAAGAACACCAAAGAAAACACTTATGCCTGCAGGGCGAGCTATCACATCCTGATGACCGACGGCATGTGGAACGCAACAACCGATAATCCCAGTTCATTCCGCCATGACAATGCCACTTTTACATTGCCTGACGGAGAGAAATATACAGGCCAACATCCCTACCAAGACAATAAATCAAGTACGCTTGCCGACCTGGCTATGCATTACTGGGCCACCGACCTGAGAAGTGGGACGGGCGGTTTGCCTAATGAACTTAAACCCTATGTCCATACAAAAAACACTGATCCGGATAAACAGTATTGGGATCCACGAAACGATCCTGCCACCTGGCAGCATATGACCAACTTCATCATGGGCCTAGGTCTCACCAGTACTCTGAATAGCCCCGGCATTCCCTGGGCGGGCAGCAGCCATCAAGGCGCAGGCTATGAAGCCCTGACGGCAGGGACCAAAAGCTGGCCGGAAGCATCCAGTGGCAGCGACAACAACGTATATGACTTATGGCACGCCGCCATTAACTCTCGCGGCGAGTTTTTCAGCGTCGATAGCCCCGAAACCATGATCAAGGCGTTCAAAGATATTCTTAACCGCATCGCCGATCGCACCACAACTGCTGCTCGCCCCGCAGTATCAGCGTCGTTCGTTACCGATAACGCTGGCGGCAGTTTGCAAAGCAACGTCTACGCCACCCAGTTCTCCAGCGAGGACTGGAGTGGCGAACTGAGCAAGACCAAGCTGGCCGCCGGTCAGACGGAAAAGCTATGGACCAGCACAACCCAAAGCCCCGAAAACCGTGAAATCTTGATGGCTGGCGCAGAAACAACAAGCAGTAAACTGAAAGCGTTCAACTGGAGCAATCTCGGTGATCTGCAAGGACTGCTCGATATCAATCCTGAAAGCCTGGTGGGTGCGAAGGACAATCGCGGCGCGGATCGCGTGAACTACATCCGTGGCAATCGCAGCCTAGAAGGTGACAGCGAGACAAGTTTCCGTCGACGCAATAGCAGCACGGTAATTGGCGACATCATCAATTCCAGCCCCGTGGTGGTTGGCACGCCTGCCTATCTGGCTTATCTGGCGGATGCCATCGAGGAATCAGACAGAAGCGATTACAAAAGCTACGCATCATTCCGTGAGGCTAACCGGAAAGCGGTCACCGATCCTGATACAGGCGCCGTATCAGGCCGAAAAGAAATGATCTATGTCGGCGGTAACGACGGCATGCTACATGGTTTCAATGCCGCTACCGGTATTGAGGAGTTCGCCTTTATTCCCACCGAAGTGATCAAGAACCTCTATCGCCTCACCGGCAAGAATTACAGCGGCGGCGAGCATCATTACTTCGTCGACGGCACGCCTATCGTTCGCGACGTCTACCTGAGCGACGATGAAGGCTGGCGCACGGTTCTAATCGGCACCCTGCGCGCCGGTGGCAAGGCACTGTTCGCGCTCGACATTACCGATCCGGGAAATATAAAGCTGCTCTGGGAGTTCGACTCAACTACCGATGAGGATCTTGGCTACACCTTTGCACAGCCAGAAATTGTACGACTGCACACTGGTGAGTGGGCTGTATTGCAAGGCAACGGCTATGACAGCACCAACGACAGAGCTGCGTTATTGATCATCAACATCAAGACCGGTGAGCTGATCAAGAAAATCCTGGTGCCTGAAGAAGTTGCCGATAACGGCATCACGCTGCCCAATGGCCTTTCCAGCGTACGCGGCGCGGACAATAACGGCGACGGCCTGGTGGACTACGCCTATGCGGGCGACCTGCAAGGCAATCTGTGGCGCTTTGATCTGGTAAGAGACTTTGCCAGCGAAGAAACATCCGACCCTTTCAGCCGAACCAACCCCGAAGTTGCCAGTACCTCGAAAAATGACTTCAAACTGGCCTATGGCGGGAAACCGCTATTCACCGCCCGCGACAGCAAAGACATCAGCCGTCAGCCCATTACCATTCAACCCTCACTTGTGCGCCACCCGAGCAGCCACGGTTATTTAGTTCTGGTAGGTACGGGTAAGTACTTCGAGCACAGCGACGCCAACGTCGATACCAGCCGCGCCATGACGCTCTATGGCATCTGGGATCGCAATACCAAACGGCAAGCCACGTCTGCCACTACGCTCCGCGCTGAGGAGCGGGATAACCTGCTTATGCAATCGTTCAGCGCGGAGGAAAAGAACGCCGCATTCATGAGCGCAGAAGAAGCCGTTACGGCGACTCGCGATATCCGTCTGCTCAGCAGCGAGGTGCCGCAGTGGTACAAGACGCCGGCGGAAGGCCAACCGCCTCTGGATACCAGAAACGATGTGAACGTCAATCACTGGGGCTGGGCCTTGGACATGGCCGTGGGTAGCAAGCTGGAGGGCGAGATGATCATCAACAACATGACGGCCAGTGGCTCCATCCTGTTCCTCAGCAGTCTGACGCCCAATCAGGACCCCTGTCAGGCGGGCGCTGATACCTGGCTGTATGCAGTCGACGCCTTCAGCGGCGGTCGTACCCGCTTTAATGTACTGGACCTTAACGCTGACAAGATCGTGGACAAGCTGGACCAATACACCAATAACGTTGTCTCCGGCATGCGCTTCCCTGCACTGGGTGGTTTCACTCTAGCCCCCGGCAACCAGGTGTTTGGCAGTGACGGTGCAGCCGACCCTGCAACCGTTGGCGACGACCCCAACAGCAGCGGACGCCAGAGCTGGCATATCGTCCCGGAGAAATATCAATGAGCAAGTTTCAGCAGCGCGGCTTTACCTTGATCGAACTGATGATCGTGGTGGCGATCCTGGGCATTCTGGCCGCTATTGCTTACCCGAACTACACGGAATATCTGAATCGCAGCAAGCGCGCCGAAGGCATGGCGCTGCTGCAGGAAATGGCTGCACGCCAGGAGCGCTTCTATGCGCAGAACAGCGCCTACGTGACATCCAACAACGACATCGGGAAGCTGGTCAGTGATCCATCAAAGGTCATCGGCTCCCGCATCCGCTCGGAAAGCGGCTACTACGATGTAGGGGTCGGCAACGGGGATGGCGGCTACTCCCTGACCGCCACTCCGGTCCTGCCCTTCAGCGACTCCGCCTGCGGCAACCTCACCCTGAATGCCATCGGCATCAAGGGCCGCAGCGCCAGCGGTTCGGATGCCAAGTCCGTAGAGCAATGCTGGAAATAAGGCAGTTCGTAGCCTGGATTAGCGAAGCGTAATCCGGGAAACGTTGCGCCACTGCTCCCGGATTACGCCTACGGCTAATCCAGGCTACAGGCTGGCTGCATTACCGGTATGCATGGAAAAAGCCGACGCGTATGGGTCGGCTTTTTCGCATCAGCGGTTGAATCTCATATCTGCTTGACCCTTAACTCCTTCGGCATCGAAAACGTCACGTTCTCCGGTCGCCCTTCCAGCTCATCCATCCCGGTGGCGCCCCACTCGCGCAACTGATCGATCACTCCACGCACCAGCACTTCAGGGGCCGAGGCGCCGGCGGTGATGCCGATGCGGGCGTTTTCGGCGAACCATTCGCGCCTGAGGTCTTCGGCGCCGTCGATCAGGTAGGCGGGGGTGTCCATGCGCTCGGCCAGTTCACGCAGGCGGTTGGAGTTGGAGCTGTTGGGGCTGCCGACCACCAGCACCACGTCGCACTCGCCGGCCAGTTGCTTGACCGCGTCCTGGCGGTTCTGGGTGGCGTAGCAGATGTCGTCCTTGCGTGGGCCGCCGATGCTGGGAAAGCGCGTGCGCAGCGCGTCGATCACGCGGCTGGTGTCGTCCATGGACAAGGTGGTCTGGGTGACGAAAGCCAGAACCTCGGGGTTGCGCACCTGCAGCTGGGCGACGTCGTCCTCATCCTCGACGAGGTAGATCGAGCCGCCGTTGGCGGTATCGTACTGGCCCATGGTGCCTTCGACTTCCGGATGGCCATGGTGGCCGATGAGGATGCATTCGCGCCCTTCTCGACTGTACTTGGTGACTTCCAGGTGCACCTTGGTGACCAGCGGGCAGGTCGCGTCGAATACCTTCAGGCCACGTTTATCCGCCTCCATTCGCACGGCCTGGGAGACGCCATGGGCGCTGAAGATGACGATGTAGCCATCGGGCACCTGATCCAGTTCGTCGACGAAGATCGCACCACGCTCGCGCAGGTCTTCCACGACGAACTTGTTGTGCACCACTTCGTGACGCACGTAGATCGGCGGGCCGAAGACTTCCAGGGCGCGGTTGACGATCTCGATGGCGCGATCGACACCGGCGCAAAAACCACGGGGATTGGCGAGTTTGATTTGCATGGAGGTGTCTCGGTAGGGAACCTGTGATGCGAGTGTACTGCGAAGCATCTGTGGGAGCGGACTTGTCCGCTCCCACAAGGGTCAGGCGTTCTTGATGTCGATGATCTCGACTTCGAATGTCAGCACCTTGCCCGCCAGCGGATGGTTGAAGTCCACGGTGACCTGGCGGTCGTCGAAGGCCTTGACCACGCCGGGCAACTCGGCGTTTGCGGCATCGTTGAAAATCACCAGCAGGCCTTCGGCAAGCTCCATACCCTCGAACTGGCTGCGCGGCATGACCTGCACGTTCTGCGGGTTGTGCTGGCCGAAGCCCTGCTCGGGCGCAACCTGCAGGGTGCGTTTGTCGCCGGCCTTGAGACCGTACAGCTGCTGCTCGAAGCCCGGCAGCAGGTTGCCGTCACCAACCTTGAAGGTGGCCGGCTTCTTGTCGAAGGTACTGTCGACCACATCGCCGTTTTCCAGGCCAAGCGCGAAATGCAGGGTGACTTCCTTGTCCGGCCCAATGCGCTGTTCAGTCATGCGGATTCTCCGGTTTTGTCGCTTTTGAACATGTCCAGCGCCAGCATCACGGCGCCGACGGTAATGGCGCTGTCGGCGATGTTGAACGCCGGAAAATACCAGCGGTTCTGCCAATGCACCAGGATGAAGTCGACCACGTGGCCCAGCACCACACGGTCGTACAGATTGCCAATCGCGCCACCCAGCACCAGCGCCAGCGCCACGGCCAGCCAGGTTTCACCGGCCTTGAGGCGCTTCATCCAGATCACCAGCACGACACTCACGCCCGTCGCGATCAGTGCGAACAGCCAGCGCTGCCAGCCGTCATGATCGGCGAGAAAGCTGAAGGCCGCACCGGTGTTGTAGGCCAGGGTCCAGGCGAAGTAGTCGGGAATGACGTCTACCTTCTGGTACAGGCTGAAATTGGCCTCGAACCAGTGCTTGGTCGCCTGATCGAGGACGATCACCAGCACGCTGAGCCAGAGCCAGGCGAGTTTGCCGAAACGCGTGGTCATCGCCTGGCTCCAGCTCTCGATGTAACAAACCGTAGGGCGGGTGAAACCCGCGCGGGAAACCCCAGCCCCATAGTGTTGCTCGCACCGGGCCGCAAAATCTCACGGCGGGTTTCACCCGCCCTACGATAAATACCCGTGCCGTCACGCATGGTGACGCACCTCGCCGGCACCTTCGATGTTTTCCAGGCAGCGCCCACAGATTTCCGGATGTGCGGCATGACTGCCGACATCCGGCAGGTGATGCCAGCAGCGACCGCACTTGGCGTGTTCGGTCTTCTTCACCAGCAGCTTGAGGCCGGCCAGCTCGCTTTCCACCGCCTCGGCGGGCGCCTGGGCCAATGGCGCGACCTCGACCGCGGAGGTGATCAGCACGAAGCGCAGTTCGTTGCCCAGTTTGGCCAGTGCGGTCGCCAGCGCCTCCTCGGCGTACAGCGTGACTTCGGCCTGCAGGTTACCGCCGAGGGTCTTGGCGGCACGCTGGGCTTCCAGTTCCTTGTTCACCGCGGCCTTGACCGCCATGACCTGTTCCCAGAACGCGCGATCCAGCTCGGCATCCTGCGGCAACTCGGCCAGGCCCTCGTACCAGGTGTTGAGCATCACCGATTCGTTGCGCTCGCCCGGCAGGTACTGCCAGATTTCCTCGGCGGTGAAGGCCAGGATCGGCGCGATCCAGCGCACCAGCGCCTCGGCGATGTGGTACAGCGCGGTCTGGCAGGAGCGGCGTGGCAGGCTGTCGGCACCGGTGGTGTACTGCCGGTCCTTGATGATGTCGAGGTAGAAGCCGCCCAGCTCCTGCACGCAGAAGTTGTGCACCTTCTGGTAGACGTTCCAGAACTTGTAGGTGCCATAGGCGTCCTCGATTTCGCGTTGCAACAGCAGGGCGCGGTCGATGGCCCAGCGATCCAGGGCGATCAGCTGGTCGTTGGGCAGCAGGTGCTGCGCTGGATCGAAGCCATCGAGGTTAGAAAGCAGGAAGCGCGCGGTATTGCGGATACGCCGGTAGGCGTCGGCGCTGCGCTGCAGGATCTGCTTGGAGACCGCCATCTCGCCGGAATAGTCGGTCGCCGAGACCCACAGGCGCAGGATGTCGGCGCCCATGCTGTCAGTGATTTCCTGCGGCGCGATGACGTTGCCGAGGGACTTGGACATCTTGCGGCCGTTCTCGTCCACGGTGAAACCGTGGGTCAGCAGGCCCTTATAGGGCGCGTGGCCGTCGATGGCCGCACCGGTCAGCAGCGAGGAGTGGAACCAGCCGCGATGCTGGTCGGAGCCTTCCAGGTAGAGGTCGGCGCGCGGGCCTTGGTCATGGCCCATGGGATGCGAGCCGCGCATCACGTGCCAGTGGGTGGTACCGGAGTCGAACCAGACGTCCAGGGTGTCGTTGATCTTCTCGTACTGCTCAGCCTCGGCACCCAGCAGCTCGGCCGCATCCAGCTTGAACCAGGCTTCGATGCCCTGCTGCTCGACACGCTGGGCGACCTCTTCCATCAGTTCGACAGTACGCGGATGCAGCTCGCCGCTTTCCTTGTGCAGGAAGAACGGAATCGGCACGCCCCAGTTGCGCTGACGCGAGATGCACCAGTCCGGGCGACCGGCGATCATGCCATGCAGACGCGCCTGGCCCCAGGCTGGGACGAACTGGGTCTGCTCGATGGCGTCAAGCGCGCGACGGCGCAGGGAGCTGCCATCGTGGGCGACCTTGTCCATGCCGACGAACCACTGCGCGGTGGCGCGGTAGATCAGCGGTGTCTTGTGCCGCCAGCAGTGCATGTAGCTGTGCTGGATGGCTTCGTGCTTGAGCAGCGCGCCGACTTCACGCAGTTTCTCAACGATGGCCGGGTTGGCCTTCCAGATGAACTGGCCGCCGAAGAACGGCAGGTCCGGCACGTAGACGCCGTGGCTCTGCACCGGGCTGAGAATGTCGTCGTTCTCCATGCCGTAGTGCTTGCAGGTACGGAAGTCGTCCTCGCCATAGGCCGGCGAGGAGTGGACGATGCCGGTGCCGGCGCCGGTTTCCACGTATTCGGCCAGGTACACCGGCGAGAAGCGCTCGTAGAAGGGATGGCGGAAGCGGATCAGCTCCAGTGCCTTGCCTTCGCAACGGGCGATGATCTGGCCCTCAAGGCCGTAGCGTTGCAGGCTGGACTCGACCAGCTCCTCGGCCAGCACCAGCAGCCGATCGCCGGTGTCGACCAGCGCATAGATGAAATCGGGATGGACGTTGAGCGCCTGGTTGGCCGGGATGGTCCAGGGCGTGGTGGTCCAGATGACGATGCTGGTCGGCTTGGACAGGTTGGCGACACCGAAGGCGGTCGCGAGCTTGTCGGCATCCTCGACCGCGAAGGCCACGTCGATGGCATCGGATTTCTTGTCCTGGTATTCGACTTCCGCTTCGGCCAGGGCCGAGCCACAATCGAAGCACCAGTTCACCGGCTTCAGGCCCTTGAAGACGAAGCCGCCTTCGACCAGCTTCGCCAGAGCGCGGATCTCGCCGGCTTCGTTGGCGAAGTCCATGGTCTTGTAGGGGTTGTCCCAGTCGCCGAGCACGCCGAGGCGGATGAAGTCGGCCTTCTGCCCTTCGATCTGCTCGGCGGCGTAAGCGCGGCAGCGTTCGCGGGTCAGGTCCGCCGGCTGGTTCTTGCCGAAGGTGGTCTCGACCTTGTGCTCGATGGGCAGGCCGTGGCAGTCCCAGCCCGGTACATAGGGCGCATCGAAACCGGAAAGCGTGCGTGAACGGACGATCATGTCCTTGATCACCTTGTTCACCGCATGGCCGATGTGGATGTTGCCGTTGGCGTAGGGCGGGCCATCGTGCAGGACGAATTTCGGACGACCCTCGCCGATCTGCCGCAGCTTCCGGTACAGGTCGATGCTGTTCCAGCGCTGCAGAATCTCCGGCTCGCGCTGTGGCAGACCGGCCTTCATCGGAAATGCCGTGGACGGCAGATTGAGGGTCGCTTTGTAATCGGTCATTTCAGTCCTGGCTCGTGGTGAAAGGGGTGGCCCGCCAGTATTCGCGGGTGGCGGCGATATCGGCATCGATCGCTGCCTTGAGTGCCTCCAGCGAGGCGAAACGCTGCTCGTCGCGCAGCTTCTGGTGAAAGGTCACGCACAGCAGACGCCCGTAGAGGTCGCCCTGGTAGTCCGGCAGGTGTACTTCCAGATGGGGCTTGCCATCGCTTTCCACCGTGGGTCGCATGCCGATGTTGGCGACACCCAGGCGAACCTGGCCGTCGACATCGGTGCTGACGGTGAACACCCCGCTGAGCGGCGTATTGCGGCGCTTGAGCTGGATATTGGCCGTCGGCGCGCCCAGCTGGCGACCGAGTTTCTGCCCGTGCATGACGCGCCCGGTGAGGCTGAACGGCCTGCCGAGCAGCCGTTGCGCCAGCTGCAGATCGCCATCGGCCAGGGTCTGGCGCAGGCGGCTGCTGCTGACCCGCTCGCCATCCACCTCAATGGTCCTGGCGGCTTCTACGGTGAAGCCCTCGATGGCACCGGCCTTGAGCAGGAAGTCGAAATCTCCGGCGCGGTCGCAACCGAAACGGAAGTCGTCACCGACCTCCAGATGTCGCACGCCCAGCCCTTCGACCAGGGTGGCATGCACGAACTCGGCGGCGCTGAGTTCACGCAGACGTCGATTGAACGCCAGGCACAGCACCAGATCCACGCCCTGCTCGTTCAGCAATTGCAGCTTTTCGCGCAACCGGGTCAGGCGCGCGGGTGCCTTGTCCGGGGCAAAGAATTCGCGCGGCTGAGGCTCGAAAATCACCACGCAGCTGGGCAGCCCCAATTCGGCTGCACGCTCGCGCAAGCGCTTCAGGATGGCCTGATGCCCCCGATGCACTCCGTCGAAATTGCCGATGGTAGCCACGCATCCCCGATGCCGGGGCCGCAGGTTGTGAAGACCTCGAACCAGCTGCATACCGCACTTCTTGCTTGAAAAGTGGCCGATTATACGCATGCACCGGCCATCCCGGACAGGTTTGCCGCATGCGATCCACAACCATCAATGGCGCAAATGTCGTGGCCGCAGGCCCAGCAGCGCCAGCCCCGCCACGAACGCTGCCATTCCTGCCATGACCAGCAGCCCCAATTGCAGCGCTCGCTGCTGCCAATCCCAACCGAACCATTCGACAGACGGCACGTTCAGCCACCAGACCACCGCCACCATCGACGCACAACCGCCGAACAGGCGCAGCAGGAACAACCCCCAACCCGGCGCGAACTGGAACACGCCGATCTTGTATAAGCCCCAGAACAGCAGTCCGGCATTGAGCATGGACGACAGCGAAGTCGCCAGCGCCAGCCCGACATGCTTGAGCGGCCAGATCAGGATCAGGTTCATCACCATATTGGCCACCATACAGATGACTGCCACCCGCACCGGCGTCTTCAGATCCTGGCGGGCGAAGAAGCCGGGCGCCAGCACCTTGATCAGCATGAATGCCAGCACGCCCAGCGAGTAAGCCTCCAGCGCGCGGGCCGACTGCACCACCGCTTCCTGGCTCATTGCGCCATAGAAGAACAGACTTGCAATCAGCGGCTCGGCCAGAATGCCCAGCGCCAGGGCCGCCGGAACCCCAGCCAGCAGCACCATGCGCAGCGCCCAGTTGAGCGTATTGGAAAAGGCCTTGGGATCATCGCCGGCATGCTGGCGCGACAGGCTGGGCAGAATCACCGTGCCGATGGCGATGCCGAAGGCACCCAGCGGCAGCTCCGAAAGCCGGTCGGCGTAGTACAGCCAGGACACGCTGCCGGTCTGCAGAAAGGACGCCAGCACGGTATCGAGCAGCAGGTTGATCTGGCTGACCGACACCCCGAACAGCGCCGGCACCATCAGCAGCATGATGCGCCGTACGCCTTCGTCACCGAACCTGACCCTCGGACGCGGCAGCAGCCCCAGCCTGGCGACGAAAGGCAGCTGGAACGCCAGTTGGGCGAAGCCCGCGATAAAGACCCCCCAGGCCAGCGCCATGATCGGCTGGTCGAAATAAGGCGTCAGGAACACCGCCGACATGATCATGCACACATTGAGCAGAACCGGGGTAAAACCCGGCACCGCGAAGCGCCCATAAGTATTGAGCACGCCCGAGGTGAACGCCGTCAGCGAAATCAGCAACAGATAGGGAAAGGTGATGCGCAGCAGTTCACCGGCCAGCTGCAGCTTGGCCGGCTCACCGTGAAAGCCGGGCGCGAACAGCATCACCAGATAGGGCGAGCCGAGCACGCCCAGCGCGGTGATACCGGTAAGAATCAGACCGAGCATGCCCGCCGTCCGGTCGACCAGCAGTTTGACTTCCAGCTGGGTTCTCTTGGCACGGTACTCTGACAGCACCGGCACGAACGCCTGGGCGAAGGCGCCTTCGGCAAACAGGCGACGCAGGAAGTTGGGGATCTTGAAGGCGATAAAGAACGCATCCGCCGCCGCCCCGGAACCGAAGTAGCTGGCCACCACCATATCGCGTACCATGCCCAGCACGCGGGACAGCAGCGTCATGACACTGACTACCGCACTTGAACGCAGCAATCCGCCTTTTCCGGTTTTTTCGGACATCTGTCTTTCCTGGAATTGCAGCATTGTTCCGGCCAGTCACTTCGCCATCGAACCGATGGTCAGTTACGACCCTGGGCAAGGCCGCGAGTTTAGCGGCAGCCCATCTGCCCGACCAGCATTCAGACGACACAAACAGGCTTGACAAGCATCTGCCACATCGGCATGATTCGCGGCCTTATTTGCTTTGTAATCCCACGTTTTCGAGGAGTTCGACGGTGGCCAACAGCCCTTCCGCCAAAAAACGCGCAATTCAGGCTGAGAAGCGTCGCAGCCACAACGCCAGCCTGCGCTCCATGGTCCGCACCTACATCAAGAATGTGGTCAAGGCCCTGGATGCAAAAGATCTGGAAAAAGCTCGTACTGCTTACACTGCAGCCGTGCCCGTGATCGACCGTATGGCCGACAAAGGCATTATCCACAAGAACAAGGCCGCTCGTCACAAGAGCCGCCTGAACGGCCATATCAAGGCCCTCGGCGAAGCTGCTGCAGCTTAAGCTGAACGTTCTTGAAAAAAACCGGCCTGGCGCCGGTTTTTTTGTGCCTCGCTCTTATGCCGCTAACCGGCACAGCGGCCCCGCTATGGCGTGACCGGCCACGGCAGAACCGGAATTGCCGTTACCGCATTCTGCGGACTGCCCTCGATGATGCGGTCGCTGTAGACGAGGTAAACCAGCGTATTGCGCGCCTCATCGAAGAAACGCACGACCTGCATGGTCTTGAAGACCAGCGAGGTGCGCTCCTTGAACACCACCTCCCCATCCTTCAGCCCTTCACCGATCCGAATAGGCCCAACCTGCCGACATGCAATGGACGCCTCGGCCCTGTCTTCGGCCAACCCCAGCCCACCCTTGATGCCGCCCGTCCTGGCACGCGAGAGGTAACAGGTCACCCCGTCCACCTTCGGATCATCGAACGCCTCGACCACGATCTTGTGGTTCGGCCCCAACCACTTGAACACCGTATCGACCGCACCGATCTGCTCGGCAGCCGCCATGACCGGCACCAACAAGCCCAACACCAACACCGTGGTCATTACGCGCATAGCAGACACCTCAGACCAGAATCATATTGTCGCGATGGATCAGCTCCGGCTCATCGACATAGCCAAGCAGCTTCTCGATTTCATCCGATGGGCGCCCCAGAATCCGCCGTGTCTCGGCAACACTGTAGTTGGCCAGCCCACGCGCAATTTCCTCGCCGTCCGGCCCCACGCAGACCACCATCTCGCCACGGCGAAAGCCGCCTTGAGCTGCCCTGACACCGACCGGCAACAGACTGCAATTGCCCCGCTTCAGCGCCTGCACCGCACCAGCATCCAGAGTAACGGTACCGCGCGTCTGCAAGTGGCCGGCCAGCCACTGCTTGCGCGCCGCATGACGACTGCACTCAGGAGTCAACAGCGTGCCCAGTTGCTCGCCAGCCTTTAGCCGCGCCAGCACCTGCTCGATACGCCCACCAACGATCACGGTATGAGCACCGGAGCGCGCCGCCAGTCGCGCCGCACGCAGCTTGGTCTGCATGCCACCGCGCCCCAGCGCGCCGCCGGTTCCGCCCGCCACGGCATCCAGCGCCGGATCGTCGGCACGGGCCTCACTGATGAGACTGGCTTCGGGATTGTTGCGCGGATCGGCATCGAACATGCCGTCGCGGTCGGTGAGGATCACCAGCAGATCGGCCTCGACCAGGTTGGCCACCAGCGCCGCCAGGGTGTCGTTGTCACCAAAGCGAATCTCGTCGGTAACGACGGTGTCGTTCTCGTTGATCACCGGCACGACATCCAGATCGAGCAGGGTGCGCAGAGTGCTGCGCGCATTGAGGTAGCGCTTGCGATCGGACAGGTCGTCATGGGTGACGAGAATCTGCGCGGTCTGCTGGTCGCAACGAGCGAAACTGGCCTCCCAGGCCCGAATCAAGCCCATCTGCCCCACAGCCGCCGCCGCCTGCAACTCATGCACGGCCCTGGGCCGCGCACCCCAGCCAAGGCGACTCATGCCGGCGGCAACGGCGCCGGAGGAAACCAGCACCAGTTCGACGCCCGCCTCGCGCAGCGCAACCATCTGCTCGACCCAGACCGCCATCGCCGCCTGATCGAGGCCACGCCCATCTGCCGTCAACAACGCGCTGCCGATCTTCACCACCCAGCGCCGGGCACCGCTCACCTTGTCGCGCATCGATCCCGCCTATTCCACTAACCAGCCAAATCATTGCGGTGAGCAGCGACAACCCAGCCCACCGCCCGCAAGCCCCGCCGTTGCGCGAGGCCGAAACACTCAGCGCACGTAGAAGATTTCCGCGCCACCCTCGTCATCGTCGTCATCATCGAAGTCGTCATCGGCCTCAGCAGCCGCCTTGACTCCGGCACGACGCAACGCACGCTGGTCATCGAGCTCCTGCAGCCGGGCGCGCGCCTCATCCTCGATCTGCTGATCGAGCTCGGCCAATGCTTCGGCATAGGCCGGCTCTTCGGCGATACGCAGCGCCCGCTCATCGAGATAGCGCATGATCGCCTGACTCAGCTCTTCGGTGCCCTCGCGCTCCAGCGCCGAAATCACGAACACCGGCCCTTCCCAGTCGAGCCGCTCGATCACCTGCCGCACACGCTCTTCGCGATCCTCTTCAAGCAGCTGATCAGCCTTGTTCAACACCAGCCAGCGGTCGCGCTGAGCCAGTGCCGGGCTGAATTTTTCCAGCTCATCGAGGATGATCTCGGCGGCATCCGCCGGGTCGCTCTCGTCCAGCGGCGCCATGTCCACCAGATGCAGCAGCAGCCGGGTACGCGCCAGGTGCTTGAGGAAGCGAATCCCCAGACCCGCGCCTTCCGAAGCCCCTTCGATCAACCCCGGAATGTCGGCGACGACAAAGCTCTTGTAGCGCCCGACACTGACGACGCCAAGGTTGGGAATCAGCGTGGTGAACGGGTAATCGGCCACCTTCGGCTTGGCCGCCGACACAGAACGAATAAAGGTACTCTTGCCGGCATTGGGCATGCCCAGCAGGCCGACGTCCGCCAGTACTTTCAACTCCAGCTTCAGATCACGCGCATCGCCCGGCTTGCCCGGCGTGGTCTGCCGCGGCGCCCGGTTGGTGCTGGACTTGAAGCGCGTATTGCCCAGTCCGTGCCAGCCACCCTGAGCAACCAGCAACCGCTGCCCCGCCTTGGTCAGATCGCCGATCACATCCTGAGTGGCGGCATCGATCACCGTAGTCCCCACCGGCACCGGCAGGATCAGATCCTCGCCCTTGGCGCCGGTACATTCGGTACTGCCGCCCTTCTCGCCATTGGGCGCATTGAAGCGACGGGTGTAACGGTAATCGACCAGGGTATTGAGGTTCTCGTCAGCCATCAGATAAATGGAGCCGCCGTCACCGCCGTCGCCACCGTTGGGACCGCCTTTTTCGATGAATTTTTCGCGACGAAAACTCATCATGCCGTTACCGCCGTCACCGGCCTTTACAAAAATCGATACTTCATCGACGAATTTCATGGGAACGCCTCCCGCCGCAAGGACGGGCTAGAAAACTGGAATAAGGGTCTTGCAAAAAACCCAGCGAAAACTGAATGAGCACCGAGCAGCTTCTTTGCAAGAGCCTCACAGGATACAGAAACAAAAAAGCCCCGTCGCATGACAGGGCTTTTCCAGCAACGCCGCGATCAGGCCGCGACGACGCTCACGTAGCGACGGCCAAGAGCGCCCTTCACTTCGAACTTGATCACGCCTTCCACTTTCGCGAATAGGGTGTGATCCTTGCCCATGCCAACGCCGTAACCGGCGTGGAACTGGGTACCGCGCTGACGCACGATGATGTTGCCAGGAACGATTTTCTGGCCGCCGTACATCTTCACGCCAAGGCGTTTGGCTTCTGAGTCGCGACCGTTGCGGGTAGAACCGCCAGCTTTTTTGTGTGCCATGAGTTCAATACTCCTATAAGGGGATTCAGGCCCGATTAGCCCTGAATACCGGTGATTTTGACCTCAGTGAACCACTGACGGTGGCCCTGACGCTTCATGTGGTGCTTACGACGGCGGAACTTGATGATGGTGACCTTGTCGTGACGGCCCTGGGCAATCACTTCAGCGGTAACTTTGGCACCATCGACCACCGGAGCGCCGATTTTTACATCATCGCCATTGCCGACCAGCAGAACGCGGTCGAAAGTGACAGCTTCGCCAGTAGCAACTTCGAGCTTTTCAATCTTGAGGTATTCGCCTTCGGCAACCTTGTACTGCTTGCCGCCGGTTACGATAACTGCGTACATCTATGTATCTCCGTTGATCCTGCTCACCCAGCGCTTTGAAATAATGGTTGGTGGCTGGCATGGCTGCATGGGGCCGGAAGTGACGCCCGTGCAATTGCGTAAGGCAGGGAAATGCCCAGGGGGAAGTTCAGGGTCCGCGATTGTACGCATGCGCCCGCACCTGCGCAATAGCCGCAGGTCCTTGCCTTGACAGCCCATGACCCGCCCCCTAGCATGCCGCGCAACCTCCGAGGAGTACCGGCGTCCGATGCAACCCCAGGCCTTTTACCAAGTCGTGGCTGATGATTTTGCCGCCGTCGACGGCATTATCCGCAACCAGCTGACGTCCCGCGTACCGCTGGTGGAAAAAATCGGGGACTACATCACCTCCGCCGGCGGCAAGCGCCTGCGCCCGCTGCTGGTGCTGCTCAGCGGCAACGCGCTCGGCCTCAAGGGCGATCAGTTGCGCCTGCTGGCCGCCATCATCGAATTCCTGCACACCTCGACACTGTTGCATGACGATGTGGTCGACATGTCCGGCATGCGCCGTGGCCGCTCCACCGCCAATGCCCTGTGGGGCAACGCGCCGAGCGTACTGGTGGGCGACTTCCTTTATGCGCGCTCCTTCGAAATGATGGTGACACTGGGTTCGATGCCGGTCATGCGCATCATTTCCCAGGCCACGCGCGTCATCGCCGAAGGCGAAGTGCTGCAACTGTCGAAGGTTCGCGACGCCAGCACCACCGAAGAAATCTACATGGAGGTCATTCGCGGCAAGACCGCCATGCTGTTCGAGGCCTCCACCCATAGCGCCGCCACCCTGGCAGGTGCCAGCGACGAGCAATGCGAAGCCTTGCGTCAGTTTGGCGACCACCTGGGTATCGCCTTCCAACTGGTCGATGACCTGCTCGACTATCAGGGCGATGCCGAAACCCTCGGCAAGAACGTCGGCGACGACCTTGCCGAAGGCAAGCCCACCCTGCCGCTGATCTACACCATGCGCGAAGGCACCGCGGAACAGGCCGCACTGGTGCGCAAGGCGATCCAGAAAGGCGGCATCGAGGACCTGGAAAGCATCCGCAGCGCCGTTCAGGCCTCGGGCGCACTGGACTACACCGCACGCTTGGCGCGCGATTATGCCGACCGCGCCATCGCCTGCCTCGAACTGATTCCTGCCAGCCCCTACCGCGACGCCCTGGTGGAACTCAGCCGCTTCGCAGTCGCCCGCACGCACTGATCCCACTCGAAAAACCGATCCGCTCGTCGGGTCGGTGAAGCGTGACCCGACCTACAAGGCTAATCCAACCTACGGAAGCCGTAGCCTGGATTAGCCGAAGGCGTAATCCGGGTATCCGAAGGCGTAACCCGACGATCAGCAAGCGTAAGCCAAGCGAGCTGCCGCCTCTCGCACCACTTGGACTTCCCCGTCGGATCGGTGAAATATCACCCGTCCAATCCCCCAGCACCTCAAGCATTTACCTCACCGTCGAGCGGGCAGGTGTTTTTGTACTTGCATATTTGCAAATAGTAATTATTCTCATTAACAGAACCAACTGGAGGTGAGCATGACTTATCTGATCGATGCCTGGCTGGACCGACCACAACCCTACCTGCGGATACTCGACCGCAACACCGGTGCGGTGTGCATTTCACTGGAGGGGGAGGCCCTGGACGAACTTCGTGACCAGGGCGATCTGGACTTGCATGAGCTGAGCACCAGTGAACCCTGCGTGCTCAAGGAACAGGTGCGAAATCTGTTCCTGTTCTCCTATGCCAGGGCGTTACGCCCCTGAGGCCGAACGTGTTCGGCCTTCGCACCGGCTGGCCGAATGAGTTCGGCCCTACGGGGCTTACAGAACCGCGAGCAGCTCGACGTCGAATACCAGTACGCTATGCGGCGGAATGCTGCCCACGCCCTGGGCGCCGTAGGCCAGTTCGCTCGGCACATAGAGGCGCCACTTGCTGCCGACGCCCATCAGTTGCAGCGCCTCGGTCCAGCCGGCGATCACGCCACCGACCGGGAACTCGGCAGGCTGGCCGCGCTGATAGGAGCTGTCGAACACGGTGCCGTCGATCAGGGTACCGTGGTAGTGGGTGCGGACCTGGTCTTCAGGGCTCGGCTTGGCGCCGTCGCCGGCGGTCAGCACTTCGTACTGCAGACCCGAAGCGAGTGTGGTGACGCCTTCGCGCTTGGCATTCTCGGCCAGGAAAGCCCGGCCCTCGCCTGCAGCGGCTTCAGCCTTCTGCTGGGCCTCGGCCTGCATGCGCTCGCGGATCACGGCGAAGCTGGCGTTCAGATCTTCCGGGCTGACCTGGCTGGCCGCGCCGGCAAAGGCATCACGGATACCCGCAATTACCGCATCGAGGCTTACACCGGGCGGTGGGTTGTCGCGCAGCTGATCGCCCAGCTGACGGCCAATGCCGTAGCTTACGCGCGTTTCGTCGGTGGACAGATTAATCTCGGTCATGCCTGGGCTCCGCTGGGAAAAAGGTCGTAAAGCCTAGCACAGCTGAGCCGGCAAACCTGCTCGCCACGCCCGAGCGTCCGCCAACGAAGCGGATATTCAGCCATGGCTCAGCTGTGGATAAGAAAATCGAGGTTCCGTCAGACGCTGCGGCGCCCCGCCTATGACCGTGTTTCCCAGCCGCTGAGAAAGCGTGCCTGATTGGCGTTGACCTTGCGTAGTTCGGCGCGCATATGCAGCTGCCAGATCGCCGGTGAGTCCGCCTCGCAGTAACCCTGCTGTTGAAGATTGCTGGCGATGGCGTCGAGCACCGACTCGGCAGCCCGCAGCCCGTGAAATGGGCCTTGCACCCTTATTGCAGTGGGTTGCGAGCCGTCAAGGCCGGCGGCGCAGAGCAGGGTCCACAGACCATTGGCACCTGCCACAGGCCAGATGGCACATTCGATTCGAGTGACCAGACCCAGGCACTGACGGCTCAGACACAGGTTGTTCGGCATGACGGTAACCCTCGCGCTCGGTTGCGCACCGTCATCCTGAACGAAGCAGGCGGGCCAACCGGGTTATCCCCGCACTGTGGATAACCTTGTGGATAGAGAGCGAAGACGCTCTATTTCTCCAGACCCGCCGCGCGCGCTAACGTTCCGTTCAACAACCACTCACTCGTTCAGCCTTTGGCAGGAATGGTGCCCGCCGCCAGTGCCTCGCCCGGTGTCGCCTCGTTCCTGTCGTCTTCTTCCAGGCCGATCTCGGCAATATCGCGCAGGCGCTCGACCACTCGGGCGTTGACGCTGCCCTTGGGGAAGCCGCCCTTTTCATCCGAGGCGCCCACCTCTTCGCCGACCAGCAGGGAAAGCGCCTCATCGACATGACGCACGGCATAGATATGGAAGCGCTCCTGGCGCACGGCCTCCAGTACGCGCTCTTCGAGCATGAGGGTGGTGACGTTGGCGAAGGGAATGATCGCGCCCTGCTCACCCGTCAGCCCGCGCGCCTCGCAGAGCCGGAAGAAACCTTCGATCTTCTCGTTCACGCCACCGACGGCCTGCACCTCACCGAACTGGTTGATCGAGCCGGTGATGGCGAAGCATTGCTTGAGCGGCGTGCGCGAGATGGCCGAGATCAGCGCACAGCATTCGCCGAGCGAGGCACTGTCGCCATCGACATAGCCGTAGGACTGTTCCAGCGCGATGCTCGCCGAGATTTCCAGCGGAAACTCCTGGGCGTAACGGCTGCCCAGATAGCCGGTGAGGATCATCACGCCCTTGGAGTGGATCGGCTGGCCCAGGTTGACCTCGCGCTCGATATCGACGATGCCCGAACCGCCCGGATAGACGGTGGCGGAAATGCGCGCCGGCATGCCGAAGGCCGAGTCGCCGACCTCCAGTACGGTCAGCCCGTTGCACTTGCCGATGGCCGCGCCTTCGCTGTCGATCAGGATGACCCCGGCGAGGATGTCATCGAGAATCCGCGCCGAAACACGCCCGGTCCGGGTGGCCTTGGCTTTGAGAGCACGTTCGATGTGACCGACGTCGGTGACCTCGTCGCTGGCCAGCTGGCGAATGAAATCCGCCTCGCTGACCAGCTGGAACAGATCGCCGATACGCGCCGACAGCCGTCCCTGATGCTCGGCCAGACGCGCACTGTGAGTCGCCAGCCGGGCCACTGCCGCGGCACTCAGCGGCGCCATGCCTTCCTCCGAGGTGCGGGTTTTCAACAGCTGGGCGAACTGTTCCAGGCTGTCCTCGGCCAGCGGGATATCCTCGTCGAAGTCCACCAGCACCCGGAACATCTCCTGAAAGTCCGGGTCCAGGTCCTGCAGGGTGTAGTACAGCTGGCGCGAACCGATGATGACGATCTTGACCTTGAGCGCAATGACTTCCGGCGTCAGGGTGACGGTGGCCAGCCGGCCCAGCTCGGCCAGTGGCGACTCCATTTTCAGCTTGTTCGACTGCAGGGCACGCTTGAGCGCCTCCCAGACGAAGGGCTCGCTGAGCAGTTTTTCCGCTTCGAGCACCAGGAAGCCGCCATTGGCGCGGTGCAGGGCGCCGGGCCGCAGTTGGCGGTAACTGGTATAGAGCGCGCCCTGATCGGTGTTGTATTCGATACGGCCAAAGAGGTTGTCGTAGGTCGGATGCGGCTCGAACACCACCGGTGCGCCGCCATCCTCGGCATGACCGACCACCAGGCTCGGACTGTACTGCTCTTCGAGCAGCTGACGGTTATGAGCCTCGGGGCGGTTTTCATCCACCAGCTGTTCGACCACGGTTTTCAGCAGGTTGACCTGCACCGCCTGCAGGTAGGCTTCGATGCCGGCGTTCTCGGAATACTTTTCCGACAGCGGCTCCAGCAGCGGCTGCAACGCCTGGCTGATGGTCTCGTCGTTGAGCTGGCGCAGCTGATTGCTGGATTCGCGCTTCCATTGCGGCAGACTGGCCAGCTCTTCGTTCAGGCTCACTTCCAGCGCGGAGATGTCCGCGTGATAGCGCTCGCGCTCGGCTTCGGGCAGCTGCGCGAACTCGGCCTCGTCCATGGACTTGCCGTCCTTCATGGGCGTGAAGGCGATGTTGGCGCTGTCGCGATAGAGGGCGATCTCCTTTTCCAGCGCCAGCTTCTCGATCACATCCAGCGCCTTGTCGTAGCGCTGGTTGAAGGCGCGGTCGATGGCGCTCTTCTTCTGCTGGAAGCTGGGATGCTCGAATACCGCCGGGAAGGTCGCCAGCAGGTTGTCGATCAACTGGGCGATATCGGCGATGAAGGCGCAGGCCCCGCCCTGGGGCAGTTCAAGCACCCGTGGCTCGCGCGGCTCGTCGAAATTGTTCACGTAGACCCAGTCCGAGGGCGTATCCAGCCGTTTGCCTTCGGCCCGCAGATAGCGTCGCACGAAGGAGAAACGTCCCGTACCGGACTCGCCCATCACATAGACGTTGTAGCCCGGACGCGGCATCGCCACACCGAACTGCAGGGCCTCGACGGCCCGTTCCTGGCCAAGCACGCCAAGGAAAGGCTCAAGCTCATCGGTGGTCTTGAAGTCGAACTGGCTGGGCTCGAAGGGGCGAGTCAGCGCATCGGGCGCCAGGCGCAGGCCGGCAGCGACAGTCTGGGGCATCGGAGATCCTTGCTGGGTGGCTCACAGGCCACGAAAAGTGCCGCCATTCTGGCGTTGCCTCCGCCGAGCCGCAAGGCTGGCCAAGAGAAGAGACGCTTATGCCCTGTTACAAATCGAGACAGTTTTTCACACCTTCTTCTTCGGCTTCGTTTGATGCAAATCAAGCCAGGCTCTATTCAAATGGCGCCTCCTATAACCAGCCAACACCGATGAGGAAAAAAATGCGATCCACAGCTCCCCTGCTGCTCGGTAGCCTCCTAATGATTGCCGGCAGCGCCCATGCCAACGAACTGCGCGAGCGTGCCAGCGCCATCTTCCAACCGATCCCGGACAAGGTCACCGAGGTCCGTGGCCATAGCGTCAACGAAGATCAGGCGATTCTCGGCCACAAACTCTGGTTCGATCCGCGCCTGTCGCGCAGCCACGTGATCAGCTGCAACACCTGCCACAACCTCAGCATCGGCGGCAGTGACAACGTCACCACCTCCATCGGTCACGGCTGGCAGAAAGGGCCGCGCAACTCGCCGACCGTACTCAACGCCGTGTTCAACGCCGCGCAGTTCTGGGATGGTCGCGCCAAGGACCTGCAGGAGCAGGCCAAGGGCCCGGTCCAGGCCAGCGTCGAAATGAACAACACGCCTGACCGGGTCGAAGCGACTCTCAAGAGCATTCCCGAGTATGTGGCCGAGTTCAAGAAAGCCTTCCCCAATGACAAGGACCCGGTCAGCTTCGACAACATGGCCTATGCCCTGGAAGCCTTCGAAGTCAGCCTGACCACGCCCAACTCGCCATTCGACCGCTTCCTCAAGGGTGACGACAAGGCGCTGGACGCCAAGCAGAAGGAAGGCCTGGCGCTGTTCATGGATGCCGGCTGCATCGCCTGCCACAATGGCGTCAACGTCGGCGGCCAGAGCTACTTCCCCTTCGGCGTGATCAAGAAGCCGGGCGCCGACGTGCTGCCTGAAGGTGACAAGGGCCGCTTCTCCGTCACCAACACCGCTGCCGACGAGTACGTGTTCCGCGCGGCGCCGCTGCGTAACGTCGCACTGACCCCGCCGTACTTCCACAGCGGTGAGGTCTGGGACCTGGAACAGGCCGTGGCGATCATGGGTGACAGCCAGCTGGGCCGTCAGCTCAACGATGGTGAAGTCAAATCCATCGTCGCCTTCCTGCACAGCCTGACTGGCGAGCAGCCGCAGGTTGCCTACCCGGTGCTGCCAGCCAGCACGGCGACCACGCCGAAGCCGGAATAAGCCCCTCCGATTCCCGGCGCGCAATGCGCCGGGAATCGTTTCCTGCCACACCCCCGCCTCAGTGAGCGAACCGTTCATCCCTCAGTCGCTGGACACTTCCCACCCGTTTACTAGTCTCAAGACAAACCAAGCATAACGGCCAGGCACCATGGCACTGAAACATGCACAGTCCGGCGAGGTCATTCGCCCACTCAGCGCAGACCCGTTGCCAGAACTTCGCTCCCAGGCGCTGGTCAGCACTCCAAGCCTCGAAGTCATGCGCCTGGCGCTCAAGGCTGGTCACATCGTTCCCAGCCATGCGGTGGCCGGCCCGATCACCATCCATTGCCTCCAGGGCGTCATCGAGGTGCAGGTAGAGGATCGCTGGCAGGCACTGCATGGCAACGAGCTGATGTACCTGGCCGAGAACGTCGAACATGCGCTGCAGGTGATCGCCGACACCGTCACCCTGGTCACGATCCAGCGCCTGCCTCGCATGACCTGACGGAGCGGCTCGCCCGGAGAAATTGGCACTCATCTCATCATTGGGAGAATGTCGTGGAAAAAACCTTCCGAATACTCAGTTTCGTGGTACTGGCGCTGATGCTCGGCGCCATTGTCTACGCTGTCGGCATCGGCATTTTCTACTGGACAGGCATCGGCGTTTGACCGGTCGAGGCGCTCCCAATGAACAAACGACAAACGCGCTCCTTCGCCATCATCTCCACGGTCGTCGCCTCGCTGGTATTTCTCGGGCTTACGCTGGACAGTCATCGGCAGTTCCCCGAACTGACCAATGCGGCCAGCATCACGCCCGAGGTCACCCGCGGCAAGGACGTCTGGCACGCGAAGAACTGCATCAACTGCCACACGATCTTCGGCGAAGGTGCCTACTACGCGCCTGACCTGACGAAAATCTCCCAGCATCGCGGCGCGCCCTACCTCACCGCCTTTCTCAAGAACCCGGAGAAGTTCTACGACGAGCAGCGCCACCGCCGCCTGATGCCCAACCAGAACCTCAGCGACGAGGAAGTCGCCGCGCTGATCGCCTTCTTCGACTGGGTCGCCAATGTCGACAACCAGGGCTGGCCACCACGCCCGATCCTGGTCACCGGCTCGTCGATTCCCGGCACCGACCTGACCCTGGCGCAGCAGGACGCCTCCGGCCCCGGCCATACGGACGAACAGCTGCCCCCCGGCGCGCGTCCGGTCAGCGGCGCGGAAGATCCCATTGCCCTGGGCGAAGCCGTGTTCCGCACGGCGTCGCCGACCTGCCAGGCCTGTCATTCGATCGCCCCTGGGGTGAACCTCGCCGGACCGACCCTGGCAGGCCTGGCGTCGCGCGCCGAGCAGGCGATGGCCTCGGCGGATTACCAGGGCAGCGCCGACAGCGTCGAAGCCTATATCCGTGAATCCATCGTCGAGCCCAGCGCCTACCTGTATCCCGGTGAGATGTATTCGGCGGGCGGCACCTCCTTCATGCCGACCACCTATGCCGACTCGCTGACGGAAGAGCAGCTCGACCAGCTGGTCGCTTACCTCGCGACATTCAAATAGAAGCGGCTCCGCCACGGGCTGCGGCCCGGCGGAGCGGCACCTTGCAGGGGATTGGCCATGCGTTATAGATCACAGTCAGTCGCTTACTGGTATTTCGCCGTCGCCATGGTGCTGTTCGGCCTGCAACTGGTGTTCGGCCTGCTCTCGGCGGCCAAGTACCTGGGGCCGGACCCGCTGCTGTACATCCTGCCGTTCGACGTCACCAAGGTGATCCACACCAACCTGCTGATCGTCTGGGTGCTCACCGGCTTCATGGGCGCCACCTACTGGATGGTGCCCGACGAATCGCGTACCGAGCTGCACAGCACCAAGCTCGCCTACATCCAGCTGATTCTCTGGACCGGCATGGGCGTCACCGCGATCATCGGTTACCTGTTTCGCTACGGCACCGGCAACAAGCTGCTGGAACAACCGCTGCCGCACAAGATCGTGATCGTCATCTGCATGCTGATCTTCCTCTACAACATCGGCATGACGATCAGGAAGTCCGGGCGCTTCACCACCACCGAAGGCGTGTTGCTGCTGGGGCTGGTCAGCAGCGCCGTGCTGTTCTTCCCGGCGCTGCTGCATTACGAGAACTACACGGTATCGATCTTCTACCGCTGGTGGACCATCCACCTCTGGGTCGAAGGCGTGTGGATGATGATCATGGGCGCCTTCCTCGCCTACCTGCTGATCCGCCTGTCCGGTGCCGACCGCGAGGTGCTGGAGAAGTGGCTGTACGTGATCGTCGGCCTGGTGTTCATCGCCGGCATTCTCGGCACGGCGCACCATTACTACTGGGTCGGTGTGCCCTACTACTGGCTGCCGATCGGCGGTTTCTTCAGCGCGCTGGAGCCGCTGGCTATCGTCGGCATGGCCATGTACGCCTACGGTGCCATGCGCCGCTCGGGGCTGCGCCATCCCAACGTGCTGGCCCTGCACTGGACGCTGGGCAGCACCGTGTTCACCCTGTTCGGCGCCGGCCTGCTGGGCCTGGCCCACACCTGGCCGAGCATCAACAAGTGGACCCACGGTACCCTGATCACCGCCATGCACGGCCATGCCGCGTTCTATGGCGCCTACGCCATGATCGTCCTGGCGATGATCAGCTATGCCCTGCCCTCGTTCACCCACAAGCGTCCCGACCAGGGCACCACCATCGGCTACTGGGCATTCTGGCTGCAGCTGGCGGGCATGTTCGGCATGACCCTGTCCTTCGCCACCGCCGGGATCGGCCAGGTGTATCTGGAGCGGATCATGGGCATGGGCTATCTGGACGTGCAGCTCAAGATCCAGATCCACTTCGTCATGCTGATCTCCACCGCCAGTATCTTTGCCACCGGCGTGGGGCTGTATATCTTCGACTTCTTCCGCTACCGACCGCGTTTCGAGCCGGTGACCGACGAGCGGGCGCTGCACAGCGGCACTGCAGCCGACCGGGCGCTCTGAGGTGGGCATGGATCAGGCCGTGCGCAGTCTGGCTGCCCATCCGGCGACGGAGGAGCCCTGGTATCAACCATCCGGCAATGAAGTGACGCTGTTCGAGCAGTGCCACGCCCGCGGTCTGGCGGTGATGCTCAAGGGGCCGACCGGCTGCGGCAAGACCCGTTTCGTCGAACACATGGCCTGGCGACTGGGCCGCCCGCTGATCACCATTCCCTGCCACGACGACCTGGCGGCCAGCGACCTGATCGGTCGCTACCTGATCCGCCATGACGGCACCGTCTGGCAGGACGGCCCGCTGACCCGCGCCGTGCGCGAAGGCGCCATCTGCTACCTGGACGAAGTGGTCGAGGCACGCCAGGACACCGTGGTAGTGCTGCATGCGCTGACCGACTACCGGCGCACGCTGCCCATCGACAAGACCGGCGAGAACATCGCCGCCGCACCCGGTTTCCAGCTGGTGGTGTCCTACAACCCCGGCTACCAGCGCATGCTCAAGGACCTCAAGCCCAGCACCCGCCAGCGCTTCGTCGCGATGGACCTGGACTTTCCCGCGCCCGAACAGGAGGCGCTGATCGTGCAGCGTGAAAGCGCTGTCGAGCCTGCTGTCGCCAGGGGGCTGGTGAGCCTCGCCGGACGCATCCGCCAGTTGCGTGACCGGGGCCTGGCGGAAGTGCCGAGCACACGCCTGCTGATCGCTGCCGGCGCCCTCACCACCTGCGGCATCCCGGTGCGTGAAGCCTGTTACGCCGCCATCGTCTCGCCACTCTCCGACGAGCCGTCCATGGTCAGCGCCCTGCGCGACCTGGTTGACGGCACCTTCGTCTAGCCAACCGCCATGGCCGAAGCCGAAGAGCTGGTCAGCGACGCGGCGCGCCATGCCACCATTTATGCGCAGAAGCTGTGGCGGCGTTATCGTCCACCGCCCAAAGGCCCGCCGACCGCCGTACTGAGCGACGTCGCCGCGCGCCTGGACCTGCTGATCAGCGCGGTAACCGGCACCAGCTACCCGATCAGAGTCGCCCAGCCGCCGGCCCAGCCGACCTTGCTCGCGCGCGCCTTCCGGCGCGCCCAGTCGCCCTGGCAGCATCGGCCCATTCCCGCCACCGATGGCCTGCGTCTGTGGCTACCGGCAGACTCCGGCCTCAGCGACCTTGAGCACGGCGGCGAAGCCTATCGGGTGATGGCACTGCAGCAGGCACTGCGCGCGCAACGCGGTACTGCCGAAGCGCTTCCGTCCACGTCACCCGCGCTGCTGGCGGACGCCTATCTGCTGCTCGAAGCCTGGGCGGCGGATGAGCAACTGGCACAGTCGCTGCCCGGCATGGCGCCCGCCATCGAACGGCTGCGCCAGCTCTGCCTGCAACGCCGCCCGCCACTTGCGGAGTTCTCGCGCTCACGCCAGCCGCTGGAAGTCCTGCTCAGGCAACTGCTGGGCAGTCGCTGCGGCGATGTACCAAAAGGCTTTCCACTGAGCCAGTCGCCAGCGCAGTCACTGCAACTGGCCGAAGGGCTGCTGGCCGCTCTGGGGCTGTCCGCCGAAGACCGCTCCGGCGGCAATGCCCCGCTGCTCAGGGACTGGTGGACCGGAACCCTGCAGGCGCCCGCGCCCGACAGTGCCAAGGCCAGACTGGCCCAGGAATCGCCGACCGCCGACAGCGCCTCGAACACCACCGCGCCACGCAGCGCCAGCCTGCCCCGCCGCCCGCAGGTGCGCCAGGCGAAGGAAGACGAGGATGACGACGGCGAAGGCCTGTTCATGGTCCAGGCCGACGAGCCGCACCAGCACGCCGAGGACCCGCTGGGGATGAACCGCCCGGTGGACCGGGACGAGGACATCAGCGCCGACGAGTACGGCGACATGCTGTCCGAACTGCCCGAGGCACGCCTGGTCGCAACGCCGGGCAGACCGAAGGAAGTGCTGATCTCCGACGATCCGCCGGACGCCAATACGCTGATGCAACTCAAGCGCGCCAAGGCCGAGGGCCAGGGGCTGCACTATCCCGAGTGGGATTACCGCGCCCAGCATTACCGCCAGCCCGGCGCCATCGTCAGGGTGCTGCCCAACCTGCCCGGCTCCCAGCAATGGGTGGATGACACCCTGGAGGAACATCGCGCCCTGCTCGGCCAGATCAGGCGGCACTTCGAGATGCTCAGCGCCCGCCGCGTGATCCGCAGGCGGCAACTGGACGGGGACGAGATCGACCTGGGCGCCTATATCGACAGTTACGCCGACTTTCGCACCGGCGGCTCGCTGTCCGAGGCGCTGTACCAGACCCGCCGCACGGCGGAGCGGGACCTGGCCATCACCCTGCTGATCGACATCAGCGGCTCGACCGACGGCTGGATATCGGCCAACCGGCGCATCATCGACGTGGAACGCGAAGCGCTGCTGCTGGTCTGCATCGCCCTCGACGGCATGGGCGAACCCTATGCCGTGCAGGCGTTCTCCGGCGAAGGCCCGGACGCGGTGATCGTCCGCGAGATCAAGGGCTTCGACGAACGTTTCAGCAATGAGGTGGCGTTGCGCATCAGCGCACTGGAACCCGAGCACTACACCCGCGCCGGCGCTGCCATCCGCCATGCCAGCAGCGGCCTGCTGCAGCAAGGCGCCAGCCACCGGCTGCTGTTGCTGCTCTCGGACGGCAAACCGAACGACAAGGATGAATACGAAGGCCGCTACGGCGTGGAAGACATGCGCCAGGCCGTCACCGAAGCCTCGTTGCAAGGCATCTCGACCTTCTGCCTGACCATCGACCGCCAGGCCGCCAACTACCTGCCCGGCATCTTCGGTGCCGGGCAGTACGCCCTGCTGCCCCGTCCCGAACTCTTGCCGTCCGTGCTGCTGGACTGGCTCAGGCGGCTGGTAGTGCGTTAGCAGACCGTTGAAAACTACCTGCTAGGGCCGGTTCTGCGCCCGCAGCGCATCACGGATTTCGGTCAGCAGCACCTCCTCCTTGGACGGTGCCGGCGGCACCGATGGCGCTTCGGCTTCCTTGCGCTTGAGATGGTTGATGGCCTTGACTGCCAGGAAGATCGCAAAAGCCACGATGGTGAAGTCGAATACCGTCTGGATAAAGCTCCCGTAGCTCAACGTGACCGCAGGGGCATCAGCCGTAGCCTCCTTGAGCACGATGGCCAGGTCAGAGAAGTCCACCCCTCCGATCAGAATCCCGAGCGGCGGTGTGACCACATCCGCAACGAAGGAAGAAACGATCTTGGTGAATGCTGCGCCGACGATGATGCCCACGGCCATATCGATCACATTGCCCCTGACGGCAAACGCCTTGAATTCGCTGATCAGACTCATATCGAAAACCCTTGTGGTAATGGACTTGCATCGGAGTGCCGCTGAAACTTGGCGAAACGACCGTTGTAGAGCTTAGGCGCTCTACGGATAGCATGCCACGGCAGGCGTATCCGACGACTGGAGCGGGAGGATATCGATCACTTGATCGTCGTCAACCAGTTAATACGAATACAGCCTATATCGTGACGACTTTCCATCTGGAGCAGCTCTCATGCCTATCGAACACTCCCAACTGAACAAAGATTTCCCTGAAAAGAGCGCACAGCTGCAAAAACTCCGTCAGGAAAACCCGGCGTTCGCCCACAAGGCCGAAGAATACGAAGCCGTGTCCCAGCGCATCACCAACGAGGGCCTGGCCCCGACAGCGCTCGAAGCGCTCAAGCAGGAACAGGCCGCACTGAAGAGCGACATCGCCAAGCAACTCAAGCACGCCTCCAGCAGCTGCTGCGGCGGTTGCGGCGGCTAAATCGCCCAGGAACCAGGCCCGCCGCCCCGACGGGCCTGCAACCTCCCCCAAAGGCCGAATCGTAAGACGTAGGGCCGAATTCATTCGGCCACGGTTCGCAAAAGACCGAACAAGTTCGGCCCTACGAGGCCGCGTTTACACCGTATCCGCCTACAACAACCCACCAAACTTGAACCCCGTCCAGATCGTAGGTCGGGTTAGCCGAAGGCGTAACCCGACGCGCAGCCACGAACGGCACGGAGCTTTACCTCATGACATGCCGAGAGCCCGCTCGTCGGGTCGGTAAAGCGTGACCCCACCTACCAAAGCCCGCCAAACCTGAACCCTGCCCCGACCCAGACGAAGGCCACCGCCGTCAGGGTGATCAGCAGGATATGCAGCCCCAGCTGCGGCAAGCGCTGGGCATCCAGCTTCGGAATCAGCGCCAATCGCGCATGCACGCCCAGCAGCGCGGTAAAACCCAGCAGCACCAGCTTGGCCTGCACCAGATGGGCAATGGGCGAGCCGCCAAACCACTGCGAATGCGGCAACCACAGGCTCGCCATCCACAGGCCGGTGACGATCTGCACCAGCAACGCCGGGATACCGATACGCTCGTAGATCTGCTCGAAATTGCGCACCGGTTGCGGATCACGCTGGCGCATGGCCCTGGGCAGCACGCCGAACAGCAACACCAGATGCCCGCCAACCCAGACGCTGGCGCCCAGCAGATGCAGAAACAACAGATGGCGCATGGCAATTCACTCCTGATCGGTTGCTCACAGTCTGGTCGCTCGCACATCGCTTGTGGCTGATGACAATCAAGTCAACCGCTATCATGCGACTCCCCTTTCCTGACCCGGAGTTCCCATGGCCAAGGCCAAGCGCATGTACGGCTGCACCGAGTGCGGCTCGACCTTTCCCAAGTGGGCCGGCCAGTGCGGCGACTGTGGCGCCTGGAATACCCTGGTGGAAACCGTCATCGAAGGCGCCGCGCCACCCTCGGGCCGCGCTAGCTGGGCCGGTGATCAAGCCAATATCAAGACCTTGGCCGAAGTCAGCGTCGAGGAAGTACCGCGCTTCTCCACCGCCTCCGGCGAGCTGGACCGGGTGCTCGGTGGCGGCCTGGTGGACGGCTCGGTGGTGCTGATCGGCGGCGACCCGGGCATCGGCAAGTCCACCATCCTGCTGCAAACGCTGTGCGCCATCGCCCAGCGCTTCCCGGCGCTCTACGTCACCGGCGAGGAATCGCAGCAGCAGGTGGCCATGCGCGCGCGGCGCCTGGACCTGCCGCAGGACAAGCTCAAGGTGATGACCGAGACCTGCATCGAAGCCATCATCGCCACCGCGCGACTGGAAAAGCCCAAGGTGATGGTGATCGACTCGATCCAGACCATCTTCACCGAGCAATTGCAATCCGCGCCGGGTGGCGTCGCCCAGGTGCGCGAGAGCGCGGCGCTGCTGGTGCGCTACGCCAAGCAGAGCGGCACGGCGATCTTCCTCGTCGGTCACGTGACCAAGGAAGGCGCCCTCGCCGGCCCGCGCGTGCTGGAACACATGGTCGACACCGTGCTGTATTTCGAGGGTGAATCCGATGGTCGCCTGCGCCTGCTTCGGGCGGTGAAGAACCGCTTCGGCGCGGTCAACGAGCTGGGCGTGTTCGGCATGACCGACAAGGGCCTGAAGGAAGTCACCAACCCCTCGGCGATCTTCCTCACCCGCGCCCAGGAGGCGGTGCCCGGCAGCGTGGTAATGGCGACCTGGGAAGGCACCCGACCAATGCTGGTGGAAGTGCAGGCGCTGGTCGACACCAGCCACCTGGCCAACCCGCGCCGCGTCACCCTGGGCCTGGATCAGAACCGCCTGGCCATGCTGCTGGCCGTGTTGCATCGCCACGGCAGTATTCCCACCTACGACCAGGACGTGTTCATCAACGTGGTGGGCGGCGTGAAGGTGCTGGAGACAGCGGCGGACCTTGCATTGATGGCAGCGGTGATTTCCAGCCTGCGCAACCGCCCACTGGATACCGATCTGCTGGTATTCGGGGAAGTGGGCCTGTCCGGCGAGATCCGTCCGGTGCCCAGCGGTCAGGAACGCCTGAAGGAGGCGGCCAAGCACGGCTTCAAACGCGCCATCGTACCCAAGGGCAACGCACCCAAGGAGGCGCCAGCCGGGCTGCAGATCATCGCGGTGACGCGCCTGGAACAGGCGCTGGATGCATTGTTCGAATAAGGCCATGCCCCGCTGGTGTCGGATTACGCCTTCGAAACCCGGATTACGCCTTCGGCCAATCCAGGCTACGGTTTAACTTGTAGCAGTCAGGAGCCGTCCAGCGCCGCCAGTTCGCGTTCGAGCAAGGCTTCATCGCCCAGGTTGAGCTCGATCAGCCGCCGCAGATGGCTGATCGAGTCGACATCGATATGCCGGCAGACCAGCCCGATCAACGCGCCATCGGTGCGCGTCATCTCGACGCTCATGCGTACCTCTGCATCGTCGGACAGCCGTATCCGCGCTTCGAGCGATTGAGCGGGCTCGACATCCCAGTCTGCCGGGCGATGCACCAGCAGGCCCTTGAGCGACAGATCATGCAGCTTGACCGCCCAATGTCGCGCCCCCTGTATCAGTTCGGTTTCGGCGTCAAAAGCGAAACGCTGGAAGCGCCGCCGCTCGCTTGATGTAGTGCTCATCAGACATCACTCCTCAATCGCTTGTGTCGCAACCGTCGTCACAACCAACGGCGAACACGTTGGCAATAGTCACCATACGCCTCGCCGAACAGCCGGGTCAGCAGCCTTTCCTCGTGTACGATCACGCCGCGCTGCATGCTGTAAATCAGCACCGGCAGCAGCAACCACGGCCAGAGGCTGCCCCACAGCAACGCGATACCGCAATAGATCAGGCTATCGGCCAGGTAAATGGGGTTGCGCGAAAAGCGGAACGGCCCATCCTCCAGCAGTTTGGCAGGCTGACCGTAAGGGTTGACCGTGGTCTTTCGCCACAGCATCAACAGCCCGGCCCAGAGCATCAGCAGCAGGCCGGCGTCGATCAGCACCCAACCTGAATAGTGTGTCCAGAGATTCTGCCCCAGCGCGAACGGCAACAGCGCATCGAGTATCCAGGCGGCTCCGAGAAAAAGCAGGTAAATCAGCGGTGGCGGCAAGAGCGTTCGTGAAGCGCGTTTGAACATCGAAAGTCATCCTGCGTGTAGGTTGCCGACAGTCTAGTCCCAACGCCCAGGGGCAGGCACACCCCAGACAGCAGAAAGCCCGCCAAGGCGGGCTTTCTGTCGAAGCGGCGAACGGCTTAGTTGCCGTACACCGGCAGCCTGGCGCAGACGGCCTGGACCTTGGCGCGCACTGCATCGACCACGGACTCGTCGCCCATGTTCTGCAGGATGTCACAGATCCAGCCGGCCAGTTCGCGGCACTCGGTTTCCTGGAAGCCACGGGTGGTGACCGCCGGTGTACCGATACGCAGACCGGAAGTGACGAAGGGCGAGCGCGGATCGTTCGGCACGCTGTTCTTGTTCACGGTGATGAAGGCGCGGCCCAGGGCGGCGTCCGCATCCTTGCCGGTGATGTCCTGCTTGATCAGGCTGAGCAGGAACAGGTGGTTCTGCGTGCCACCGGACACCACGTCGAAGCCGCGCTCGATGAATACTTCGGCCATGGCCTGGGCATTCTTCACCACTTGCTGCTGGTAGGCCTTGAACTCGGGCTGCAGGGCTTCCTTGAAGCACACCGCCTTGGCCGCGATCACGTGCTCCAGCGGGCCGCCCTGGGCGCCGGGGAAGACCGCGGAGTTGAGCTTCTTCTCGATCTCCTCGTTCTTCTTCGCCAGGATCAGGCCGCCGCGCGGGCCGCGCAGGGTCTTGTGGGTGGTGGTGGTAACCACGTCGGCGAACGGCACCGGGTTCGGGTAGACGCCGGCTGCGACCAGACCGGCCACGTGGGCCATGTCAACGAACAGGTAGGCACCGACCTTGTCGGCGATCTCACGGAAGCGGGCGAAATCCAGCTTCTGCGAGTAGGCGGAGAAGCCGGCAACGATCATCTTCGGCTTGTGCTCGACGGCCAGGCGCTCGACTTCGTCGTAGTCGATCAGACCGGCATCGGTGATGCCGTACTGCACGGCGTTGTACAGCTTGCCCGAGGAGGAAACGCTGGCACCGTGGGTCAGGTGGCCGCCGTGGGCCAGGCTCATGCCGAGAATGGTGTCACCGGCGCTGAGCAGGGCCAGGTAGACGGCGGCGTTGGCCTGGGAGCCAGCGTGCGGCTGGACGTTGGCGTAGTCGGCGCCGAACAGCGCCTTGGCGCGGTCGATGGCCAGTTGCTCGACGATGTCGACGTACTCGCAACCGCCGTAGTAGCGCTTGCCCGGATAGCCTTCGGCGTACTTGTTGGTCAGCACCGAACCCTGGGCTTCCATGACCGCCGGGCTGGTGTAGTTCTCCGAGGCGATCAGCTCGATGTGGTCTTCCTGGCGCTGGGCTTCCTGCTGCATGGCAGCGAAAAGATCGGCGTCGTATTTGGCGAGGGTCAAATCACGGCTGAACATGGCAGTCCTCTGAGAATCAGCTGGCGGTATGAAAAGTGAGGCGCGGATTCTACCTCATCCACCGGGGTGCGGGTATGAGGCGTGGTCATGTGCAACATGAAGGCGGCGCGCCACGGCCCCCCATGCAGGTCAACACCAACTCCTCGGCCGGCATCGGTCGCCCCAGGAAGAAGCCCTGCATCTCATCGCAGCCATGCTTGCGGAGAAAATCCATTTGCGCCTGGGTTTCCACCCCCTCGGCGATCACCGACAGGTTCAGGCTGTGTGACATGGCGATGATGGCACGGGTGATCTGGCCATCCTGTTCACCTTGCGGCAGGCCATCGACGAAGCTGCGGTCGATCTTCAGCACATCGATGGGCAATTGCTTGAGGTAGTTCAGGGACGAATAGCCCGTACCGAAGTCGTCGATGGCGATCGAGAGCCCCAGACGCTTGAGCGAGTCGAGCATGCCCATCGCCTCGCCGATGTCACGCATCAGAATGCTCTCGGTCAGCTCCAGCTCCAGACAGGCTGGCTCGATACCTCTTGCCTGCAGGATCGCGGCAATGCGCTGGCCCAGCCGGCCATCGATGAATTGTCGCGCAGAGAGATTGACCGACACCCTCGGCACCATCAGTCCGGCGGCATGCCAGGCGGCAATCTGCCGGCAGGCCTCATCGAGCACCCAATCGCCGACATCCACCACCAGCCCCAGCTCTTCCAGCGCCGGGATGAACTCTCCCGGCGGCACCAGCCCACGCGAGGGGTGCCACCAGCGCAACAGCACCTCGACGCCAGTCAGGGTCACCCCATCGGCCAGATACTGCGGCTGATAGTGTAGCACGAACTGGCGCTGCTCGATGGCATGGCGCAGGTCGCTTTCCAGCTCCAGGCGCTCCAGCGCGCTGGCGTTCATCTCGGCCTGGTAGAACTGGAAATTGTTCTTGCCACGCTCCTTGGCGTGGTACATCGCGGTATCGGCGTTTTTCATCAACTGGCTCGTATCCTCGCCGTCCTGCGGACCGAGGGCGATGCCGATACTGGCCGTGACGAAAAACTCGCGCCCCAGGAGCACGAAAGGCTCGGTCAGGCTGGCAAATATCCGTTCGGCCACATGCACCGCACGCGACAGCGCCTCGTCGCGCCCGCCCTCGGGTTGCAGCAGAAAGGTGAACTCGTCGCCGCCCATACGCGCCACCGTATCGCCTTCGTCCACGCAGGACGCCAGGCGCACGGCAACCTCCCTGAGCATGCGGTCGCCGGCGGCATGCCCGAGCGAGTCATTGATCGGCTTGAAGCGGTCCAGGTCGAGGAACATCAGCACCACCCAACTGGCGTGCCGCGCAGCCAGTTGCAGACTGCTGTGGAGCCGGTCCTGGAACAGCGCGCGATTGGGCAGCTGGGTCAGGCTGTCATAGTAGGCCAGACGATGAATGCGATTTTCGCTGGCCTTGCGCTCGCTCATGTCGCTGAAGAAGCAGACATAGCTGACCAGCTCGTTTTCCGCATCGTGCACCGCCGTGATGCCGAGCCAGCAGGGCTGTGCCGCGCCGCTCTTGCCCTTGATCCAGAATTCGCCCTCCCAGCTGCCACTCTCGGCGATCTGGGCAAGGATGGAACCCATCTGATTGCTCTGCTGGTCATCTGCGCCAAGCATCGTTGGCCAGCGCCCCGTCACTTCATCTGCGCTGTAGCCAGTGATGCGATTGAAGGCCGAATTGACCTGAGCGATCCGCCCAGCCGGATCGGTAACCAGAATAGCCGCCGTGGAATGCTCGAATACCGTGGCGGCGCGGCGCAACTCCTTTTCCGCCTGACGCTGTTCACTGATGTCACGGCCGATGCACAGAGCACCATCGAAGCGGTGGTGCTCGTCCCAGATCAGCATGATGCGCAACTCAATGGCAACCATCCGTCCGTCGGCGGCGCGGCAGTCGAAATACAGCGTCTCGCCCCGCAGATTCTGGCCCAGCTCGGCCAGCGCCTGGGTATTGAAGGATGCCTTGCGCACCCGCCGCATCAGCTCGTAGAAACGCGCAGCCTGACGTGGCCGGGTGACCAACTGTTCGAAGCCATGCTCCAGCGCCCATTCCGGACTGTAGCCGAGCACCGTCTGCACCGCCGGGCTGATGTAGTTGATGCGCACCGCGCTATCGGTGGTGAAGATCAAATCGCGCAGGCTGCCGGTGAGCATGCGGTAGCGGCGCTCGCTGTCGCGCAGCGAATGGCTGTGCTCGATATTGCTGGTGACATCGCGGGCCACGCCGATCAGGCGCTGGACCCGGCCCTGCTCGTCGCGCGTCAGTACCTGTTCGCAGATGTTGAACCAGCGCCAGCTGCCGTCACGGTGACGCCAGCGCAGCAACGACTCCTGCTCGGCACCATCGGCCAGCGCGCCGCGCAGCGCCAGCAGCCGCCAGATATATTCGGCGTCGTCCGGGTGGCTGATGCGCTGCCAGAAAGCATTGGCATCGGGGCCGCGCTCCTCCTCGCTGTAGCCCAGCCGGACGGCCAGGTTGCTGTTGCTGAACAGCAGCTGGCCGCTCGACAAATCCTGCACATAAAGGGTATCAGGCACGGCCTGCAATACTTCGGACCAGAAGCGTTCGCGCTCAGCCAGCGCACCCTGCGCCTGCTTCTCACCGGTCACGTCACGCAACACCCAGACGAATCCCGATGCGAGCCCCTCGTCATCCTGACGCAACGCCCCGCGGCTCACGGAAAGCATGCGCCACTCGCCATCCTGCAGCCGCCGCACGATATCCAGACACAGATCGCTATCGGCATTCGAGGCGTCGAACGCCTGTGGGTCAAGGTCCGGCAAAAGCTCCTGCAGGCGATAGCGCGACGCTTCGGCATTTTGCAGACCGAACATTGCTTCGGCACTGCTGTTGAGAAAGCGCAGGCGCCCGCTGAAATCGCTGATCAGAATCCGCTCGTCGATGGCCTGCAGGGCAATCGACGAATAGCGCAGCGCCTGGCAATGGCTGGCCAGGCGACGCGGCAGCAACAGACGCGCACAGACCCGCACCAGCATCCTGCCAAACGCGGATAGCGTGGCGGGTCGGGTTGTCTGCGCTCGTCGAGAGTCGATTACGGTCAAGCGAATCAGGCCTTCTGGGCTGGGGAGAACTCAGGCTGTCATTAACATGACGCCGCACAGCGTCAAGAATACGCACATCAAGGCAAAGTGCCAGCATCAATTGCATAGCCGATGGTTTGCCCTGCCTGGAGCATTCCGGTAGCTTTGCCTGACTGTATTTGACCCGTCCGCCGCGACGGGATTCGCTTCATCCATCCCTTATCTTCGTCACGGGCATTCGTCTCCATGGCTCAATACGTCTACACCATGCATCGGCTGAGCAAAGTCGTTCCGCCGAAGCGTGAAATTCTCAAGAACATTTCCCTGTCGTTCTTCCCCGGCGCCAAGATCGGCGTGCTGGGCCTCAATGGCTCGGGCAAGTCCACGCTGCTGAGAATCATGGCCGGGGTCGATACCGAGTTCGATGGCGAAGCGCGGGCCATGCCCGGGCTGAACGTCGGCTACCTGCCCCAGGAGCCGGAGCTCGACCCGAGCAAGAGCGTGCGCGAAGTCGTCGAAGAGGCGGTCAGCGTCATCAAGGATGCCCAGGCGCGCCTGGACGAGGTCTATGCCGCCTACGCCGAACCCGATGCCGACTTCGACAAGCTGGCCGCCGAGCAGGCCAAGCTCGAAGCCATCCTGCAGAGCAGCGACGGGCACAACCTGGAACGCCAGCTGGAAGTCGCCGCCGACGCCCTGCGCCTGCCGCCATGGGATGCCAGAGTCGAGCACCTGTCCGGCGGCGAGAAGCGTCGCGTGGCGCTCTGCCGCCTGCTGCTGTCGGCCCCCGACATGCTGTTGCTGGACGAGCCGACCAACCACCTGGATGCCGACTCGGTGGCCTGGCTGGAGCGCTTCCTCCACGACTTCTCCGGCACCGTGGTGGCCATCACCCACGACCGCTACTTCCTCGACAACGTCGCCGGCTGGATTCTCGAACTCGACCGCGGCGCGGGTATTCCCTACGAGGGCAACTACTCCGGCTGGCTGGAGGCCAAGTCCAACCGCCTGGCGCAGGAATCCAAGCAGCAGTCGGCCCATGAAAAGGCAATGAAGGAAGAGCTGGAGTGGGTGCGCAAGGGCGCCAAGGCTCGCCAGGCCAAGTCCAAGGCGCGCCTGCAGCGCTTCGAGGAACTGCAGTCGCAGGAATTCCAGAAACGCAGCGAAACCAACGAGATCTACATCCCCGCCGGCCCGCGCCTGGGTGACAAGGTCATCGACTTCAAGAACGTGAGCAAGGGCTACGGCGACCGTGTACTGATCGAGAACCTCTCGTTCAGCATGCCCAAGGGCGCCATCGTCGGCGTGATCGGTGGCAACGGCGCGGGCAAGTCCACGCTGTTCCGCATGATCATGGGCAAGGAGCAGCCGGATTCGGGCAGCATCGAAATCGGCGATACCGTGCAGCTTGCCTGCGTGGACCAGGGCCGCGAGGACCTGGATGGCAGCAAGACCGTCTGGGAAGCCGTGTCCGACGGCTCCGACATGATCCGCATCGGCAATTACGAAGTTCCGTCGCGCACCTATGTGGGCCGCTTCAACTTCAAGGGCGGCGACCAGCAGAAGTTCGTCAAGGACCTCTCCGGTGGTGAACGCGGTCGCCTGCACCTGGCGCTGACGCTCAAGGAAGGCGCCAACGTGCTGCTGCTCGACGAACCGTCCAACGACCTCGACGTGGAAACCCTGCGCTCGCTGGAAGAGGCGCTGCTGGACTTCCCCGGCGCGGCCATCGTGATCTCCCACGATCGCTGGTTCCTCGACCGCGTCGCCACCCACATCCTCTCCTACGAGGACGACGGCAGCGTCCTGTTCTTCGAAGGCAACTACACCGAGTACGAAGCCGACCGCAAGAAACGCCTCGGCGATGCCGCCTCGCAGCCGCACCGGGTCAGGTACAAGAAACTGGCGCAGTGACCGACACGACGAAGCCGCCAGTTCTGGCGGCTTCGTCGTAAAGTCATTGCCGTTTTTCTGCCACGACAAAACAGGAGCGGACTTCTAACCCGTTTGGACTAATGGCAAAGCGCTGGAATATCTGGATAATCGTGCAATTTACCTATCCAGATCATCCGACCGCAACGGACGCATGATTCATTCAGGCGCGAAGGGAAAACCCGCATGGCCGCACTCGGATTGCGTGGCAAGTCTCTGCTGACTCTGCTGTTGACCTGCCTGCTCGCGCTCACGGTCGCCGGCGTCATTGGTCATCAGGTTCTCGACGGTATCCAGAACCGTTTCGGCGAAGCCTATGCGCGCAACCTGGTCCAGCTCAACCGTGAACGCATGTTCGCCCCCGTCTCTCGCGAACTGGCGCTGGCGCAACGGTTGGCAGGCTCCCAGCTCACCCTTGCCTGGCTGAAGGACGAACAAGACCCGCAGTGGCGCGAACTGTTCTTCCGCGAAGCCGCCGGCTTCCAGCAGTCTTTCGGAGATCAGCTTTATTTCGCCGCATCCGCGCAAAGCAATGGCTATTACGCCAACGGCCCCAACCAGGCTCCAAGCCAATCGCCCCGCTATACATTGGAGCCCGCCAGTTCACGTGATGAATGGTTCTATCAGGCGCTCGAATCCGATACGCCCTACCAGATCAACGTCGATCGCTCGGCGGTCACCGGCGAGCTGAAGGTCTGGTTCAACGTCCCGGTGCGCGACGGCGAGCGTACCCTGGGCCTGGTGGGCTCCGGTGTGGACCTGAGTGCCTTCATCGCCCAGCTGGTCGCCTCGGACCGGGCCGGTATCGAATCCATGGTACTCGACGCCCACGGCTCGATCCTGGTGCACCCCAACCAGAACCTGGTGACGCTCAACGCCGATACCTCGCGCGGACGCTCGCTGGCAACCAACCTGCTCGGCCTGCTGGACGACATGAGCGACACCAAAGCACTGCGCCAGGCCATGGCCAGCAGCCGCGAGGCACCCGGCAAGGTCATGACCCTCGAAATCAGCCTCGACGGCAGTCCGCGGCTGCTGGCCCTCAGCTGGATTCCCGAGCTCCAGTGGTTCATGGCCAGCTCGGTAGATCTGGGCACCGCCCAGGTGGTGGAAATCCGTCCGCTGCTGCCGGCAATCGGCCTGTTTCTGCTGCTGATGCTGGCCGTGATCGCCGCTGTGGCCTGGCTGGTGGAAAAGCGCGTGCTCAAACCCTTGCGACATCTGCGCATCAGTGCTCAGGCACTGGCCGCCGGACACTACGGCGCACCCCTGCCCACTGATCGAGATGACGAAATCGGCGAACTCAGCGCCGCCTTCGAGGCCATGGCGCAGCAGGTTCGCCGACATACCACCGAGCTCGAAGACCGGGTCCGTGAGCGCACCCGCGAACTGGAGCAGGCCAACCGTGAAATGGTCGTTGCGCACAAGAAGATCGACGACTCCATCGACTATGCCAGCCTGATCCAGAGCGCCATCCTGCCCAACCGGCAACTGGCAGAGGCCATGAGCGACAACCTTGCGGTGCTCTGGCGACCGCGCGACGTGGTGGGCGGCGATTTCTATTTGTACCGCGCGGATGAGCGAGGCTGCCTGTTCGGCGTCGTCGATTGCGCCGGCCACGGCGTACCCGGCGCGCTGATGACCATGCTGGCCCATGCGGCCATCGACCAGGCACTCGACACGGTCGACCTTGACGATCCGGCGGCTGCGCTGGCCCGTACCGACGCCATTGTGCGTGGCATGCTGCACGAAGGCGGCCAGGCCCACGGCCTGGCGACCAACGTGGACCTGGGCCTGGCGTTTGTCGATATGCAGCAGCGCAAAGTGATCTATTCGGGCGCGAAGATCGCTCTTCACTATTGTGATGGCGGCGATGTGCGGGAAGTCCGCGCCGCTCGCCGCGCCATCGGCGACAAACGGCCTGGCGAGTATCACAACAGCGATGTCGAACTGCTCCCCGGACGCACCTTTTACATGACCACCGACGGCTTTCTCGACCAGGCCGGCGGTGACCGGGGCTATGGTTTTGGCAACAACCGCTTCGCCGCCCTGATCCGTCAGAACACCCACCGACCGCTGGCTGAACAGCGCGAGGCCTTCAGCGTCGCACTGGCCGCTTATCAGGGTGACAATCCACAGCGCGACGACATTACAATGCTGTTTTTCCGGTTCGACTGAGCGAATCCCACACGGAGTGATCCATGGAACCTCTTGACCTGTTTGCCATGCGCGATCGCTACAACCAGCAGCAGATCATGCTGTGTTTCAACGGCCCGATCTCGCGCAGCCTGATCGAGGAAATCGGCAATGCACTGCGCAATTACATGGAAGCCGAACACGCGCATCCCTCTTCGGCGATGGACGTATTCGCCGCCTACATCGAGATGACCCAGAACATTCGCCACTACACCCGCGAAAAGAACTGGTCCGATCAACAGGCCGGCGCCACCGTGGTGGTTTCGCGCAATGAACAGGGCCGCTACGTGGTCTCGGCGGGCAACCTGATCGAATCTGCTGACGGCGCAACACTGCTGACGGCCATCGACAAACTGGCAAAGCTGGACAAGGCCGAACTCAAGGCGATGTACAAGGAGCAACTGCGCAAGCCACGCGACGAACACGTGATTTCCGGCGCAGGCCTGGGGCTGATCGATATCGCCCGTAAATCCAGCGAACCCTTGCGTGCGTCCCTGCAGCCCGTTAGCGACGGGCTCTGTTTCGTCAGCCTCAGCGCCGTCATCTGAATTCGTAGAGTAACGTCATACATGAACGATTTTTCACTTCCAGGCAGTCAATCCACTCCCGCCATCCAGTCCGACTGGGCCGCGGGCAGCGTCTCGATGCAGGGCGATTCCTACCCCGAAAACTCCTATGAACTCTTTCATCAGGTTTTCGAGTGGATCGAACGCTTCCTCGCCGAAGCAGAACGCCCGCTCAGTCTCGAATTACGCCTGCTGTATCTCAACACCAGCAGCATCAAGGCGATGATGGATATCTTCGATCTGCTTGAGGCCGCGCACCAGCAGGGCAAGGCCGTCGCCGTCAACTGGCACTACGACCAGCAGAACGAACGCGTGGTCGAGCTGGCTGAAGAATTCAAGGAAGACTGCACCTTTCCCTTTTCCATCCTCAGCCACAACTAGCGGAAGTCTATATGCGTGGGCCAACTCCGCTCGAACTACAGGTCAGCAAACTCCTCGCCGACGCGCAGCATGAAGGCCACCCGCTGAAAGAAGCACTGAGCCAGTTATGGAGCGTTCACCACGAGCTGATCGAGCGCCTCGAACGCATCGCGCGGGTTTCCGACGGCTATCAGAGTCTCGCCCGCGAACGCGAACTTTCGCTGTCCGCACGGTTCGAGAAGCAACTGCGCCAGGTAGAGAAAATTGCGCGCATCTCCGACCGCTATCAGCGCATGATGCAGGATCTGAATATCTCGTTGCGCGAGGCGTCCACCCATGACGCGCTGACCGGCATCGCCAATCGCCGGCTGCTGACCGAACGCCTGCGCGATGAGGTCGAGCGCGCCAGACGCTATGATCGTCCCCTGTCCATCGCCATGCTGGATATCGACCGTTTCAAGGTGATCAACGATGGCCATGGCCACGAAGTCGGCGACAGTGTGCTGGTGGAGGTGGTGCGCGTGATGGAGGCGGAAATCCGCGAGCAGGACCTGTGCGGTCGCTGGGGTGGCGAGGAGTTTCTCATCCTGATGCCGGAAAGCACCCTTGATACAGCTGAGCGGGTCATGCAGCGCCTGGGCGCCAGCATCGCCTCGCTGGTAGTGCGGGTGAACGACGATCAACTGAGCGTCACCGCGAGCATGGGCGTTGCACAGCTGCAAGGCGAAGAAACCTATTCCAGCACCATCAACCGAGCCGACGCAGCCCTGATGCGCGCCAAGCGGGCTGGCCGTGATCGTTGCGAGCGGGCCGAGTAACCCGGACGTCGTAGGGCCGAACCTGCTCGACCGTTGGGCAGGCGAGGCACTGACCGAATGAATTCGCCCTACGGATCATGTCGCTCCGTGCCGTCTTTACTGAGTACCGCCTTTCGCGCCGCCAGCGCCTGGACGATGCGCTCGACAATCTCATCCGGCGTCATGCGGATATCCACTGACAGTGCTTCGTCCGCCTCGGGTGGCTCAAGTACGGCCAACTGGTCGGTCAGCAGCGCGGGGTCGAAAAAATGCCCTCGGCGGCTACCGACCCGCTCAGCCAGGATTTCAGCCGGCCCGCGCAGGAATACCAGCATCACCTCTGCGACATTTCCGCGCAGCACGTCGCGATACCGACGCTTGAGAGCCGAGCAGGCAAATACGTGATCATTACCCTGGCGAGCCCGCTCGACGATGGCCGCGTGCATCGCCTGTAGCCAGGGCTCACGGTCTTCGTCGGTCAGTGCGATTCCCCTGGCCATTTTCGCCTTGTTGGCCGCCCCGTGATACTGGTCGGCGTCCGAGAAGCCGCATCCCAGGCGGGCTGCAAGCCGTTCGCCGATGGTGGTCTTGCCGCTTCCGGAAACACCCATGATGACAACAATCATTCGTACTGCTCCATGCCGCCAAAAGGCAGAAAACCGTTGACGCCTGCCCCTTTTCAGCGACGTCAAAACAACCTGTTTGCGCTCAGCGGGCAGTGGAAAGTGACACCTTCCGCTCAGCTCGCACTTTCGCCGAGCAAAACTTGTTTGCTAAAGTCGCCGGCCAAAAAAATTTAATGACTGCCTAATGGGCTGTATCCGAGGGCCTTTCAGATGATCGAAACAGTTGATGCCTTTCTCGCCCGGTTGAGGCAACGTGACCCCCATCAACCCGAGTTCCATCAGGCCGTGGAAGAAGTCGTTCGCAGCCTCTGGCCATTCCTCGAAGCCAACCCGCACTACATGCAGGCCGGCATCATCGAACGCATGGTCGAGCCGGAGCGGGCGATCATGTTCCGCGTGCCATGGGTCGACGACCAAGGTCGGGTCCAGGTCAATCGCGGCTTCCGCATCCAGATGAACAGCGCCATCGGCCCCTACAAGGGTGGCCTGCGCTTTCATCCTTCAGTCAATATCGGCGTGCTCAAGTTCCTAGCCTTCGAGCAGGTTTTCAAGAATTCCCTGACCTCGCTGCCCATGGGCGGCGGCAAGGGCGGTTCGGATTTCAACCCCAAGGGCAAGAGCGACAACGAAGTCATGCGCTTCTGCCAGTCGTTCATGACCGAACTGTACCGCCACATCGGTGCCGACCTCGACGTCCCGGCGGGCGACATCGGTGTTGGTGGCCGCGAGATCGGCTTCCTCTTCGGCCAGTACAAGCGCCTGTCCAACCAGTTCACCTCGGTACTCACCGGCAAGGGCCTGGCCTACGGGGGCAGCCTGATCCGCCCGGAAGCCACCGGCTACGGCTGCGTGTACTTCGCAGAGGAAATGCTCAAGAACACTCGCAACAGCTTCGAAGGCAAGCGCGTCTCCATCTCCGGCTCCGGCAACGTGGCGCAATATGCCGCGCAAAAGGTCATGGAACTGGGCGGCCGGGTCATTTCGCTGTCCGACTCGGGCGGCACCCTGCACTTCCCTGACGGCCTGAGTGAAGAGCAGTGGGAATACCTGATGGACCTGAAGAACGTCCGTCGCGGTCGCCTGGAGGAAATGGGCGCCCATTACGGCATCACCTACATGCCTGATCAGCGCCCCTGGAGCCTGCCCTGCGACATCGCCCTGCCCTGCGCCACCCAGAACGAACTGGACGGCGAGGATGCCCGCACCCTGCTCAGGAACGGCTGCACCTGTGTAGCCGAAGGCGCCAACATGCCATCGACGCTGGAAGCCGTGGACCTGTTCCTCGAAGCCGGCATCCTCTACGCACCGGGCAAGGCATCCAATGCCGGCGGCGTGGCCTGTAGCGGTCTGGAGATGAGCCAGAACGCCATGCGCCTGCACTGGACCGCTGGCGAGGTGGACACCAAGCTGCACAGCATCATGCAATCGATCCATCACGCCTGCGTCGCCTACGGCGAAGAAGACGGACGGATCAACTACGTGAAAGGCGCCAACATCGCCGGCTTCGTCAAGGTCGCTGACGCCATGCTGGCGCAGGGTGTGGTTTAAGGCAGCTGGAAGCCTGAAGCTGGAAGCAAAAAGCCCCTGCCGGATCGCCCGGTGGGGGCTTTTCGTTTCTGGAGGCTGGCCAGTGTATGCCAGACCTTACCTCCATCTGTCGGGCCGTTGAAGCGTGACCCGACCTACACGTAGCCTGGATTAGCCGAAGGCGTAATCCGGGTTTCCGAAGGCGTAATACAACGTCCCGCTACCAATAATTTTCCACCGCCACCTGTCCCGGCCTGCGGGTCAGTGCGAGGTTGAGATCGCGGCTCTTGAGCACCTGACGGGTGTCTTCGATCATCTGCGGGTTACCACAGAGCATGATGCGCGAATGTTCGGGCTCCAGCTTCAGATCGGCGGCGCGCTCCAGTTCGCCGGTTTCGATCAGCTTGGTGATGCGTCCATTCAGGGTGCCAGACACCTGCTCGCGGGTGACGACCGGCAGATAGGTCAGCTTGCTGCCCAGCCCTTCCAGGTATTCACGCTCCGGCAATTCGCGGATCAGCTGCTGATAGGCCAGCTCCGACTCCGTGCGCGCGCTGTAGACCAGCACGATGCGCTCGAAGCGCTGCCACACTTCGAAATCCTGCAGGATCGACAGGAACGGCGCCAGCCCCGTGCCGGTAGCCAGCAGCCAGAGATCGCGCCCGTCGGGAAAACGGTCGAGGGTCAGAAAACCGAACGCCTGCTTGTCGATCAACAGCTCGCCGCCGGGTTCGAGACGACTCAGCTCGCTGGTAAACTCGCCATCAGGCACCACGATGGAGAAGAAATCGAGAAACTCATCGTGCGGTGCCGAGACCATCGAGTAGGCGCGCCAGACGATGGAGCCACTGGGCTTGCGCACCCCCAGCCGCGCGAACTGCCCGGCAGTGAAGCGAAAGCCCGGGTCGCGCATGGTACGCAAGGTGAACAGGCTGGGCGTCAGCGTCTGCACCTCGAGCAGACGCTGACGGGTGAACTTCTCTTCGCTGACGGTCATACTTCACTCCCTCTGCAAACACAGCCGGGCCGGCCAATCGCAACCTCCCGACGTCTGTACCCATTGATACTCCAATCCGCCACCGACAAACACCGCCAGTTCCTATGCCTATTCTTGAAACGCCCTTCGCCTGTCTCGACCTGATCCGTCAGCCGGAGCAGGTCAGCGAGCCGCTGCAGGCCTTCGATGCCGCCGACGAATACCTGCTCGCGCACCTGCACCAGCAGCGCCTGGCATCGGACGCGCGGATGCTGGTGCTCAATGACGGCTTCGGCGCGCTGGCCGCCTCGCTGGCGCCCCATGTGCGGGTGACCAGCAGCGGCGACTCCCACCTGGCATACCTGGCCTTGCAGAAGAACCTGGCGCGCAACGGCCTGCCGGACGACAGCGTCGCCTTCGTGCCCGCCAGCCAGGTCGCCAGCGGCCCGTTCGATTTCGTCCTGATCCGCGTGCCCAAGACCCTGGCCCTGCTGGAGGAGCAGCTGATTCACCTGCGGGGCCAGCTGGCGCCTGGCACCCAGGTCGTTGCCGCGGCGATGATCAAGCACCTGCCGCGTGCCGCCGGCGATCTGCTGGAGAAGTACATCGGCCCGGTGCAGGCCTCCCTGGCGATGAAGAAGGCGCGCCTGCTGTTCGCCACGCCCGTGGACAAGCCCGCACCGGTTTCGCCCTACCCGACGCGCTACCACCTGGACGAGCCGCATCTGGAGCTTCTCAACCACGCCAACCTGTTCTGCCGCGAGGGCCTGGACATCGGCACCCGCGCCTTCCTGCCGCACCTGCCCCAGGCGCTGGGCGATCTGCGCGCCGCGGATCTGGGCTGCGGCAACGGCGTGCTGGGCATCGTTTACGCCCTGCACAACCCACAGGCGCAGCTGACACTGGTGGACGAAAGCTACATGGCGGTGCAGTCGGCACGGGAAAACTGGCAGATGATCCATGGCGATCGCCCAGCCGATATCCGCGCCGGCGATGGCCTGGCCGAACAGCCGCCGGCCTCGCTGGATCTGGTGCTGTGCAACCCGCCCTTCCACCAGCAGCAGGTGATCGGCGATTTCCTCGCCTGGCGCATGTTCACCCAGGCCAAAGCGGCCTTGGCCAAGGGCGGCGAGCTATGGATCGTCGGCAACCGCCACCTGGGCTACCACCTCAAGCTCAAGCGGCTGTTCGGCAATGCCGAGCAGGTCGGCGCCACGCCGAAGTTCGTGATCCTCAAGGCCACCCGGACATCCTGAAGATATTGGCGCTTGCTTATGCAGGAGCGGGCCATGCCCGCGAGGCTCTTGCGTTGGCCGGGTTCGCTAGCATGGCTCGCTCTACAGTGGAGCCCCTCAATTACCCTCCGAGTCGGTGCGCAGCAACGCCTGGGTGATGGCCTGCCCGACCTGCTCGAACAGGCGCCCGGCCTCCTTGCTCTCATCGAGCCCTTCGGCGCAGGCCACCACGACGATCGCGCGCGTCTCGTCCCGCGGCTCGATGACGCCGGCATGGCAGGCGCGCTCCAGCTGGGTCCCGGTCTTGTGAATGAAGGGCACGTCTTCGGGCAGTCCGGCTTCGAGGCGGTAGTTGTCGTAGGTATCGATCTTCATGTCGGCATAGAGCACCTCGCGGCTGGCCTCCGAGAGCAGCTCGCCGCGCACGAGTTTCTCCAGCAGCGCGCCATAGGCCACCAGGGTGCTGGAATTCAGCTTGCGCGCGTAGTAGCGCGCATAGGCCTCCTCCATGCTGGCCGCCTTCAGTTCGCTGCGCTCCAGCTGCAGCACCTTGACCAGCGCTTCGTAGCGCGGCTCGCTGAAGCGCGCGCCAGCGAGTTCCACCAACTGGATGTTCTCCAGTTCGCTGGCATCCGGATGCACTTCTCCATAAACGTCGCGGCGTACCTGGGTGAAGGTGGTGATGCGTTCGAAGCCGTCGCCCCCCATGTTCCTGCGCGTACGCTGGTTGAGCTCGTCCTCGCCGAGCAGGCGGATCAGCATGTTGGCCGCCGTGTTGTCGCTTTCGATCAGCATTTCCGTGAGCAGGTCACTCAGCGAATAATCGACGCCATCGTCCTGCCACACCAGGTCGCCGGAGCCGTCCACCTTGTCTCCAGCCTGCAGCGACAGTCGCTCGTCCAGGCTGTGCTCGCCGTCGTCGATGCTCTGCAGCAGCGCGACCGCGATAGGCACCTTTACCGCTGAGCTGAGGTACCAGAAGCGCTCGGCGTTGTAGAGCAGCCGAGCGTCGTCGCCCAGGTGCTTGATATACACGCCGAGATCGCCAGGCGCCTCGTCGTCGATACGCCGCAGTTCCTCCTCGAGGCCGCTCTTCCAGGTCGCCGAAGCCTCGTCGGTGCAGGCCGACAGGCCGCAGCTCAGGACCAGCAGCACCGGCAGCGCGATCAGCCTGTTCATCGGCGTATCAACCCGGTCGCTACCACAGCCTCGCCGGTCCCGCGCAGAGCCCGCTCCGCCTTGGGGGTGGAGGCGACTTCCCGGACGCAGGCGATGACCACCAGGCGTGTAGAGGTATCGGCGGGATCTGTCGAGGGCTGGTCGATCAATCCGGCGTCGCAGATGCGTGCCCGCTGGGTGCCGGTCTTGTGCGCAAAACCGACCTTCGGCGGCAATCCCGCCTTGATTCGCAGGGCGCCGGTCTGTGCACGGCGCATGACGCCCAGCAGGTACTGGGTACTCACCGGATTCAGTGCCGTTCCCGCATCCAGGGCTGACAACAGGTCGCCATAGGCTTTCAGGGTGGCCGAGTTGTACGGCGTCGCGTAGTAGCGCTCGTAGGCTTCGCCCAGGCTGATGGGAACCAGCGCACGCCGCTCCACGCCGAGCAGCCGAGCCAGCAGCGTCAGCCGTCCCGCCTCGCTCGGCTGCCGCTTGAGGGCCAGGAAATCGTTCCCGGACAACCCCTGGGCAGCCGGGTGCAGTTCGCTGTAGACCCGCCGACGGACGTCGGCCAGGCTGGTGATCGGGCCGAACCCCTCGGGCACCAGCTCGCGGGTGACCGCATTGACCCGTTCCAGACCGACCAGGCGAATCAGCATGTCGCTGGCGGTGTTGTCGCTGTGGATCAGCATCTGCTCCATCAGGAAGTGGACGCTGAGCGCCGTGCCCGCTGCGAAGCCGTTGGTCGCGCCGGCGCCGTCGACATAATCGGTTACCAGCAGCGGCACCGTCGTTTCCAGGCTCAGTGCGCCTTCTTCGATCTGCCGCATCACGGTAATGGCGACCGGCACCTTGACGGTGGACGCCAGATACCAGGGTTCCTCGCCATGATAGGAGATGGAGATGCCCGTCTCCATGTCCTTGACGTAGACCCCGAGCCGACCGGGCGTCTGCTCGTCCACCTGGGCGATGCGCGCGAGAAAGGGTTCGCTCCATTCGAAACCTTCCTGCGCAACCGCGCTGGAGGAAACCGTGCCGAACAGCAGCGCCGCCAGGACAGTCCTGGCAGGGATCGCCGGTAAACGAAGCGGACGTCGAAAAAACATGGGATTCCGGGCTCATCTGTTGTCGAACACTCGACATCGGACCATCGACACGGGCAACGGTGCGGAAGAACCGACCGACCGGCACACGCACAACGCTGGCCGCCGGTGCGAGTCGTATGCAGCAATGCCGCACCGACCGACGAGGGAGAGCAGTAGTGCCAAGCAAGGAACATTTCATCGGGCTGGAGTGGCTGCGCTTTCTGCTCGCCATCTATGTGGTGCTGTTCCACACCGCGCACGCCTACGTGGATGACGAACCCTCCTGGCTGGCGGACCTGACCGGTGTGGGCTTCTTCGCCACCAGCAGCTTCTTCGTGCTCTCCGGCTTCCTGCTGGCACATGTCTATTGCCGCCAGGGCGAGATGCGCGAACCGGCCCGCAGCTTCCTCGGCAAGCGCCTGGCCAATCTCTACCCGCTGCACCTTTTCTCATTGCTGTTGACTGCCCTCGTGCTGGCCATCATCGCCAATCTCGGTATCCCGCCGGACGATGCCAAGGCCAGCCTGCGCTTCGTGGTGTACGACACCAACGAGGACCTCGCCGGCGCGTCGCGGGACGCCCTCGAACACTTCATGAACGACCGCGAGCTGGCGTTCAACTTCGTCCTGCAGCTGTTCATGCTGCAGGCCTGGAATCCGCTCTATCTGACCTTCAACCCGCCGCTGTGGTCCATTTCCACCCTGTTCTTCTTCTATCTGACCTTTCCTCTGCTGGCGCCACGCCTGATGCGGCTGCGGCACAAGGGCTGGTGGCTGGTGGCGACCGGATTGCTCTATCTGGTCCCGCCACTCTGGGTCATCCACCAGCAGGCCTACGGCATCCCCCATACCGGCCTGCTGCACCGCATGCCGTTGCTGCGGCTGCCGGAATTCCTCGCCGGTATTCTGCTCTACGGGCTGTTCCGCGAATGGCGCGCGGCTGGAGGACAGCTCGGCGTCACCACCCGCCTGGCGCTGGGGGCATTCGTGCTGGCCTGCTTTCTGGCAACGGTCTGGCTGCTGAAGGGCGAACGCTTCTGGTATTTCCTGCTGCACAACGGTCTGCTGCTGCCTGCGCAGCTCGCCCTGATCTGGCTCTGCGCCCTGATCGCCACGCCGTACGACCGCGTACTCGTGCGCTGGTCGCAACGGCTGGGCGCGGCGGCACTGCCGCTGTTCGTGCTGCACGTGCCGATCTTCATTCTGTTCTCGCGTTCGGAAAAGCTTCTGGGAGTACTCTCCGCAAGCTGCCTGGAAGACTGGACGCAGTGCGCGCAGCAAGCGGGCGAGCAGTCGCTGGCGCTGGGGTTCTATCCGTTGTATCTGGGGCTGACCATCGTACTGTGCGTGGTGGCGCAGGAGCGGGCGATAGTGCCGGTGCGGAAGCTTCTGCTCAGACGGCTGGTTTTACGGGGCGGGGCTTGAAGGGCAAACACCCGCGCCCTCTATTTGCAGAACCGGCACCAATCTGATCAATACGCCCTACCGACCGCCCTCACAACAGTTTGTCCAGCGTGATCGGCAAATCCCTCACCCGCCTGCCGGTCGCATGATAAATAGCATTGGCCACCGCCGCGGCGACGCCGATGATGCCGATTTCGCCCACGCCCTTGGACCCGAGGCCGTTGACCACGCTGTCCTCTTCCTCGACGAAGATCACCTCGATATCGGGAATATCGGTCTGCACCGGAACGTGATACTCAGCGAGGTTGTGGTTCATGTAGCGCCCCAGCCGATGGTCGATCAGCGTCTCCTCCTGCAGCGCCATGCCGATCCCCCAGACCACGCCGCCGACGATCTGGTTGCCGGCGGTCTTGGGATTGACGACGCGCCCCGCCGCGATGGCGCTGACCACCCGCGCGACCCTGATCGTGCCCAGCGCCTCGTCGACGCGCACTTCGACGAACACCGCCGAATGCGTGGCCGTGGCCCATGCCTTGCGCTTCTCGCCGGGCTCGACCCGCGCTTCGGCTTCGAGGGTGCCGTTGCTGCGCACCACCTCGCCGAGGTCGACGTGAACGCTCGGATCGCGCTTGAGCAGCAGCCGGCCCTCGGCGAAGGTCACGTCGTCCAGGCCCCCACCGGCGAAGGGCGAACCGGGGAACTGCTGCACTGCATCCAACACTTTCGCCTGTAGCAGCGCGCAGGCCTGCTGCACGGCGCTGCCCACCGAGGACACCGTGGCCGAACCGCCTTCCAGCGGGGCCTGGGGCAGGCTCGAATCGCCGAGACGGAACTCCACCTTGTCCAGCGGCACGCCCATGGCAGCCGCCGCGATCTGGGTCATCACCGTGTAGGTGCCGGTGCCGATGTCCGCGGTAGCGCTGCTGACCACCAGCCGGCCGTCCGGTTCGAGGCAGGCCTTGGCGCTGGCCGGCATCTGCATGGCTTCCCAGACGCCGGTGGCCATGCCCCAGCCGATCAGCTCATGGCCCTCGCGCATGCTGCGCGGTTCCATCGAGCGGCGCGCCCAGCCGAAGCGTTCGGCGCCCTGCGCGTAGCAGGCGCGCAACTCCTTGCTGGAATAGGGCTTGTCCTGGTTGCCGTTGCGCTCGGCGAAGTTGACCAGGCGCAGCTGCAGCGGATCGATGCCGCTCGCATGGGCCAGCTCGTCCATCGCACATTCCAGCGCGTAGACGCCAAGGGTCGCACCGGGCGCGCGCATGTCGATCGGGGTGAACACGTCGAGCGGCGCGAGGCGGTAGTCCAGCGAGACGTTGTCGCAGCGGTAGAGCATTCCCGACCACTCCACTTCGTGCTCGGTGAAGTCCTCGAAGCGCGAGGTCTGACCGATGGCGCGGTGCCCCACCGCCTGCAATTGCCCGGTCTCGTTGGCCGCCAGAGACAAATGCTGAATGCTGCGCGGGCGGTAGCCGAAGGTGAACATCTGCTGGCGGGTCAGCACCACGCGCACCGAGCGCTTGAGTTTGAGTGCGGCCATCACCGCCAGCGGCAGCTGGTACTGCGGCCGCAGGCCGGAGCCGAAGGCGCCGCCGACGAAAGGCGACAGCACGCGGATCCGCCCCTTGAGGCCGAACACGTCCTCGACATAACGCTGGCAGTTCTGCACACCCTGGGTCTTCTCGTGAATCAGCAGGTCGCCGCCCGGCTGGTAGTGCACCGTGCTGGCGTGCATCTCCATGGGGTTGTGGTGCTCCACCGGGGTGACGTATTCCTGCTCGATCTTGTGCGGCGCAGCGGCGAAGGCACCGGCGAAATCGCCGCGCGGCTCCGGGGTTTCAGCGGGCGCTTCATGGGCCTGGTCGCGCGCGACAAGCAGGTCGGTCTGGTGCGGCTCGCTGTCGTACGCGATGCGCACCAGCGAACCGGCGTGGCGCGCCAGCTCCAGGCTTTCGGCCACCACCAGCGCCAGCGGCTGGCCGCTGTAGAGCACGCGGTCGTTGTACAGCGGGCGGAACGGCGAGCCTTCGGCGGCATCGTCGTCTTCGTAGGGCTCGTCGTAACTGGCGATGGGCGGGCGGTTCTCGTGAGTCAGCACCAGCACCACACCGGGCAGCGCCTCGGCTTCACGGCTATCGATGCTGCGCACACGACCGCGGGCGAGGGTGCTCGACACCACGCTGCCATGCAGCAGGTGCGGCGTGCCGAATTCGGCAGCATAACGGGCCTGGCCGGTGACCTTGAGCGGGCCATCGACGCGATCCAGCGGCTGGCCGACCGGCGAGCTGAAGGTATTCATCGGACGGTTCCTCGGGCGGCCTCGCCAAGCGCACGAATGATGGCGCGGCGAGCGAGTTCGGGCTTGAAGGCGTTGTGTTCGAGCGGCTGAGCGCCGTCCAGCAGCAGGTCGGCGGCGACGGCGAAGCTGGAGTCGTCAGCCGGCTTGCCGCACAGCACCTGTTCGGCGGCCTCGACGCGCCAGGGCTTGTGGGCGACGCCACCGAGCGCCAGCCGCGCAGCCTTGATGGTGGTGCCATCCAGTTCCAGCGCGGCGGCCACCGAGACCAGAGCGAAGGCATAGGAGGCACGGTCACGCAGCTTGAGATAGGCGCAATGCGGCGCGAAGCCCGTCGGCGGCAGCTCCACAGCGGTAATCAATTCGCCTTCGCCCAGGTTGTTGTCGACTTCGGGCCGCTCACCCGGCAGCCGGTGGAAGTCGGCCATGGCGATGCGCCGTTTGCCGTGCGGCCCCTGCACGTGCACCTGCGCCTCCAGGGCGGCCAGCGCCACGCACATATCCGACGGGTGCACCGCGACGCAGGCCTCGCTGGCGCCGAGAATCGCGTGGATGCGGTTGAGCCCGTCCCGCGCCGGGCAACCGGAGCCCGGCTCGCGTTTGTTGCACGGCGTGCCGGTGTCGTAGAAGTAGTAGCAGCGCGTGCGCTGCAGCAGGTTGCCGCCGGTGCTGGCCATATTGCGCAGCTGCGGCGAGGCGCCGGCCAGAATCGCCTTGGCCAGCAAGGGATAGCGCTGCTCGATCTGCCGGTTCCAGGCCAGATCGGCATTGCTCACCAGCGCACCGATCATCAGCCCGCCTTCCGCCGTTTCCTCGATCGCACGCAGCGGCAGGCGGTTGATGTCGATCAGCTGGCGCGGCTGCAGGACGTTTTCCTTCATCAGGTCGAGCAGGTTGGTGCCACCGGCGATGTAGCGGCTGCCTGGCCCGGCCAGCGCCAGCGCCTCCTCGACCCGCTCCGGTCGGGCATAGCTGAAGGGCGTCATGGCGCTTTCTCCTGCAACTGCTGGCGGCTGGCCGGCAGGGCTTCTTCCACCGCCGCTAGGATGTTCGGGTAGGCGCCGCAGCGGCAGAGGTTGCCGCTCATCAGCTCGCGAATCTCGTCCCGATCATGGGCGCGGTTCTCGCCGGCCAGGCCCACCGCCGAACAGATCTGCCCCGGCGTGCAATAGCCGCACTGGAAGGCATCGTGGCGAACGAAGGCGGCCTGCATCGGGTGCAGCTCGTCGCCGTCTGCCAGGCCTTCGATGGTGGTCAGCCGCGCGCCGTCGTGCATCACCGCCAGGGTCAGGCAGCTGTTGATGCGCTTGCCATCGAGCAGCACCGTGCAGGCGCCGCACTGGCCGTGATCGCAGCCCTTCTTGGTGCCGGTCAGGTCGAGCCGTTCGCGCAGCAGGTCTAGCAGAGTCGTCCAGGGATGGACCTCCAACTGATGCTGCTGGCCGTTCAAATGGAGGGAAAGGGTGCAGGTCGCTTCGCTCATGGCAGCCTCACGGTTTAGGCGTATGGATCTAGGGTCTGTTGCCGTTTCAGCGCGTCCGCGCCGGTGCCTGTTTTTGCGCGAGGCAAGGCACGAGGAGCGCAGTTTGGTTGTTCCAAATAAGCGACGAGAAACGCCGCATCGCGCAAAAATAGGCCCGGCCCTTCGGGTTGCGCGGCAAATATCACCATGCGGCGTTGCGGAACTTGGCAAGGGAACCACCATTACCTACGTCCCGCGCCTTGCCTGGTGATATTTGGCGCAGCAACGCGGATTGCGCTGAAACGGCAACAGACCCTAATTACGACTGAAGCGCGGGCGAAAACGTTCAGCGGCCTGCGGTGATCCGGAAATTCAACCGAACGTGCCGCCGGTGTAAGATGCGGGGCTTTTTTGCCACCGGCCCGGCGATGGGCTTTGCTGTGTAGCAGGCAACCACGTTACGCCAATTGCCGAAGCGCACCAGACGCCAGGCCACGACCGGCACACAAGGGGATTCACATGCTGGAAAAGCTGTTCCAACTCAAGGCGCACAACACCAACGTGCGCACCGAGATCCTGGCCGGTATCACGACCTTCCTGACGATGGCCTACATCCTCTTCGTCAATCCGAGCATCCTCGCCGAAACCGGCATGGATCACGGCGCGGTATTCGTCGCCACCTGCCTGGCCGGCGCCATCGGCTCGGTGATCATGGGGCTGGTCGCCAATTACCCCATCGCACTCGCACCAGGCATGGGTCTGAACGCTTTCTTCACCTACACCGTGGTGCTGACCATGGGCTACACCTGGCAGACCGCGCTGGGTGCGGTGTTCCTTTCGGGTGCGATCTTCTTCCTGCTGTCGATCTTCAAGATCCGCGAGTGGATCATCAACAGCATTCCCCTGGCCCTGCGTGCCGGCATCGCCGCGGGAATCGGCCTGTTCCTGGCGATCATCGCGCTGAAGAATGCCGGCATCGTCGTCGACAACCCCGCCACCCTGGTGGGCCTGGGCGACCTCAGCGCCGGCGGCCCGCTGCTGGCCTGCCTGGGCTTCTTCGTCATCGCCGCGCTGGCCTATCGCCGCGTCACCGGCGCGGTGATGATCGGCATATTGCTGGTCACCGGGCTGTCGATCCTGTTCGGGCTGTCGAAGCTGGATGCCGTGGTCTCGATGCCGCCGTCCCTGGCACCGACCTTCATGCAGCTGGATATCGCCGGCGCGCTGGATATCGGCCTGATCAGCGTGATCTTCGCCTTTCTCTTCGTCGATCTGTTCGACACCTCCGGCACCCTGATCGGCGTCGCACAGAAGGCCAACCTGCTGGACAAGGACGGCAGAATGCCGCGCCTGGGTCGCGCCCTGCTGGCCGACAGCACCGCCACCATGGCCGGTGCCGCGCTGGGCACCTCGACCACCACCAGCTACATCGAATCCGCCGCGGGCATCAGTACCGGCGGGCGCACCGGCCTGACCGCCTGCGTGGTCGCCGCGCTGTTCCTGCTCAGCCTGTTCTTCGCACCGCTGGCCGGCGCCGTGCCGGCCTATGCCACCGCACCGGCGCTGCTGTTCGTCGCCGTGCTGATGATGAGCAGCCTGGCCGGCATCGACTGGGACGACATGACCGTCGCCGCGCCGGTGGTGGTCGCCGCGCTGGCCATGCCGCTGACCTTCTCCATCGCCAACGGTATCGCCTTCGGCTTCATCGCCTGGACAGCGGTCAAGCTGCTGGCCGGTCGCTGGCGCGAACTGAGCCCGGCCATGTGGATTCTGTCGATCCTGTTCGTGATCAAGCTGGGCTGGTTCGCTGGCTGACGTTGCCTGCAGATGCCCCTTCATCCATCTGGTCCTGCAGAAGGTGGATGGGAAAGATCATCCACCCTACGAATATTTTTGCCACCTCGAAGAGTTTTCATGAGCCGTCCGCCATTCGACCCCGCCATCTACGACACTCAACTCACCGCCAAGGCCGAGCGGCTGCGCGAGCTGCTGGCGCCCTTCGACGCACCGGCGCCGGAGGTCTTCGATTCGCCGCGCGAGCACTACCGCCTGCGTACCGAGTTTCGCCTGTGGCGCGAGGACGGCCAGCGCCACTACGCGATGTTCGAGCCGGGCGACAATCGCACGCCGATCCTGATCGACGACTTCCCCATCGCCAGCCGTCGCATCAACGAACTGATGCCGCAGCTCAAGGCCGCCTGGCAGGCCAGCGAAACGCTTTCCTTCAAGCTGTTCCAGGTGGAATTCCTCACCACCCTGGCCGGCGATGCCTTGATTACCCTCGCCTATCACCGCCCGCTGGACGATGCCTGGCAGGCCGAGGCCGAGCGGTTGGCGGCGAACCTGGGCGTCAGCCTCGTCGGGCGCTCGCGTGGCAAGCGCATCGTCATCGGTCGCGACTACGTCGAAGAGGAACTGCGGGTGGCCGGTCGCACCTTCCGCTATCGCCAGCCGGAAGGCGCCTTCACCCAGCCCAACGGCGAGGTCTGCCAGAAGATGCTCGACTGGGCTTTCGCGGCGCTGGGCGAGCGTGACGATGATCTGCTGGAACTGTATTGCGGCAACGGTAATTTCACCCTGCCGCTGGCCACCCGCGTGCGCAAGGTGCTGGCCACCGAGATCAGCAAGTCCTCGGTGAATGCCGCCCTGCACAACCTGGCCGACAACGGTATCGACAACGTCAGTCTGGTGCGCCTCTCCGCCGAAGAGCTGACCCAGGCACTGAACGAGGTGCGCCCGTTCCGCCGCCTGGCCGGCATCGACCTGAAAAGCTACGCCTTCGGCAGTGTCTTCGTCGACCCGCCCCGCGCCGGCATGGACCCGGACACCTGCGAGCTGACCCGTCGCTTCGAGCGCATCCTCTACATCTCCTGCAACCCCGAGACGCTGGCGCAGAACATCGCTCAGTTGCACGACACCCACCGCATCGAGCGCTGCGCGCTGTTCGACCAGTTCCCCTGGACCCACCACATGGAGGCCGGGGTGCTGCTCGCCAGGCGCTAGCAGCGCTCACCGCGACAGCTCGCCACGGGTACGCCGGCACGGGATTAAGTTTCGCGTAATCGAAGCGGTCGACAATACGCGCATTTCCTCAACCGGAGTGTGTGAAATGACCGCATCGACCCCAACGGCGCACTATGGTCGCCTGAATATCGCCCTGCACTGGCTGATGGTACTGCTGATCGCCGGCGTCTACGCCACCATCGAGCTCAAGGGCAACTTCCCCAAGGGCAGCGAGCCCCGTGAGCTGCTCAAGCACTGGCACTTCATGCTCGGGCTGACGGTGTTCGCGCTGGTCTGGCTGCGCCTGATTGCGCGCTGGATACATCCGGCGCCGAAGGCGGTCGCCGGGGCCGGTTGGGAACGCGCGCTGGCCAAGCTGATGCAGCTGGCGCTGTACGGTCTGATGATCGGCCTGCCGCTGCTCGGTTGGCTGACGCTGAGCGCGGCGGAGAAGCCGATCCCCTTCTTCGGCCTCCAGCTGCCGGCGCTGATCGGTGCCAACAAGGACCTGGCCGGCCAGTTCAAGGAACTGCACGAAACGCTGGCGTTAGCCGGTTACTGGCTGATCGGCCTGCACGCCGCAGCGGCGCTGTTCCACCATTACGTGCGCCGTGACGGCACCCTGTTGCGCATGCTGCCGCAGCGCCACCAGGCCTGACGCGCAGACACGAAAACGCCCGGTCGACCCGTCATCGACCGGGCGTTTTCATGTATCAGCCGAGCAGTTCGCTGAACGGCAGATACTCCACCGTCTCACCCTCTTCCAGCGTACGGTTGCATTCGACGATGGCCAGCCCTTCGGCCCAGCTGGCCGAGGTGAGCATCGCCGAACCCTGACGCTCATGCAGGCAGACGCGCGTCTGGCCATCGACATTCTCCAGCCGCGCACGCAGATACTGCCGACGACCGTTGGCCTTGCTCCAGTCGAACCCGGCCACCAGCTGCAATGGCTTGGGCAGGACCTCGCGCAGTCCCTGGGCGCGCAGCAGAAAGGGCCGCGCCACCACCAGCGAGGTGATCAACGCCGCCGCCGGATTGCCCGGCAGGCCGATCCAGGGTTTGCCCGCCACCTCGCCGAAGGCCAGCGGCTTGCCCGGCTGGATCGCCAGACGCCACAGATGCAGTTCGCCCAGTTCGCGAATGGCCTGCTTGAGGTGGTCCTCCTCGCCCACCGAGACGCCGCCGGAGGTGATGAGGATGTCCCACTCCGAGGCGGCCAGCGCCAGCGCGTCGCGGCTGGCCGCCAGCTCGTCGACGAGGATCGGATAGTCGTGTACTTCCAGCCCGAGGCTGCGCAACACGCCGAGCAGGCAATAGCGGTTGGAATTGTAGATCTGCCCGGCGCCCAGCGGCTCTCCGGGCTCGCGCAGCTCGTTGCCGCTGGACAGCAGGCCGATGCGCAGACGCCGGTAGACCGCGACGCGGGCGACGCCGCAGCTCGCCAGCAGGCCAAGTTCCTGCGGGCGCAGGCGCTGCCCCGCGTCCAGCACCCGCGTGCCCGCCTGCCGCTCTTCGCCCTTGCGCCGCACATGCTCACCCAGCCTGACCGCCGGCAGCCATACGCCCTCGCCATCGACCCGGCACAGCTCCTGCGGCACGACCGTATCGGCACCGGGCGGCAGCGGCGCGCCGGTGAAGATGCGCACGGCATGACCGCTCGGCAGGCGCTCATCGGCCAGGTCACCGGCGGCGATACGACCAGCCAGCGGCAAACACCCACCCGCTGTCGGCAGGTCGGCGGCACGCAACGCATAGCCATCCATGGCGCTGTTGTCCCAGGCCGGCACGGCAAAGGGCGCCACCAGCGGCTCGGCCAGCACCCGACCTAGGGCATCCGGGAGGGCGACGTGTTCGACCGGCGGCAACGCCGGCGCCCGCTTCAATAATTCGTCGATGGCTTCATCCACCGGGCGCAGATTGTCGCCGTCGCAGCCACAGGGGTTCATGAGCGTGGCCCACAGCAGCGGTCGGGCTGGCCAGCGACCGCTGCCTGCAGGTGCGTGACGAAGTTGCACGGCCCGGTACGGCTGTCGAGCTGTTCGCCGAGAATCCTTTCCCAGGCCGTGCGGCAGGCATTCGGCGAGCCCGGCAGGCAGCACACCAGAGTGCCGTTGCTGATCCCGGCCAAGGCACGCGACTGCAGCGCCGAGGTGCCGATCTCGGCCACTGAAACCTGGCGGAACAGCTCGCCGAAACCATCGACCTGCCTGTCCAGCAGCGGCGCCACCGCCTGCGGCGTGTTGTCCCGCGCGGTAAAGCCGGTACCACCGCTGATCAGCACCACCTGCACCTGTGGATCGGCGATCCAGACAGCGAGCCTGGCGCGAATCTGCCAGATGTCGTCGGTCACCAGCCCCCGCTCGACGAGATGGTGCCCGGCGCCTCGCAGCGCATCGACCAGGGTATTGCCCGAGGTGTCGGTGTCGGACGTGCGGGTATCGCTGACGGTCAGAACGGCAATGCCCAGTGGTTGGAATTGGTCGGTATTGAGGTGTGCCATAAAAGCTCTCCGGGAAGAATCATCGGCCTACAGACTGCACCCGGCGACAGCCAACGCCCACCCCCTTTCGAGGTAACTGCGGCACCAGGCCGCAGCCACGCATCCGGATTACGCCTGCGGCTGATCCAGGCTACACACTGCACGTCTTGTAGGAACGAGCCATGCTCGCGAAAGGCAGCCGCGCCGCTGCCCGAACCGGGCTTCGCGGGCATGGCCCGCTCCCATGAAAGTCGCTGGCATTTTCCCTTTCAACCCCCGCTGGCATTCATGAAGCGCAGCACCTGAACCTCGCCACTGCTGGAGAAGTCATGGCGCAGCGGCTTGCGCTGCAGCGCGGCGTGGATGGCGTCGATCAGCGGCTGGTCGCGGGTCGGGTGACGACGCAGCAGCGCGCGCAGGTCGATGGAATGCTCATGGCCCAGGCACAGCAGCAGACGGCCTTCGACGGTCAGCCGCACGCGGTTGCAGGTGGCGCAGAAGTTGTGCGAATGCGGCGAGATAAAGCCGATGCGCGTCTGCGGATGCTCCGGCAGGCGCACGTAGCGCGCCGGTCCGCCGCTGTGTTCGGCTGAATCGATCAGTGCGTGGCGCGCGGCGATCAGCGCGCGCACCTCGTCGCTGGAGCAGAAGCCCTCGCCACGCGAACGGCCGACCTCACCCAGCGGCATTTCCTCGATAAAACTGATATCCAGTCCGCCGGCGATGGCGAAATCCACCAAGTCGGCGACTTCCCCGGCGTTGCGCCCTTTCATCACCACCGCGTTGAGCTTGATCCGCTCGAAGCCGGCGGCGCGCGCGGCAGCGATGCCGTCGAGCACCTGACGCAGTTCGCCGGTGCGGGTGATGGCGTGGAATCTCGCCGCATCCAGGCTATCCAGGCTGATATTCAGGCGCTTCACGCCCGCCCGCGCCAGGGGGGCGGCGAGCTTCACCAGTTGCGAGCCGTTGGTGGTCATCACCAGTTCGCGCAGCCCCGGCAGCGCGGCGATGCGCTCGCACAGGCCGACGATGCCCTGACGCACCAGCGGCTCGCCGCCGGTGAGACGGATCTTCTTCACCCCCAGACCGACGAAGATCCGCGCGACGCGCTCCAGCTCCTCCAGCCCGAGCACCTGCTGGCGCGGCAGAAAGGCCATGTCCTCGGCCATGCAGTAGACGCAGCGGAAATCACAGCGGTCGGTCACCGACAGGCGCAGGTAGTCGATGGGGCGGTCATGGGCGTCGCGTAGTTGAGTCATCGCAAGAATCCCGGATTGAGCGCTCTTAGGGCTGAAGGCTGAAGGCTGGACGAAAAAGCGGCATCCTCGTCCAGCCTCCAGCCTTCAGCGGCTTCACTGCATCAACGGCGTTTCCGCCCCCTGCATATGGATGCCCTCGATGCTCGCCACACCCACCAGATTCTGCAGGTACTGGGCGACGCCGATCTGCCAGACGCGCTGGTTGAGTTCGGCGCGGATCGAGCCGGCCACCGCCTCGTAGGGCAGTTGCTCGCCGTCGAGGCGCTGGTCGACGAACACCAGATGGTAGCCGTAGCGGCTCTCCAGCGGCTGCTGGCAAAGCCCGAGCGGCAGACGGAACAGCTGGCGTTCGAATTCCGGCACGGTCTGGCCTTTGCTGATCTGGCCCAGTGCGCCGCCCTGCGCCTTCGACGGGCAGGCGGAATGCTGCAACGCCAGCTCGGCGAAGCGCTGCGGCGCCTGCCCCAGTTGCCCGAGCAGCTCCAGCGCCTGCTCGCGAGCCAGGCTGCGCGCCTCGGCATCATCCGCCGGGCAGGCCAGCAGAATGTGCCGCACGGCGAGCAAGGGCGCACTGAAAAAGCGCTGCGCATTGCCCGCGTAATACGTGCGGCACGCCTCTTCTCCGGCCAGCGGCAGCGGTACTTCCCGCTCGATCAGCACACGGATGGCGGCTTCTTCTTCGCTCTCGCCGGTTTCAGTCCTTGCCACCAGGCCCAGCTCGGCGATGCGCTGCTGCAACAGCTCGCGCAGCACCAGTGCCTGGACCGCCAGATAGACGGCCTCGTCGCGGCTTTGCGCCGGGTGATACTGCAACTCCTGGGCGATGGCCTGTGTCGCGATCTCCACGCCATTGACCCGTACCCGTGGCCATTCCTGCTCGCTGCTTGCGATCAGCAACGCCTCATCGGTCTCCGCGTCCCCTGCAGGCAGCAGTTCCTCGAACAGCGCGGCGTCATCCGGCACCTCGACTTCCGGGCGTGCGCCACCACCGCAGCCGCCTCCTCCCGCGCTTCCACCACATCCACAAGCCATGACGATTACCTCACTGAAGTTTTTGCACGTTGGCGCGGATCAGCCATGACGGCGGGCGCACCAGGCGCCAGCCGCCCAAAGCTCATACCGGGCTCTTGCTGTCTGTCGCGGCGTAGCCGGGCACTGCGCTCGGCGTGGTGTTTTCGCGCGCAGGTGCTTCGTAGGTACGCGGACGCTGCGGGCGCGGCGTGGCCGGCTTGACACCCTTCTGGCGGACGATCTGGTAGCGCCGCCCCAGGTACCACACCGGCGCGCTGACGATATGCACTAGGCGGGTGAAGGGAAACAGCACGAACAGGGTGACGCCGAGGAATACGTGCAGCTTGTAGATCAGCGACACCGAGGCGATGGCTTCGGCGGCTGCCACCGGCTGCAGGGTAACGACGCCCTGCGCCCAGTTGCCCAGCAGCACCATCACTGCACCATCCATGTGGCCGGTGGAGGCGACGATGGTCAGCAGCCCCAGCACCAGTTGCGCCAGCAGCACCAGCAGGATCATCACGTCGCTGCGGCTGGAGCTGGCGCGCACGCGCGCATCGGTCAGCCGCCGCTGGAGCAGCATCACCAGGCCGATCAGGCAGAGGATGCCGAAGAAGCCGCCCGAGACCATCGCCAGCAACTGCTTGTCGGCGCTGCTGATGAAGTGGTGATAAAGGGCTTCGGGCATCAGCAGACCGACGAAGTGGCCACACAGGACGAAGATGATCCCGATGTGGAACAGGTTGCTCGCCAGGCGCATGCCCTTGGGTTGCAGCATCTGGCTGGAACCGGCCTTCCAGCTGTACTGCGACAGGTCGAAGCGCGCCCAGCTGCCGATCAGGCAGATGGCCAGGGCGATGTAGGGATAGACCCCGAACAGCAGAAAATTGAAGTTGGACATCAGCGCACCTCCTGGGCCAGCGCGGCGGCCTGCCCGTCATGCTTGAAATCGGTCCAGTGCAGCGGCACCGGGCTTTCCTCGCGGGCCTTGCCCGGCCCGCTCGGCATCGATGGGCAGCGATCCTGCTGTTCGGCCTGGAGGAAGTTCACCTGCTCTTCCTCCCAGACCCGGTCCAGCGCCTCCAGCGAGTCGTCGCGCTCCTCTGCGGCAACCTGCTCGCGCAGACCGGCCAGCGTCTCCTGCAGCGGCTCGCCGGCAATCTGCAGCAACGCGTGGAAACAGGCCGCATGCGGGCTTTCGCGCTCCTCCAGGCGCGCCGCCAGCAACGCCAGCAGATGCGCGACGTCGGCCAGCCCCTCGCGCGCCTCCAGCGCCTCGCGGGTGGCGAGGTATTCGAGGTAGAGCGGGATGTAATCGGGCAGCTCGCGCACGCCGATGGCGAAGCCGGCGGCCTGGTACTGGGCCATCAGGTCGACCATCGCCTGGCCGCGGTCGCGCGACTCGCCGTGCACGTGCTCGAACAGCAGCAGCGACAGCGCGCGGCCCTTGTCGAACAGGTCGGTGTAGCGCTCCTGCGCGTCCATCAGCTCGCCTTCGCTCAGCTCGTCGAGCAGCACCCGCAGCGCGGTACGCAGCTGCGGGCTGATCTCGCGAGCCGCATCGATGGCCTCGGCCAGTTCGGCGCGTGCCTCGCGCAGACATTCATCGGGATAGTCGAGCAACAGGGAAATCACTTTCAGGATCTGCATGTTCAGTCCTCCCACAACTGCACGGTCTTGATCACGTCGCGGCGGTTGGCCTTCTTCGCACCGAACATATTGGTGTCCGAAGCCCCGCTGCAGCCGCTACCGAAACTGAAACCGCAACCGGAGCGTTCGGCGAAGGCGTCGCTCATGGCCTCCTCGCGATGCGCGCTGGGGATCACGTAGCGGTCTTCGTAGTTGGCGATGGCCAGGTAGCGGTACATGTCCTCGACCTGTTCCAGGCTCAGCCCGACGCTTTCCAGAATCGCCATGTCCTTGATGCCCTCGACCTGCTCGGCACGCTTGTAGGCGCGCATCGCCAGCAGGCGCCTGAGCGCGTGCCTGACCGGCTTTTCATCGCCGGCGGTGAGCAGGTTGGCCAGGTAGCGCAGCGGAATGCGCAGGCTGTCGACGTCCGGCAGCACGCCATCCATGCCGATCTGCCCGGCCTGGGCGGCGTTCTGGATCGGCGACAGCGGCGGCACGTACCAGACCATCGGCAGGGTGCGGTATTCGGGGTGCAGCGGCAGGGCCAGCTTCCAGTCCACCGCCATCTTGTAGACGGGGGATTTCTGCGCGGCCTCGATCACCGACATCGGCACGCCATCGTTGAGCGCCTGCTCGATGACCTTCGGATCGAAGGGGTCGAGGAACATCTCCAGCTGTTTTTCGTAGAGGTCCTGCTCGTTCGGCGTGCTGGCCACCTCGGCGATGCGATCGGCGTCGTAGAGCAGCACGCCGAGATAGCGGATACGTCCCACGCAGGTTTCCGCACAGACGGTGGGCATGCCGGCCTCGATCCGTGGGAAGCAGAAGATGCACTTCTCGGATTTGCCGCTCTTCCAGTTGAAGTAGATCTTCTTGTACGGGCAGCCGCTGATGCACATGCGCCAGCCGCGGCATTTTTCCTGGTCGATGAGGACGATGCCGTCTTCCTCGCGCTTGTAGATCGCCCCGCTCGGGCAGGAGGCCGCGCACGCCGGATTCAGGCAGTGCTCGCACAGGCGCGGCAGGTACATCATGAAGGTGTTTTCGTACTGGCCGTAGATATCGGCCTGGATCTTGTCGAAGTTCTTGTCCTTGCGCCGCTTGGCGAATTCGGTGCCGAGGATTTCCTCCCAGTTCGGCCCCCACTCGATCTTCTCCATGCGCTGGCCGGAGATCAGCGAGCGCGGTCGCGCCACCGGCTGGTGCTTGCCCAGCGGTGCGGTGTGCAACTGCTGGTAGTCGAAGTCGAACGGCTCGTAGTAGTCGTCGATGCTCGGCAGGTCGGGGTTGGCGAAGATATTCGCCAGCACCCGGAACTTGCCGCCGATGCGCGGGTTGATCGAGCCGTCAGAGTTGCGCACCCAGCCGCCCTTCCACTTGTCCTGGTTCTCCCACTCCTTGGGGTAACCAATGCCGGGTTTGGTCTCGACGTTGTTGAACCAGGCGTATTCCATGCCTTCGCGGCTGGTCCAGACGTTCTTGCAGGTGATCGAGCAGGTGTGGCAACCGATGCACTTGTCCAGGTTCAGGACCATCCCCACTTGTGAACGAATCTTCATGGCATCAAATCCTCAGATATCTTGCGGCAGGGGTTGCGGCAGCTCGTTGCCATGGGGCGCGTCCAGCCAGTCGACCTTGTTCATCTTGCGCACCACGACGAACTCGTCGCGGTTGCAGCCCACCGTGCCGTAGTAGTTGAAGCCGTAGGCCAGCTGCGCGTAGCCGCCGATCATGTGCGTGGGCTTGAGGACCACGCGGGTCACCGAGTTGTGGTGGCCGCCGCGGGTCTTGGTGCTCTCGGCGCCCGGCACGTTCACGATGCGTTCCTGGGCGTGGTACATCATCACCATGCCTTCCATCACGCGCTGGCTGACCACCGCGCGGGCGGTCAGCGCGCCATTGGCGTTGAAGCACTCGATCCAGTCGTTGTCCTCGATGCCGACCTTCTTCGCATCGATCTCGCTCATCCACACGATCGGCCCGCCACGGCTCAGGGTGAGCATGATCAGGTTGTCGGTGTAGGTGCTGTGGATGCCCCACTTCTGGTGCGGGGTGATCCAGTTCAGGCAGATTTCCGGGTTGCCGTTGCCCATCTTGCCCGCCACGTAGCCGGTGGAACGGGTGTTGATCGGTGGTCGGTAGCTCTGCATGTGTTCGCCGAAGGCCAGCATCCACGGGTGGTCCTGGTAGAACTGCTGGCGCCCGGTGAGGGTGCGCCACGGGATGTACTCGTGGACGTTGGTGTAGCCGGCGTTGTAGCTGACGTGCTCGTCTTCCAGGCCGGACCAGGTCGGGCTGGAGATGATCTTGCGCGGCTGCGCCTGGATGTCGCGGAAGCGGATCGCCTCATGCTCCTTGGGCAACGCCAGGTGGCTGTGGTCGCGCCCGGTGAACTGCGACAGCGCGGCCCAGGCCTTGACCGCGACGTGGCCGTTGGTTTCCGGCGCCAGGGTCAGGATGACCTCGGCGGCGTCGATGGCCGTCTCGATCTTCGGTCGGCCCAGGCTGACGCCTTCCTCGCGCACCACATAGTTGAGTTCGCCGAGGAAATCGACCTCGTCGTCGGTGTTCCAGTTGATGCCCTTGCCGCCGTTGCCGAGCTTGTCGAGCAACGGGCCGAGGGAGGTGAACTTCTTGTAGGTGCTGGGATAGTCGCGCTCGACCACGGCCATGTTCGGGCAGTTCTTGCCCGGCAGCGGCGCCTGGCCGGCGGTCTTCCAGTCGCTGCCACCGAACGGCTGCGCCAGCTCGCCGGGGCTGTCGTGCAGCAGCGGCACGGTGACCAGATCCTTCTCCACACCCAGCTGACCTTCAGCCATCTTCGAGAAGGCCTTGGCGATGCCCTTGTAGATCTCCCAGTCGGACCGGGCTTCCCAGGCCGGGTCGATGGCTGCCGACAGCGGGTGGATGAAGGGGTGCATGTCCGAGGTGTTCATGTCGTCCTTCTCGTACCAGGTGGCGGTCGGCAGGACGATGTCCGAATACACGCAGGTGGAGGACATGCGGAAGTCCAGGGTGGTGACTAGGTCGAGCTTGCCGATGGCGCCCTCGTCGACCCACTCGGCCTCGGTCGGCTTGAAGCCGTCGCGCTTGCCGAGGTCCTCGTTCATCACGCCGTTACGGGTCCCCAGCAGGTACTTGAGCATGTACTCGTGGCCCTTGCCGGAGCTGCCCAGCAGGTTGGAGCGCCAGACGAACAGGTTGCGCGGGAAGTTGGCCGGGTTGTCCGGCTGCTCGCAGGCGAACTTCAGCGAGCCGTCCTGCAATGAGCGGGTGACGTAGTCCACCGGCGACAGACCGGCGGCCTCGGCGTCGCGGCAGATCTGCAGCGGGTTGCGGTTGAGCTGCGGCGCGCTCGGCAGCCAGCCGGCGCGCTCGGCGCGGATGTTGTAGTCGAGCATATGCTCGGGGAATTGCGACTTGTCCGCCAGCGGCGAGAGCACCTCGTGGATGCTCATTTTTTCATGACGCCATTGGGATGAGTGGTTGTAGAAGAAGCTGGTGCCGTTCATCTGCCGTGGCGGACGGTGCCAGTCCAGGCCGAAGGCCAGCGGCAGCCAGCCGCACTGCGGACGCAGCTTCTCCTGGCCGACGTAGTGCGCCCAGCCGCCACCGGTCTGGCCGACGCAACCGCAGAGCATGAGCATGTTGATCAGCCCGCGGTAGTTCATGTCCATGTGATACCAGTGGTTCATCGCCGCGCCGACGATGATCATGGAACGGCCACGGGTCTTGTCGGCGTTGTCGGCGAATTCGCGGGCGATCTGGATTGCCTTCTCGCGCGCCACGCCGGTGATCTTCTCCTGCCAGGCCGGCGTGCCCGGCACGCTGGCATCGTCGTAGCTGGCGGCGACGTTGCCGCCACCCAGGCCACGGTCGATGCCGAGGTTGGCGGCCATCAGGTCGAACACGGTGGCGACCTTGACGGTGCTGCCATCGGCCAGGGTGATCGAGCGCACCGGCACGCGGCGCAGCTGGATGGCCTCGCCCTCGGCGTGCTGGAAATGCTCGTGCAGCGTGCCGCCGAAATAGGGGAAGGCGACCTCGGCGGTTTCGCCGCTGTCGATCTGGCTCAGGGCCAGGTCGACCTCGCGCCCGTCCTTGCCTTCACGGGCCTCGATGTTCCACTTGCCCTTCTCGCCCCAGCGGTAGCCGATCGCCCCCAGCGGGGAGACCAGTTCACCTGTGCTGCCGTCGACGGCGATGGTCTTCCACTCCGGATTGTTCTCCTGGCCGAGGTTGTCGGTCAGGTCCGAGGCGCGCAGGAAGCGGTCGGCGATGTGGCTGCTGTCCTTCTCGTTGAGGCGCACCAGCACCGGCAAGTCGGTATAGCGCCTGGCGTAGTCGCGGAAATAGGCGCTCGGTTTCTCCAGGTGGAATTCCTTGAAGATGACGTGGGCGAAGGCCTGGGCCAGCGCCGCGTCGGTGCCCTGCTTGGGGTTGAGCCAGAGGTCGGTGAGCTTGGCGACTTCGGCGTAGTCCGGGGTGATCGCCACGGTCTTGGTGCCCTTGTAGCGCACCTCGGTGAAGAAGTGCGCGTCCGGGGTGCGCGTCTGCGGCACGTTGGAGCCCCAGGCGATGATGTAGTTGGAGTTGTACCAGTCGGCCGATTCCGGCACGTCGGTCTGCTCGCCCCAGACCTGCGGCGAGGCCGGCGGCAGGTCGCAGTACCAGTCGTAGAAGCTCAGGCACACGCCGCCGATCAGCGACAGGTAGCGGCTGCCGGCGGCATAGCTGACCATGGACATCGCCGGGATCGGCGAGAAGCCGATCACCCGGTCCGGGCCGTACTGCTTGACGGTGTAGACGTTGGCCGCGGCGATGATCTCGTTGACCTCGTCCCAGCTGGAACGGATGAAGCCGCCCATGCCGCGCTTGCTCTTGTAGGACTCGGCCTTGCCCTTGTCCTCGACGATGCTGGCCCAGGCCTCGACCGGGGTCATGTTGCGCCGCGCCTCGCGCCAGAGCTTGAGCAGCGGTTTGCGCACCTTGGGGTATTTCAGCCGGTTGGCGCTGTAGATGTACCAGCTGTAGCTGGCGCCGCGCGGGCAGCCGCGCGGCTCGTGGTTGGGCAGGTCGTTGCGGGTGCGCGGGTAGTCGGTCTGCTGGGTTTCCCAGGTGATCAGACCGTTCTTCACATAGATCTTCCAGGAGCACGATCCGGTGCAGTTCACCCCGTGGGTGGAACGCACGATCTTGTCGTACTGCCAGCGCGAGCGGTAGACGTTCTCCCAGTCGCGGGACTCGATACGGGTCTCGCCATGACCGTCGGCGAACTCTCCTTGCTTGCGATTGAAAAAACGCAGCTGGTCGAGCAGATGGCTCATCTTTCTCTCCTTTGCGGGCGCCAGCGGCTGGCGTCCGCGTTACGAATCAGGCATTGCCGGCGAGCGGGCCGCGCCGGCGATGATTGGCTACTTGCTGACGGCGGTCTGTTCGGCGATTGCCAGGTCGACGGATGACACGAAGTACTCTTCGGCGAAGGCGCCTTCGGGCTCCTTCAGCCAGAAGAAGCAGATGACGAAACTGAGCAATGCGCCGGCGGCGATGATCAGGAAGAACTGCGAGGGCGTGACGAAGGTGTAGAGGGTCAGGTAGAACACCGCGCCGACGTTGCCATAGGCACCGGCCATGCCCGAGATCTGCCCGGTGATACGGCGCTTGATCGAGGGGATGATGCCGAAGGTGGCGCCTTCCGCACCCTGCACGAAAACCGAGCAGAAAATGGTGATGACCACGGCAATGAACAGCGGCCAGCTGGAGCCCATCAGCCCCATCAGCAGAAAGCCCAGGGCGATGCCGAGCATGTAGGCCAGCATCACGAAACGGCGGTTGCCGAAGCGATCGGAGACCAGGCCGCCGATGGGCCGCGCCAGCAGATTCACGAAAGCGAAGGAGGCGGCAATGATGCCCGCCGCCGTGGCCGACAGCCCCCAGGTCAGCTCGAAGAACATGGGCAGCATCGACACCACCGCCAGTTCCGCGCCGAAGTTGGCGAAGTAGGTGGAGTTCAGCGCCGCCACCGAGTTGAACGGGTACTTGTCGTCCTCCGGCACGCCCTTGCGCAGGATCGGCACGTTGACCCGCAGGATCTGCGCGATCTGGTAGAGCACCACCAGCACGATCACGCCATGGCAGACCCAGGCCCAGCCCGCATCCATGTAGCCCATGTTCTCGATGCGCCAGACCAGCACCGAGAGGATGCCGACCATGGGAATGGTCCAGATGATCAGCTTGAACATGTCGCCCCAGCTGCTGACTTCCATGGCCGCGACCTTGCGTGGCTTGTGCTGCACGGTGCCCGCCGGGCCATCGGTGATGGCGAACCAGTAGAACACTCCGTAGGCCGCCATCATCAGTGCCGTCGTGGCAATCGCGTAGCGCCAGCCGTCATCCCCGCCGAACGCGTGCAGGGCGATGGCCGGCAGCGTCATGGCCGCCGCCGCCGAACCGAAGTTGCCCCAGCCGGCATAGAAACCTTCGGCAAAGCCGATGTCCTTGGGCTTGAACCACATGGCGGTCATATGGATGCCGACCACGAAGCTGGCACCGATCGAACTCAGCACCAGTCGCGAGATCAGCAGTTGCACCCGCGTGTCGCCCATGGCGAAGGTGATCGCCGGCACCGCCATGGTCACCATCAGCACGGAAAACACCCGCCGTGGACCCCATTTGTCCAGCGCCATGCCCACCAGAATCCGCGCGGGAATGGTCAGCGCCACGTTGGCGATGGCAAACAGGCGCAAATCGTCGCCGGTCAGCCAGTTCGCACTCTTGAGCATGCTGGTGGCCAGCGGCGCCATATTGAACCAGACGAAGAAACAGATATAGAAGGCGATCCAGGTCAGATGCAGCGCTCTTATTTCCGGTTGCCGGTATTTGAACAGGTCCGAGACTTTCATTTATTCGTCTCCTGCGTCCAACCCGGACAGGCCTGTATAAGTACCGGGCACGGTGCGCGCCTGACCAGAAAGGAACTGACGCTGCCAAAGGTCATGTAATTGAATTCATCGACCAGTGCATCTATCGAGTGCGCGATGAAACCTCCACCCAACTCTTCGCAGTGCCTGGAGACAACCAGCAGATCGGGCTTCAGACTATCAACTGCCTTGAGAATGACTTTCCTTGCATCACCCTGACCAATGACGACTTCAACATTCAACCCACGACTACCCACCTTCTCTGCAGCCTCTCTTATCTTTGTGGAAAACTCTTCCTTGGCTTTCAGGTAGTTGCTTTCACTGGAACTGCTGGTATCCAGACTTTCTTCGGCGACGCCAATCAGGATGATCATCGGCTCCAGTCGGGCGAACATTTCCAGGGTGCGTTCAAGCGCATGTCGCGCATTGGGCGAATCGTCATAGGCAATCATGATATTCATGGCGTAAAACTCCGCTTCGCTGCTCTGCTTGAATGATTCAGGGGTTCTTCACGTAGGCGTTGGGCCGCAGGTAGAACCACCAGTTGAGAACCAGGCACAGCGCGCAGAAGCCGGCGAAGCCGTACATCGCCACCTCCGGCGTTCCGGCCTTGATCTGGCCGCCAATGACCATGGGCGCGACGAAGGAGCCATAGGCCGCCACCGCCGAGGTCCAGCCCAGAACCGGGCCGGCCTGCTCGCGGTCGTAGATCACGCCGATGGTGCGGAAGGTCGAGCCGTTACCGATCCCCGAGGCGGCGAACAGCACCAGAAAGAGGATGATGAAGGCGAAGAAGAAGGTTTCCGGCTGAGTGGAGCCATAGGCCTGCTTGAGCACGTAGCCCAGCGCCACCGCGGCGGCGAGCATCACCACCGAGATCACCTGGGTGACGATCGAGCCGCCGAGCTTGTCGGAGATCCAGCCGCCGAAGGGGCGTGTCAGGGCGCCGATGAAAGGGCCGATCCAGGCATAGGTCAGGGCGCTGGGCGCATTGGGGTTGACCACCCGCGTGATGCTGCCGTCCGCCGCGATCTCGTTCATGTAGCCGAAGATCACCGTGATCGACAGCGGCAGCGCCATGGAGAAGCCGATGAAGGAGCCGAAGGTCAGGATGTAGAGCACGCTCATCGACCAGGTGTGCTTGTCGCGGAAGATCCCGAACTGGCGCTTGATGCTCGGTTTGATGCTGCCCGGAATCATCCGCAGCAGGCCCAGGGTGCTGAGCATGATCAGCGCGATGGCCAGCCACATGTTCAATACGCCGAGGCCGAAGGGCTGCGGCAGATAGAGGTACAGGCCCACCACGGACGTCAGGAAGCCGACCCCGTAGAGCCCGATGATCTTGCCGAACGCGCCCAGCGTATGCCCCGGATTGGGCGTGATCGGCAGCAGGTTGTTCATGCCGAACCAGCCGATGAAGGCCAGCGGGACCAGCGCCAGCATCCATACCCAGCCTGAATTCTGAATCCAGGTGTCCGAGCCGGCAGGTATCCGCCCGATCAGTGTGCCGCTGTCCTTGACCAGCACCATCGGATCACCAGCCAGGGCACCGAAGAGACCGGCGGTCATGACCAGCGGAATCACGATCTGCATGGTGGTCACGCCGAAGTTTCCCAGCCCGGCATTCAGCCCCAGCGCCAGCCCCTGCTGGTTCTTCGGAAAGAAGCCACTGATGTTGCTCATCGAACAGGCGAAGTTGCCGCCACCGATCCCTGACAGCAGGGCCAGCAGCTGAAAGACCCAGAGCGGCGTGGTGGTGTCCTGCAAGGCAATGCCGGCGCCCACGGCAGGAATCATCAACAGGGCGGTGGTCAGAACGATGGTGTTGCGTCCGCCGGCGATGCGGATCATGAATGACGCCGGGATGCGCAGCGTCGCCCCGGCCAGGCCGGAAATAGCGGTCAGGGTGAACAGCTGCGCCGGTTCGAAAGGAAACCCGAGGTTGAGCATCTGTACCGTGATGATGCCCCACATCAGCCATACGGCGAATCCCAGCAGCAGGCTTGGAATGGATATCCAGAGGTTCCGTGTCGCGATCCGTTTGCCTGTTGATTGCCAGAAACCGGCAACTTCCACATCCCATTTAGCAATATTCGTCATGGCCGCTCCGCTCCATTAATGCAATCTGGAGCGGAGGCTACGAGCAGTAACTAGGCTGAAACTTGACCATGATCATCAATCATTGGCTCGAACTTTTCCGCAATACCCTTTCTACCTCTTTCGATATACCTATTTAGCGCCTGAATAATTTCAATTGTTTCAAGCATATAGCGCTGTAGCAAAAACAACTTTTCAGACATGCAGCGTCAATTTAACGCGCATGGAGTATATCGATGATCATAGGCAAAGCGATGAACAGCGGGTAACGTGGCACAACTTTGCCAGGCGAGACGCCGCCATGAGTCATTTCGATATAACTCAATCGCCCTTGCGCCATTCCATTATTCAGCACACCACCCTCGCCTTTATTCTGGTTATCGGGGTAACACTGGCGAGCATGCTCGGCGGCATGTATCTCGCGGATTCCATACAGGGCGATGCGGAGGCCCTGAACAAGGCCGGCAGTCTGCGCATGCAGTCCTACCGGCTGGCCCTGCTGGCGCTGGAAGATGAAAGCCAGCTGCTGTCCGAACACATGGAAGAGTTCGAACGCACGCTGCAGACCTACTCCCTGCAACGGGCAATCGGCCACAACCCCAACAGTCCGCTGCACCTGCTGTACAGCCGAGCGGTCACGCGCTGGAACGAATCCATGCTGCCGCTGCTGACGACCTATCCGCCTCAGAAACGCGCGTTCCGTGCCGAAGTCCCGAAATTCGTTGCCGAACTCGACGGCTTCGTCAAAGCCTTGCAGACCAAGTCCGAAGACAAACTCGCCGTCATTCGCGGCCTGCAAATAGGCACGCTGCTGTTCACTGTGCTGATGGCTTTTCTGGTGCTGCTGGGCGTCTACAGCAACCTGATCACGCCGCTGCGCGAACTGACGCGACTGGCCCGGCAGATCGGTCGTGGCGACTTTCGCAGCAAGGCCTATTACGACGCCCGCAACGAGCTGGGACTGCTGGCCAACGCCTTCAACCAGATGAGCGATGAGCTGGCCGATCTCTACGACCACCTGGAACGCAAGGTCGATGAGAAAACCGCCCAGCTGCAGCGCAGCAACAACTCACTGGAGCTGCTGTTCAACAGTGCCCGCAGCCTGTATCAGTCTTCAGCCGACCCCGTGCCGGAACTCGCGAGCCTGCTGCTGCCCGTGCAGCGCTCACTGGGTTCGGGGCCGGTCTCACTGTGCCTGCATCACACCGAGGAGAAAAATTGCTTCCGCGCCCATACCGCCATTACCTCGGAACGCCAGCCCCCCGAATACTGCCGTCTACCCGATTGCGCGCAATGCCCGGTCCATACCGGTAATGGCAAGCTGGCCGGCGGTACCGAGCTGATCAGCTTCGCTCTGCGTTCGGGCACTCGCGAGCTGGGCGCCCTGCGCATCGAGCAAGCGCAGGGCGTGGCCCTGGAAGCCTGGCAGGAGCAATTGCTCGGCGCCGTGGCAGAACTCTTCGCCGCCTCCCTGGGCCTGAGTCAGCTCGCCCAACAGCAGGCACGCCTGGCCCTGATGGAAGAGCGCGCGGTGATCGCCCGCGAACTGCATGACTCGCTGGCGCAGGCGCTTTCCTATCAGAAGCTGCAACTGAGCCGCTACAAGAAACAGATCGCCAATGGTCACCCGCAGGAGGAACTGGATGCCACCCTTGGCGCGATTCAGGACGGGCTCAACGCGGCCTACCGGCAATTGCGCGAATTGCTCACGACCTTTCGCATCAAGCTCGACGTACCCGGTCTGGCAGCCGCCGTGCACGCCACGGTACTCGAATTCAGCAGCCATTCCGGGGTGAGCATTGGCCTGCACTACGGCCTCGAGCATTGCCCGCTGACGCCCAACGAGGAGCTCCATTGCCTGCAGATCATCCGCGAGGCGCTGAGCAACGTGATCAAGCATGCCCAGGCCCGCCAGTGCGATCTGCGCCTGCATCAGGACGAACAGGGCCTGGTGCATATTCGCGTGGATGACGACGGCATTGGCATCGAGGTGAACGACAGCCCCAGCGGTCATTACGGCCTGAGCATCCTTGCCGAGCGGGCCGGCAGCCTGCACGGGCACCTGCGCATCGGCAAACGCAGCGAAGGCGGCACGCGTGTCCACCTGAGTTTCCTCCCGGCCTATCGCCGCATACCCCTGCAATCGGAGACCGACATACCGTGAACGCCCACGACAAGATTCGTATTCTGCTGGTCGACGACCACCCGATGATGCGCAGCGGCATGCGTGCACTGCTGTCCATGGAGGACGATCTGCTGCCCGCCGCCGAAGCCGGAAACGGTGCAGAGGCGGTGCGCCTGGCCAGCGAACTGGATCTGGACCTGATCCTGCTCGACATGAACATGCCCGGCATGGACGGACTGGAAACCATCCGCCAGATGCGCGCGAACGGAATCGATGCGCGCATCGTCATCTTCAGCGTCTCCGACGACCACACCAATGTGCTCGCCGCCTTGCGCGCTGGCGCGGACGGCTACCTGCTCAAGGATATCGAGCCGGAAGACCTGATCAGCCAGATTCGCCTGGCCGCGCAGGGCCGGCTGGCTCTGAGCCCCGAGTTGACCCAGGTGCTGGCCGAAGCCATTCGCGAACGTCCCAAACCGGGCCACGGCAGCCAGGCATCAACCCTGACCAAGCGCGAGAAGGATGTCCTGCGGCTCATCGCCAAGGGCCAGACCAACAAGATGATCGCGCGCAAGCTGGCCATCAGCGAAGGCACGGTCAAGGTGCATGTGAAAAACCTGCTGCACAAACTCGGCCTGCGCTCGCGCGTCGAAGCCGCCGTCTGGTCACTGGAGCATGACCAGGCCAGGGCCTGAGCAGCCCAGAACCAGGATGGCAAAGTGCATTTCAGGCACGGATGCGCGCTCTTCCAAACGTTCCGAGTTTGTCTGGGATCAAGGGCGAAATGTCGTAAAAGCCCCATTCCAGACAGCTTTTTAAGCACCTTGACGGCAATCAATGGCAAAGATCGTAAGCAGCCTATCTTTCGCCCCAACGCCAACAAGGAGCATCACGATGAGCAGCATCCAACCCTCACGTCTGGCCCTCGCCCTGCTCGCCGCAGGCCTGGCCGTCAACACTGCCGCAAGCGCGGAAGAAAACTTCAGCAATCTGTTCACTGAGGCGAAACCGATCTTCGATCTGCGCTATCGCTACGAGCATGTCGATCAGGACAACGCACTCAGGCATGCCAACGCACAGACGCTGCGCACCCGCATCGGCGTGCAGACCGGCTCCTGGTACGGCCTCTCGGCGCTGGTCGAAGCGGACAACCTCAGCCGCCTGGGGAAAGCGGCCTACAACAACACCCGCAACGGCCAGACCGACTACTCGGCGGTGCCCGATCCGGATGGCAGCGAGATCAACCAGGCGCTGCTGCGCTATGACCATGCCCAGGGCAGCGCCGTGGTCGGTCGCCAGCGGATCAACCTGGACAACCAGCGCTTCGTCGGCGGCGTCGGCTGGCGGCAGAACGAGCAGACCTACGACGGCCTGCTCGGCCAGCTCAAGCCCATCGACGGCCTGGCCCTGACCTATGCCTATATCGACAACATCAACAGCATCTTCGGCCCAGAAGACAACCGCTTCGACAACTTCACCAACCCGGCCAATATCGAAGGCCACAGCCACCTGATCAATGCTCGCTACCAGGCCATGCCGGAGCTGACGGTAACGGCCTACAGCTATCTGCTGGGGCTGGACAATATCGCCAGCGTCAACAGTGCCGCCATGCTCGGCAGCCTCTCCAGCAAGACCACGGGTGTACGCCTGAACGGTGCCGTCCAGGGCGTCAGCTACGTGCTCGAATACGCCCGGCAGAAGGACTACGCCGACAACCCGCTGGAACTGAGCAGCGAGTACTACCTGGCCGAACTGGGCTACACGATCAAGGGCGTGGCGCTCAAAGGCGGCATGGAAGTCCTTGGCGGCGACAGCAGCGGCGCCGGCAACCGCGCCTTCCAGACACCGCTGGCCACCAAGCATGCCTTTCAGGGCTGGGCCGACACCTTCCTGCTGACCCCGGCTGACGGCGTGCAGGACGTCTACGTCGGCGGCAGCCTGCCACTGTTCGGCGGCACCCTGCAGCTCTGGTACCACGACTTCCGCGCCGAACGCGGCAGCCAGCAATACGGCGAGGAACTGGATATTTCCTACAGCCGCGCCATTCCGCTGGTGAAGGGCCTGGTCGCCACCGTCAAATACGCCGGCTATGACGCGGACGATTTCTCGGTCGATACCGAGAAGCTCTGGGCACAGCTCCAATACAGCTACTGAGACGCACCGGCAGCGTCGGGGCCGGAACCACCGGCCCCGACAGCGTCGTTTCAGGACTCGCGCTGTACCGACAGCATGCAACCGAACAAGGATCCCATCATGTTCCAGCACCTTTCGCGGCTCTTGCTGGCTACAGCCCTTCTTCTCGGCAGCCTTCCCGCTCACGCCGCCATCAGCGACGCCGAGGCCGTGAACCGCGCCGGCATGCAGCGCATGCTCAGCCAGCGTATCGCCAAGAGCTACCTGATGATCGGCACCGAGACCCGCGCCGAACTGGCCATCAAGCAACTCGATCTGAGCGTCGCCACGCTTGAGGAAAATACCCAGCTGCTCGCCGAATACGCCCCGACGCCTGCAATACGCGCCGCACTGAACGAAGCACAGGAAACCTGGCAGCACTTTCGTGAAGCCGCACTTTCCAGTCCGAGCAAGAGCGGATCGCTGGAGACGCTCAGGCTCAGCGACACCTTTCTAGCCCAGAGCGAGAAGCTGGTGGGATTGATCGAGCAGCACAGCGGCAGTCAGGTCGCCGGGCTGGTCAACCGCAGCGGTCGCCAGCGCATGCTCAGCCAGCGCATCGCCAAGCTGTACCTGGCCCTGAGCTGGCGGCTGCCGGATGACCGGCTGCACAACGACTTTCAAACGGCGGTGAAGGAATTCGATACGGGGCTGCAGACGCTGCGCCAGGCGTTGCAGAATACACCCGAGATCAATCAGGAACTGGAGCGGATCGCAACACAATGGCGATTCGCCCAAGCCGGTTTCAGCCTCGCCGACGACTCCCGTTACGTGCCGACGGTCATCGTCACCACCACTGAAACCCTGCTGTGGAAGTTCGACGCGCTTACCCAGCGCTACGAACGCCTCGCCCAGAGCAATAAGCCCTGACGTAACGCACCGACTACGGAGACGGCGTGCCTTTGCGGAAGGGGGCAGGCGACTGTTCCGGCGCGGCCTGGACAGAGGTCGGCTCATCACCCAGGCGAAACGGCTTCGGTGCCTCGTCAGGCAGCCGCCGGGTCGGCGGTTCGATCCGCTCGGGTTCAGGCTCGGGCCTTTCGCGAATCGCCAGCCAGGCCGCGGCGGCCAGTGCAGCGGCCAGTACCCGATAGATCAGCGAGGCGAGATCGAAGCCGATCAACGCGCCACCATCGAGCCACAGCGAAACCAGCCGCCCCAGCACCAGCGCCAGCAGAGTGATCATCAGCATTACCAGCGCCGGTCGTGCCCGCTCGGGCGCACGCGCGGCCCAAAGCAGGAACAGCGCCAGCCCCAGTTGCAAGCCACCGTAATAGACACGCATATGGCTGACCGAAGCGCTTTCCATGAGCAGCATGCCGTTGAGATTGGCCATTTCGTAGGGCCGCACCCAATAAGCCAGACTGAGGCCCGCCATGAGCACGGCCTGTACGATCAGCACGAAGCGGGCAAAACGCATCGAAAACTCCCTTGATGACTCTCGCACCCCGAGCCCTATCCGACCCGCTCCGCCGGTGTTTGGTTCGCGGCAAACGACGGCATGGCGCGCCGCCAGCTGCGACATTCGCTCACAGTCAACCCCTTGGGCAAGTCATGAGCAGGGCGTATCCTTCCCCTATTCTGTTCGGAGGATTCCCCATGCGTCGTCTGCTGCTCGCCACCGTTCTTTTCGCCGGTCTCGCCCAGGCCGCCGAGCCCATCGCCATCGACGTACACCGCGATGCCAACTGCGGCTGCTGCAAGGACTGGATCAAGCATCTGGAAGACAACGGCTTTGCCGTGACCGATCACGTCGAACCAAACATGTCTGCAGTCAAGGCCAAGCTCGGCGTGCCGCATCGTCTGGGCTCCTGCCACACCGGCGTGATCGACGGCAAGTTCGTCGAAGGCCACGTACCCGCCGCCGACATCCTCAAGCTGCGTGCCCAGCCCGACCTGATCGGCGCGGCGGTTCCGGGCATGCCGATGGGCTCGCCGGGCATGGAAATGGGCGATCGCAAGGACGCCTATCAGGTCATCGGCCTGAACAAGCAGGGTCGCGAGTCGGTACTTAACAGCTACCCCGGTAACTAAGCTGGAAGACGAAGCATCCCCCACGCGGAATTTGCGTGTGGCGAAGCAGGTCCAAGGGTCTGTTGCGGTTTCTGAAACGGCAACGGACCCTTTTCGTTTGCGCCCTGTCGCGCCAGCGATGCAGAAGCACGTCACGAACCCTGGCCAGCGAGCCATTTGCGAAGGATGCGAACATGCGTTGGAAAAAGGCGCGGCGCAGCGACAACGTAGTGGATGCCAGGGGCGGCAGTCGTGGCGGTCGGCTGAGCCTCGCCGGTATCGCCGTGGTCGTGGTGATCGGCCTGCTGTCCGGCCAGGACCCGCTGCAGATCCTCGGCCAACTGGCCAACCAGAGCGGTTCGCTCCCTACCCAGCAGGACAGCCCGGCAGCCAATGGCGATGATCCTCAGATAGCCTTTGTCCAGGCCATCCTCGGCGATACCGAAGACACCTGGCGCGCGCTGTTCCGGCAATCCGGCGGGCAGTATCGCGATCCGACGCTGGTGCTGTTTCGCGGCGGCGTCAACTCGGCCTGCGGTTTCGCCAGTTCCGCCGTGGGTCCTTTCTACTGCCCCGGCGACCAGCAGGTTTACCTGGACCTGCAGTTCTTCGACGAAATGGCCTCGCGCTTCGCAGTGGCCGGCGATTTCGCCCAGGCCTACGTAATCGCCCACGAAGTCGGCCATCACGTGCAGACCCTGCTGGGCATATCCCGGCAGATGCAGGCGGCGCGTCAGCGCGGCGCACGGATGGAAGGCGACAACGGCCTGCTGGTGCGCCAGGAGTTGCAGGCCGACTGCTTCGCCGGCGTCTGGGCCTATCACGCCCAGCAACGCCATGACTGGCTCGAAGAAGGCGATCTGGAGGATGCACTGAACGCCGCCAGTGCCATCGGTGACGACCGCCTGCAGCAGCAGAGCCAGGGCCGGGTCGTCCCCGATGCCTTCACCCACGGCACCTCGGCGCAGCGGATGAAATGGTTTCGGACCGGTTTTGACAGCGGCGAACCGGCGCGCTGCGATACCTTCCAGACATCGCGCCTGTAGCTCGCCTCAACCGATCCAGCTGAACACGGGCGCATCCGCGCCACTCTGTACCCGCACCTGCGCGCTGTGACGCAAACGCACCAGCAGGCGCTTGCCGGCCTGGGCGCTACCGGCCATGGCTTCGAGCTGCGCCAGCAACTGCGGACCATCCACCTGCCCCGCTTCGCGCACCAGCTGCAACGCGGCAAGCCAGAGGTCGTCCGACTCTGTGGCGCGCGCGGGCTGTCCACCCCGGACAAGATCCGGCAACTGCTGCGCCAGTTGCGCCCAGTCCTGATCATCCATCTCGATGCTGAGATCCACTGATAGCTCGCCGATATGGCCGCGAATTCGAATCACCTGCGTGTCTCCTGGAAAAATCAGCGGAATGCTCCCATGCCACGCCAGGGCTGGCCAGCCGCACCTTCTTGTTATAATGTAACGATAACTTCAAGGAGACCGACATGCGCCACCTGCTGCTTGCCCTTCCCTTCGCCCTGCTGCCAGCCATCACACATGCCGGCGAGCATCATCACCACGACCATCATCACGACGAGCATGCCAGCCTCGGCACCCACGAACACGGCGTCGCCCAGCTTGACGCGGCGCTGGAGGGCACGCGCCTGGAAATCGAACTGCGCAGCCCGGCGGTGAACCTGCTGGGCTTCGAGCATGCTCCCAACAATGCCGCAGACAAGCACAAGGTGGCAGACACGCGCGCGCAACTGGAGCAGCCGGACAGACTGTTCGGTCTGTCGACCGAAGCCGGCTGCAGACTCGATGAAACCAGCCTGGAAAGCCCGCTGTTCGCAGAAGGCGGCCATGATCATGCACAGCATGACGCCGGCATGCACAGCGATATCCATGCTCGATATCGCTATAGCTGCAGCGCGCCGGATGCGTTACCCGGTCTGGACCTTCAGGAATTGTTCGAGGCCTTTCCCGGCACCGAGAAGATCCAGGCGCAGGTCATCGGGCCGAACGGGCAGCAGGGCAAGCTACTGCGCGCCGAGAAGGCGCGGATAACGTTCTGATACAGGATGCCCGCCTGGCCTCTGCCCAAGGCAGTACACTCCGGCTTGCCGGCCACATCCAGATTCTGCCCATGACTGCGCTGCTAGAACTTCATCAACTCGGTTTCGCCTGGCCTGGCCAGGCGGAGCTGCTGGACATCCCCACGTTCGTACTGGAACGCAACCAGAGCCTGTTCCTCAGAGGCCCCTCCGGCAGTGGCAAGACTACCCTGCTCGGGTTGATTGGCGGCGTGCAGAAAGCCGGGCGCGGAACAGTCCGCCTGCTGGACGAGGATCTCGGCGCGCTTTCGGCAAGCGCGCGGGATAGCTTTCGGGTCGATCACACCGGCTATATCTTCCAGCAGTTCAACCTGCTGCCCTTTCTTTCCGTGGCTGAGAACGTCGCGCTGCCCTGCCATTTCTCGCACCTGCGCAGCGAGCGGGCACGCGAGCGCTACGGCAGCGTCGAGCAGGCCGCTACCAGCCTGCTCACCCACCTTGGCCTGCCGGTCGAATTGTCCGGACGCCGCGCCGAGTCGCTTTCCATCGGCCAGCAGCAACGCGTCGCTGCGGCGCGCGCACTGATCGGTCAGCCCGAACTGGTGATCGCCGACGAGCCCACCTCGGCGCTGGATGCCGACAACCGCGAAGCCTTCCTGCAACTGCTGTTCGCTGAATGCCAGGCCGCCGGGTCGAGCCTGCTGTTCGTCAGTCATGACCAGAGCCTGGCCCCCCTGTTCGACCGCAACCTGTCGCTGGCCGAGCTCAACCGCGCCGCGCACCCTGCGGAGGCATGACGATGTTCCTGTTGCGCCTGGCGCTGGCGAGCCTGAACAACCGCCGCTTCACCGCCCTGCTCACGGTATTCGCCATCGCACTGTCGGTGTGCCTGCTGCTCGCCGTCGAGCGGGTGCGCAATGAAACCCGCGCCAGTTTCGCCAGTACCATCAGCGGCACCGACCTTGTCGTCGGCGCCCGCTCCGGCTCGGTGAACCTGCTGCTCTATTCGGTGTTCCGCATCGGCAATGCCACCAACAATATTCGCTGGGAGAGCTTCGAGCATTTCGCCAATCATCCACGCACGAGCTGGGCGATCCCCATTTCTCTCGGCGACTCCCATCGCGGTTATCGGGTAATGGGCACCAGCGAAGCCTATTTCGAGCACTACCGCTACGGTCGCAAACAGGCCCTGCAACTGGCCGAAGGCCGCCCCTTCGGCGAAGATCCTTTCGAGGTGGTGCTGGGCGCCGAAGTGGCCAAGGCGCTGAATTACAGGCTCGATGATCAGCTGGTGCTGGCTCATGGCGTCGCCGCGGTCAGCCTGGTCCGGCATGACGACAAGCCCTTTCGCGTGGCAGGCATCCTGCAACGCACCGGCACTCCGGTCGACCGCACGTTGCATATCAGCCTGGCCGGCATGGAGGCGCTGCATATTGACTGGCAGCACGGCATGCCGGCGCGCGGCGCGGCGCGCATCGATGCCGAGCAGGCCCGCCAGCTGGACCTGCAGCCGCAACAGATCACCGCCTTCCTGCTCGGTCTGGACAGCCGCATCGCCACCTTCACCCTGCAGCGCGAGATCAATCAGCATCCTGGCGAGCCGCTGCTGGCAGTGCTGCCCGGCGTAGCCCTGCAGGAACTCTGGAGCCTGATGGGTACGGCGGAAAAGGCGCTGTTCGTGGTTTCGCTGTTCGTCGTCTTCACCGGGCTGATCGGCATGCTCACGGCAATTCTCACCAGTCTCAACGAACGGCGTCGGGAAATGGCCATTCTGCGTTCGGTCGGCGCCCGCCCCTGGCATATCGCCGGGCTGCTGCTGGCCGAGGCTTTCAGCCTGGCGCTGGCCGGCGTGCTGTTCGGCCTGCTGCTTCTTTATCTGGCCATTGCGGTTGCCCAGTCGCCGTTGCAAAGTCATTACGGGCTCTACCTGCCGCTGGCCTGGCCGAGCGCCTACGAATGGTCGCTGCTGGGCGGCATCCTGCTGGCCGGGCTGCTGGTAGGCAGCGTGCCGGCCTGGCAGGCATACCGGCAATCCCTGGCCGACGGTCTGTCGATCCGCTCATGAGAAAAGCCATGCCACGCCTGCTGCTTGCCGCACTCTTCGCCCTTGTCGCTTCCCTTGCCTCAGCCGAGGTGCGCGAACTGCAATGGGCTGATCTGATCCCCGAGGGCGCCCCGCCGCCGCCCCCACCCCTGGCGCTACATGACCTGTCGCAACTGGCCGATGCCCTGGCCGCCGAAAGCGGACCTGCCGCGCCGCAGCAGTCCCCGGCGGAGCCGGTGGTCGAAGCGCTGGACGGCATCCGTGCCCGGCTACCGGGTTATATCGTGCCACTGGAAATCAGCGAGGAAGGACGGGTAACGGAGTTTCTTCTGGTGCCCTACTTCGGCGCCTGCATCCATGTACCGCCACCGCCGTCGAACCAGATCGTACACGCGACCAGCGAACTGGGGGTGAAGATGGATGCGCTCTATCAGCCCTTCTGGATCGAGGGGCCGCTCAGGGTCGAACACGCCAGCAGCGAACTGGCCGAAGCCGGCTATCGCATGGACGCTCAGAAAATCAGGATCTACGAGCTGGAATAGGCGTCGGGCAGGAACGGGCCATGCCCGTGAAGCAAATCATGCCAGCAGGCTGGCCATGTTCGTGGGAATGGCCCACTCCTACGGCAGCCTTGCCTGGAGGTACGCAGGGCATTCGTGGCCGCTAAATCGTTCAGTTGACGCTGGCGATCTGCCGCTCGCGCTGGAAGCTCAGTTCGCCCTCGGCCCACTCGCGCCAGACGCGCACCTTGCTTCGCTCGGCGCCCGCCCGTTCGGCCTGTTTCAAGGCATCGAGACCGGCTTGCCAGTGTGCCTGCTCAAGCTCCAGTTGCGCGACGTTCAGCCAGAACTTGGCGCTACCGGACTGCTCGGCCAGCTCACGGTAGATGCGCGCCGCCGGCGAGCGCTCACGAGCCTGCCACCAGAGCATGCCAAGCCGCTCACGGCGCGCTGCATTGCTCGCCAGCAGGCCCGACTCCAGCATGCCCTGGAGCAGCTTCGCCCCCTGCCAGGGCTGTTCCGCCGCGCTGGCCAGCAGCACCAGATTGTCCAGCTCCGACTCACTGAAACGCACACCCTTGGCATGGGCGGCGCGCAAGGTGGCCAGGGCCTTGCCCTCGGCACCGGCCAGCTGTTGCAAGCCAGCCAGTTGCCGCCAGCCTCTGGCTTCATCGGGATGACGTACCAGCAGACGCCGCTGCCAGCGCTCTGCGGCTTCATAGCGTTTCAGCTCGGCATTGACTGCCACCAGAAACTGCAACCAGGTATCGGCAGCTTTGGGATTGGCCTGCACATAACGTTCGGCAAGGGGCAGCGCCTTGGCGTGCTGCCCCAGCCCCTGATAGGCCTGCACCAGCATCTGCAAGACATCCTCACTGGCCTGGGCAGGCGAGCCAAGCAGGCTGACAACCTTCGCGTAACGCCCCTGCAGCAGGTTCAGCCGGGCCAGATTCAGGCGTTCGCCGGCCACTTGCTCCTCATCCAGCTTGCCGCTGGCGACGGCCTTCTCCAACAGCTCCAGTGCCTGCTTGCCGTTACCTTCGGCCCAGGCGAGATAGGCCTGGCTGCGCCACAGCAGAGCCTGTTCAAGACTGTCCGGCTTGGCCTCGGCCTGATCCAGAGCCTTGCGTGCCGCGCTGTAGTCGCCCTTTTCCTGGGCAGTCTGGGCACGCTCCAGCGCTCTGAACACGGCAGGATCGATACTTTGCGCGGCCTGTGTACTGGCCACGAACAACAGTGAAATCAACAGCAGGAAACGTGGCATGTCAGCGTTCTCCTTGCAGGCGGAAATGCAGGGTCTTGACGGCTTCACGGGAGACCGCGACACCATTTTCAGTACGCGGCGCAAAGCGCCAGCGTGCCGCGGCACGGCGTGCTTCACGGTCGAAGATATTGCGTGGCGAGGCTTCGAGTACGCGGATGTTCTCCACCCGGCCCGCCGGATTGATGGTGAAGGCGAGCTTGATATGCCCCTCGATGCCCTGCTGCCGCGCACGGTAGGGATATTCCGGGCGCACATCATTGAGCGGCATCACTTCATTTTCCGGCCCGCCCGGCTGGCTGGTCGCCGCCCCTGCGTTTGCCGGTGGCGCGGCGGCAGGCGGAGCGGCTCCCGCCGTAAGGCCGGCGAGGCTCGGCGAGGGCGCTGCTGCAATGGAGAGTCCGGTGTCGATGCTCGGCAGATCGAGATCGAGCTTGGGCAAACTGGCGTCCGGTGTGCTCATATTCTGGGTCGGCGTCGGCTGCTGCGGCGTTTTCGGCTGCGGTGGCTGTGGCGCCTGCTGTCGGGAACGGGTTGCACTCTCCTCGTTGCGCCCATCCATACGGACGAAATTGGCGATGGGTACCCGCTCATCATCGATCTGACTCCGTGGCGGGCTGACCATGCTCAACATCAGCGCGAACAGCAGCAGCGCCACTACACAGGCGATGACGAAAGACAGTCCCAGGCGAGCCAGCGCTGGACGCATCAGCCCTCTCCTGTGCTGGCCGCCAGCGCCACGTCACGCACACCGGCCTGACGCGCCTGGTCCATGACCTGCACCACCAGCCCGGTACGCGCATCCCGATCGGCCTGCACCACCACCGCACCATCGGGCTGATCGACCCGCATGCGCTCGACGTGGGCGCGCACACTGCGCACATCGATTGCCTGCTTGTCGATCCAGACCTGACCATCGGCGGTGACCGCGATAAAGATATTGCCCTTGTCCTGAGTGCTGGCGGTATCGGCCTGGGGACGCTGCACCTCGACACCCGACTCGCTGATGAAGGAGCTGGTGACGATAAAGAAGATCAACATGATGAAGACCACATCGAGCATCGGCGTCAGATCGATGCCGGTGTCTTCTTCCTGCTGATGATGGCGACGCATACGCATCCGGTATTCCTCAATCGTGACGCAGCTGGTCGGCCAGCCGGTCGAGCGCCAGGCGGGCGATACGCTCAAGGCGCGCCTGACTGAACAGTCCAGTGATGGCCAGCACCATGCCGGCCATGGTCGGCAGGGTCGCCTGCCAGACGCCGGCGGCCATGCCGCGCGGGTTGCCGGTACCACTGAGGGCCAGCACATCGAATACCGCAATCATGCCGCTGACGGTGCCCAGCAGGCCCAGCAGCGGATACAGCGCCACCATGGTCTTGCCCAGGCGCAAGGGGCCTGACAGCTGTTGCTGTGCCTGCGCCAGCCAGGAACCACGCACGGCACGCTGCCAGTTGCCGGGCTCGCCGCTCAGCTGGCTCCAGGCCTCCCGACGTGACTCTACCCAGCGCGGGAAGACGCGGCGGATAAACCACAGTCGCTCGAACACCAGCGTCCAATACAGTACGCAGAGCCCCGCCAGTGCCCACATCACCACGCCGCCGGATGCCATGAAATCAAGCAGCGCATAAGCACTGTCGATCAGACGCAACCAGAGTGCGGGGGTATCAATCACGACGCGGCGCTCCGGACAGATGCAACGCAATCAGCCCGGCGCTCTGCTGTTCCAGCAACTGCACCAGCCCCTTGCTGCGACTGGCCAGCAGGCTGTGCAGGAACAGCAGCGGGATCGCCACCACCAGCCCCAGCACGGTAGTCACCAGCGCCTGGGAAATCCCATCGGCCATCAGTCGCGAATCGCCGCCACCACCCTGGGTGATGGCCTGGAAAGTGACGATCATGCCGGTCACCGTGCCCAGCAGGCCCAGCAGTGGCGCTACCGCACTGAGCAGCTTGAGCAACGGCAATCCACGCTCCAGCGGTGGCGTTTCCTGCAGGATCGCCTCGTCGAGCTTGAGTTCCAGGGTTTCCAGATCAGACAGCTGCGGTTTTGGCCCGAGCACGCCGATGATCCGGCCCAGCGGGTTATCAGCGCGCGGATCGGTCAGGTCGCGCATCTGTTGGCCAACGGCACGGGAGACACCGGCCAGCCAGAGCATGCGCCAGAACGCCAGGCACAGTCCGAGAAACCCAAGCGCCACGATCACCCAGCCAACCACTCCACCCTGCTGCAAACGAGCCCAGAGATCCGGTTGCAGTTGCAATTGCGCCAGCAGCGTTCCACGACTCGGGTCCACCGGCAAACTGGCAAGCGCATCGCGGCTGCTCAGATAATCATCGACCAGCCCCATGCCGGCTGGCTGGCGTGGCAGGGCCAGCAGCTCACCGGCACCGGCGTCGTAACGCAGAAAGGCATCGGGACTGAACGCGGAGAAACTGCCGACCCGCAGCACCGGCAACACATTGCGCTGCCCATCGACACCGACCACCGGCAATTCGAGGCGCTCGACCCGGCCACTGGCGGCCAGGTCCTCCAGCAAGGTCATCCAGAAGCCATCGAGATCTTCCGCCGAAGGCAAGGCCCGGCTCTCCGCCAGTGCCTTCAAGCGCTGCACTCGCTCGGGATACTGCATGTTGAGCAGGCTATCCTGCCACTGGCCGCCAATATCTCCGGCGCTCTGGCGTACCACGCCGAAGAGTTCGCCCAAATGACCGACCCGCTGGGCCAGCAACTTCTCCTGCTCGGCAAGCTCGGCTTCCTGGCGATCGAACTCGGCCTTGAGCCGCTCGGCTTCGGCCTTCTGGGTATTCAGCGCAGCCTGAGCACGCGACAGCAGCTGCGCCTGCTCGCTGCGGTCACGGATAAAGGCCTGCTCGCGCGCCTGCATCGCCTCGACCTCGGCAGCACGCTCGCTGCGAATGCGCTGCAGCAACTGATCGGGCGTCAGCGGTTCGGCTGCCTGGGCCAGCGCCGGCAACAGGCCGGCAAAAATCATTATTAGCAGACGGCTCATTGCGTAGCCTCCCTGGCCAGGGTCTTGACGGGCAACACGAGATAATCGGGTGCCTGCTGCTGACGAGCGATGGCAATGGCCTGAGTGACGGGCCGGCGAGCGTTGCCGTCAAGCACCTCCCAGTTGCCGCTTTGCGGATTCCACCAGCCGCTCTCATGCGCATCGAGGGTCTGGTAATAGAGCATCACCCGCCCCAGACGCAGGAACTCGACGCTGCGCGTACCGCCGTCTACCGGCAGCTCGCCGCGCCAGGCTTCCAGGGTGCGGCCATAGTCGCTCTCGACCTGATAAGCCTCAAGAATGCGCCGATATTTCTCCGCCAGGCTGATATCGGCGCGCGGCAGCAGATCCTGCAACTGCGCCAGCCGGTCAGCACGCTCATCCGGCAGGAATGGCAGGTCGGCGGCGATGAATTCGCCCAAGACCTCGACCATCTGCACCATCTGCGGCGTTACCGCCTCCTGGGTACGCTCGATACTGTCGAGCTGGCGCTGAAAGCTTTCGAGTTCCTTGCGCTGCGCCGCGGTGAGTTCGACCAGCTGCTTGTTGTACGCCTTCAGTGCCTCGGCCTGCTGCAACGCATTGCGATAATCGTTGAGCATTTGCCGGGTGGCATCGTCGAGCTGCTCGATGCGTGCCTGGGACGCTTTGGCTTCGGCGGCCAGACGCTGGCTCTCCTCCAGCGCTGCATCCAGCGGAGCTGCATGCAGCTGCACGCAGCACGGCAACAGGGCGACCGCCAGAAGGCGGGGTATAAGAGCTTGCATTGATTAAGGGTCCTTGCAGACGAAGGTCAAACTCGAAAGAGAAACATTATCATCTAGATGAAGAAGCGAAGGCAACCCGGACATTAGGTCGCAGCCCCGGTAAAGCCGAACCTTTTATTGAGCTGGATCAAAAACAGCCACACGGCGCGCCCTACCATTGCCCCCACTCGCAACGCACCATGTCTCGATGGAGTTTCAATATGCGCAAGACCCTGTTTACCGCTTCCGTGCTGGCCGTGGCTCTCGCCGCTCCCGTCGCCCAGGCCCATCAGGCCGGTGACATCATCGTTCGCGCTGGTGCGATTACTGTTGATCCGCGTGAGGATAGCGGCAACATCTATGTCGGCGCGCTCGGAACCAGCGTCGCCGGCACTAAAGCCACACTGGATAGCAATACGCAGCTGGGTCTTAACTTCGCCTATATGGTGACCGACAAGATCGGCATCGAACTGCTGGCAGCCAGCCCGTTCAGCCATGACGTCGGCGTAAAAGGAATGCCCGGCCCCTATGCCGGCCTGAATGGGAAACTGGGCGAGCTCAAGCATCTGCCGCCGACCCTGAGCGTGGTCTACTACCCACTCGACAGCAAGGCCGCCTTTCAACCCTATGTTGGTGCCGGCATCAACTACACCTGGTTCTTCGATGACAAACTGTCCAGCGAAGCCGAAGGTAAAGGCTTCAACGGCCTGGATATCAAAGACTCCTGGGGCCTGGCCTTTCAGGTTGGCGCTGATTACATGCTGACCGACAACCTGATGATCAACGCCCAGGTCCGTTATATCGACATCGACACCACCGGAACCACCAGCATTCTCGGAGACAAGGTCAAAGTCGACGTGGACGTAGACCCGATGGTCTACATGGTCGGCCTCGGCTACAAGTTCTGACGAAACGGCAATCGCCGAATCGCAGACCAGACAAAGGCGCCCTCGGGCGCCTTTGTTGTTTTCGACGCCTCACCAACCCAATGGGCAGAACCAAGGTCTGCCTTCGAAGCTTCGGATTGTGCCTGCGAATTGTCGGATTACGCCTTCGGAAACCCGGATTACGCCTTCGGCTAATCCAGGCTACGGCCTCTAACCTGCTAGCGATTCAGGAGTCTCGCCAGTCCACTGCGCATATCGGTCGCCGGCTCGGGCAACCGAAAGCGCTGCAGCAGTCGCGCATTGTTTGCCCGCGAATGGCGAATATCTCCACTGCGCGCCGCCTGGTAGCTGACCGGCGGCAGCCCGCCAAGCACATCGCCAATCGCCGCCAGCAGCTGATTCAACGACGTGGCGTGATTGAGCCCGACATTGATCGCGCCTTCCTGGGTTTCATTGCACTCCAGCGCCTGCACCAGCAACTCGACCAGATCGCCGACATAGAGAAAATCACGGGTCTGCTCGCCATCGCCGAATACGGTGATGGGTAATCCCTGCTGGGCACGTTCGGTAAAGATGCTGATCACACCGGAGTACGGCGAAGAGGGGTCCTGACGCGGACCGTAGATATTGAAGAAGCGGAACACCACCGGCTCCAGCCCGTGCTGACGCCGATAGAAATCGAGATAGTGCTCGCTGGCGAGCTTGTCCGCCGCATAGGGGGTCAGAGGGGACTTTGGCGTGTCTTCATCGATGGCCTGGCCTTCACCATTATTGCCGTAGACCGCCGCGCTCGACGCGAAGACCACACGACGCACACCCGCCTCGCGCATCGCTTCGCACAGGTTGAGAGTGCCAATCAGGTTGCTGCGATGGGTACCGAGCGGATCATCCACCGAAGCCTGCACCGAGGCCACCGCCGCCAGGTGCACCACAACCGCACAGCCCTGCAAGGCGCTACGCACCACCTGCGCATCAGCCACATCGCCTTCGATCAGCTCGACCCGATCATCAGCTGGCAGGTTGCTGCGCTTGCCGGTGGACAGATTGTCCAGCACCCGCACCGAATAGCCACGGACCAGCAGTGCATCGACCAGATTGGAGCCGATGAAGCCAGCCCCCCCGGTCACCAGGATCGGGGACTCAGCCATGACGGTAGTAATGCTCCAGCAGACTCGGCAACCCCGTGCGCCAGGCACGCGGCTTGATACCGAAGGTATTGAAGATCTTCTTGCAGGCCAGCACGCCATGCTGTGGCTCGTCCGCCGCATCGTCACAGTCGGCGTGAGCGATCGGCGTCAGGCTTTCGACCCTCAAGGGCCGATGCTGGCTGGCCTCGGTGTACAGCGCCTGGGCCACCACCAGCGGCGTCGATGCCTCATGCCCGCCATAGTGGTAGGTACCCCAGAGCGGGGCCTGGCAGTCGAGCTGCTTGATGACGGCCAGCATGACCCGCGCGGCATCATCCACCGGCGTAGGGTTGCCGCGCCGGTCGTCGGCGAGTACCAGCTGCTCGTCCTGTTCGAGACGCTGCAGGAAACGCCCCAGCAAACCATGCGGGCTGTCATCGAGCAACCAGCCGAAACGCAGCAGAACATGCCGGGGACAGAGCGCCCGTACAGTCTGCTCGACACGCCAGAGCGCGCGACTACGGGCATCCAGCGGAGCAACTTCGTCCTTCTCGCTGTAGGCCGTGGTGCGCGCACCATCGAAAACCCTGTAGCTGGACGGCTGTAGCAGCACGAGCTGATGGTGCTGGCAGAGTTCTGCCAGACGCTCCACGGCGCGCTCCTGGCTGGCCAGCACGGTCTCGTCGACCTTCCCGCTCTGGAACCAGTCGAAATAATAGGCAAGGTTGATCACGACGTCCGGGCGGTTGTCGTCGAGCAATTCGGTCAGGCTGGACGCATCCCAGCCCCTGTCGGGCGGGCACGGCGCGAGGAAATTGATATCCTCCTCGGCGCCAAGGCGGATGAGCGCCTGGCCCAGGGCATTGCCGCCGCCCAACAGCATCAGGCGCATTCGCATGGAGTGAACTCTAGAACGGAATATCGTCGTCGAAGCTGTCGTAGTCGGCTGCCGGCTGCTGGGCGACCGGCTTCGGCTGGGACTGCTGAGGGCGTGCCGCCTGCTGCGGTTCACGCTGCGGGCGCGGCTGCGACTGGCGTGGCGCATCGTCGGAGCTGCCACCACGGCCACCGAGCAGCTGCATGGTACCGCCCATGTCGACCACGATTTCCGTGGTGTAGCGCTTGACGCCGTCCTTCTCCCACTCGCGGGTCTGCAGACGCCCTTCGATATAGCACTGCGAGCCCTTGCGCAGGTACTCACCGGCAATCTCTGCAACCTTGCCGAACAGCACCACGCGGTGCCATTCGGTGCGCTCCTGAAGCTGGCCGGTCTGCTTGTCCTTCCAGCTGTCGGTGGTCGCCAGCGTGATGTTGGTCACCGCATTGCCATTGGGCATGTAGCGGGTTTCCGGATCGCCGCCGACATTGCCGATCAAGATGACTTTATTCACCCCTCTGGCCATGGGTAACTCCTTATCTGGAACATGAATTGGGCTGGCTGGGCAAAACTTCCTGCGAACAGGAAAAAGCCAATGACCGCGAATCTTACCTCAGCCATCCGGACCATCCAACAGGACATGAGCGCGAGTTGCAGGCCAGCGGTATTTTTGCCAGCCATGTCGCATCAGTGCCGGTGCGGTGCCACAAAGGCGGTAAAACCGCCGCAGCCATGTGGCTCGGCGAACGGCAACGGAGCTAACAGGCTGTTGAAAATACTACCTATGCTTTTCAAAGACCTGCTATGCGACCAGTCGATCCAGCTCGGCCCTGTCGATCACCTGCGCATCCACCTTGACATAGGCGGCCCCCTCATCGGCCAGCACGACCGCATCCGACACGCCGGGCACGGCCAGCAACTGCGCCGTAAGATCCGGATTGGCCCGCGCCGCTTCCGACAGCGGCAGCCGCAGACCGCTGACATAAGGTGGCTCGCGCATGCTCCGCACGACCAACAGCCACACCCCGGCAAGCGCCGCGCAAATGACGAACACCAGATCGAGCCCACCCAGCTGGTAGAGCCAGCCACCGAGAATCCCGCCCAGCCCCGCACCGAGGAACTGGCTGGTGGAATACACCCCCATCGCCGTGCCCTTGCCGCCCGCTGGCGCGACCTTGCTGATCAGCGACGGCAAGGAGGCTTCCAGCAGATTGAAGGCCGTGAAGAAGATCACCATGCCGAACACCAGAGCCCACAGGCCATGCCCGAACAGCCAGAAGAACAGCTCGCACAGCAGCAGCACCCCAACCGCACCCAGCAGCACCCGCCGCATCTGGCGCTTCTTCTCGCCATAGATGATGAACGGAATCATCCCCAGGAAACCGACCAGCAGCGCCGTCAGGTAAACCCACCAGTGATCTTCCTTGGGCAGCGCGCCCTCATCCACCAGCGCCAGCGGCAACGCGACGAAACTGGCCATGAGAATGGCATGCAGGGCCAGAATGCTGAAATCCAGACGCAGCAGATCCGGATGGCGCAAGGTCTTACCCAGCGCCTGCTTCGCCAGCCCCGATTCACGATGCTGCAGATGCTGCTGAGCGCGTGGCAGGGTCGCGACGATCACGCCACCCAGCAGTGCCAGCGCCGCCGTTATCCAGAACAGACCGGAAAGCCCGAATGCCTGTGTCAGCAACGGCCCGATGACCATGGCTACCGCAAAGGATACGCCGATGCTCATGCCGATCATGGCCATGGCCTTGGTCCGATGTTGCTCGCGGGTCAGGTCGGAAAGCAGCGCCATTACCGCAGCCGAGATCGCCCCGGCGCCCTGCAGTACCCGCCCGGCGATCACTCCCCAGATAGAGTCGGCCATGGCCGCGAGCCCGGCACCCAGCGCGAACAGCAAGAGACCGAAGTAGATCACCGGCAGACGGCCAATGCGATCAGACAACATGCCAAAGGGAATTTGCAGCACCGCCTGGGTCAAACCATAAGCACCGATGGCAAGACCGATCAGCGCCGGTGTGGCGCCCTGCAGGTCCATGCCATAGGTCGCCAGCACCGGCAGCACCATGAACATGCCAAGCATGCGAAACGCGAAGACCATGGCCAGCCCGGAAGCTGCGCGGGTTTCGCTGGCATTCATGCGTTCGCTGTAGGGGTCCTGCATTTGTGGGGGTCTCGCTCGAATGAACCGGCGGCGATTCTAGCAGTCATCCTCTACCTGGCACAGGCGCGTAATTTTGCCGCGCCGCCGTCCGGGCCGTATAATTTCCGGTTTTCGCCCGCCACGCGAGGCTGTTTTGGACAAGATTCTGATCCGTGGGGCTCGCACCCACAACCTGAAGAACATCGACCTGACCCTGCCGCGCGACAAGTTGATCGTGATCACCGGCCTGTCCGGCTCAGGCAAGTCCTCATTGGCCTTCGATACCCTTTACGCAGAAGGCCAGCGCCGCTACGTGGAATCGCTGTCGGCCTACGCCCGGCAGTTCCTGTCGATGATGGAAAAGCCCGACGTGGACACCATCGAAGGCCTGTCGCCGGCCATTTCAATCGAGCAGAAGTCCACCTCGCACAACCCGCGCTCCACCGTGGGCACCATCACCGAGATCTACGATTACCTGCGCCTGCTCTATGCGCGAGTCGGCACGCCACGCTGCCCGGATCACGATGAGCCGCTGGAAGCGCAGACCGTCAGCCAGATGGTCGATCAGGTGCTGGCCCTGCCCGAAGGCAGCAAGTTGATGCTGCTGGCCCCGGTGATCCGCGAGCGCAAGGGCGAGCACCTGGCGGTCTTCGACGAGTTGCGCGCCCAAGGCTTCGTCCGCGCGCGGGTCAATGGCAAGCTGTACGAACTCGATGAACTGCCGAAACTGGACAAGCAGAAGAAACATTCCATCGATGTCGTGGTGGACCGCTTCAAGGTACGCGGCGACCTGCAGCAACGCCTGGCCGAGTCCTTCGAGACCGCGCTCAAGCTGGCCGACGGCATTGCCCTGGCCGCCCCCATGGACGAAGACGACGACCGTGAGGAAATGATCTTCTCGGCGCGCTTCGCCTGCCCGATCTGCGGCCACTCGATCAGCGAGCTGGAGCCCAAGCTGTTCTCCTTCAACAACCCCGCCGGCGCCTGCCCGACCTGTGATGGCCTGGGTGCCAAGCAGTTCTTCGACGCCAAACGCCTGGTCAACGGCGAGCTGACGCTGGCCGAGGGTGCGATTCGCGGCTGGGACAGGCGCAACGTCTATTATTTCCAGATGCTCGGCTCGCTGGCCGCACATTATGGTTTCAGCCTCGACGAGCCATTCGGCTCGCTATCCGAAACCCATCAGCAATACATCCTGCGCGGCAGCGGCAAGGAGAACGTTGATTTCCGCTATCTGAACGATCGGGGCGATATCGTCAAGCGCTCGCACCCGTTCGAGGGGATCATCCCCAATCTCGAACGCCGCTACCGCGAAACCGAATCCAACAGCGTCCGCGAAGAACTGGCCAAATATCTCAGCACCCAGCCCTGCCCCGAATGCCGCGGCACCCGCCTGCGTCGCGAGGCTCGCCATGTCTGGGTTGGCGACAAGACGCTGCCAGCCGTCACCCGTCTGCCGATTGGCGATGCCGCCGAATATTTTGCAGGCTTGACGCTGAGCGGGCGGCGCGGCGAGATCGCCGACAAGATCCTCAAGGAAATCTGCCAGCGCCTGCAGTTTCTGGTCAACGTCGGCCTCGATTACCTGACCCTGGATCGCAGCGCCGACACGCTTTCCGGCGGTGAAGCCCAGCGCATCCGCCTGGCCAGCCAGATTGGCGCAGGTCTGGTCGGCGTCATGTACATCCTGGACGAGCCTTCCATTGGCCTGCACCAGCGCGACAATGAGCGCCTGCTCGGCACCCTGCGTCACCTGCGCGACATCGGCAACACGGTGATCGTCGTCGAGCATGACGAAGATGCGATCCGCATGGCTGATTATGTAGTCGATATCGGCCCCGGCGCTGGCGTGCATGGCGGTCGTATCGTCGCCGAAGGCACTCCCGACGAGGTGATGACGCACCCCGATTCGCTGACCGGCAAATACCTGTCTGGTCGTGTGCAAATCAGCTATCCGCCCGAACGCACCCTGCGCGACCCGAAGAAGCTGCTCAAGCTCAAGGGCGCGCGCGGCAATAACCTGCGCAACGTCGATCTGGAAATCCCGGTGGGCCTGCTGACCTGCATTACCGGCGTGTCCGGCTCTGGCAAGTCGACGCTGATCAACAACACTCTTTTTCCCATCACCGCCACGGCGCTCAATGGCGCCACCACACTGGAAGTGGCGCCCCACGACTCCTTCGATGGCCTGCAATACCTGGACAAGGTGGTCGATATCGACCAGAGCCCCATTGGCCGCACGCCACGCTCTAACCCGGCCACCTACACCGGCCTGTTCACGCCCATCCGCGAACTGTTCGCCGGCGTTCCGGAAGCGCGCTCGCGCGGTTACGGCCCAGGACGCTTCTCCTTCAACGTCAAGGGCGGACGTTGCGAAGCCTGCCAGGGCGACGGCGTGATCAAGGTGGAAATGCACTTCCTGCCGGATATCTACGTTCCCTGTGACGTGTGCAAGGGCAAGCGCTACAACCGCGAAACCCTGGAAGTGAAGTATAAAGGCAAGAGCATCACCGAAGTGCTCGACATGACTATCGAGGAAGCGCGGGAGTTCTTCGACCCGGTGCCGGCGGTTGCGCGCAAGTTGCAGACGCTGATGGATGTGGGCCTGTCCTATATCAAGCTGGGGCAGAGCGCGACCACCCTCTCCGGCGGTGAAGCGCAGCGGGTCAAGCTGTCGCGCGAGCTGTCCAAGCGCGACACCGGCAAGACCCTCTATATTCTTGACGAGCCCACTACCGGCCTGCACTTCGCTGACATCCAGCAACTACTCGATGTGCTGCACCGACTGCGTGACCACGGGAATACCGTGGTGATCATCGAGCACAACCTGGATGTAATCCGCACGGCGGACTGGCTGGTCGACCTGGGCCCCGAAGGCGGCTCCAAGGGCGGGCAGATCATCGCCAGTGGAACACCGGAAGAAGTGGCCGAGATGCCGCAGTCGCACACCGGGCACTTCCTCAAGCCCTTGCTGGAGCGAAACCGAGCCTGAATAGTCCGGCAGCCTGAAAACCAAAAGCCCGCAGCACTGCTGCGGGCTTTTTCATTCAGCGCAGGGATCAGGCCAGGGCTTCCTCAACCGGAAGATCCAGCGCCTTTGCCACACCCGCGCCGTAAGCAGGGTCGGCCAGGTAGCAATGCCTGATGTGACGCAGCTTGATATGCCGCGCCGCATCACCCATGGCCCGCGCCGTATTCCCGAACAGGCGTTCCTGCTCATCGGCCTCCATCAAACGGAAGAGATCCCCCGGCTGAGTGAAGTAATCGGCATCGTCCGCACGGAAATCGTAACGGTCAGCCGCCCCACCCAGAGCCAGCGGCGGCTCGCTGAAATCGGGCTGCTCCCGCCACTCGCCATAGGTGTTCGGCTCATAGTGCAGACGCCCGCCGTGGTTGCCATCCACCCGCATGGCGCCATCGCGGTGGAAACTGTGCACCGGGCAACGCGGCGCATTCACCGGAATCTGGTGGTGATTGACGCCCAGACGATAGCGCTGCGCATCACCGTAGGAGAACAGACGCCCCTGCAGCATGCGGTCCGGCGAGAAGCTGATGCCGGGCACCACGTTGGCCGGGGTGAAGGCTGCCTGTTCGACGTCCTGGAAATAGTTGTCGGCGTTGCGGTTCAGCTCGTAGTAACCCACTTCGATCAGCGGATAATCCTTCTTCGACCAGACCTTGGTCAGGTCGAATGGATGGAAGCGATAGCTTGCAGCCTCGGCTTCGGGCATCACCTGGACATACATGGTCCAGCGCGGGAATTCTCCCCGCTCAATGGCTTCGAACAGGTCACGCTGCGAACTTTCCCGATCACCCGCGACGATGGCCGCCGCTTCCGCATCGGTCAGGTTCTTGATGCCCTGCTGGGTCTTGAAATGGAACTTGACCCAGTAGCGCTGGTTATCGGCGCTGATGAAGCTGTAAGTATGCGAGCCAAAACCATGCATGTGTCGATACGAGGCGGGAATGCCCCGATCGCCCATCACATAGGTGATCTGGTGCAGCGCTTCGGGCAGGCCGGTCCAGAAGTCCCAGTTATTGTTGGCGCTGCGCATGTTGGTGCGCGGGTCGCGCTTGACCGCATGGTTCAGATCGGGAAATTTCAGCGGATCGCGGAAGAAGAATACCGGCGTGTTGTTGCCGACCATGTCCCAGTTGCCCTGCTCGGTATAGAACTTCAGGGCGTAGCCGCGAATATCGCGCTCGGCATCAGCCGCACCACGCTCACCGGCCACTGTAGAAAAACGGGCAAACATCGGGGTTTTCTTGCCGATCTCGGAAAAGATCGCCGCCTTGGTATAGCGGGTAATATCGTGGGTAACCACGAACTCGCCAAAAGCGCCAGAGCCTTTGGCGTGCATACGGCGCTCGGGAATGACTTCACGATCGAAATGCGCCAACTTTTCCAGGAACCAGACGTCCTGCAACAACATCGGCCCACGCGGACCGGCGCTCATAACGTTCTGGTTTTCGGCTACCGGGGCGCCGGCGACGGTTGTGAGTCTTGGCTTGTCAGTCATGGCTGCATCTCCTTGGCGTGCATCAGAAATCTCGTGCGGCGCGCTCAGAAGCGCGGGTTGTGTGGCTCTCATCATAGAGAGCAAGCGCAACGCCGACTAATGATGAAGGTCAACGCCCTCGATAGAGGAAATCTTTCAGCCATAAAAAAACCGAGCCAAGGCTCGGTTTTTTTGAACGCAGCGAACTTACTCCGCAGCCTCCACTTCACCGGTAACCGGACGGTCAACCAGCTCGACGTAAGCCATTGGCGCATTGTCACCAGCGCGGAAGCCGCACTTGAGAATACGCAGGTAGCCGCCCTGACGGGTGGCATAACGCGGGCCCAGATCGTTGAACAGCTTGCCAACGATGGCCTTCGAGCGGGTACGGTCGAAAGCCAGACGACGGTTGGCGACGCTGTCTTCCTTGGCCAGGGTGATCAGCGGCTCGGCGACGCGACGCAGTTCCTTGGCCTTGGGCAGGGTGGTCTTGATCAGTTCGTGCTCGAACAGCGACACCGCCATGTTCTGGAACATGGCCTTGCGGTGTGCGCTGGTGCGGCTCAGATGACGGCCACTTTTACGATGACGCATGATTGAAATTCCTTACCAAACGATCAGTTCGGTGACTAGGGACGATCAGGCCGTAGCCTTATCGTCCTTCTTGAGACTTGCCGGCGGCCAGTTATCGAGGCGCATGCCGAGGGACAGACCACGAGAAGCCAGAACGTCTTTGATTTCGGTCAGAGACTTCTTGCCCAGGTTCGGCGTTTTCAACAGTTCCACTTCGGTGCGCTGAATCAGATCACCGATGTAGTAGATGTTTTCTGCCTTGAGGCAGTTCGCCGAACGCACGGTCAGTTCCAGGTCATCAACCGGACGCAGCAGAATCGGATCGATCTCGTCTTCCTGCTCCACCACAACCGGTTCGTTATCGCCCTTGAGGTCGACAAACGCAGCCAGTTGCTGTTGCAGGATAGTCGCAGCACGACGGATCGCCTCTTCGGGATCCAGGGTGCCGTTGGTTTCCAGATCGATGATCAGCTTGTCCAGGTTGGTACGCTGTTCAACACGGGCGTTCTCGACCACATAAGCCACGCGACGAACCGGGCTGAAGGTGGCATCGAGCTGAAGACGGCCAATACTGCGGCTTTCATCTTCATCGCTCTGACGCGCATCAGCAGGCTCGTAACCACGGCCGCGAGCGACCTTGAGCTTCATGTTGATCGAACCATTGGCCGCCAGGTTGGCGATCAGGTGATCGCCATTGACGATTTCGACATCGTGATCCAGCTGGATATCGGCAGCGGTAACAGCGCCCGCGCCCTTCTTCACCAGGCTCAAGGTCACTTCATCACGGCCGTGCAGCTTGATGGCGATACCTTTGAGGTTGAGCAGGATTTCGATGACATCTTCCTGCACGCCCTCGATGGCGCTGTACTCGTGGAGCACGCCGTCGATCTCAGCCTCGACCACTGCGCAGCCTGGCATTGAGGACAACAGAATACGACGCAGCGCGTTGCCCAGGGTGTGGCCGAAACCACGCTCGAGAGGCTCGAGCGTGATCTTGGCACGGGTCGGACTGACCACCTGCACATCGATATGGCGGGGGGTCAGGAACTCATTTACCGAACTCTGCATGGATACACCTATTTTCTAGCCCTTACTTGGAGTAGAGCTCGACAATCAGGTTTTCGTTGATGTCGGCGGACAGATCACTGCGAGCCGGAACACTCTTGAAAACACCGGTTTTCTTGTCGGTATCTACTTCGACCCACTCAACACGACCGCGCTGTGCGCACAGTTCCAGGGCCTGGGCGATACGCAACTGGTTACGGCACTTCTCGCGCACTTCCACCACGTCACCCGCTTTGACCTGGTAGGAAGGAACGTTCACGGTCTTGCCGTTGACGCTGATTGCCTTGTGGGAAACCAGCTGGCGCGATTCGGCACGCGTGGAGCCGAAGCCCATGCGGTAAACGACGTTATCCAGACGGCATTCGAGCAGCTGCAGCAGGTTCTCGCCGGTAGCGCCCTTGCGGCTGGCAGCCTCCTTGTAGTAACCGCTGAACTGACGCTCGAGCACACCGTAGATACGGCGAACTTTCTGCTTCTCGCGCAGCTGGGTACCGTAGTCGGAGAGGCGACCACGACGTTGACCATGAACACCCGGTGGGGTTTCGATGTTGCACTTCGATTCGAGCGCGCGCGCACCACTCTTCAGAAAGAGATCGGTGCCTTCACGACGAGACAGTTTGCACTTGGGACCAATATAACGAGCCATTCTTCACTGTCTCCTGATTACACGCGGCGCTTCTTCGGCGGACGGCACCCGTTGTGCGGGATTGGCGTCACGTCGGTGATGCTGGCGATTTTATAACCACAGCCATTCAGAGCACGAACGGCAGATTCACGACCCGGACCTGGACCTTTGACGTTGACGTCGAGGTTCTTCAAGCCATATTCCAGAGCCGCCTGACCAGCACGCTCGGCAGCTACCTGAGCAGCGAACGGGGTGCTTTTACGCGAACCACGGAAACCGGAACCACCGGAAGTAGCCCAGGACAACGCGTTGCCCTGACGATCGGTGATGGTGATGATGGTGTTGTTGAAAGAGGCATGGATGTGGGCGATGCCATCAACCACTGTCTTTTTGATTTTCTTACGAGGACGAGCAGCAGGTTTTGCCATTACTTAAATTCCTACGCGATTACTTGCGGATCGGCTTGCGCGGGCCCTTGCGGGTGCGGGCGTTGGTCTTGGTACGCTGACCGCGCACCGGCAGACCACGACGATGACGCAGGCCGCGGTAGCAACCCAGGTCCATCAAGCGCTTGATCTTCATGTTGACTTCGCGACGCAGATCACCTTCAACGATGAACTTGGCCACTTCGCCGCGCAGCAGTTCGACCTGCTCGTCGGAGAGATCCTTGATTTTCGCTGCCGGATTTACGCCGGTAGCTGCGCAGATGGTCTGCGCACGAGTGCGACCGACACCATAGATGTAGGTCAGCGAGATAACAGTGTGCTTGTTATCCGGAATGTTTACGCCTGCAATACGGGCCATTCAGTGAAACTCCAATTGACAGCTACCCAACGCCCCGGAAGCCAAGAAAAGGGCGCGAGATACTAACGCTGTAATAACAAATAATCAACCCGGCAGCGCACTAGCTACCGGGTTCTAGCTTTAGCTCACAATCAGCCTTGGCGCTGTTTGTGACGCGGTTCTGCACTGCAGATGACTCGTACGACGCCTTCGCGACGGACGATCTTGCAGTTGCGGCACAGCTTCTTGACCGATGCACGAACTTTCATGACCAACTCCTCGAACCTTACGAACCAATCAGCGGAGCATTCCGCTGCCATAGCCCTTCAGGTTGGCTTTTTTCATCAGGGAATCATACTGGTGAGACATGAGGTGTGACTGCACTTGCGACATGAAGTCCATCACCACCACCACCACGATCAGCAACGAAGTCCCGCCAAGGTAGAACGGCACGTTTGCAGCCACCACAAGGAACTGGGGCAGCAGGCATACAGCCGTCATGTACAGGGCACCGAACATGGTCAAGCGGGTCAGTACGCCATCGATATAGCGTGCGGACTGCTCACCAGGCCGGATTCCAGGGATAAACGCACCGGACTTCTTCAGGTTTTCCGCAACGTCTTTCGGATTGAACATCAATGCCGTATAGAAGAAGCAGAAGAAGATGATACCGGCGCTGAACAACAGGATGTTCAACGGCTGGCCCGGAGCGATCGACTGGGAGATATCCGCCAGCCAGCTCATGCTCTCGGACTGACCGAACCACTGCCCCAGGGACGCCGGGAACAGCAGGATACTGCTGGCGAAGATCGCAGGGATGACGCCTGCCATATTGACCTTCAGCGGCAGGTGGCTCGTCTGCGCAGCGAAAACCTTGCGGCCCTGCTGACGCTTTGCATAGTGAACGGCGATCCGCCGCTGACCACGCTCGATGAACACCACGAAACCGATGATGGCAACGGCAACCAGGCCTACGGCAAGCAGCGCGATGATATTGATATCACCCTGCCGCGCAGACTCGAAAGACTGCCCCAGCGCGCCCGGCAAACCGGCAACGATGCCCGCGAAGATCAACATGGAGATGCCGTTACCGACACCCCGCTCGGTGATCTGCTCGCCCAGCCACATCATGAACATTGCACCCGCCACGAAGGTGGTGATGGCCACGAAGTAGAAGCCGAAGTCGTTGCTGAACGCGACACCCTGCCCCGCCAGACCGACCGACATGCCGATCGCCTGGACGATCGCCAGCACCAGCGTTCCGTAACGCGTGTACTGACTGATCTTGCGACGCCCGGCCTCGCCTTCCTTCTTCAACTGCTCCAGCTGCGGGCTGACAGCGGTCATGAGCTGCATGATGATCGACGCCGAAATGTACGGCATGATCCCCAGCGCGAAAATGCTCATCCGCTCCAGCGCGCCGCCGGAGAACATGTTGAACAGGCTAAGGATGGTCCCTTCGTTCTGACGGAACAGCTCGGCCAACCTGTCGGGGTTGATCCCCGGCACCGGGATGTGTGCGCCAATTCGATAGACGATGATCGCCATCAGCAGAAAACGCAGACGCGCCCAGAGCTCGGACAGCCCACCATTACTCAGCGCGGAGAGAGCACCTTGCTTAGCCATTTATTCCTCGAACTTGCCGCCAGCTGCTTCGATAGCCGCACGCGCACCCTTGGTGGCGGCGATGCCCTGGAGAGTCACCGCACGACCGACCTCGCCGGACAGCATGACTTTTACACGCTGAACGTTGTGGTTGATGATGTTGGCGTCTTTGAGGCTCTGCAGAGTTACAACATCGCCTTCAACCTTGGCCAGCTCGGAGGTACGCACTTCGGCGCGATCCATGGCTTTCAGAGAAACGAAGCCGAACTTCGGCAGACGGCGATGCAGAGGCTGCTGACCACCCTCGAAGCCGGGAGCGATCTTGCCGCCGGAGCGGGAAGTCTGACCCTTGTGACCACGGCCACCGGTCTTGCCGAGACCGCTGCCGATACCACGGCCCGGACGCAGCTTTTCGCGACGGGCGCCTGGCGCAGAACGCAGATCGTTCAGTTGCATGGCTTAGCCCTCCACACGGAGCATGTAGTAAGCCTTGTTGATCATGCCGCGATTCTCAGGAGTGTCCTGAACTTCGACGGTGTGACCAATGCGACGCAGGCCCAGACCCTTGACGCACAGCTTGTGATTGGGAATACGACCGCTGACGCTTTTGATCAGCGTGACCTTGACGGTTGCGTTAGCCATGATCAGGAAATCTCCTCAACGCTCTTGCCGCGCTTGGCAGCGATCGAGTCAGGTGACTGCATGGCCTTCAGACCCTTGAACGTAGCGTGAACCACGTTGACCGGGTTGGTAGAACCGTAGCACTTGGCCAGAACGTTCTGCACGCCAGCGACTTCCAGAATGGCGCGCATCGCGCCACCAGCGATCACACCGGTACCTTCCGAGGCAGGCTGCATGTAGACCTTGGAAGCGCCATGCGCAGCCTTGGTTGCGTACTGCAGGGTAGTGCCGTTCAGGTCGACCTGGATCATGTTGCGGCGAGCCGCTTCCATCGCCTTCTGAATGGCGGCAGGCACTTCGCGGGATTTGCCGCGACCGAAACCTACACGACCCTTGCCATCACCCACCACGGTCAACGCGGTGAAGGTGAAGATACGACCACCTTTTACTGTTTTGGCGACGCGGTTAACTTGAACCAGCTTCTCAATGTAGCCTTCGTCGCGCTTTTGCTCGTTATATGCCATAACTTAGAACTCCAGCCCGCCTTCACGAGCAGCATCAGCCAGTGCCTTCACACGACCGTGGTACTTGAAGCCAGAACGGTCGAACGCCACCTGGGTGACACCTGCGGCCTTAGCACGCTCAGCGACCAGCTGACCAACTTTCTTGGCAGCGTCGACGTTGCCTGTGGCACCGCCGCGCAGTTCTTTGTCGAGTGTCGAGGCGCTGGCCAGGACCTTGTCGCCACCGGCCGAGAGGACCTGGGCGTAGATGTGCTGGGAAGAGCGGTACACACACAGGCGTACGACTTCCAGCTCGCGCATCTTCAGGCGTGCCTTGCGAGCGCGACGCAGACGAGTAACTTTCTTTAGGCTCATTTGCTATGCCCTACTTCTTCTTAGCTTCTTTACGACGAACCACTTCGTCCGAGTAACGCACGCCTTTGCCCTTGTAAGGCTCAGGACGACGATAATCACGGATTTCAGCAGCCACCTGACCGACCAGTTGCTTATCGATACCCTTGATCAGGATATCGGTCTGGCTGGGGGTCTCAGCGGTAACGCCTTGCGGCAGTTCATATTCCACCGGGTGCGAGAAGCCGAGAGCCAGGGACAGCACTTGACCTTTGGCTTGCGCCTTGTAACCGACACCAACCAGCTGGAGCTTGCGCTCGAAGCCCTGGCTAACGCCGACGACCATATTGTTCACCAGCGCACGGGTGGTACCAGCCATGGCGCGAGTCTGCTGATCGCCATTGCGACCGGCAAAACGCAGCTCACCCGACTCCTGGATGACCTCAACTGACGAATGAACATTCAGCTCCAGAGCGCCCTTGGCACCCTTCACCGAAAGCTGCTGGCCAGTCATCTTGATTTCGACGCCAGCGGGCAGCTTGACGGGGTTTTTAGCAACGCGAGACATGCTTATTCCCCCTTAGAACACAGTGCAGAGCACTTCGCCGCCAACGCCAGCGGCGCGAGCAGCACGATCAGTCATCACACCCTTGTTGGTGGACACGATCGAAACGCCCAGACCGCCACGAACTTTCGGCAACTGGTCGACGGATTTGTACTGGCGAAGGCCAGGACGGCTTACACGCTTGAGCTCCTCGATGACCGGACGGCCCTCGAAGTACTTGAGCTCGATGGACAGCTGCGGCTTTGCATCGCCACTGACGTTGTATCCCGCGATATAGCCTTCACCCTGAAGAACGTTGGCTACTGCCACCTTCAGCGTGGAAGACGGCATGCTTACGACGGACTTTTCGGCCATCTGGGCATTACGGATACGAGTTAGCATGTCCGCTAACGGGTCCTGCATACTCATGGGCTCTTGGCTCCTAATACGAAAAAATAAGCCCGCAAGGGCTCGTGTCGCCTTCTAGATGAGACCGCGATAAATGCGAGGCTCGGGCGAGCCGGACATTCTAGAGACAGACCTGAAACGAATCAAGCCCCAGAGGGGCTTGATTCGACAACATCCAGTCCAGCCATGAGCCGGACCTTCATTTACCAGCTGGCTTTGACCAGACCCGGCACATCACCACGCATGGCAGCCTGGCGCAGCATGTTGCGCGCAAGACCGAACTTGCGATACACACCATGCGGACGACCAGTCAGACGGCAGCGGTTACGCAGGCGCGAAGCGCTGGCGTCACGTGGCTGCTTCTGCAGGGAAACCTGGGCTTCCCAACGAGCTTCCGGCGTGGAGTTCGGGTTGGCGATGACAGCCTTCAGCGCCGCACGCTTTGCAGCGTATTTGGCAACCGTCTGCTGACGCTTCAGCTCGCGGTTCTTCATGCTTTGCTTAGCCATGTACCTACTCCAATCAGTTGCGGAACGGGAAGTTGAAGGCGCGCAGCAGCGCACGACCTTCATCATCCGTCCGGGCGGTAGTGGTCAGGGTGATATCCAGACCACGCAGCGCATCGATCTTGTCGTAATCGATTTCCGGGAAGATGATCTGCTCTTTCACGCCCATGCTGTAGTTGCCACGACCATCGAAGGACTTGGCATTCAGGCCGCGGAAGTCGCGAACCCGAGGCAGGGAGATCGACAGCAGACGATCCAGGAATTCGTACATGCGATCGCCACGCAGCGTCACCTTGACGCCGATCGGCCAGCCTTCGCGGACCTTGAAGCCTGCGATGGAGTTCCGAGCATGGGTCACAACGACCTTCTGACCGGTGATCTTCTCCAGGTCGGCAACCGCATGATCGATGATCTTCTTGTCACCGATGGCTTCGCCGAGACCCATATTGAGGGTGATCTTGGTAATGCGTGGAACTTCCATCACGTTGCCGAGCTGAAGTTCTTCCTTCAGCTTGGGCGCGATTTGCTTCCGATAAACTTCTTTTAGTCGTGCCATGGTTATCTACCTAGCAGTCTCAAGCTTCAACCGGCTTTTGGGTCGACTTGAAGACACGAATTTTCTTGCCGTCTTCAACCGTGAACCCAACGCGATCAGCCTTGTTGGTTTCGCTGTTGAAGATAGCGACGTTAGAGACGTGCAGAGGCGCCTCTTTCTCGACGATACCGCCCTGAACGCCCGACATCGGGTTCGGCTTGGTATGACGCTTGACCAGGTTGATACCACCGACGACCAGACGGTCATCAGCGAGAACCCGAAGCACCTTACCGCGCTTGCCCTTGTCCTTGCCGGCGATGACGATGATCTCGTCGTTGCGACGAATCTTTTGCATGCGGCTACTCCTTAGAGCACTTCAGGCGCGAGGGAGACGATCTTCATGAACTTCTCGTTACGAAGTTCACGCGTCACCGGCCCGAAAATACGAGTACCGATAGGCTCCTGCTTGTTGTTCAGCAGAACAGCAGCGTTGCCATCGAAGCGGATAATGGAGCCGTCCGGACGACGAACACCGTGACGGGTGCGAACCACTACAGCGGTCATCACCTGGCCTTTCTTGACCTTGCCACGCGGAATCGCTTCCTTGACGGTAACCTTGATGATGTCGCCGATGCCGGCGTAACGGCGGTGCGAACCGCCGAGAACCTTGATGCACATAACGCGGCGCGCGCCACTGTTATCCGCCACATCGAGCATTGATTGAGTCTGAATCATATAATTTCTCCGACCCCTAGCCCTTAGACTTCGACGGCACGTTCGACGACATCAACCAGCATCCAGGACTTGGTCTTCGCCAGCGGACGAGTCTCGCGGATGGTGACCTTGTCGCCGATACGGCACTGGTTGGTTTCGTCGTGGGCGTGCAGCTTGGTCGAACGCTTCACGTATTTGCCGTAGATCGGGTGCTTGACGCGACGCTCGATCAATACGGTGATGGTTTTGTCCATTTTGTCGCTGACGACGCGGCCAGTCAGCGTGCGGACAGTCTTTTCAACTTCAGCCATGATCACTTACCTGCCTGCTGGTTGAGCACAGTCTTGACACGAGCGATGTCGCGCTTGACTTGCGAGAGCAGGTGAGACTGCCCCAACTGGCCAGTCGCTTTCTGCATACGCAGATTGAACTGGTCGCGCAGCAGCTCGAGCAGTTGCTCGTTCAGCTGCTGAGCGGATTTTTCACGAAGCTCATTCGCTTTCATCACATCACCGTCCGCTTAACAAAGGAGGTGGCGAGCGGCAGCTTTGCAGCAGCCAGGGCGAAAGCCTCACGCGCCAGCTCTTCGGAAACACCCTCGATCTCGTAGAGCACCTTGCCCGGTTGAATCTGGGCTACCCAGTACTCGACGTTACCCTTACCTTTACCCATCCGGACTTCCAGAGGCTTTTTGGTGACAGGCTTGTCGGGGAATACACGGATCCAGATCTTGCCGCCACGCTTCACGTGACGGGTCAGCGCACGACGCGCGGACTCGATCTGACGGGCCGTCAGACGACCACGGGATACAGACTTCAGAGCGAACTCGCCGAAGCTGACCTTGCTACCGCGCTGAGCCAGGCCACGGTTGTGACCGGTCATCTGCTTGCGGAATTTTGTACGCTTGGGTTGCAACATTTGGCGTACTCCTTACTTGGCAGCTTTTTTACGAGGCGCAGGCGCTTGGGGCTTGAGCTCTTCATGGCGACCACCAATCACTTCGCCTTTGAAGATCCAGACCTTGACACCGATCACACCGTAAGTGGTGTGCGCTTCGTAGGTGTTGTAGTCGATATCGGCACGCAGGGTGTGCAGCGGCACACGACCTTCCCGATACCATTCCGTACGGGCGATTTCAGCCCCACCCAGACGACCGCTCACCTGGATCTTGATGCCTTTGGCACCAATGCGGATTGCGTTCTGTACGGCGCGCTTCATGGCGCGACGGAACATCACGCGACGCTCCAGCTGCTGAGCAACGTTCTGTGCTACCAGCATTGCATCGAGTTCCGGCTTGCGGATTTCTTCGATGTTGATGTGCACAGGCACACCCATTTGCTTGGTCAGGTCCTGACGCAGCTTCTCAACATCTTCACCTTTCTTGCCGATCACGATGCCGGGACGAGCGGTGTGGATGGTGATGCGTGCGGTTTGAGCCGGGCGAGCGATGTCGATACGGCTTACGGACGCGCTTTTTAATTTGTCCTGGAGGTACTCACGCACGTTCAGATCTGCAAGCAGATAATCGGCGTACGTACGACCGTCTGCGTACCAGACGGAGGTGTGCTCCTTGACGATTCCCAGGCGAATGCCAGTGGGATGTACTTTCTGACCCATCTGATCGACTCCGTTACTTGTCCGCAACCTTGACAGTGATATGGCAAGACCGCTTGACGATGCGATCAGCGCGGCCCTTGGCACGCGGCATGATGCGCTTAAGCGAACGCCCCTCGTTGACGAAGACGGTGGAAACCTTCAGGTCATCCACGTCAGCGCCTTCGTTGTGCTCGGCGTTGGCTACGGCCGACTCCAGCACTTTCTTCATGATCTCGGCGGCTTTCTTGTTACTGAAAGCCAGCAGGTTGAGCGCTTCGCCCACCCCTTTCCCGCGGATCTGGTCGGCGACCAGGCGGGCTTTCTGGGCGGAGATGCGAGCGCCCGACAACTTAGCGGCTACTTCCATCTTCATTACCCCTTAGCGCTTGCCTTTCTTGTCGGCAACGTGACCACGATAGGTACGGGTGCCGGCAAATTCGCCGAGTTTGTGACCGACCATGTCTTCGCTCACGAGAACGGGAACATGTTGACGACCGTTATGCACAGCGATGGTCAGACCGACCATTTGCGGCAGGATCATGGAACGACGCGACCAGGTTTTCACCGGCTTGCGATCATTCTTTTCCATCGCCACTTCGACCTTCTTCAATAGGTGAAGATCGATAAAAGGACCTTTTTTCAGAGAACGCGGCACTGTCGTATCCCTCTAGTTACTTGCGACGACGGACGATCATGTTATCGGTGCGCTTGTTGGAACGAGTCTTCGCGCCCTTGGTCGGGAAGCCCCATGGCGACACCGGATGACGACCACCGGAGGTACGACCCTCACCACCACCATGGGGGTGATCGACCGGGTTCATGGCCACACCGCGAACGGTCGGACGGACACCACGCCAGCGCTTGGCACCTGCTTTACCCAGCGAACGCAGGCTATGCTCGGAGTTCGAGACTTCGCCCAGAGTCGCGCGGCATTCAGCCAGCACCTTGCGTGTTTCGCCGGAGCGAAGACGCAGCGTCACGTACGCACCTTCACGCGCAACCAGCTGAGCCGAAGCACCAGCGGAACGAGCGATCTGGGCACCTTTGCCCGGCTTCAGCTCCACACCATGAATGGTGGAACCCAGCGGGATGTTGCGCAGCGGCAGACTGTTACCAGCCTTGATCGGCGCATTGACGCCCGACAGCAACTGATCGCCAGCACTCACGCCCTTCGGCGCGATGATGTAGCGACGCTCGCCATCTGCATACTTCAGCAGCGCGATGTGCGCAGTACGGTTCGGGTCGTATTCGATGCGCTCGACGATGGCTGGAATGCCATCCTTGTTGCGACGAAAATCGACCAGACGGTAATGCTGCTTGTGACCACCGCCAACGTGACGAGTGGTGATGCGACCGTTGTTGTTACGGCCACCGGATTTCGACTTCTTCTCGAGCAGCGGAGCATAAGGAGCGCCTTTGTGCAGCTCCTGACCCACCACCTTGACCACAAAGCGGCGGCCCGCGGAAGTCGGTTTGCATTTAACGATTGCCATGATGCACCCCTTCCTTACTCAGCACTGCCGGAGAAATCGAGATCCTGGCCCGGCTGAAGCGCGATGTACGCTTTCTTCCAGTCGTTACGCTTGCCCAGACCGCGAGCGGTACGCTTGGTCTTGCCCTGAACATTCAGGGTGCTGACCTTGGCGACCTTCACGTTGAACAGGCTTTCGACGGCCTTCTTGATTTCCAGCTTGGTTGCGTCGGTCGCAACCTTGAAAACGAACTGGCTCTTGCTGTCGGCCAGCATGGTTGCCTTCTCGGAGACATGCGGACCAAGCAGGACTTTGAATACGCGTTCCTGGTTCATCCCAGCAGCTCCTCGAATTTCTTCACAGCCGACACGGTGATCAACACCTTGTCATAGGCGATCAGGCTGACGGGATCGGAACCCTGAACATCACGTACGTCGACGTGCGGCAGGTTGCGAGCAGCCAGATAAAGATTCTGATCGACCGCATCGGAAACGATCAGCACGTCATTCAGACCCATACCGTTCAGCTTGTTGGCAAGCAGCTTGGTCTTGGGGCTGTCGACGGCGAAGTCTTCGACCACGACCAGGCGCTCGGAACGAACCAGCTCGGCAAGAATGGAACGCATCGCGGCGCGATACATCTTCTTGTTGAGCTTCTGCTCGTGATTCTGCGGACGAGCAGCGAAAGTCACACCACCGCCACGCCAGATCGGCCCACGAGTGGTACCGGCACGCGCACGACCGGTGCCCTTCTGGCGCCAGGGACGCTTGCCGCCACCGGCGACATCGGAGCGAGTCTTCTGCTGCTTGCTGCCCTGACGACCGCCTGCCATGTAGGCGACGACTGCCTGGTGCACCAGCGTCTCGTTGAACTCAGCGCCAAAGGTACGCTCGGAGACTTCTATGGCTTGTGCGCCATTAACATTCAATTGCATGTGAACTCCCCCTTACCCGCGAGCCTTGGCGGCCGGACGCACGATCACGTCACCACCAGTGGCGCCGGGCACTGCACCCTTCACCAACAGCAGGTTACGCTCGGCATCGACACGCACGATTTCCAGAGACTGCACGGTTACGCGCTCGGCGCCCATGTGCCCGGACATCTTCTTGCCCTTGAAAACACGACCCGGAGTCTGGCACTGGCCAATCGAACCCGGTACGCGGTGGGATACGGAGTTACCGTGGGTATTGTCCTGACCACGGAAGTTCCAGCGCTTGATGGTACCGGCAAAGCCTTTACCCTTGGACTGACCGGTGACATCCACCATCTGTCCAGCCTGGAAAATCTCGGCCTTGATCTCGTCACCGGCCTGGAACTCCTCGCCCTCGAGGCGGAACTCCCAGACGCCACGACCGGCAGCTACATTCGCCTTGGCGAAATGACCGGCCTGAGCCTTGGTGACACGGGACGCACGACGCTCGCCAACAGTGACCTGTATGGCGCGATAACCATCGCTTTCTTCATTCTTGAACTGGGTGACACGATTCGGCTCGATCTCGATGACCGTAACCGGAATAGAGACACCATCCTCGGTGAAAACGCGGGTCATGCCGCATTTACGACCGACTACACCAATAGTCATATTGTAACCTCTTGAGTGTACGGGGCTTTCACCCGCTATGGCCGCCCATTTCAGAGCGTTACACGACTAAAACTCCAGGTTTTAGCCGAGGCTGATCTGCACTTCCACGCCAGCCGCAAGATCAAGCTTCATAAGCGCATCGACGGTCTTGTCGGTTGGCTGAACAATGTCCAGCACACGCTTATGAGTGCGGATTTCGTACTGATCGCGCGCGTCCTTGTTGACGTGCGGAGAGACCAGAACGGTAAACCGCTCTTTGCGGGTCGGCAGTGGAATCGGACCACGCACCTGAGCACCAGTACGTTTCGCGGTTTCCACGATTTCCTGGGTTGATTGATCGATCAGGCGATGGTCAAAAGCCTTCAACCGAATACGGATTTGTTGGTTTTGCATTTTGACCTCAGACTCCAATTAGCCATCCCTACCGAACGCAATACGCCCGATAAAAGGAGGCGCAATTGTACGGATGCGTCCAGGGGGTGTCAATAAATGATCAGCAATAGAAAAAGGCCCCCGAAGGAGCCCTTTTCCACATCGAATGATTATTCGATGATCTTGGCAACCACGCCGGCACCAACGGTACGGCCACCTTCGCGAATCGCGAAGCGCAGACCGTCTTCCATGGCGATCGGAGCGATCAGGGTGACAACCATTTTGATGTTGTCGCCCGGCATAACCATCTCAACGCCTTCCGGCAGTTCGCAGTTACCGGTCACGTCAGTGGTACGGAAGTAGAACTGCGGACGGTAGCCCTTGAAGAACGGAGTGTGACGACCGCCTTCTTCCTTGCTCAGGACGTAGACTTCGCCTTCGAACTTGGTGTGCGGCTTGATGGTGCCTGGCTTGGCCAGAACCTGACCACGCTCGACGTCATCACGCTTGGTACCGCGCAGCAGCACGCCAACGTTCTCACCGGCACGACCTTCGTCGAGCAGCTTGCGGAACATTTCGACACCGGTGCAGGTGGTCTTGGTGGTATCACGGATACCAACGATCTCGATCTCTTCCTGGATACGGACGATGCCACGCTCGACACGACCGGTTACCACGGTGCCGCGACCGGAGATGGAGAACACGTCTTCGATCGGCATCAGGAACGGCTTGTCGATAGCGCGCACAGGCTCGGGAATGTAGCTGTCGAGAGTTTCGACCAGCGTCTTCACGGCAGTGGTGCCCAGACCGTTTTCGTCTTCACCGTTGAGCGCCATCAGCGCGGAGCCGATGATGATCGGCGTGTCGTCGCCCGGGAAGTCGTAGGTCGACAGCAGGTCACGAACCTCCATCTCGACCAGTTCCAGCAGCTCGGCGTCATCTACCATGTCGGCCTTGTTCAGGAACACGACAATGTAGGGAACACCCACCTGACGGGACAGCAGGATGTGCTCGCGAGTCTGCGGCATGGGGCCGTCAGCAGCCGAGCAGACCAGGATCGCGCCGTCCATCTGGGCAGCACCGGTGATCATGTTCTTCACATAGTCGGCGTGACCGGGGCAGTCGACGTGCGCGTAGTGACGGATCGGGGAATCATATTCAACGTGGGAGGTGTTGATGGTGATACCACGAGCCTTCTCTTCCGGCGCGTTGTCGATCTGGTCGTAACCCTTGGAGACGCCACCCGAACCGAAGACTTCGGCACAGACGCGAGTCAGGGCTGCAGTCAGCGTGGTCTTGCCATGGTCGACGTGACCAATGGTGCCGACGTTGACGTGCGGTTTGTTACGTTCGAATTTTTCTTTAGCCACGACAGTAAACCTCTTACTTAAAGGGCTGAATCAACCTTGTTTTTTAACAATAGCTTCGACGATATTCGACGGAGCTTCGGAGTATTTCGAGAATTCCATGGAGTAGCTGGCACGACCCTGAGACATGGAACGTACATCAGTTGCGTAGCCGAACATTTCGCCCAGCGGCACCTCAGCACGGATGACCTTGCCAGTGACAGAGTCTTCCATCCCCTGAATCAGACCACGGCGACGGTTCAGGTCACCCATCACGTCACCCATGTAGTCCTCAGGCGTCACCACCTCGACCTTCATGACCGGCTCAAGCAGTACCGCACCGCCCTTCTGGGAAAGCTGCTTGGTCGCCATGGAAGCCGCGATCTTGAACGCCATCTCGTTGGAGTCGACGTCGTGGTAGGAACCATCGAACACGGTTGCCTTCAGGCCGAGCAACGGATAGCCGGCGAGAACACCGTTCTTCATCTGCTCCTCGATACCCTTCTGAATGGCCGGAATGTATTCCTTCGGAACCACACCACCGACAACCTCGTTCTTGAACTCCAGACCTTCCTGACCTTCGTCGGAGGGCTCGAAGCGAATCCAGCAGTGACCGAACTGGCCACGACCACCGGACTGGCGGACGAACTTGCCTTCGATCTCGCACTTGTTGCGGATCATTTCGCGATAGGCAACCTGCGGCTTGCCGATGTTGGCCTCGACGTTGAACTCGCGACGCATGCGGTCGACGATGATGTCCAGGTGCAACTCACCCATACCACCAATGATGGTCTGGCCGGTTTCTTCATCGGTACGCACGCGGAAGGACGGGTCTTCCTGAGCCAGACGACCCAGTGCGATACCCATTTTTTCCTGGTCAGCCTTGGTCTTCGGCTCGACGGCAACGTGAATCACCGGCTCCGGGAAGTCCATGCGCTCGAGGACGATCTGCTGGGTCAGGTCGCACAGGGTATCGCCCGTGGTCACATCCTTCATGCCGATCAGAGCAGCGATGTCGCCTGCACGTACTTCCTTGATCTCTTCACGCTGGTTGGCGTGCATCTGCACCATACGACCAACGCGCTCCTTCTTGCCCTTGACCGAGTTGATGACCGAGTCACCAGAGGCCAGGACGCCGGAGTAGACGCGAACGAAGGTCAGAGTCCCAACGAAGGGATCGGTTGCGATCTTGAAAGCCAGAGCAGAGAAAGGCGCTTCGTCCGAGGATTCACGCTCGTCGACCTTCTCTTCGTCATCCGGATGAACACCCTTGATGGCAGGGACTTCGTCCGGCGCCGGCAAGTATTCGATGACCGCATCGAGAACCAGGGGCACGCCCTTGTTCTTGAAGGAGGAACCCAGTACCGCCGGCACGATTTCACAAGCGATGGTGCGCAGACGCAGACCTTGCTTGATTTCCTCGACGGTAAGCTCGCCCTCTTCCAGATACTTGTTCATCAGCTCTTCATTGGCCTCGGCAGCTGCCTCGACCATGTTCGAGCGCCACTCTTCCGCCTGAGCCTGCAGCTCTGCAGGGATCTCTTCCTCGCGGAAGCTCATACCCTTGTCGTCTTCGTTCCAGTAGATCGCCTTCATCTTGATCAGGTCGACCTGACCAATGAAGTTCTCTTCCGAACCGATCTGCAGCTGCAGCGGAACAGGGGTATGCCCCAGACGCTTCTTGATCTGCTCGACGACACGCAGGAAGTTCGAACCCTGGCGGTCCATCTTGTTCACGTAGACGATACGTGGAACACCGTACTTGTTGGCTTGACGCCATACGGTTTCGGACTGCGGCTCGACACCGGAAGTACCACAGAACACGACGACCGCACCGTCGAGGACGCGCAGGGAGCGCTCCACTTCAATGGTGAAATCCACGTGACCGGGAGTATCGATGACGTTGACGCGATGGTTCTTGAACTGCTTGGCGGAACCCTGCCAGAAGGCGGTGACCGCAGCAGAGGTAATGGTGATACCGCGCTCCTGCTCCTGAACCATCCAGTCGGTGGTCGAGGCGCCGTCATGGGTTTCACCCATCTTGTGGTTAACACCGGTATAGAACAGTACGCGCTCTGTGGTGGTGGTTTTACCCGCATCCACATGGGCACAGATACCGATGTTACGGTAGAGGTTGATCGGTGTAGTACGAGCCATAAAGCCCTCGCGAGTTGTTGACGCTGAAAATTAGAAGCGGTAGTGCGAGAAAGCCTTGTTGGCTTCGGCCATACGGTGCACGTCTTCACGCTTCTTGACCGCAGCGCCTTTACCCTCAAACGCATCCCCCAGCTCACCTGCAAGACGCAGAGCCATGGACTTCTCGCCGCGCTTGCGTGCGGCATCCACCAGCCAGCGCATGGCCAGTGCGTTACGACGGGACGGACGAACTTCGACCGGAACCTGGTAAGTCGCACCACCTACGCGGCGGGACTTCACTTCGACCAGCGGAGCGATGGCGTCGAGTGCTTTTTCGAAGATTTCCAGGGGGTCGCTGTTCTTGCGCTCTTTGACCTTTTCCAGAGCACCATAAACGATACGCTCGGCAACGGCTTTCTTGCCGCTTTCCATCACGTGGTTCATGAATTTGGCAAGAATCAGACTTCCGTATTTCGGATCGTCAAGGATCTCGCGCTTGGCTGCTACACGACGTCTTGGCATTGATAAGCCCTCAAACGGTCTTCAGGTTAGCTCGGGACAATAACGATTGGTTACGCCCGACCTTACTCTTATCGACTCAGATAAATAAAAATTGCTGCTTACTTCGGACGCTTGGTGCCGTACTTCGAACGGCCCTGCTTGCGGTCCTTGACGCCGGAGGTATCCAGCGAGCCGCGCACGGTGTGGTAGCGAACACCCGGAAGGTCTTTTACACGACCGCCACGGATCAGCACTACGCTGTGCTCTTGCAGGTTATGACCTTCACCACCAATGTAGGAAGCGACTTCAAAACCGTTGGTCAGACGAACACGGCATACCTTACGCAGTGCAGAGTTCGGTTTCTTTGGCGTGGTGGTGTACACACGGGTGCACACGCCACGGCGTTGCGGGCAGTTCTGCAGCGCAGGGACGTCGCTTTTCTCGACGACCCGCTTGCGCGGCTGACGTACCAGCTGGTTGATCGTTGCCATCTACTAGCTCCACTGTTGTCTTTCGACACAAACGAAAAATGGCAGGGCACAAAGCCCCGCCAAATTAGGGGTACAAGAGTCTAAAGAGCTTCTTGCACACCGTCAAGGCAGACCCCGGCTTGCGCCGGGGCCTTCTTTCAATTGCCGCTGGAGTTCAGCGCCTCGGTCAGAGCCGCTTCGACTTCATCAGCACTGACTCGTACCGGCTTGTCGGCATCACGCTTGCGCTTGCGCTCGCTGTGATACTGCAGACCGGTACCGGCCGGGATCAGACGACCGACCACCACGTTCTCCTTCAGACCGCGCAGGTAGTCGCGCTTGCCGGTAACCGCCGCCTCGGTAAGGACGCGAGTGGTTTCCTGGAAGGATGCCGCCGAGATGAACGACTCGGTGGACAGCGATGCCTTGGTGATACCCAGCAATACACGCACGTATTTGGAGACGAACTTGTCGCCTTCGCTCAGGCGCTCGTTCTCTTCCAGAACCTGGGTCAGCTCCATCTGGTCGCCCTTGATGAAGGTTGAATCTCCAGACTCGGCGATCTCGACCTTGCGCAGCATCTGACGAAGAATCGTCTCGATGTGCTTGTCGTTGATCTTCACGCCCTGCAGGCGGTACACGTCCTGGATCTCGTTGACGATGTACTTGGCCAGCGCGCTGACACCCAACAGACGCAGGATGTCGTGCGGGTTGCTCGGACCGTCGGAGATCACTTCACCCTTGTTCACCTGTTCGCCTTCGAAGACGTTCAGATGGCGCCACTTCGGAATCAGCTCCTCGTACGGATCGGTACCATCGGTCGGCGTGATCACCAGGCGACGCTTGCCTTTGGTTTCCTTGCCGAAGGAGATGGTGCCGCTGATTTCCGCAAGGATCGACGGCTCTTTCGGACGACGCGCCTCGAACAGGTCGGCAACGCGCGGCAGACCACCGGTGATGTCGCGGGTCTTCGAAGTTTCCTGCGGGATACGCGCGATGACGTCACCCACATTGATCTCCGCGCCATCGGCAACACCCACCAGAGCGTTGGCCGGCAGGAAGTACTGGGCCGGTACATCAGTACCCGGCAGCAGCAGCTCCTTGCCATTGGCATCGACCATCTTGATCGCCGGGCGGATGTCCTTGCCGGAAGCCGGACGATCCTTCGGATCCATCACCTCGATGTTGGTCAGGCCGGTCAGCTCGTCGGTCTGGCGCTTGATGGTGATGTTTTCTTCCATGCCAACGAAAGTCACGACACCCTTCATCTCGGTCACGATCGGGTGAGTGTGCGGATCCCATTTGGCAACGACAGTGCCGGCATCGACCTTGTCGCCTTCCTTGATGGAAATCACTGCGCCGTAGGGCAGCTTGTAACGCTCGCGCTCACGACCGAAGTCATCCGCAACCGCCAGCTCACCGGAACGCGACACAGCCACCAACGCACCATCCACGCGCTCGACGTACTTGAGGTTATGCAGGCGGATGGTACCGCCGTTCTTCACCAGCACGTTGTCGACCGCCGAGGTCCGACTCGCCGCACCACCGATGTGGAAGGTACGCATGGTCAGCTGGGTACCCGGCTCACCGATCGACTGGGCCGCGATGACACCGACTGCCTCGCCGATGTTGACCTGATGTCCACGCGCCAGGTCGCGACCGTAGCACTTGGCGCAGATGCCGTAGCGGGTCTCGCAGGAGATCGGCGAGCGTACGATCACTTCGTCGATGCTGTTCAGCTCGATGAAGTCGACCCACTTCTCGTCAACCAGCGTGCCGGCAGGCACCAGCACGTCCTCGCTACCCGGCTTGAGAACGTCACGGGCGATGACACGGCCCAGAACGCGCTCACCCAACGGCTCGACCACATCACCGCCCTCGATGTGCGGCGTCATGTGCAGGCCTTGCTCGGTACCGCAGTCGATCTCGGTCACCACCAGATCCTGCGCTACGTCGACCAGGCGACGGGTCAGGTAACCGGAGTTCGCAGTTTTCAGTGCGGTATCCGCCAGACCCTTACGCGCCCCGTGAGTGGAGATGAAGTACTGCAGTACGTTCAGACCTTCACGGAAGTTCGCGGTGATCGGCGTCTCGATGATGGAGCCATCCGGCTTGGCCATCAGGCCGCGCATACCGGCCAGCTGACGGATCTGCGCAGCGGAGCCCCGCGCCCCCGAATCGGCCATCATGTACATGGAATTGAATGAATCCTGCTCGGCTTCCTTGCCGTCACGGTCGATGACTTTCTCTTTCGAGAGGTTGGCCATCATTGCCTTGGACACTTCGTCGTTGGCCTTGGACCAGAGGTCGATCACCTTGTTGTACTTCTCGCCCTGGGTTACCAGGCCGGACGCATACTGGCTTTCGATCTCCTTCACTTCCTCGGTGGCGGCATCGATGATGCGCGCCTTCTCATCAGGGATGACGAAGTCGTTCACACCAATGGAAACGCCGGAAATCGTCGAATAGGCGAAACCGGTGTACATCAGCTGGTCAGCGAAGATGACGGTGTCCTTCAGACCCACCGTGCGGTAGCACAGGTTGATCAGCTTGGAGATCGCCTTTTTCTTCATCGGCTGGTTGACCACGTCGAACGACATGCCCGCCGGAACGATCTGGAACAGCAGAGCACGACCGACAGTGGTGTCGACGATGCGGGTATTCTTGGTGATGCTGCCGTCACGATCCTTGATGGTCTCGTTGATACGCACTTTCACCCGGGCGTGCAGAGATGCCTCACCGCCGCGGAACACGCGGTCGACTTCCTGCAGGTCGGCGAACACCCGGCCTTCGCCCTTGGCGTTGATCGCTTCGCGGGTCATGTAGTACAGACCCAGTACCACGTCCTGCGACGGCACGATGATCGGCTCGCCGTTGGCGGGCGAGAGGATGTTGTTGGTCGACATCATCAACGCGCGGGCTTCAAGCTGGGCTTCCAGCGTCAGCGGCACGTGAACGGCCATCTGGTCACCGTCGAAGTCGGCGTTGTATGCCGCACAGACCAGCGGGTGCAGCTGGATCGCCTTGCCTTCGATCAGAACCGGCTCGAACGCCTGGATACCCAGACGGTGCAGAGTCGGTGCGCGGTTGAGCAGAACGGGATGTTCTCGGATGACTTCGGCGAGAACGTCCCAGACCTCGGGCAGCTCACGCTCGACCATCTTCTTGGCGGCCTTGATGGTGGTCGCCATGCCGCGCATTTCCAGCTTGCCGAAAATGAACGGTTTGAACAGCTCGAGGGCCATCTTCTTCGGCAGACCGCACTGGTGCAGACGCAGGGTCGGACCGACGGTGATCACCGAACGACCGGAGTAATCCACGCGCTTGCCCAGCAGGTTCTGACGGAAACGACCCTGCTTGCCCTTGATCATGTCGGCCAGGGATTTCAGCGGGCGCTTGTTCGAACCGGTAATGGCACGACCGCGACGGCCGTTGTCCAGCAGCGCGTCGACCGCTTCCTGCAACATGCGCTTTTCGTTGCGCACGATGATGTCCGGCGCCGACAGATCGAGCAGGCGCTTGAGGCGGTTGTTACGGTTGATGACGCGGCGATACAGATCGTTCAGATCCGAAGTTGCGAAGCGGCCACCATCGAGCGGCACCAGCGGACGCAGATCCGGCGGCAGAACCGGCAGAACGGTCAGCACCATCCACTCAGGCAGGTTGCCCGAGCCATGGAAGGCTTCCATCAGCTTGAGACGCTTGGACAGCTTCTTGATCTTGGTTTCCGAGTTGGTCTGCGGAATCTCTTCACGCAGGCGACCGATCTCGTGTTCCAGATCGATTTCGTGCAGCAGCTCGCGCACGGCCTCGGCCCCCATGCGGGCATCGAAGTCGTCACCAAACTCTTCGAGGGCTTCGAAGTACTGCTCGTCGTTGAGCAGCTGGCCTTTTTCCAGGGTGGTCATGCCCGGATCGATCACCACGTAGCTCTCGAAATAGAGCACGCGCTCGATATCGCGCAGGGTCATGTCCAGCAGCAGGCCGATACGGCTCGGCAGCGACTTCAGGAACCAGATGTGGGCGACCGGCGAAGCCAGTTCGATGTGCGCCATGCGCTCACGACGAACCTTGGCCAGCGCGACTTCAACGCCGCACTTCTCGCAGATCACGCCGCGATGCTTGAGGCGCTTGTACTTGCCGCACAGGCACTCGTAGTCCTTGACCGGGCCAAAGATCTTGGCGCAGAACAGGCCATCACGCTCGGGCTTGAACGTACGGTAGTTGATGGTCTCCGGCTTTTTCACTTCACCGAAGGACCAGGAACGAATCATCTCGGGCGATGCCAGCGCAATCTTGATGGCATCGAACTCTTCGATTTGACCCTGGTTTTTCAATAGATTCAGCAGGTCTTTCAAGGCCTTTCCTCCCAGCGGAGCAGGGAGCGAACCAACGTCCGCTCCCGATGTGCATCGCGTGTTATTCGGTTTCCAGATCGATGTCGATACCCAACGAACGGATCTCTTTGATCAGTACGTTGAAGGATTCCGGCATACCCGGCTCCATGCGGTGATCGCCGTCCACGATGTTCTTGTACATCTTGGTCCGACCGTTCACATCGTCCGATTTGACAGTCAACATTTCCTGCAGGGTGTAGGCGGCACCATAGGCTTCCAGTGCCCAGACCTCCATCTCCCCGAAACGCTGACCACCGAACTGCGCCTTGCCGCCCAGCGGCTGCTGGGTAACCAGGCTGTAGGAGCCGGTGGAACGCGCATGCATCTTGTCGTCGACCAGGTGGTTCAGCTTGAGCATGTACATGTAGCCGACGGTGGTGGTGCGCTCGAACTTGTTACCTGTACGCCCATCGAACAGCTGCATCTGGCCACTTTCCGGCAGATCGGCCAGCTTCAGCATGGCCTTGATCTCGCTTTCCTTGGCACCGTCGAACACCGGCGTGGCCATCGGCACGCCTTTGCGCAGGTTGTTGGCCAGGTCCAGCACTTCCTGATCGTTCAGATCATCCAGGCTCTCCTGGCGACCACCGATCTCGTTGTAGATCTGGCGCAGGAACTTGCGCAGGTCGGCGACCTTGCGCTGCTCTTCGAGCATCAGGTTGATCTTCTCGCCCAGGCCCTTGGCCGCCAGGCCCAGATGGGTTTCGAGGATCTGCCCGACGTTCATCCGCGACGGTACGCCCAGCGGGTTGAGGACGATGTCCACCGGCGTGCCGTTGGCATCGTGCGGCATGTCTTCGACCGGCATGATCACCGAGACCACACCCTTGTTACCGTGACGACCAGCCATCTTGTCGCCCGGCTGGATGCGACGCTTGATGGCCAGGTAAACCTTGACGATCTTCAGCACGCCCGGCGCCAGATCGTCGCCCTGCTGCAGCTTGCGCTTCTTGTCTTCGAACTTGTCGTCGAGCAATACGCGGCGATCGGAAATATAGGCCTGGGCCTTTTCCAGCTGCTCGTTGAGCGCATCTTCGGCCATGCGCAGCTTGAACCACTGACCATGTTCGAGACCGTCGAGGATTTCGTCGGTGATCACCGCGCCCTTCTTCAGACCCGCACCGCCTTCGGCAGTCGCACCGACCAGCGCCGCACGCAGACGCTCGAAGGTGGCGCCTTCGACGATACGGAACTCCTCGTTGAGGTCCTTGCGGATCTCGTCGAGCTGCATCTTCTCGATGGCCAGGGCACGGGAGTCGCGCTCGACGCCATCACGGATGAACACCTGCACGTCGATGACAGTGCCCTTGGTGCCGGTCGGCACGCGCAGGGAGGTGTCCTTCACGTCGGAAGCCTTCTCACCGAAGATCGCACGCAGCAGCTTCTCTTCCGGGGTCAGCTGGGTTTCGCCCTTGGGCGTGACCTTGCCTACCAGGATGTCGCCTGCACCCACCTCGGCACCTACATAGACGATGCCCGCTTCGTCCAGCTTGTTCAGCGCAGCTTCGCCCACGTTGGGGATATCGGCGGTGATTTCTTCTGGGCCGAGCTTGGTATCACGCGATACGCAGGTCAGTTCCTGAATATGGATGGTGGTGAAACGATCTTCCTGGACCACACGCTCCGAGAGGAGGATGGAGTCCTCGAAGTTGTAGCCGTTCCAGGGCATGAACGCGACGCGCATGTTCTGACCCAGGGCCAGCTCGCCCATGTCGGTGGACGGACCATCGGCCATGATGTCGCCGCGTTGAACCACGTCACCCTTGCTCACCAGCGGGCGCTGGTTGATGCAGGTGTTCTGGTTGGAACGGGTGTATTTGGTCAGGTTGTAGATGTCGACACCGGCTTCGCCCGTCTCGACCTCGTCATCATGCACGCGCACGACCACGCGGCTGGCATCGACCGAATCGATCACGCCGCCACGGCGAGCGACCACGCAGACGCCGGAGTCGCGCGCTACGTTGCGCTCCATCCCGGTACCGACCAGCGGCTTGTCCGAACGCAGGGTCGGCACGGCCTGACGCTGCATGTTCGAGCCCATGAGCGCACGGTTGGCGTCGTCGTGTTCGAGGAACGGAATCAGCGAGGCCGCAACGGAAACCACCTGCTTCGGCGACACGTCCATCAGCGTCACGTCTTCCGGCGCCTTGACGGTGAACTCGTTCAGGTGACGCACGGCGACCAGCTCGTCGACCAGCTTGCGGCCATCGAGCTTGGCGCTGGCCTGGGCAATCACATGGTCGGCTTCTTCGATGGCCGAGAGGAACACGATCTCGTCGGTGACTTCGCCTTCCTTGACCACGCGGTACGGGCTTTCGAGGAAGCCGTACTGGTTGGTGCGCGCATAGGCGGCCAGCGAGTTGATCAGACCGATGTTCGGACCTTCCGGCGTTTCGATCGGGCACACGCGACCGTAGTGGGTCGGGTGTACGTCACGGACTTCGAAGCCGGCGCGCTCACGGGTCAGACCGCCCGGGCCAAGTGCGGAAACACGGCGCTTGTGGGTGATCTCCGAAAGCGGGTTGTTCTGGTCCATGAACTGCGAGAGCTGGCTGGAACCGAAGAACTCCTTCACCGCCGCCGCAACCGGCTTGGCGTTGATCAGATCCTGCGGCATCAGACCTTCGCTTTCGGCCATCGACAGGCGTTCCTTGACCGCACGCTCGACGCGCACCAATCCTACGCGGAACTGGTTCTCGGCCATCTCGCCGACGCAACGCACGCGACGGTTGCCCAGGTGGTCGATGTCGTCGACGATACCCTTGCCGTTACGAATATCGACCAGAGTCTTGAGCACCGCAACGATGTCCTCGCGGCTCAGCACACCGGAACCTTCGATCTCGGTACGACCGATACGACGGTTGAACTTCATCCGCCCGACTGCCGACAGGTCGTAACGCTCAGAGGCGAAGAACAGATTGTTGAACAGCGTTTCGGCGGCGTCCTTGGTTGGCGGCTCGCCAGGACGCATCATGCGATAGATTTCCACCAGCGCTTCGAGCTGGTTGGTGGTCGAGTCGATCTTCAGGGTGTCGGAGATGAACGGACCGCAATCGATGTCGTTGGTGTACAGGGTCTCGAAACGGACGACCTGAGCCTTGACGATACTGGCCAGCACTTCGACGGTCAGCTCGGTGTTGCATTCAGCGATGATTTCTCCGGTCGCCGGATGCACGATGGCCTTGGCCACGGTGCGACCCAGCACGTAGTCCATCGGCATTTCGAGTTCTTTGACGCCGGACTTGTCGAGCTGATTGATGTGCCGCGCGGTGATGCGACGGCCTTGCTCGACGATCAGCTTGCCGCTTCCGTCAGTGATATCGAACGAGGCGATCTCGCCGCGCAGACGCTGCGGAACCAGCTCGAGCGCCAGCATCTCGCCCTTCACGTGGAAGACGTTGGTATCGTAGAAGGCATCGAGGATTTCCTCGGTGCTGTAATTCAGCGCACGCAGCAGTACCGAGGCCGGCAGTTTGCGGCGACGGTCGATACGCACGAACACGGCGTCCTTCGGATCGAACTCGAAATCCAGCCAGGAGCCGCGGTAGGGAATGATGCGCGCGGAATACAGCAGCTTGCCCGAGCTGTGGGTCTTGCCACGATCGTGGTCGAAGAACACGCCCGGCGAGCGGTGCAACTGGGAAACGATGACGCGCTCGGTACCGTTGATGATGAAGGTACCGTTCTCGGTCATCAGGGGGATTTCCCCCATATAGACTTCCTGCTCCTTGATGTCCTTGATCGCCTTGCTCGACGATTCCTTGTCGAAAATGATCAGGCGCACTTTAACCCGCAGCGGAACCGCGAAGGTCACACCACGCAGAACACATTCCTTGACATCGAAGGCTGGCTCGCCGAGGCGATAGCCGACGTATTCCAACGCTGCATTGCCGGAATAACTGATAATCGGGAAAACGGATTTGAAGGCTGCGTGCAAGCCAATGTCGCGGAACTGATCCTTTGTCGCTCCCGCCTGCAGGAATTCGCGATACGAATCCAGCTGGATGGCCAAAAGATACGGCACGTCCATCACGTGCGGTAACTTGCTAAAGTCCTTGCGGATTCGTTTTTTCTCAGTGTATGAGTAAGCCATCAGCGTTCCCCAGCTTGGTCACCTGCTTGTTTGGCCCCTCCCGACGGAAGTAGCCAGAAAATCGTGCGAATCCTTGATTCGCGCCACTCATGGAGTGGGTCTTTCCACTAGCCAGCCAATAAACAACAGCTAGCTATAACGGAAAAAGGCCGGTGGCAAAAGCCACCAGCCATCAGCCTTGTGCGAGTCGCTCCGGCTGTAGACGCAAGGTCGTCGCTTACTTGAGCTCGACCTTGGCGCCTGCTTCTTCCAGTGCCTTCTTGGCAGCTTCGGCTTCGTCCTTGGAGACGCCTTCCTTGACCACGCCAGGAGCGCCGTCAACGACCGCCTTGGCTTCTTTCAGGCCCAGACCGGTCAGTTCGCGAACAGCCTTGATCACGTTCACTTTCTTGTCGCCAGCTTCGGCCAGAACGACGGTGAACTCGGTCTGCTCTTCAGCAGCGGCAGCAGCCGGGCCAGCAGCAGCAACGGTAGCAGCAGCAGCGGTAACGCCGAACTTCTCTTCCATTGCCTTGATCAGTTCAACAACCTGCATCACGGACATTTCGGAAACGGCGTTGATGATGTCTTCGTTGGTCAGAGCCATGACTCTAGTTCCTGTATTTAGGTGACGGCCTGCGGCCATCTAATTTCATAAGAAGTTTGAAAGCAGCATGCTTGCCTTAGGCAGCAGCGGCTTCCTTCTGGTCGCGAACGGCCGCCAGAGTACGAGCCAGCTTGCTGGTAGCGCCTTGAATCACGCTCATCAGCTGCGAAATGGCTTCGTCATAGGTCGGCAGGGTTGCCAGCACGTCGATCTGATTGGCTGCGAGGAACTGACCCTCGAACGCAGCGGCCTTGATCTCGAACTTGTCCTGACCCTTGGCGAACTCCTTGAAGATACGGGCGGCAGCGCCCGGATGCTCGTTGGAGAATGCAATCAGGGTCGGGCCTTTGAACACGTCGTTGAGCACGTCGAACTGAGTGCCTTCAACGGCGCGCTTGAGCAGGGTGTTACGTACGACACGTACGTACACGCCGGCTTCGCGGGCCTCTTTACGGAGTCCGGTCATGGCCCCCACGGTCACGCCACGGGCATCAGCCACGACAGCGGAGAGGGCAGCACTGGCAGCCTCGTTGACTTCAGCGACGATGGCCTTCTTGTCTTCGAGTTTGATTGCCACGGGTTTTACTCCTGGATGTTACCGTTTCATCCGGTCGAAACCGGACGGGTGTTGGTGTCTGATTCGGTACGAATCGGGAGCACCTCTGCGTAGGCTTGGAGAAACGAACTTCAACGGTTTAAGGCTTGCGCCGCCTACGGTCTTGGATAGCCCCCGCCAGGCAGGGACCCCAATATGCACCGCCCCGACCAGCGGAGCGGTTTCGTCTTACGCGTCTAGCGAAGCCTGGTCGATGACCAGCCCCGGACCCATTGTGGTGCTCAGGGTCACACGCTTGACGTAGATACCTTTGGACGTGGACGGCTTCAGACGCTTGAGGTCGGACAGCAGCGCCTCGACGTTCTGCTTGAGCTGACCGGCTTCAAAACCAATCTTGCCCACGGAGCTGTGGATGATGCCGTTCTTGTCGGTACGGAAACGCACCTGACCCGCCTTGGCATTCTTCACCGCAGTCGCGACGTCCGGAGTCACAGTGCCGACCTTGGGGTTCGGCATCAGACCGCGCGGACCGAGGATCTGGCCCAACTGACCCACAACGCGCATGGCGTCCGGGGAGGCGATGACCACGTCATAGTTCAGGTCGCCGCCTTTCATCTCGGCAGCCAGCTCGTCCATGCCAACGCGATCGGCGCCGGCAGCCAGAGCCGCTTCAGCAGCAGGGCCTTGGGTGAACACGGCAACGCGGACGGTCTTGCCGGTGCCGTTCGGCAGAACGGTTGCACCACGAACGACCTGATCGGATTTACGCGGATCAACACCCAGGTTGATGGCGATATCGAAGGATTCGGTGAACTTGACGGCCGACAGTTCGGACAGCAGGGTTGCAGCCTCTTCAAAACCGTACTGCTTGCCCGCTTCGATCTTCTGGGCAATCGTCTTCTGACGCTTGGTCAACTTAGCCATTACACGCCCTCCACGTTCAGGCCCATGCTGCGAGCGGAACCAGCGATGGTCCGTACGGCAGCCTCCATTTCGGCAGCGGTCAGATCAGCCTGCTTGGTCTTGGCGATCTCTTCCAGCTGGGCACGAGTAACGGTGCCGACCTTCTGGGTGTTGGGACGAGCAGAACCACTGGTGACGCCAGCAGCTTTCTTCAGCAGCACGGCCGCCGGAGTGCTCTTGGTTTCGAACGTGAAGCTGCGGTCACTGTAAACAGTGATGATCACAGGAGTCGGCAGACCAGGCTCCTGGCCTTGGGTGCGAGCGTTGAACGCCTTGCAGAATTCCATGATGTTCACGCCGTGCTGGCCCAGTGCAGGGCCGACCGGCGGCGATGGATTGGCCTGACCGGCCTTTACCTGAAGCTTGATATAAGCTTGAATCTTCTTAGCCATAGCTACTCCGTTATGGGTTCAAACGCCTTTCGGCTCCCCTGGTTACTTGTTTATCCCAGTGACGACAAAACCCCGCAGCGGCCAGCTGCGGGGTAAGGGATGCATGCGTCAGCTAGACCTTCTCGACCTGGCTGAACTCCAGCTCTACCGGGGTAGAGCGACCAAAAATCAGAACAGCCACCTGAATGCGACTCTTCTCGTAGTTGACCTCTTCGACCACACCATTGAAGTCGGCAAACGGGCCATCAGCAACGCGGACAACTTCGCCGGGCTCGAACAGGGTCTTGGGCTTAGGCTTGTCGCTACCATCAGCGACACGACGCAGAATGGCTTCAGCTTCCTTGTCGGTAATGGGCGCAGGCTTATCGGCCGTACCACCAATGAAACCCATCACTCGAGGCGTATCCTTGACCAGGTGCCATGCACCCTCAGCCATATCCATCTGAACCAGTACGTAACCGGGAAAGAACTTGCGCTCACTCTTGCGCTTCTGCCCGTTACGCATCTCCACGACTTCTTCCGTGGGGACCAGAATTTCGCCGAAATGATCTTCCATACCGGCAAGCTTGATGCGCTCAATCAACGAACGCATGACATGCTTCTCGTAACCCGAGTAAGCATGAACCACATACCAACGCTTAGCCACGGGACACCCTTAACCTACAATCATGGAAACCAGCCAACCGAGCAGGGAATCCAACCCCCACAACAGCAGCGCCATCACCAGCACAACCGCCAACACAATCAGCGTGGTCTGCGTAGTTTCCTGACGGGTCGGCCAAACGACTTTACGAATCTCGACGCGCGCTTCCTTCAGCAAAACAAAGAAAGAGCGACCTTTTGATGTCTGTAGCGCAACAAACGCAGCCACGACCGCAACGACAAGCAGGGCAATCACTCGATAGAGAATAGGCTCGGCGGCGTAATACTGATTACCAACGACAGCCACAGCCACCAAAGCAGCAACAACAAGCCACTTCACCAAATCGAAGCGCGTGTCTTTAGCTTCTGCTTTGACATTCATCTGCAAGAACCCTGTAAAAAACTGCCAAGTTCGATATTGAAATTGGCAGGCCAGGAGGGAATCGAACCCCCAACCTACGGTTTTGGAGACCGTCGCTCTGCCAATTGAGCTACTGGCCTAACAAGAGTCAGGCCGACTATTATGCCGGCCCGAGCAAAACAGATCAATCGATTATTCGATGATCTTGGCAACCACGCCGGCACCAACGGTACGGCCACCTTCGCGAATCGCGAAGCGCAGACCGTCTTCCATGGCGATCGGAGCGATCAGGGTGACAACCATTTTGATGTTGTCGCCCGGCATAACCATCTCAACGCCTTCCGGCAGTTCGCAGTTACCGGTCACGTCAGTGGTACGGAAGTAGAACTGCGGACGGTAGCCCTTGAAGAACGGAGTGTGACGACCGCCTTCTTCCTTGCTCAGGACGTAGACTTCGCCTTCGAACTTGGTGTGCGGCTTGATGGTGCCTGGCTTGGCCAGAACCTGACCACGCTCGACGTCATCACGCTTGGTACCGCGCAGCAGCACGCCAACGTTCTCACCGGCACGACCTTCGTCGAGCAGCTTGCGGAACATTTCGACACCGGTGCAGGTGGTCTTGGTGGTATCACGGATACCAACGATCTCGATCTCTTCCTGGATACGGACGATGCCACGCTCGACACGACCGGTTACCACGGTGCCGCGACCGGAGATGGAGAACACGTCTTCGATCGGCATCAGGAACGGCTTGTCGATAGCGCGCACAGGCTCGGGAATGTAGCTGTCGAGAGTTTCGACCAGCGTCTTCACGGCAGTGGTGCCCAGACCGTTTTCGTCTTCACCGTTGAGCGCCATCAGCGCGGAGCCGATGATGATCGGCGTGTCGTCGCCCGGGAAGTCGTAGGTCGACAGCAGGTCACGAACCTCCATCTCGACCAGTTCCAGCAGCTCGGCGTCATCTACCATGTCGGCCTTGTTCAGGAACACGACAATGTAGGGAACACCCACCTGACGGGACAGCAGGATGTGCTCGCGAGTCTGCGGCATGGGGCCGTCAGCAGCCGAGCAGACCAGGATCGCGCCGTCCATCTGGGCAGCACCGGTGATCATGTTCTTCACATAGTCGGCGTGACCGGGGCAGTCGACGTGCGCGTAGTGACGGATCGGGGAATCATATTCAACGTGGGAGGTGTTGATGGTGATACCACGAGCCTTCTCTTCCGGCGCGTTGTCGATCTGGTCGTAACCCTTGGAGACGCCACCCGAACCGAAGACTTCGGCACAGACGCGAGTCAGGGCTGCAGTCAGCGTGGTCTTGCCATGGTCGACGTGACCAATGGTGCCGACGTTGACGTGCGGTTTGTTACGTTCGAATTTTTCTTTAGCCATCGAGACCGTCTCCCATCGTTGAATTGAGCTAGTCACGCCACCATTAAAACAAAGGCAGATATATACATATCTGCCTTTGGGTTTGGAGCTCATGAGCGGATTTGAACCGCTGACCTCACCCTTACCAAGGGTGTGCTCTACCAACTGAGCTACATGAGCGTAACACTTTCTACCTGTCGCACAGACCTGAAACATGGAGCGGGTAGCGGGAATCGAACCCGCATCATCAGCTTGGAAGGCTGAGGTTCTACCACTAAACTATACCCGCGCTAGCCGAGGCCTACGCTTGAATCTGGTGGAGGGAGAAGGATTCGAACCTTCGAAGTCGATGACGTCAGATTTACAGTCTGATCCCTTTGGCCACTCGGGAACCCCTCCAAAACGAGGCGGCATTCTCTATGCCAGCCACCTCACTGTCAAGCATTTTCTCATTTAAAAACCTGAGGTTAGCTTTACTGACAGAAGCTTGCGAACAGCCACTGGAGCTGTACCGCGAAGCGGGCGCCATTCTATGCAAACTATTCGGAAGTTGCAACGCTTGCGCAGGGCATTTGCCGGCGCTGCAGGTCGGAGAAATCACGCACCATAGCCAGAAGCAACTGATCGTCGACATGATGCCGACTCTGGCTTTCTACGCGAACCCAGTATTTCCGATGAGCCCTAGGCAACTCGCGAATCAACGCACTGTAGTCGAGCCCCTGTAGCCGCCCCACTACGCTTTCGGCTGAGTCCTTCCGCGAGAATATTCCCAGGGAAATTCCATTGGAGAGATCGCCAACCGTGATGATATAGCTGTCTATATTCCGCGACTGAAGCTCCCGAAGTTGACGCAATGAAGCCTGACGCGAAACCAGTGGCGGCAGATAGACCCAATAGTCAACCCCAGAGGTCGCATCGATACCCTGCAACGTCGAAGCTATATCCAGGCTCAGCAAACGCTGCCGTAAAGCCACCGCCAATGACTCATCATCGAAACCACCCAGAAACAGGCAAACTGAATCTTCCGCAGCCCGCGCAGGCTGAATACGCCTTCCCGGCTCATTCGACTCACTCAACAGACGGATACCTGGATCAGGTGTAGCAGTGACCGGTACTGGCAGCTCCTGCGCACCCCAAGGCACCCGCTGCTGGTTATGGAGGTAGTAAAACAGATTGAACAGTATCAGGAGCAGCAGAAGCCAGCGCATCTGAACCTCATAATGGACAGGCTATCGCTAGCCCCTTGAACACCAGATCCGGCACAAACCTCACCTGCCGCCCCCCATTAAAAAGGGACGCATCTCCGCCAGTCACGAAAACCTCCGGCTGCTCTCCAAGGTAGTGCGCGGCACCGGCAATCTGGCTTTCTATATAGCCGCATAGCATCTTCAAGCAGCCGCGCTCGACCGCTTCACTTGTACTGCGTCCTGGCGTCGTATCACTCAGCGCTGCCCGCGCCTCCTGCGCATCGTACAGAATGCGTTTGGTATGAGTGCGTAACTGCTCGGTCAGAAGTGACATTCCTGGCGTGATATAACCACCCAGGTGTTCTCCACCTTCGCCAACCAGGTCGATGGTCACCGCCGTGCCAAGATCGATTACAACGCACGCCCTGCGGCACAACTGATATGCCCCCACAATCGCCAGCCAGCGGTCGAGCCCAAGCCGCTGGAAGTCCTTGTAGCCATTTGTCACCCCTCCGAGCATTCTGGAGGAAGCGGCACACATCACCTCAATACCAAGGGTCCTGGCAATCGCCCCCACCAGCAGTCCGGTCTCGTTATCGCTTCTGACACTGACCAGCCGGCACTTGGAAATCCTGATCGAAGATAAAGAGATCAACTCACCCAACAACTGATCAACCTCGGCCGAAACCCCGAATGCCTGGACGCGACCATGCGCAGCCGGATTGATTACCCGCCATTTGATGAAACTGTTACCGCAATCGAGCTCAAGAATCATCTTCAAGCCTCAAACTGAGCTCTCCGCCACTGAAACGTCTTTCATGCCCATCCACTTCCAGCCTTAGCGCTCCCTGATCGTCGACACCCAGCACCCGCCCCCGGACTTCCTGTGACCCGGTACTCAAGCAACAATGTTGTGCATGCCAGATATTGCAAGCCTCCCACTCCGCCCGAAGCCCACCAAAACCTTCCTCGGCATGCCGTGCCAAATAATGATGCAGCGAATGGCTCAAAGCTCGAACGAGTTCATTTCGATCCACCAGAGCCGAGGTTTCATTGCGCATCGAGGTCCAGGCCTGCGCTATCTCAACCGAACTGGCAGCCATGTTGACGTTGATGCCGACACCAATGACCACATGACAAAGATCCGCAGGATCGCCCGTCAGCTCCATCAGTATTCCGGCGATCTTTTTTCCACCTGCATAGATATCGTTGGGCCACTTGACCCCGGCCTGCTCCACCCCCATCTGACGCAAGGTCTGCATGACCGCAAGCCCCACGACCAAACTCAGGCCTGACAGGCGCTGCGGGCCGCCGGACACGGTAAGCGCCAGCGTGTAGTAGAGATTTTGCGCAGGCGGACTCACCCAGACACGCCCCCGACGCCCCCTTCCATTTGTCTGCGACTCCGCCAGCACCACGAAGGGTGTCTGGGCACCTGCAAGCAGCATCCGGAGAGCCTCGGCATTAGTCGAGTCAGTGCTATCCATGACCTTCAATCCCCAGCCGAGCTGCTGGAGGACCGTCGTATTATCGTCAATATCAATCAATGAGATGGCTTCAGCCAAGCGATAACCCCGCCCAGGCACCTTGTAAAGCTGTATGCCCAGAATCACTTCAAGCCGCTGCAGATGTTTCCATACCGCGCTGCGGCTTATGCCTAGGACAGCTCCAAGCTCCTGCCCCGAATGGAAGCGGCCATCCTGCAATATTTCCAGCAACCTGTTCATATAAGCCCTTTCAGCAAGGCGGGCATCATAGCGACAGATATAAAAAGAGCCCAGTGCTTCCTTTTTCTTTTGCGCAAAGACAAACCCCCGATCATCTTTCGATGGTCGGGGGTTTGGTGTAGAAGCTTGACGATGACCTACTCTCACATGGGGAGACCCCACACTACCATCGGCGATGCGTCGTTTCACTTCTGAGTTCG
>NZ_JAAMQZ010000020.1 GCF_013522825.1 Stutzerimonas stutzeri
TGTCGTCACAAAAGGCGCCGGTCTGGATTCTGGAAGGTGACATCAAGGGGTTCTTCGACAATATCAACCACGAGTGGCTGTGCCGGAATGTTCCGATGGACAGGAAGGTGCTGCGCAAATGGTTGAAAGCCGGGGTTATCGACCGGCGACAACTCATGGCTACGGAGGCCGGGACGCCGCAGGGAGGGATCATCTCGCCCTGTCTGGCAAACGCCACCCTGAATGGCTTGGAGACTCAGCTAAAGCGCCATCTGGCACAAAAGCTGGGGGTTAAAAAAGCCAAGACGGCCAAGGTGCAATGTGTTCGTTATGCGGACGATTTCGTCATCACGGCAGCCTCGAAAGAGCTGTTGGAAGAGGAGGTCAAACCCTGGGTAGAGCAATTTCTGTCGGTACGAGGGGTTGCGCTGTCACGGGAGAAAACGCAGATCACGCATATCCACCAAGGCTTCGATTTTCTGGGGTGGAATTTCAGGAAGTACGTGCCGAAATCGCCGTATAGGAAGGCCAAGCTGCTGATCAAACCCTCGAAGAAGAACGCCTCGGCGTTCTATCGGAAAGTACGTGAGATCATCAAAAGCAGTGGAGCATTGACGCAGGATGCGTTGATCGGCCAGCTGAACCCGGTACTGAAGGGGTGGGCGCAATACCACTCCCCGGTCGTGGCAAAACAAACCTTCAGCAAGCTTGATCACTTGGTGTTCTGGCGACTCTGGAGGTGGGCGAAGCGCAGGCATCCAAGGAAATCGGCTGACTGGATCAGGAATAAATACTTCCGATCCATAGGCGGACAGAACTGGGTGTTTGCGTATCCCTACAAAAATGGCAAAGGAGAAAAGCAGTACCGACGGCTGTACAAGCTGGCGGAAACCGCAATCGTGCGTCACAAACGTCTACCGGGTGAGTATCAGCCCTACGACGTGGCGCATGAGCTGAAGTGGGAGGTTCTGAGGGTTCAACGGATGCAGCACAAGCTGCGTTATCGGGGACAAATACTCAGTATCTTTAGCAGACAGAAGGGGCTTTGTGCCCTGTGCGGGCATGCGATCAGCAAGGAAACCGGTTGGCACGACCATCACGTCATCAAGCGTGTGGACGGCGGGCCGGATACTTTGAGGAACCGCGTGCTGCTTCATCCCAACTGCCATGCGCTAGTGCATAGCCGGCGTGAAAAGGTAACTCTGCGATACGGTGGTCTGGAATGCTAAGATCACGCGTCATTGTTGCCGGTCAGCCAGTAGCTGACTTTTCGTAAACTTGAGCCGTATGCGGTGAAAGCCGCACGTACGGTTCTTAGGGGGGGACGGGCCAGTAATGGCCTGTCCCTACCCGACATTTGGCCGGCCTACCCTGAGCCGCACTCGCTGATCGTTAAGGACACCATGAGCAAGCCTGAGACTACCGTCGCCACCAATTTTCTCCGCCCGATCGTCCAGGCCGACCTGGATTCGGGCAAGCATGCCAGCATCGTCACGCGCTTTCCGCCCGAGCCCAACGGCTACCTGCACATCGGCCATGCCAAGTCGATCTGTCTGAACTTCGGCCTGGCCAAGGAGTTCGGCGGCGTATGCAACCTGCGTTTCGACGACACCAACCCGGCCAAGGAAGATCAGGAATACATCGACGCGATCAAGAGCGACGTGCAGTGGCTGGGCTTCCAGTGGGCAGGTGAAGAGCACTATGCCTCCGATTATTTCGACCAGTTGCATGCATGGGCCATCCACCTGATCGAGGCGGGCAAGGCCTACGTCTGCGACCTGACGCCCGAGCAGGCGCGTGAATACCGCGGCAGCCTGACCGAACCGGGCCAGAACAGCCCGTTCCGCGAGCGTTCGGTCTCCGAGAACCTGGATCTGTTCGCACGCATGAAGGCCGGCGAATTCCCCGACGGCGCTCGTGCGCTGCGGGCGAAGATCGACATGGCTTCGCCGAACATGAACCTGCGCGACCCGATCCTGTACCGCATCCGTCACGCCCATCATCACCAGACCGGCGACAAGTGGTGCATCTACCCCAGCTATGACTTCACCCATGGCCAGTCGGACGCCATCGAGGGCATCACCCACTCGATCTGCACCCTGGAGTTCGAGGATCATCGTCCGCTCTACGAATGGTTCCTGGACAACCTGCCGGTGCCGGCCAAACCGCGCCAATACGAATTCGCCCGTCTCAACCTGAACTACACCATCACCAGCAAGCGCAAGCTCAAGCAACTGGTCGACGAGAAGCACGTGAGTGGCTGGGACGATCCACGCATGTCGACGCTGTCGGGCTTCCGTCGCCGCGGCTATACGCCGGCGTCGATCCGCAACTTCTGCGACATGATCGGCGTGAACCGCGCTGGCGGCGTGGTGGATATCGGCATGCTGGAATTCGCCATCCGCGAGGATCTGGATGCTAACGCGGCGCGGGCCATGTGCGTACTCAAGCCGCTGAAGGTGGTGATCACCAACTACCCGGAAGGCCAGGTCGAAAACCTCGAATTGCCGCGCCATCCCAAGCAGGACATGGGTGTGCGCGTCCTGCCGTTCAGCCGCGAAATCTATATCGACGCCAGCGACTTCGAAGAAGTCCCGCCGGCCGGCTTCAAGCGCCTGATTCCCGGTGGCGAAGTGCGCCTGCGCGGCAGCTACGTGATCCGCGCCGACGAGGCGGTGAAGGATGAACAAGGCAATATCGTCGAACTGCGTTGCTCCTATGACGAGAACACCCTGGGCAAGAACCCCGAGGGCCGCAAGGTCAAGGGCGTGATCCACTGGGTGCCGGCTGCCGAAAGCGTCGAGTGCGAGGTGCGCCTGTACGACCGCCTGTTCCGCTCCGCCAATCCGGAGAAGGCGTCCGTTGAAGATGAAGAGCAGGGCGGCAGCTTCCTCGACAACATCAACCCCGGATCGCTGGTGGTGCTCACCGGTTGCCGCGTCGAGCCGGCGCTGGCCAATGTCGCCCCAGAAGAACGCTTCCAGTTCGAGCGCGAAGGCTACTTCGTCGCCGACCTGAAGGATTCGCAGCCCGGCAAGCCGGTGTTCAACCGTACCGTTACCCTGCGCGATTCCTGGGGAGCCTGATACATGGCGTTGTCGATCTACAACACCCTGAGCAAGACCAAGGAAGCCTTCCAGCCGCTGGAAGGCAACCAGGTGCGCATGTACGTGTGCGGCATGACCGTCTATGACTTCTGCCACATCGGCCATGCACGAGTGATGGTGGCCTTCGACGTGGTCACCCGCTGGCTGCGCCAGTGTGGCTACGAGGTCACTTACGTGCGCAACATCACCGATATCGACGACAAGATCATCCGCCGTGCCAATGAAAACGGCGAGCCGTTCGAGGCGCTGGTGGAGCGCATGATCGCCGCGATGCACGAGGACGAGGCGCGCCTCAACGTACTGCGCCCGGATGTCGAGCCGCGCGCCACCCAGCATATCGACGGCATGTTCGCGATGATCCAGACCCTGATCGACAAGGGCTACGCCTATGCGCCGGGTAACGGCGACGTCTACTACCGCGTCGGCAAGTTCGTCGGCTACGGCAAGCTTTCGCGGCGCAGGATCGAAGACATGAAGATCGGCGCACGCATCGAGGTCGATGAAGCCAAGGAAGACCCGCTGGACTTCGTCCTGTGGAAGGCCGCCAAGCCGGGCGAGCCCAGCTGGCAGTCGCCCTGGGGCGCCGGGCGGCCGGGCTGGCACATCGAGTGCTCGGTGATGTCCACCTGCTGCCTGGGCGAGACCTTCGATATCCATGGCGGCGGCCCGGATCTGGTGTTCCCCCACCACGAGAACGAGATCGCCCAGAGCGAGGCGGCCACCGGCAAGCAGTACGCCAATGCCTGGATGCACGCCGGTGCGGTGCGTGTGGACGGCGAGAAGATGTCCAAGTCCCTGGGCAACTTCTTCACCATTCGTGAGGTGCTGGAAAAGTATCAGCCCGAAGTGGTGCGCTATCTGCTGGTGTCCAGCCATTACCGCAGCCCGATCAACTATTCCGAAGACAGTCTCAAGGAAGCCAAGGGCGCGCTGGAGCGTTTCTACACCGCGCTCCGGGGCTTGCCCGAGGTGGCCGCAGCCGGTGGCGAAAGCTTCGTCGAGCGCTTCGGTGCGGCGATGGACGATGATTTCAACTCGCCGGAAGCCTGCGCGGTGCTGTTCGACATGGCGCGCGAAATCAACCGCCTGCGCGATGCCGACCCACAGGCGGCCGCGGCGCTGGCCGCTCGCCTGAGGGAGTTGGGTAACGTACTCGGCGTGCTGCAGATGAACCCGGATGTCTTCCTGCAGGCCGGTGCCGAAGGCAAGGTCGATGCTGCCGAGGTCGAAACCTTGATCGCAGCGCGCCTGCAGGCTCGCGCCGAAAAGAACTGGGCGGAGTCCGACCGCATTCGCGATCAGCTCACCGCGATGGGCGTGGTGCTGGAAGACGGCAAAGGTGGCACCACCTGGCGTCTGAGTGAATAACCTGGGCTGAAACAAAAAACGGCACCCGCGAGGTGCCGTTCTTGTTTTGAGTGCCGTGGGTCAATCGTGCAGGTGTTCCGCCGCATGCAGGGTGTTTTCCAGCAGGCAGGCACGCGTCATCGGGCCAACGCCGCCGGGCACGGGTGTAATCCAGCCGGCGCGCTGTACGGCAACATCGAATTCGACGTCTCCGAGCAGCTTGCCATCGGCCTGTCGATTAATCCCGACATCGATGACGATGGCGCCTTCCTTGATCCACTCGCCCTTGACCAGGCCGGTAATACCCGTGGCCACCACGATCAGATCGGCACGCTTGACATGCTCGCTGAGGTCGTGGGTGAAGCGATGGGTAACGGTCGTGGTGCAGCCGGCCAGCAGCAGCTCCAGAGCCATCGGGCGACCGACGATGTTGGATGCGCCGACAACGACGGCATTGAGCCCGTGCAGATCGACGCCGGTGCTTTCCAGCAGCGCCATGATGCCTTTCGGTGTGCAGGGGCGCAGCAGAGGCATGCGCTGGGCAAGCCGGCCAATGTTGTAGGGATGGAAGCCATCCACGTCCTTGTCCGGACGAATGCGCTCGAGCAACTGCGAAGCATCCAGATGCCGGGGCAGCGGAAGCTGCACGAGGATGCCGTCAACAAGCGGGTCATCGTTGAGCTGATCGATAAGCTTCAACAGCTCGTCCTGACCGGTCTCGGCAGGCAGGTCATGAGCGGTGGATTTGAAACCGACTTCCTCGCAGTCCTTGCGCTTGTGCGCAACGTAGACTTGAGAGGCCGGGTCCGTGCCCACGAGAATCACGGCCAGCCCCGGAACCCTGAGGCCTTGCCTGGTGCGCTCGGCAACTTTGCCGGAAATCTGCTGGCGGATGTTGGCAGCGATCGTTTTACCGTCGATCAGTTTTGCGGTCATGACGCTTGATTAACCATCGGAGAGGACTGAAAAAGGACGCGCATTCTCGCACGACGACACGGCCCGGCAAAGACGCTGCGTCAATGAGTTCGCGTAACTCCTTTACCCCGCTGAACTTTTTTTCATTTTGCTGTTGACGGCCTGCCGGCAGAGCCTTAAGATTCGCCCCGCTTGTCGAGCACAGCCTGCTGCTGGGTAAGACGGCTTTTGAGGGTGACTTCAATAGCCGGAGCTTGAAGTCTGCGCTCCGAATCGAATGCAGATAAAAGCGCCCGTAGCTCAGTTGGATAGAGCATCCGCCTTCTAAGCGGATGGTCGCAGGTTCGAATCCTGCCGGGTGCGCCATTCATTTGGTCTCTGGCACAAGCAAAGCAATATGGTGGGCGTAGCTCAGTTGGTAGAGCACAGGATTGTGGCTCCTGCGGTCGTGGGTTCGAACCCCATCGTCCACCCCATATTCCGAAGCGCCAGGCACTGCCTGGCGTTTTTGTTTGAAGCACTCGCGGACGTGGTGAAATTGGTAGACACACCAGATTTAGGTTCTGGCGCCGCAAGGTGTGAGAGTTCGAGTCTCTCCGTCCGCACCATCCGAATGGTTCCCCATGCCCATGCATGAGTCGGAACGCTAGAAAGCCGGCCCTTGAGTCGGTTTTTTTGTGGCTGTCTTTTCTTGAATACTCCCTGCCTATGTCCAGCGCATAAACTCGATTTCCGGAACCTCCTTTCATTTCGTCATGCGCGAAACCCGGATTGCTCTTCGCTGCGCGAACGGGCTTGATGTCGCGCTGCGCCTATCTCCTTATATATAGGCAGTGAGCAGTTTCTCGCATGCTGCAGTCGACCACGCACCGTATGCCCACTTTATACGCACGCATCGTCAGAGCAGGGTGACTTCTGTCATTCGAGCCACTAGAATGCTTGCCCATTCTGGGGCCGGAACGCCCGGCTTATGTCTGTGCAACGAGGAAAATCCATGCAAGTTTCTGTTGAAAGCACCTCCGCTCTTGAGCGCCGCATGACCATTGGCGTGCCGGTCGAGCGCATCGAGACCGAAGTCAACAAGCGTCTGCAACAGACCGCCAGCCGTGCCAAGATCCCAGGTTTCCGCCCCGGCAAGGTGCCGATGAGCGTGATCCGTCAGCGCTACGAAGCCGCGGCTCGCCAGGAAGCGCTGGGCGACCTGATTCAGTCGACCTTTTATGAGGCCGTGGTGGCCGAGAAGCTGAATCCGGCTGGCGCACCCGCTGTCGAGCCGAAAGTGTTCGAGAAGGGCAAGGATCTGGAATACGTAGCGACTTTCGAAGTCTTCCCCGAGTTCAAGGTTGAAGGTTTCGAGGCTATCGAAATCGAGCGCCAGCAGGCTGAAGTAGGCGATGCTGATGTCGACAACATGCTGGATATCCTGCGCAAGCAGAACACCCGTTACGAAAGCGTCGAGCGTGCTGCCGAGGACGGTGATCAGTTGACGATCGACTTCGTCGGCAAGATCGATGGTGAAATCTTCGCCGGCGGTTCGGCCAAGGGAACCCAACTGGTATTGGGTTCGGGCCGCATGATTCCGGGCTTCGAGGATGCACTGCTGGGCGCCAAGGCCGGCGAAGAGCGCGTGATCACGCCAACCTTCCCGGAGGACTATCAGAATCTCGATCTGGCCGGCAAGGCCGCCGAGTTCACGGTTACCGTCAACAGCGTCGCGGCCCCGCAGCTGCCGGAGCTGAACGACGAATTCTTCACTCAGTTCGGCGTTCAGGAAGGTGGCCTCGAAGGCTTCCGCGCCGAAGTGAAGAAGAACATGGAGCGCGAGCTGCGCCAAGCCATCAAGGCCAAGGTCAAGAACCAGGTGATGGAAGGGCTGGTCGCCAGCAACCCGATCGAAGTGCCCAAGGCCCTGATCGACAACGAAGTGGATCGTCTGCGCGTCCAGGCCGTTCAGCAGTTCGGTGGCAACATCAAGCCCGAGCAACTGCCAGCCGAGATGTTCCAGGAGCAGGCCAAGCGCCGTGTGGTTCTCGGTCTGATCGTTGCCGAAGTGGTCAAGCAGTACGAGCTCAAGCCTGATGATGCGCGCGTTCGCGAGCTGATCGAGGAGATGGCTTCGGCCTATCAGGAGCCCGAGCAGGTTGTGTCCTGGTACTACAAGAACGCCGAACAACTGAACGAAGTGCGTTCGGTTGTGCTCGAAGAACAAGTTGTAGATACTGTTCTGCAACAGGCCAAGGTGACCGATAAATCGGTCTCTTACGAGGAAGCGGTCAAGCCAGCGGAGGCACCGCAAGCGGCCTGATCTTCTTCAACCGATCAAGCACAACACTCATAAGCCAGCCTCGTGCTGGCTTATGTATTTGAGGCATGACATAGGGAGTATCGCTGGACATGTCCCGTAATTCATTTATGCAAGCTCCGGATATCCAGGCCGCTGGCGGTCTGGTGCCGATGGTCATCGAGCAGTCGGCACGCGGCGAGCGCGCCTATGACATCTATTCCCGTCTGCTCAAGGAGCGGGTGATTTTCATGGTCGGTCAGGTCGAAGACTACATGGCCAACCTGATCGTCGCACAGATGCTGTTTCTCGAGGCGGAAAATCCCGAGAAGGACATTCACCTGTACATCAACTCTCCGGGTGGTTCGGTGACTGCCGGCATGTCGATCTACGACACCATGCAGTTCATCAAGCCGGATGTCTCGACCATCTGCATCGGCCAGGCCTGCAGCATGGGCGCGCTGCTGCTGACCGGCGGCGCGGCAGGCAAGCGTTACTGCCTGCCGCACTCGCGGATGATGATTCACCAGCCGCTGGGCGGCTTCCAGGGCCAGGCCTCGGACATCGAGATTCACGCGCGCGAGATCCTCACCATCCGCGAGCGTCTGAACAAGGTCATGGCCGACCATACCGGTCAGCCCATGGAAGTGATCGCACGCGACACCGACCGCGACAATTTCATGAGCGGCGAGGAAGCCGTCAAGTACGGGCTGATCGACCAGGTTCTGAGCCAGCGCCAGCTGGCAGTCTGAACTTCTGATCTGGCGATATCCGGCTAATGCGTGGGCTTGAAAAAGCCCACGATTGCCTTCATCTTGTGTTTCAAGCCTTCCCCGATTGGATCGATCGAATGACTGATACCCGTAACGGCGAGGATTCCGGCAAGCTGCTCTATTGCTCTTTCTGCGGCAAAAGCCAGCATGAAGTGCGCAAATTGATTGCCGGCCCCTCGGTCTTTATCTGCGACGAGTGCGTCGACCTGTGCAACGACATCATCCGTGAGGAGGTGCAGGAAGCCCAGGCCGAAAGCAGCGCGCAAAAACTGCCTGCGCCCAAGGAAATCAGCGGCATTCTCGACCAGTACGTCATTGGTCAGGAGCGCGCGAAGAAAATCCTCGCAGTGGCTGTGTACAACCATTACAAGCGTTTGAACCAGCGCGACAAGAAGGAAGAGATCGAACTGGGCAAGAGCAACATCCTGCTGATCGGCCCTACCGGTTCCGGCAAGACACTGCTGGCCGAAACACTGGCGCGCTTGCTCAACGTACCTTTCACCATCGCCGATGCGACCACTCTGACCGAAGCCGGTTATGTCGGAGAAGATGTCGAAAACATCATCCAGAAACTGCTGCAGAAGTGCGATTACGATGTGGAAAAGGCCCAGATGGGCATCGTCTATATCGATGAAATCGACAAGATTTCGCGTAAATCCGACAACCCCTCCATCACCCGCGACGTGTCGGGCGAGGGTGTGCAGCAGGCATTGCTCAAACTGATCGAGGGCACGGTTGCCTCTGTTCCGCCTCAGGGCGGTCGCAAGCATCCGCAGCAGGAATTCCTGCAGGTCGATACGCGCAACATCCTGTTCATCTGTGGCGGCGCCTTCGCCGGTCTGGAAAAGGTTATCCAGGCGCGTTCGACCCAGGGCGGCATCGGTTTCAATGCCGAAGTGCGCAGCAAGGATGTCGGCAAGAAGATCGGTGAATCGCTGCGCGTGGTCGAGCCGGATGATCTGGTCAAGTTCGGCCTGATTCCGGAATTCGTGGGCCGCCTGCCGGTTATCGCGACGCTCGATGAGCTGGATGAGGCGGCACTGGTGCAGATTCTCACCGAGCCGAAGAACGCACTGACCAAACAGTACGCCAAGCTGTTCGAGCTTGAAGGTGTGGAGCTTGAGTTCCGTCCGGACGCCCTCAAGGCAGTGGCTACGCGCGCACTGGAGCGCAAGACCGGAGCACGCGGTCTGCGTTCGATTCTCGAAGGCATTCTACTCGACACCATGTACGAGATTCCTTCGCAGAAGGATGTCGGCAAGGTAGTGATCGATGAGAGTGTCATCGAGGGGACCTCGCAGCCGTTGCTGATTTACGAAAACAACGAGCCACCCGCCAAGGCTGCGCCGGACGCGTAACGAACAAAGGGGCCTTTTCGGCCCCTTTGCTTTTCTGTCCCATCCTTGTTTTTTGCCCAGCGTGCCCTCATCTTAGCCGGCATGGTGTTTCCCGTTTACCGCCGTATGGCCGTCGTAGAGCTGAATTTTATGAAGACAACCATCGAATTGCCCCTTTTGCCGCTGCGCGATGTCGTGGTCTACCCGCACATGGTGATACCGCTGTTCGTTGGCCGTGAAAAATCCATCGAAGCGCTCGAATCGGCGATGGCAGGCGACAAGCAGATCCTGCTGGTGGCTCAGAAGAACCCGGCGGACGATGATCCAACTGAGGAAGGTCTCTACCGTGTAGGTACGGTGGCAACCGTACTGCAGCTGCTCAAGCTGCCGGATGGGACCGTCAAGGTGCTGGTTGAAGGCGAGCAGCGTGGCGCCATGGAGCGTTTTATCGAGCTCGAAGATCACTGCCGTGCCGATGTATCGCTGATCGATGAGGCGGACATCGAAGCGCGCGAAGCGGAAGTCTTTACTCGCAGCCTGCTGAGTCAGTTCGAGCAGTACGTTCAGCTCGGCAAGAAGGTGCCTTCCGAGGTGCTGTCGTCTCTGGCGAGCATTGTCGAGCCGGCGCGCCTGGTCGATACCATGGCCGCCCATATGGCACTCAGGATCGAGCAGAAGCAGGCCATTCTGGAAGTGACCGATCTGCCGGCCCGGGTCGAGCATGTCATGGCGCTGCTGGATGCCGAGATCGACCTGCTGCAGGTCGAAAAGCGTATTCGCGGTCGCGTCAAGAAACAGATGGAGCGTAGCCAGCGCGAGTACTATCTGAATGAGCAGATGAAGGCCATTCAGAAAGAGCTGGGCGATATCGACGAAGGACACAACGAAATCGATGACCTGAAAAAGCGCATCGAGAATGCAGGCCTGAGCAAGGACGCCCATGCCAAGGCGACGACCGAGCTGAACAAGCTCAAGCAGATGTCGCCGATGTCAGCCGAGGCCACGGTGGTGCGGACCTACATCGACTGGCTGGTCAATGTGCCGTGGAAGGCCGCCAGCAAGGTGCGCCTGGATCTGGCCAAAGCCGAGGAAGTGCTCGATGCCGATCACTACGGGCTGGAGGAGGTCAAGGACCGCATCCTCGAATACCTGGCCGTGCAGAAGCGCGTGAAGAAGCTCAAGGGCCCGGTGCTCTGCCTGGTCGGGCCGCCTGGTGTCGGTAAAACCTCTCTGGCCGAGTCCATTGCCCGTTCAACCAACCGCAAGTTCGTCCGGATGGCGCTGGGCGGGGTGCGTGACGAGGCGGAAATTCGCGGTCATCGGCGTACCTATATCGGTTCGATGCCAGGGCGCCTGATCCAGAAGATGACCAAGGTAGGCGTGCGCAACCCGCTGTTCCTGCTCGATGAAATCGACAAGATGGGCAACGACATGCGTGGCGATCCGGCCTCGGCGCTGCTTGAGGTGCTGGACCCGGAACAGAACCATAATTTCAATGACCACTACCTTGAGGTCGATTACGACCTGTCGGATGTGATGTTCCTCTGTACCGCCAACTCGATGAACATCCCTCCGGCCTTGCTCGACCGCATGGAGGTGATTCGTCTTCCCGGCTACACCGAGGACGAAAAGATCAACATCGCCATCCGTTATCTGGTGCCCAAGCAGGTCCAGGCCAACGGACTGAAGAAGTCCGAACTGCAGTTCGACGAAGACGCGATTCGCGACATCATCCGCTACTACACCCGCGAGGCCGGCGTTCGTGGCCTGGAGCGCCAGGTGGCGAAGGTCTGCCGCAAGGTGGTCAAGGAACATGCTGCCCAGAAGAGCTTCGCGGTAACGGTCACCTGCGAGACGCTTGAGCACTTTCTGGGCGTGCGCAAGTTCCGTTATGGCCTCGCCGAACTGGAGGATCAGGTCGGCCAGGTAACCGGGTTGGCCTGGACCCAGGTCGGGGGGGAACTGCTCACGATCGAAGCGGCGGTGGTGCCTGGCAAGGGCCGGCTGACCAAGACCGGCTCTCTGGGGGACGTGATGGGCGAATCCATTACCGCAGCGCTGACCGTGGTCCGCAGCCGTGCCGCCAGTATGGGCATTGCGCCGGATTTCCATGAAAAACAGGATATCCATATTCATGTTCCGGAAGGGGCAACGCCGAAGGACGGCCCAAGCGCCGGTATTGGCATGTGTACGGCGCTGGTGTCGGCCCTGACACAAATTCCGGTACGCGCGGAGGTCGCCATGACCGGCGAAATCACTCTGCGCGGACAGGTGCTGGCCATCGGCGGGCTGAAAGAGAAACTGCTGGCTGCACACCGGGGCGGCATCAGAACGGTGATCATCCCTGAAGAGAATCAGCGTGATCTGAAAGAGATTCCCGAGAATATTAAGCAGGACCTGCAGATTAAACCTGTGAAGTGGATTGACGAAGTCCTCCAAATTGCGCTGCAATACGCGCCGGAGCCCTTGCCTGACGCGGCTCCCGATATCGTTGCGAAGGAAGACAAGCGCGAGTCTGATTCCAAGGAGCGAATCAGCACGCATTAGCCTGAAAGGCTTTGTTGACATATTTTCGGCGCCCTTGATATAAACCGGCCCTTCGTGTCGCTGGCGTTTCAGCACCGTTTTGCCTACACCCAAAATTAAAGATACGACTCAACAGAAATAAGGGGACTTAGAGTGAACAAGTCGGAACTGATCGATGCCATCGCTGCATCTGCTGATATCCCGAAAGCTGTTGCTGGCCGCGCGCTGGATGCAGTGATTGAATCCGTCACTGGCGCTCTGAAGGCTGGTGATTCCGTGGTGCTGGTTGGTTTCGGTACTTTCGCTGTCAAGGAGCGCGCCGCACGCACTGGCCGCAACCCTCAGACTGGCAAGCCGATCAACATTGCCGCCGCCAAGATTCCGGGCTTCAAGGCTGGCAAGGCTCTGAAAGACGCGGTCAACTAAGCGCTTTCGATCCGGTCGGTTGTCAGCTCGTTCTGACCCTGCCATGGAGCGGTTACCTGTAGGCCATGCCTGTTGCAGTCGGGCTTGAAACCAAGTCCAACCGCTCCAAAAGCTCCGAGAAGGCGCATCCCCGGATGCGCCTTTCTTTTTATCCGGATTCCACCCGTGCTGCAGTGACTTTGCGCAGCTGACTCCTGGGGGATGCATGCTTCAGAATATCAGGGACAATTCACAAGGCTGGATTGCCAAGACCATCATCGGCATCATCGTCATGCTACTGGCGCTGACGGGCTTCGAAGCCATTTTCAACACATCGGGCAGCAGCCGTAATGCCGCTGAGGTGAATGGCGAGGAAATCTCGCTGGACGATCTCAATCAGGCGATGAATATGCAGCGCCGGCAGCTGGTCCAGCAGCTGGGTGGCGATTTCGATCCTTCGCTGCTGGATGATCGACTGGTTCGTGAATCCTCCCTGCGCGGGTTGATCGACCAGGCCCTGTTGCTGCAGGGCGCACGCAAGGCTGATTTCGCCTTCTCCGATACAGCACTCGACCAGTTGATTCTGCAAACGCCCGAATTTGCCGTCGATGGCGTGTTCAACGCTGGCCGCTTCGACCAGTTCATTCAGCAACTGGGCTACACAAGGCTTCAGTTCCGCGATCTGCTCCGCCAGGAAATGCTGGTAGGCCAGCTCCAGGCGGGTATCGGCGCTTCCGGTTTCGTTACCGATGAGCAGATCCAGCACTTCGCACGCCTTGAGCAGCAAACCCGTGACTTCGCAATCGTTACAGTGCCTGCAGATAACACTGCGGTCGAGGTGAGCGAGGAGCAGGCACGTGAATACTACGAGCAGAATACGGACCGTTTCCGTTCACCCGAACAGGTTGTGCTGGACTACATCGCGCTGAACAAGGAGTCTTTCTTCGATCAGGTCGATGTCACCGATGAGCAGGTGCAAAGCCTGTATCAGCAGCGTATCGCGAACCTGGCGGAGCAGCGCCGCGCGGCACATATCCTGATCGAGTCGGATGGTTCGGGCGACACCGAGGCAAAGGCGAAAATCGATGAAATCGCCCAGCGCCTGGCTGCTGGTGAAGATTTCGCGGCGCTGGCCAAGGAAGTCTCCGAGGACCCCGGCTCCGCTGGCGAGGGTGGGGATCTGGGCTTTGCCGGTCCTGGCGTTTACGATCCTGACTTCGAGGATGCGCTCTATGCGCTGGCACAGGATCAGGTGTCGGAGCCCGTACGTTCGGAGTTCGGCTGGCATCTGATCAAGCTGCTGGGCATTCAGTCGCCCGAAGTACCGGCACTGGAAAGCCTGAGGCCCGAACTGGTGCGTGAGCTCAAGGCGCAACAGGTCGAACAGCGCTTCGTGGAAGTCAGCAAGCAACTGGAAGACTATGCCTTCGAGTCTTCCGATCTGGCCCAGCCAGCGCAGGAGTTGGCGCTGACCGTGCAGACCACCGAGGCCTTCGGTCGCGAAGGGGGCAACGGCATCGCCGCCAATCGTCAGGTTATTCAGACGGCATTCAGCGATGAAATTCTGGTTGATGGTGCCAACAGCGGCGTTATCGAACTGGACCCGGATACCGCCGTCGTCGTACGGGTCAAGCAGCATCTGCAGCCTGAAGTTATGGCGTTCGATGCGGTGAAGGAGGGCATCATTGCCCAGTTGCAGCAGAGCGAGGCAGCCCAGAAAGCCAGCGAGGAAGGCCAGCGCCTGCTGAACGCACTGCGTGACGGCGAGCAGGTTGAAGGGCAGTGGCAGGCGACAGAGGCCGCCTCACGCAGTCAGGAAGGCGTTGAACCTGCCGTGCTGCAGCAAGCGTTCCGTATGCCACGCCCGGAAGCGAGCGACAAGCCAAGCTATGGCAGCGTTCGTCTCGGTAACGGTGATTTCGTCGTCATTCGCCTGGAGGGCGTCAGCGAACCGAATGCCGAGCTTTCCGAGCAGGACAAGCAGAGCTATCGCCGCTTCCTGGCCTCACGCAGCGGCCAGCAGGATTTCGCGGCCTACCGTGAAATGCAGCATGCCGAGGCCAAGATCGAGACCTTCTGATCCGTATCGGCTGGCCGGGCGCTTACAAGTTCGTAAGCGCTTGGATTGCACAAACAAAAAAACCGCACCAGGGTGCGGTTTTTTTACGACTTTTTCCGGCGTGCAGAATCAGTCTTCGATGGCACCCATGGCGGTGGTGTTGAAGCCGCCATCGACATAGAGGATTTCACCGCTGATGCCGGAAGCGAGATCCGAGCAGAGGAAGGCGCCAGCGTTGCCGACTTCCTCGATGGTCACGTTGCGGCGCAGCGGAGTCTGCTTCTCGTTGGCGGCGAGCATCTTGCGGAAGCTCTTGATGCCGGATGCTGCGAGCGTGCGGATCGGGCCGGCGGAAACCGCATTGACGCGGGTGCCTTCCGGGCCAAGGCTGCCGGCCAGGTAGCGGACGCCGGCTTCAAGACTGGCCTTGGCCATGCCCATGACGTTGTAGTTGGGCATGGTGCGCTCGGCACCGAGGTAGGACAGGGTGAGGATGGAGCCGTTGCGGCCCTTCATCATCGGACGCCCGGCCTTGGCCAGGGCCACCAGGCTGTAGGCGCTGATGTCGTGGGCGATCTTGAAGCCGTCACGGGTGGTGACGTCGGTGAAGTCGCCATCGAGCTGGTCGCCCGGCGCGAAGCCCACGGAATGGACGATGCCGTCCAGGCCATCCCACTTCTTGCCCAGTTCGCTAAAGACCTGGGCGATTTCATCGTCGTTGGCCACATCGCAGGGGAAGCACAGTTCCGGACCCGAGCCCCAGCTCGCGGCGAACTCTTCGACACGGCCCTTGAGCTTCTCGTTCTGATAGGTGAACGCCAGCTCGGCGCCTTCGCGGTGCATGGCCGCCGCGATGCCCGAGGCAATCGAAAGTTTGCTGGCAACGCCAACGATCAGTACGCGCTTGCCGCTAAGAAAACCCATGTGCTTGTCCCTCTTCTGGTTGTTCAGCCGCTGGCGCCATGAAGGCGGATTCCAGCAACTGCTGTGTATATGGATGTTGGGGCGCGGCGAAGATGGTCCTGGCCGCGCCCTGTTCAACTACCTTGCCTTGCTTGACCACCATCATCTGGTGGCTCAGCGCCCGTACCACCGCCAGGTCATGGCTGATGAACAGGTAGGTCAGGTTGTACTTGGCCTGCAGCGAGCGTAATAGCTCCACGACCTGCCGTTGTACGGTTCTGTCCAGGGCAGAGGTCGGCTCGTCGAGCAGAATCAGCTCGGGCTTGAGCACCAGAGCCCTGGCAATGGCGATACGCTGTCGCTGGCCCCCGGAAAATTCGTGGGGATAGCGGTGGCGGCTCTCCGGGTCGAGCCCTACCTCGACCAGCGCATCGATGATCGCCTGCGCCTGTTCCTCGGCGTTGCCCATTCCATGAATGTCGAGACCTTCGCCGACGATCTGGCCGACGGACATTCGCGGGCTGAGGCTGCCGAAAGGGTCTTGGAACACCACCTGCATCTGCCGCCGCAGGGGGCGTACCGCGCGCTGGGACATCTTCTCCAGCGCCTGGCCCTGAAAACGTATCTCGCCGCGACTGGACAGCAAACGCAGTATCGCGAGCCCCAATGTTGACTTGCCGGAGCCGCTTTCGCCAACAATTCCCAGTGTCTGCCCTCTGGGCAGGCTGAAGGTGACGCCATCGACAGCCTTGATATGGTCCACCGTGCGCCGCAGCAAGCCCTTCCTGATCGGGAACCAGACCCGCAGGTCCTGCACTTCCAGCAGGGGTGGCGCAGGCTCGGCTGGTGCCGGGTCGCCGCTGGGCTCGGCTGCGAGCAATTCCTGGGTATAGGGATGCTGCGGTTTGTGAAACAACTCCTCGCACGACGCCTGTTCGACGATGCGACCGCTCTGCATGACACATACGCGATGTGCAATGCGCCGAACCAGATTGAGATCATGGCTGATCAGCAGCAAGGACATGCCCAGGCGTGCCTGCAATTCCTTGAGCAGCTCAAGGATTTTCAGCTGTACCGTGACATCCAGCGCCGTGGTGGGTTCGTCGGCGATCAGCAGTTCGGGTTCGTTGGCCAGCGCCATGGCGATTACAACGCGCTGGCGCTGACCGCCGGAAAGCTCGTGTGGATAGGCGCGAATGCGTTTTTTCGGTTCCGGTATGCCCACCAGTTCCAGCAGTTCCAGGGTGCGGGCGCTGGCCGCCTTGCCCCTCAGCCCCTTGTGCAGCTGCAGCACCTCGTTGATCTGGGTACCGACCGTGTGCAGCGGATTCAGCGAAGTCATGGGCTCCTGAAACACCATGGCGATGCGATTGCCGCGTATCTGCCGCATGCGTTTCTCGTCCGCCTTGAGCAGGTCCTCGCCCGCATAACGGATTTCTCCGGCTGGGTGCCTGGCAAGCGGGTAGGGCAGCAGTCGCAGTATCGAATGGGCCGTGACGGATTTGCCCGAGCCGCTTTCACCCACCAGCGCCAGGGTTTCGCCCTTGCGAATGTCGAAACTGACGCCTTCGACGACGCGTTGCGCTCTGTCCACGTTGACGAACTCGACGGCCAGGTCGCGCACTTCTATCAGATTCTCAGTCATGCTATTTCCTGGGGTCGAAGGCATCGCGAGCGGCCTCGCCGATGAATACCAGCAGGCTCAGCATGATCGCCAGGACCATGAAGGCACTGATGCCCAGCCAGGGCGCCTGCAGGTTCGACTTGCCCTGGGCCACCAGCTCACCGAGCGAGGGTGCTCCGGGCGGCAGGCCGAAGCCGAGAAAGTCCAGGGCCGTCAGCGTGCCGATGGCACCGGTGAGGATGAAGGGCATGAAGGTCATGGTCGAGACCATGGCGTTGGGCAGGATATGGCGGAACATGATGGCGCCATTGCCCATGCCCAGTGCCCGCGCGGCACGCACGTATTCGAGATTGCGTCCGCGCAGGAACTCGGCGCGCACCACATCGACCAGGCTCATCCAGGAGAACAGCAGCATGATGCCCAGCAGCCACCAGAAGTTCGGCTGCACGAAGCTGGCGAGGATGATCAGCAGATAAAGCACCGGCAACCCGGACCAGATTTCCAGCACCCGCTGGCCGAGCAGATCGACCCAGCCGCCGTAGAAGCCCTGCAGGGCGCCAGCGATCACGCCGATGACCGAACTGATCAGGGTCAGGGTCAGCGCAAACAGCACCGAGATGCGAAAGCCGTAGATGATGCGGGCGAGCACGTCGCGGCCCTGGTCGTCGGTGCCCAGCCAGTTGGTTGTCGAGGGCGGGCCGGGCGCGGGCACCTGCAGATCATAGTTGATGCTGGAATAGCTGAACGGAATCGGCGGCCAGATCATCCAGCCATCCTTCTCCTCGATCAGTTCCTGTATGTATGGGCTCTTGTAGTTGGCCTGCATGGGAAACTCGCCACCGAAGCGGGTTTCCGGGTAGCGCTTGAACACCGGGAAAAACCATTCGCCGTCGTAGCGCACTACGATGGGCTTGTCATTGGCGACCAGTTCAGCACCGAGACTGAGAATGAACAATGCGAGAAACAGCCACAGTGACCACCAGCCGCGCTTATGCGATTTGAACAGGGCAAAACGGCGCTGATTGAGGGGGGACAGTGTCATCAGGCCTCCCTGCTTTCGAAATCGATGCGTGGATCGACCAGGGTGTAGGTCAGGTCACCGATCAGCTTCACCACCAGTCCCAGCAGGGTAAAAAGAAAGAGGGTGCCGAACACCACCGGGTAGTCACGGTTGATCGCCGCCTCGAAGCTGAGCAGTCCCAGGCCATCGAGGGAGAAGATCACCTCGATCAGCAGCGAGCCAGTGAAGAACATGCCGATAAAGGCTGCCGGAAAGCCGGCGATGATGATCAGCATCGCATTGCGGAACACGTGCCCGTAGAGCACCCGGTTCTTGCTCAGGCCCTTGGCGCGGGCGGTGATGACGTACTGCTTGTTGATCTCGTCGAGAAAGCTGTTCTTGGTCAGCAGCGTCAGGGTCGCGAAGTTACCGATGACCAGGGCGGTGACGGGCAGCGCCAGGTGCCAGAAGTAGTCGAGGATCTTGCCGCCCAGCGTCAGCTCGTCGAAGTTGCCCGAGGTCAGCCCCCGGAGTGGAAACCAGTTCCAGTAGCTGCCACCGGCGAACAGCACGATCAGCAGGATGGCGAACAGGAAGGCCGGGATGGCATAGCCGATAATGATCGCCGAGCTGGTCCAGACGTCGAACGGGCTGCCGTGGCGCGTGGCCTTGGCGATGCCCAGGGGGATCGAGGCCAGGTACATGATCAGGGTGCTCCACAGACCCAGGGAGATCGACACCGGCATTTTTTCGATGATCAGGTCGGTCACCTTGGCATCGCGAAAGAAACTTTCGCCGAAATCCAGCCGCAGGTAGTTGCTGAGCATGATCCAGAAGCGTTCCGCAGGCGGTTTGTCGAAGCCGTAGAGGCGCTCGATCTCCGCGATCAGGTCGGGGTCGAGGCCCTGGGCACCGCGATAGTTGTTGCCGGCGGCGGCCACTTCCGAGCCGCCGCCGGCGATGCGGCTGGTGGCGCCTTCGAAGCCTTCCAGCTTGGCGATGGCCTGTTCGACCGGGCCGCCGGGTGCGGCCTGGATGATGAGGAAATTGATCAGCAGAATGCCGAACAGGGTCGGGATGACCAGCAGCAGCCGGCGAAAGATATAGGCGAGCATTCCTAGCGCTCCGCGTCTGGTTGGGCAGGATTGCTGGCCTGCGCTTCAGTGAGCGGCTGCTCGTCGCTGGCGTTCGGATCGGGTGCCGCGCTATCGGGCTTGTGCCACCAGGTCATCAGGCCGATATCGCTGCGGGGGGTGATTGCCGGATGCGCCAGATGACTCCAGTAGGCGACCCGCCAGGTCTTGATGTGCCAGTTGGGCACGACATAGTGGCCCCAGAGCAGCAGGCGATCCAGCGCGCGGGTGCGGGTGATCAGCTCTTCGCGCGAGTCGGCGGCGATCAGCTTTTCCACCAGGGTGTCGATTGCCGGGTCCTTCAGGCCGATGAAGTTGCGGCTGCCGGGGTTGTCGGCACTGGCCGAATGCCAATATTCACGCTGCTCGTTGCCCGGCGAGCTGGACTGGCCGAAGCCACTGACGATCATGTCGTAGTCGCGTGAGCGCAAGCGGTTGATGTATTGCGAGACATCCACACGGCGGATTTCCAGATCGATGCCCAGATCGGCCAGGTTGCGCTTGTAGGGCAGCAGCACGCGTTCGAATTCAGCCTGCACCAGCAGAAACTCAAGCTTGACCGGTTTGCCGAGGTTGTCGACCATCCGGTCATCCTGAATCTTCCAGCCTGCGTCGGTCAGCAGCTTGTAGGCTTTGCGCTGCTGTTCGCGAATCACGCCATCGGCGCTGGAACGCGGCAGCTCGAAAGGTCTTTCGAAGAGTTCTGCAGGTATCTGATTTCGCAGGGGTTCGAGCAAGGCCAGTTCCTTCTCGTCCGGCAGTCCCGAGGAGGCCAGTTCGGAGTTGTCGAAATAGCTCCGGGTGCGGTTATAAGCGCCGTTGAACAACTGGCGGTTGGTCCATTCGAAATCGAACAGCAGGGCGATGGCTTCCCGAACCCGAACGTCCTGCAGGCGTTCCCGGCGGATGTTGAAGATGAAGCCCTGCATGCCCTGCGGGTTGTGATTGGCGATCTCGTCCCTGACGATGCGCCCGCTGCGCACCGCCTCGATGTTGTAGGCGGTCGCCCAGTTCTTCGCGGTGCGCTCTTCCCAGAAGTCGAAATGCCCGGCCTTGAAGGCCTGCAACGCCACGGTATTGTCGCGGTAGTAGTCCAGGCTTATCCGATCGAAGTTGTAGAAACCGCGGTTGACCGGCAGGTCCTTGCCCCAGTAGTCCTCGACGCGGGCATAGCGGATCGAACGCCCCGCCTGCACCCGCTCCACGCGGTAGGGGCCGCTGCCCAGCGGTGGCTCCAGGCTGGTGGCGGCGAAATCGCGCTCGGCCCACCAGTGTTTCGGCAGGACCGGCAACTGCCCGAGAATCAACGGCAGTTCACGGTTGCCGGCGTGCTTGAAATCGAAGCGAACCCGGCGTGGCGTCTCGGCGACCACTTTTTCGACGTCGGCATAGTAGCCGCGATAATGTGGCGCACCCTGGCTGATCAGGGTTTCGAAGGTGAATACGACGTCTTCGGCCTTGACCGGCTCACCGTCATGGAAACGCGCTTCGGGGCGCAGGTGAAAGCGTACCCACTGGTTGTTGGGGCCTTTTTCGATCTTTTCCGCCAGCAGGCCATAGACGGTGAAGGGTTCGTCGAGGCTGCTGGTGGCCAGGGTATCGTAGATCAGCCCGATGTCGTCGGCGGCAACGCCCTTGTTGATGAAGGGATTGAGCGAATCGAAACTGCCGAAACCTGCCTGGCGCAGCACGCCGCCTTTGGGTGCATCGGGATTGGTGTACTCGAAATGGCTGAAGTCAGCGGCATATTTCGGTTTTTCGCCATACAGGGTCAGTGCGTGCTGTGGCGCTGCCGTGGCGAAGCTGGCCAGGCAGCAGAGGCTAAGAATGCCTGCTTGCAGGGATGGCCAACGTAAGCTGTTTGTCATTGAGCCTTCTCCAAATCCTTCAACCACCACGCGCGCAACCCGAGGGTGTAGGGCGGTGTGGTGAGATGGGCGAACCGGTTGCGGTACGCCAGACGGTGATTGCTGATGAACCAGTTGGGGATGCTGTAGTGGTTCCACAACAGCACACGATCGATGGCGCGGGCAGCGGCAACTTGCTCCTCGCGCGTTTTTGCGGCGATCAGCCTGTCGAGCAACTGATCGATAACCGGATTGGCGATCCCCGCATAGTTGCGGCCTCCCTTGATATTCACCTGGCTCGAATGAAAGTAGAGCCACTGTTCCAGGCCGGGGCTGAGGCTCTGGCCCAGGGTGGCCAGGATCATATCGTAGTCGTACTGATCCAGCCGCTGCTTGTACTGGGCGGCATCGACGGTGCGCAGGCGCGCCTGGATGCCGATGCGGGCGAGATTGCCGGTATAAGGCTGAAGAATACGCTCAAGACGCGGGTTGACCAGCAGGATCTCGAATTGCAGCGGGCGGCCATTCTTATCGCGCAGGCCTTCGGGCTTCAGTTTCCAGCCGGCGTCCTTGAGCAGTGCCAGGGCCTGGCGCAAGGTATCGCGTGGGATGCCGCGCCCCTCCGTCCTTGGCAGTTCGAAGGGTTCGGTAAAGAGCGCGGCAGGGAGCTGCTCGCGAAACGGTGAAAGCAACAGCCATTCACCGCCTTCCGGGCGGCCTGTCGCGGCAAAATCGCTATTGGGATAGTAACTTTCGCTGCGTTGGTAGGCGCTGTAGAACAGGGCTCGGTTGGTCCACTCGAAATCGAACAGCATGCCCAGTGCCTGGCGAACCCTGATATCGGCAAACAATGGTCTGCGACCATTCATGAACAGGGCCTGGGTCTGGGTTGGGATCTGATGCGGGATCTCGGCGCGCACCACCTCGCCTCTGGACAGTGCCGGAAACTGATAGCCGTTGGCCCAGTTTTTCGCCTGGTGTTCGATATAGAAGTCGAACTCGCCCACCTTGAACGCCTCGAAGGCCACGGTGCTGTCGCGGTAGAACTCGACCTCGACCCGGTCGAAATTGTACTTGCCGCGATTGACTGCGAGCTCCGCGCCCCACCAGTTCTTTACCCGCTCGAACTGGATGCGACGTCCGGGCTGGACGTTGCTGATGCGGTAAGGGCCGCTACCCAGCGGGGGCTCGAACGTCGTGGCGCGAAAATCGCGGTCCTTCCAGTAATGCTGGGGCAGTACCGGCAGCTCGCCAAGCCGCATGATCAGCTGCGTATTGTCGGGCTTGTCGAACACGAAGCGAATCTTGTGGCGGTTGAGGATGTCGACCCGCCTGACGCCTTGCAAGTCGGTGCGATAGCGGGGATGGCCGTCCCTGAGCAGCAGGCGATAGGAAAAGGCGACATCGTAGGTAGTGATGGGATGACCATCATGAAAGCGCGCTGAATCGCGCAGATTGAACACGACCCAGCTCTGGTCGTCGCTGTATTCGATGGTTTCGGCGATCAGCCCGTATACCGAGGCTGGCTCGTCGCCCGAAGGATCATAGAGGCCCGATCCCACCATCAGTGTCTCGTTCAGCTCGCTGATGCCGTATTGAAAGAAGCCCGGTGTGGCGATAGGGCTGGTGCCCTTGAAGGTGTAGGGGTTGAGCGTGTCGAAGCTGCCTGCGGCCATCAACCGTAGCCGCCCACCTTTGGGCGCATCGGGATTCGCCCAGTCGAAGTGGGTAAAGTTCTCGGGATACTTGAGTGTGCCGAACTGGGCATAACCATGACTTTCGCTGATGGCGGCGAAAGATGGGAAGCTCAATCCCAGGCAGATCAATAGCAGCAGGGTGAGGCGCATCAAACGGAAAATCCGATCCATGGCACTTGCGGGCTTTTCGGTCGGCTACAGTAACAGCTTGTATCCGCTGGAAAAAGCTCGCTATCCATCACTCTTTGCGTCAATAGATGACAGCCGCCAGCCACCGCTGCAGCGCCATTCAGGGCGCAAGATACAGCGTCAGTGTCTGGCCGGGCTTGAGCAGGGTGCTGTCCTCGGGATTCCAGCTCTTCAGATGATTGAGCCGCACGTTGAAGCGTTTGGCGATTTCATAAAGCGAATCGCCTTTTCTGACCTTGTAGTAGGTCGGTTCGGAGTTACTGCCACGGCTTTCTTCAACGGCCTGGATGGCCAGGACCTGGCCCACCTTGAGGCTGCTGCCGGAAAGCTTGTTCCAGCGTTGCAGATCGCGAACCGAAACCTTCTGTGCCTTGGCAATTTCCCAGAGATTGTCGCCCTTGCGGACCTGGTAGCTTCCAGATGCCGGCTGGCTTCGGGCAACGGCGTGCAGTAGCTCGCGTGGGCGCGCGTCACGGGGTTGCGGAAGGCTGAGCACCTGGCCGATGCGCAGACGATCATTCTTGAGGTGATTGATATCGCGGATGATGTTGACGGACAGATGATGGCGGTTGGCGATCGCTCCGAGGGTATCGCCGGGCTTTACCCTGTACTGCTGCCAATCGACGGCATCCTGTGGCTTCATCAGTGCCAGGTTGGCAGCCAGCATTTCTGCCTTTGCACTTGGCACCAGCAGATGCTGCGGGCCGTCCAGGGTGATGCGGCGGGTGAAGGCCGGATTCAGCTGGTAGAGTTCATCTTCATCGAGGTCCACCATTTGCGCGACGGTGGCCAGATTCATCCGCTGCTTCAGGGCGACCACTTCGAAGTAGGGCTCATTGGCGATAGGGCTCAGATTGAGTCCGTAGGCTTCGGGGCTCTGGACCATCTGCGAGAGCGCCAGCAGCTTGGGCACGTAATCACGGGTTTCCTTGGGCAGCGGCAGATTCCAGTAGTCGGTTGGCAAATCGAGTTTCTGATTGCGCTCGATGGCGCGGCTGACCGTTCCCTCGCCGGCGTTATAAGCCGCCAGTGCAAGAAGCCAGTCATCGTTGAACAGCCCGTGCAGATAGGACAGGTAGCGCAGCGCGGCAGCGGTCGAAGCCGTGATGTCGCGTCTGCCGTCGTACCAGTTGGTCTGCTGCAGATTGAAGTGGCGGCCCGTCGAGGGAATGAACTGCCACAGGCCCATCGCCTGGGCCGGCGAATAGGCGAACGGGTTGTAGGCGCTCTCGATGATGGGCAACAAGGCCAGTTCGAGCGGCATGTTGCGCTCTTCCAGCTGCTCGACGATGTAATGGATATAAAGGCTGCCGCGCTCGCCGGCGATCTCGATGGACTGGGGACGAGCGGCAAACAGCAGGCGCTGTTGCTCGATGCGTGGATTGCTGCCCAGATGTTCCTGGAGCTTGAAGCCGTCCCTGATACGACCCCAGATGTCCGGGTACTGGAGCTCGGCAGGCTGTGGCTCCAGCCACAGGGTTTTCTGTGCCAGCGATGGGGCCGGGAGGGGCTCGGCACTGATTGCCGGTGCTCGCGAAACAGTGGTGCTCTGGCAACCGGTTATGGCGAGACAGATGGCCAGCGCCAGGACCCGACCAGAGGTTGCCAAGGCGTCCGGAGATGGGCGATTCGAAGAGTCGGACGACATTGGCTGAAGGCTTCCCCTGGCGCAAAATTCGGGGGAGTGTAGAAATGCCGTTCCGGTGGGTCAAGTAAAGGCTGCGGTTTTGCGGACTGGTGCAGGATCTGCTGCCAGGGTGATCGCGCCATGCGCTCAAAGAGCCGAAAACAGCGCTGGAAAGCTGGAGGCTGAACGACAAGCGGTCCAGGTTCGAGCGCAAATGGCGTTTTTTCAGCGTTTTTATCGAACCACCATCGCAGAATGACGCCATAGCGCGATCGCCCGGGATCTGCTGCGAAGCGCAGCAGATCCCTGCTTTTCTCAGAAGTTGTCTTTCCAGACTCTCAGCGCAGCGAATACGGCCTCGGGGGTTTCGGTTCGACGGCCCTGGCTCTGGCAGGCAGTGACCACGGTCGGCTCGCTGCAGCGCAGGAAGGGATTGGTCGCCCGTTCGGTCAGCAGGTCAGAGGGCAGCGAGATCTGGCCGGCTTCGCGCAGCAGGGTGACCTGCTCGAAGCGCCTGGCGATGTCCCGATTGTCGGGTTCCACGGCCTGGGCGAAGCGCAGGTTGCTCAGGGTGTATTCATGGGTGCAGTACACCAGGGTGCGTGCAGGCAGTGCCGTCAGCCGCTGCAACGATGCGAACATCTGTGCCGCAGTCCCCTCGAACAGGCGTCCGCAACCGGCGGCGAACAGGGTGTCGCCGCTCAGCAGCCAGGGTGTATCGGTATCGTCATGGAAGTAGGCGATATGGCCCAGGGTATGCCCCGGAACTTCGATCACCTCCAGGTCGTGCTCCAGAATGCGGATGCGCTGGCCGTCAGCGAGCCCCTGATCCAGTGCGGGGATCTTCTCGGCGGCGGGACCGTAAACCTTGGCGCCGTACTGCGCCTTGAGCTGCTGCACACCACCGACATGGTCATGGTGATGGTGGGTAACGAGGATATCCGTCAGTTGCCAGCCTGGATGGGCATCCAGCCAGAGCTGAACGGGAGTGGCATCGCCGGGGTCCACCACGGCACAGCGTTGTCGTTGCGTATCCTGCAGCAGCCAGATGTAGTTATCGGTGAAAGCGGGCAGAGCATCTATTTTCAACATGAGTGCGGGTCGCCAAGTCAATCGCAAAAGCGCATCCTAACAGCCAGATTCGAAAGTGGAACCGACCGCAAGTTGCGGCCCTGACGACCGAAGCGATCAATGGAGCCGAGCCATGAGTGATGAGCCGTGCGCCGGGGCCGATAGCCCCTGGCTGGCGCTGATGAGCGAGACCAGCGCCTGGTTTGACGGTCCCGCAGGCCGACAGCTGCTGGAACATGAACAGCGTGTGCTGGCTCAGGAGCTCGGACGCTTTTTCGGCAGTTACCTGGTGCATTACGGGCCTTTCGCCAATACCCCCATCGAACCGCAGAAGCTCAAGCGCAGTGTACGACTGGGGCCGCCGCTGCCTGGAGTCGAAATCGTCTGCGAGGAGCAATCCTGGCCAATTGGCGAACATGCAGCTGATGTCGTGGTGGTGCAGCATGGTCTCGATTTCAGCCTGTCACCACACGCCTTGTTGCGTGAAGCGGCACGCAGCGTCAGGCCGGGCGGTCATCTGCTGATAATCGGCGTCAACCCCTGGAGCCCCTGGGGGGCCTCGCACCTGTTGTCACGCAAGGCTTTTCGTCAGGCGCGCTGCATCCGTCCGACGCGGGTCGGCGACTGGCTGAACCTGCTTGGCTTCGCACTGGAGAAACGCCGGTTCGGATGCTATTGTCCGCCGCTTTCTTCGAGCCAATGGCAGGCGCGACTGTCCGCACTGGAAACCATCGGCCAGCGGTTGCAGGCGCCCACGGGCGGTTTCTATCTGCTGGTGGCGCGCAAGCTGATGGTGGGCCTGCGACCCCTGCGGGAAAGCCGTCGCGAGCGCATGGGCCAGCTGTTGCCGATGCCCGTGGCGAAGGTCAGTCGGCGCGATGCCGAACACTAGGGTCTGTAATCTTCATGAGTGATGACGCGGTCGAGATCTATACCGATGGTGCCTGCAAGGGCAATCCTGGCCCCGGCGGCTGGGGCGCGTTGCTGATCTACAAGGGCGTGAGGCGCGAGCTCTGGGGCGGCGAGGCGCAGACCACCAACAACCGTATGGAGCTGATGGCAGCCATTCGTGCGCTGGAAGAGCTGAAAAGACCCTGCCAGGTGCGCCTGGTCACCGATTCCCAGTACGTCATGCAGGGTATCAACGACTGGATGCCCAACTGGAAGAAGCGCGGCTGGAAAACCGCTGCCAAACAGCCGGTAAAGAATGCCGATCTCTGGATGCTGCTCGACGAGCAGGTCAACCGCCATCAGGTGACCTGGCAATGGGTGCGCGGGCATACCGGCCATCCCGGAAATGAACAGGCCGACCTGCTGGCCAATCGCGGCGTGGTACAAGCCAAACGACAAACTGCCTGAGAGAAGGGAACATGCGTAGCGTAGTGCTGGATACAGAAACCACCGGCATGCCGGTGACCGACGGCCACCGCATCATCGAGATCGGCTGCGTCGAGGTCATCGGTCGACGCCTGACGGGCCGGCATTACCATGTCTATCTGCAGCCGGACCGGGAAGTGGACGAGGGCGCCATCGCGGTGCACGGCATCAACAATGAGTTTCTGGTCGATAAACCGCGCTTCAGGGATGTCGCCGATGAGTTCTTCGAGTTCATCAAGGGCGCACAGCTGATCATCCACAATGCGGCGTTCGACGTTGGCTTCATCAACAACGAATTCGCCCTGCTCGGCCAGCGCGAGCGTGCCGAGCTGAGCGATCACTGCAGCATTCTCGATACCCTGCTGATGGCCCGTGAGCGCCATCCCGGCCAGCGCAACAGCCTCGACGCCCTGTGCAAACGTTATGGCGTGGACAACTCCGGTCGCGAGCTGCACGGCGCCTTGCTCGATGCCGAGATCCTCGCCGACGTCTGGCTGACCATGACCGGCGGGCAGACCAACCTGTCCCTGGCCGGAGACGGGGCGGAGGGTGACAACGGGGGCAGGCGGCAGGCCACGCCGATTCGCCGCCTGCCAGCGGGGCGCCCGCTGACTCAGGTGCTGCGCGCCAATGCCGAGGAAATCGCCGCACACTCGGCACGCATGCAGGCCATCGAGAAGGCGGCAGGGGCTCAACCCCTGTGGTTGCAGTTGGAACAGGCAGGCGAGAGGCAGACTTGAGCCAGCACGCATTATTCAGGCTTGGTGCTTGAGGGGCGAAGCTTCTACCCTGAAGGAACGCTCCTTCAGGAAACCCTCATGCACAAAGACCTGAAATTTCCCATTCTCATCGTTCACCGAGACATCAAGGCCGATACGGTAGCCGGTGAACGGGTCCGCGAAATTGCTGCCGAACTGGAGCAGGACGGATTCCATATCCTGCCCACCGGCAGCGCCGCCGAAGGACGCATCGTGGCGTCCACCCATCATGGTCTGGCCTGCATCCTGGTGGCGGCGGAAGGTGCCGGGGAAAACCAGCGGTTGCTGCAGGACGTGGTCGGCCTGATCCGCGTGGCGCGACGGCGGGCGCCAAAGCTGCCGATCTTCGCCCTCGGCGAGCAGATCACCATCGAGAACGCCCCCGCCGAAGCGATGGCCGATCTCAACGAACTACGCGGGTTGCTCTACTTGTTCGAGGATACGGTGCCTTTTCTGGCCCGGCAGGTGGCACGGGCCGCGCGCAACTACCTGGACGGGTTGCTGCCGCCGTTCTTCCGCGCGCTGGTGCAGCATACCGGGGACTCCAACTACTCCTGGCACACACCGGGCCACGGCGGTGGCGTGGCCTACCGCAAGAGCCCGGTGGGGCAGGCCTTCCACCAGTTCTTCGGCGAGAACACCCTGCGGTCGGATCTTTCGGTATCCGTGCCGGAACTGGGTTCGCTGCTCGATCACACCGGGCCGCTGGCTGCTGCCGAGGCACGCGCGGCGCGCAACTTCGGCGCCGATCATACGTTTTTCGTGATCAATGGCACCTCGACCGCCAACAAGATCGTCTGGCATTCGATGGTGGCGCGGGATGATCTGGTGCTGGTGGATCGCAACTGTCACAAGTCCATCCTGCATTCGATCATCATGACCGGCGCGATTCCGCTCTACCTCACGCCGTCGCGCAATGAGCTGGGCATCATCGGGCCGATTCCGCTGGAAGAGTTCACGCCGGCTTCCATTCAGGCCAAGATCGATGCCAACCCGCTGGCGCGTGGGCGACCGCCACGGGTAAAGCTGGCAGTAGTGACCAATTCGACCTACGACGGCCTCTGTTACAACGCCAACCTGATCAAGCGCACCCTGGGCAACAGCGTCGACGTGCTGCATTTCGACGAGGCCTGGTACGCCTACGCGGCCTTTCACGAGTTCTACGATGGCCGCTACGGCATGGATACCCGTGAGCAGGGGCCGCTGGTATTCACCACCCACTCGCCGCACAAGGTACTGGCGGCCTTCAGTCAGGCCTCGATGATCCATGTGCTCGACAGCCAGCAGCGCCAGCTGGACCTCGACCGCTTCAACGAAGCCTTCATGATGCATACCTCCACCTCGCCGCAGTACGGCATCCTCGCCTCGCTGGATGTGGCCTCGGCGATGATGGAAGGTCCGGCGGGACGCTCGCTGATCCAGGAAACCTTCGATGAGGCGCTGAGCTTCCGCCGCGCGCTGGCCAATCTGCGCAGCCATCTGGCGGCGGATGACTGGTGGTTCAGCATCTGGCAACCGGAAACCGCGGATGGCGCGGAGACCCTGGCCACTGCCGACTGGCTGCTGCAGCCGGAGGCGGACTGGCACGGCTTCGGTGATGTCGCTGCCGATTACGTACTGCTTGACCCGATCAAGGTGACCCTGACCACGCCCGGCCTGACCGCCCATGGCAAACTCAGTGAACGCGGTATTCCGGCGGCGGTGGTCAGCCGGTTTCTCTGGGAGCGTGGCCTGGTGGTAGAGAAGACCGGGCTCTACTCGATGCTGGTCCTGTTCACCATGGGCATCACCAAGGGTAAATGGAGCACGCTGCTGACCGAGTTGCTGGAATTCAAGCGGCACTACGACGACAACGTTCCGCTCTGCGATGCGCTGCCCAGCGTGGCCCTCGTCGGTGGCAGCCTCTATGCCGGCATGGGCTTGCGCGATCTGTGCGATGCACTGCATGGCTGCTATCGGGAAAATGCCACCGCAAAAGCCATGCGACGCATGTATACCGCGTTGCCGGAGCAGGTACTGAAGCCGGCTGACGCCTACGACAAGCTGGTGCGCGGCGAGGTCGAGGCCGTACCGATCGATGCCCTGGAAGGGCGCATCGCAGCCGTGATGCTGGTGCCGTACCCGCCGGGTATACCGCTGATCATGCCAGGCGAACGCTTTACCGCCGAGACGCGCTCGATTCTCGACTACCTCGATTTCGCCCAGCGCTTTGCCCTGCGCTTTCCCGGCTTCGATGCCGATGTGCATGGGCTGCAGCGCGAGGATCATCCCGAGGGCCATCGTTATACGGTGGACTGCATCATGCAGGGTTGAACCGGCAATACGGGCTTATGATGTGCCAGGGCGTGGGCTGCATCACACGCTCTCGCATCGACTTTCAGCCGGCTGTTGTTATAGTTGTGCGGCTTGAAACAGGTCCCCGAGAAGGCCTGACAATCTGCCCAGCCGAGGAAGATAGCGTGACTGAATACCAATCCTTTCGTGTGGAGCTGAAGGACAGGATCGCCCATGTGGCGATCAACCGGCCCGAAAAGGTCAATGCCATGAATGCTGCCTTCTGGAGCGAGATCGTCGACATCTTCCAGTGGGTCGACGATACCGACGAGGTGCGGGTGGTGGTGCTGACCGGCGAGGGCAAGCACTTCTCGGCGGGCATCGATCTGCAATTGCTGGCTCAGGCCGCGAGTGGCATGGGCAGCGACATCGGGCGCAATGCCGACCGTCTGCGCCGGCAGATACTCAAGCTGCAGGCCTCCTTCAACGCCGTGGACAACTGCCGCAAGCCGGTAATCGCCGCCATCCAGGGGCATTGCATCGGTGGCGCCATCGACCTGGTCTCGGCCTGTGACATGCGTTACAGCACCCTCGACGCACAATTCTCCATCAAGGAAATCGACATGGGGATGGCCGCCGATGTCGGCACCCTGCAGCGTCTGCCGCGCATCATCGGCGACGGTATCATGCGTGAGCTGGCTTATACCGGGCGCGCGGTCGATGGGCAGGAAGCGCAGGCGATCGGCCTCGTCAACCGGACCTACCCGGACCAGCCGACCATGATGGCGGCGGTGCTCGAGCTGGCGGCACAGATCGCCGACAAATCGCCCGTGGCCATCCGTGGTACCAAGGAAATGATTCGCTACATGCGTGATCACCGCGTCGATGACGGCCTCGAATATGTCGCGACCTGGAATGCGGCCATGCTCCAGTCGGCAGACCTCAGGGTGGCCATGACCGCGCACATGAGCAAACAGAAGCCGGACTTCGCCGATTGATGCATCAGCCAAACATTGCGCGGGGGGTGCGCCAGGCATGGTAACCGGAGCGACTTCACTCAGCCTGGTTCGCGATGAACTGTTCGCCACCATGGAAGAGGCCGAGCAGAGCCTCGAACATTTCATCATCGACCGCAATAACGGTGGCTTGCTGCAGCAGGCGGTCGAGAACCTCAAGCAGGTTCGCGGCACCCTCAGCCTTATCGAGCTGACCGGTGCCGAACTGCTGGCGCAGGAAATTCTGCAACTGGCCACGGATATTCCCGTTGGTGCAGGAGAAGATCGCGACACGCAACTGACGGCGCTGAGCAATGCGCTGTACGTGCTTGCGCGCTATCTGGAAAGTGTCGATGCCAGTCGCCAGGAAATGCCCGAACTGCTTTTGCCCCCGATCAATGCGTTGCGTCTGGCCGGTGCACAGCCACCGCTGCCGGAAAGCTTTTTCTTCAGCGTCCGTCTCGACCATGCGCGTCCAGCACTAACAGCGCCGGTGCGTGAGCCCGCTGCGCGCACTGCCGAGGCGCGTCGACTGCGGCAGATGTATCAGCTTGGTCTGCTCGGCTTCATCCGTGAACCCAATGCGGCGGCCAGCCTCAAACTCATGGGCCGGGCGCTCAGCCGGTTGGACATGCTCTACGCCAATACGCCAGCTGGGCGCCTGTGCTGGCTGGGCAGCGCCGCGCTGGAAGCGCAGCTCGATGGTCAGCTGCTGCCACGCCAGTCACGCAAACGGCTGTTTTCCAGAGTCGACCGGGAGCTTCGGCAACTGATCGTCAACAGTGGCCATGAGCCGCCGCGCAGCCTGCTCAAGGAGTTGCTGTATCTGGTTGCGCTGGCTGAAAGTGGCGGGCCGATCGCAAGTCAGGTTCGGGAAATATTTTCCTTGGGCCCGTTGCCCTTCACCGATCATCTTCTCGAAGATGAATCCCAGCGCCTGGCCGGCCCCGGTCAGGCCGTGATGCGTTCGCTGTCCGCGGCGATCCGCGAGGAGCTTGCAAGCCTCAAGGACCTGCTGGACCTGATCGAGCGTCAGACCGCGGCAGCGGAATCCTATGCCAATCTGCACAGCCTGCTCGGCAAGCTGGCCAAGACCCTTGGCATGGTAGGCTTGTCGTCTGCCTCCAGCGCCCTGCATGCACAGTTGAGTCAGGCCTCGGGCTGGACTGCCGAAAACCCTCCGGCCTCTGAAGCACTGCTCAAACTGGCCGATGCGGTGCTCTATGTCGAAAGCATGGTGGCCAGCCTCGAACGGGGTGAGCGGCGTGATACGCGCCCGCAGACCATTCAATCCGGCCATGAGGCGCAAGCCTTCGCCAACCACCAGCTCACCGAGGCCTGTATCGTGGTGATCGGCGAGGCGACGGCGGGACTGGCCCTGGCCAAGCGGGCCATCACCGCCTATCTGGAATCCAATGGCGAGAAACTGCATCTGGCCAATGTTCCGTTCAGCCTGATGGCGGTTCGCGGCGGGCTGCGCTTTCTCGAACAGGATCGCGCTGCCGAGCTGATCGGCGCGTGCGCAGACTTCATTCAGAAGCAGATGCTCGAAGGTGTACAGATGCCCTCGGAGCAGATGCTCGAAACCCTTGCCGATGCCCTGACCAGCCTGGAGTACTACCTCGAAGGTGGCGCGATCCTGCGGCGTGACGATTCGCGCATCAGTGTTCTGGATCTTGCCGCCGACAGCGTCCGCGCGCTGGGCCTGCCGGTAGCCGCCTGAGTGAGCCTGCGCTGGCAACCCGCACGACTCGACCCGAGCGGTGAGAGCGGATGGGCGCTCGTGCATTGCCAGCAGGGCTTTCTCCATGACGACAGTGGTGTGCTGTTTCCCCGAGATTGGCTCAAGCGTCTGGCCCTGCCGCTGATCAGCGAGCAGGGCCTCGGCTATTTCGAGGGTGATCCGGTATTCCTGTTCGAACTGGCCCATCAGGCCGAAGTGCCTGGCGCATCCTGGCAGGGCCTGCGCCAGTTCATGATGCAGGATGAGGATGTCGACCGGTTTCGCATGCTCGGTTTTGCCGCGCAGATCGGTACCTGGGCCAACCAGCATCGCTTCTGCGGTCGCTGTGGCCAGCCGATGCGCCAGCATCCATCAGAGCGTGCGATGCAGTGCGCCGCATGCGGCATCCATCACTATCCACGCATCTCGCCGAGCATGATCGTGCTGGTGACCCGTGGCGACGAGTTGCTGCTCGCACGCTCGCCGCGTTTCGCCCCTGGGGTCTACAGCACCCTGGCCGGGTTCGTCGAGCCGGGTGAGTCGGTGGAGCAGTGCGTGATACGTGAAGTACATGAAGAGGTCGGGGTGGCGATCCACAGGCCGCAGTACATCTGCAGCCAGGGCTGGCCCTTTCCGCACTCGTTGATGCTGGGCTTTCATGCCGAGTACGCGGCAGGGGAAATCGTCATGCAACCGGAGGAAATCGAGGACGCCGGCTGGTTTCATATCGACCGGCTACCGGCCTTGCCGGCGCCGAAATCCATCGCCCGTTACCTGATCGAACTCTATCTGGCCCGGTGTTCAGGCCACGCCGAACCAGTGCTGCCAGGCTAGGCGCAGGCTCAACAGCAACACCACGAAAATGAAGATTGGCCGGATGAATTTCGAGCCGCCACGAATTGCCGTTCGTGCGCCAAGGTAGGCGCCGGCCATCAGCGCCAGCCCCATGCCGAGGCCCAGCACCCAGGCAACCTGACCGCTGATGATGAAAACAGCCAGCGCCGTACCGTTGCTGACGAAGTTCATGCTGCGCGCCACGCCGCTTGCCCTGAGCAAGTCCAGCGGATACAGCAGCAGACTGCTGACTGTCCAGAAGGCGCCTGTACCCGGCCCGGCAATGCCGTCATAGAAGCCGAGCCCCAGTCCCTGTGGCCATTGGCGGTGCTTGCCAATCGGCGCGGTGTTTTCCCTGGGTGTCACCGGAACGGGGTTGAACAGCAGATACAGCCCACAGACGAAAACCACCAGCGGCAGCAGCTGATTGAGCCATTGCGCAGGAATCAGGTGCGCCAGTCCGGCGCCAAGCGCCGCACCGATGGCCGTGGCGACCAGCGCACGTCCCCACTGCCGGGGGTCGAAAAGCTTGCGCCGATAAAAGGTGAAGCTGGCCGTGGCCGAGCCGAAGGTCGCGCACAGCTTGTTCGTACCCAGCACCAGATGCGGCGGCAGGCCGGCAGTGAGCAGAGCAGGCAGGGTCAGCAGGCCGCCGCCACCGGCAATGGCATCGATAAAGCCGGCGAGAAAGGCAACGACCAGCAAGGCTGCCAGTACGGGTAGATCCAGGGTTAATTCGAGAAAGGGCATGGGACACTTGCTAAAGGGAGAGGGCGGAGAAGAATGGCGCATGATGCCGCTTGCATCACGCCAAGCCAACGGCCTGGCAACCGGAAGCAGCGACATAATGTCGACTCGTAATCAGTGTTCCAAGCTGATGCTGGATGCCCTGCAGGGTGCCACCGATAATGCTTCACCGATTTTTCAGGAAGGCATGTGATGCAATATCTGGGACTTGCAGTAGGGGTCGGCTTCCTTGCACTGGTAACCGCACTGCTCGCGTTGCGTGTGCTGCTGGGCGGCAATTGGCTGCTGGGATGGTTGCGCGGCACCTTCGGCCTGCTATTGCTCGCGCTGGGCGGCGTGATCGCATTGATCGCCTGGGACGTCACGACCTATCGCCCGCTGCCACAGGACAAGCCCCTGGCCCGGCTGGCCTTCCAGGCCGAAGGGCCGCAGCGCTATCAGGCAAGGCTTGAGCAGCATGGGCAGACCCGTTTCGTCACCCTGGAGGGCGACCTCTGGCAGCTCGATCTGCGCGTGCTGCAGTGGAAAGGCCTGGCGTCATTGATCGGCCTTGAAAGCGGCTTTCGACTGCAAAGGCTTTCAGGCCGCTACCTGGCGGTAGAACAGCAGGAGCAGGCACGCAATGTACGGGTCGTGCTGGAGCAGAGCCGGCTGGGGCTGGATTTCTGGGCCTGGCTGCAGCGTTGTCAGTGTGGCTCGCTACTGGTCGAGGCGCAGCAGCACCGAGTCAGTTTCCTGCCCATCGCGGACGGAGCCGAGTACGCCATCGAGATGACACCGACAGGGCCGCTGGCACAGCCAGCGAATGCCGCCGCCGAGCAGGCGATGAAGGATTGGTAACGTACAGGAGCGGTACGTATGGGGAGCCTGAATGGCTCCCTTCCTTTTGTGATCAGGCCAGATAGCCACCATCCACATTGAGCGACAGGCCCGTGGTGTAGCTGGAGGCATCACTGGCCAGGTAGAGCACAGCGCCGGCCATTTCCTCGGGATTGGCCACGCGATGCAGGGGAATATGGCGCAGCGCTTCTTCACGGATGGCATCGTTGCTGACCAGTGCGGAGGCGAACCGGGTGTCGGTCAAACCCGGCAGCAAGGCGTTGCAGCGGATGCCCAGCGGCGCGCATTCCTTGGCGAAGGCCTTGGTCATGTTGATCACGGCGGCCTTGGTGACTGAATAGATACCCTGGAAATGCCCCGGTGTAACGCCATTGATCGAGGCGACATTGATGATGCTGCCGCCACCGTGCTCGCGCATCAGCTTGCCGGCTTCGACGGACATGAAGAAGTAGCCGCGAATGTTCACGTCCACGGTTTTCTGAAAGGCCGAGACGTCGGTGTCGAGGATGTGGCAGAACTGCGGGTTGGTCGCTGCGTTGTTGACCAGGATGTCGAGGTGCCCGAACTGTTCGCGAATATGGGCGAAAACAGCCTGGATCTGCTCCAGTTCGCCAATGTGGCAGGCCATCGCCGTCGCCTTGCCGCCCTCGGCATTGATGGCGTCGGCCACCGTCTGGCAGCCCTCGATCCTGCGGCTGGACACGATGACATGGGCGCCTTGCCGGGCGAGCAGGCGGGCAATGGCCTCGCCAATGCCACGGCTGGCGCCGGAGACGAAGGCGATCTTGCCATCCAGGTCGAAAAGGGTGGTTTTGCTCATGATGAGATTTCCTGTAAGGGCGGGCTGTTCTACAGCTTCGATTTGTGGATGACCTGCAGGCACATCTGTTCAAGCAGGGCGTTGAGTTGCACGAACCGGGCGAATCGCTTGTCCTGGGTCTGACCGTGGAAATAGCGGTAGTAGATCTGCTGGATGATGCCGGCCAGGCGGAACAGACCATAGGTGTAGTAGTAATCGAAGTTGTCGATGCGGATGCCGGCGCGTTCGGCGTAGTAGTCAACGAACTGCTGGCGCGTGAGCATGCCCGGCGCGTTGCTCGGCTGCTTGCGCATCAGTTGCACGGGAGGCGGGTCGTCGGCCTCGATCCAGTAGGCCAGGGTGTTGCCCAGGTCCATCAGAGGGTCGCCGAGGGTGGTCATTTCCCAGTCGAGCACGCCGATGATCTGCATCGGGTTGTCCGGGTCGAGAATGACGTTATCGAAGCGGTAATCGTTGTGGATGATTCCGGGCTTGGGGTGATCAGCCGGCATCTTGTCGCGCAGCCAGGCCTTGACCGGCTCCCAGGTCGGTGCATCGGGGGTGATGGCGCGCTCGTAGCGCTCGATCCAGCCGCTGATCTGGCGCTGGACGTAACCCTCGGGCTTGCCCAGGTCACCCAGACCGCACGCTTGGTAATCGACGTTGTGCAGATCGACGAATTTGTCGATGAAGCTCTTGCACAGGGCACGGGTCTGCTCCGGCGTGAAACCTAGTTCGGGCGGCATGTCTTCGCGCAGGATGATGCCTCTGACGCGCTCCATGACATAGAACTCGGCACCGATAAGGCTTTCGTCGGTGCAGTGGACATAAGCCCTCGGGCAATATGGAAAGCCGGCGTTGAGCTGATTGAGGATGCGGTATTCGCGGCCCATGTCGTGTGCCGATCTGGCCTTCTGGCCGAACGGCGGGCGGCGCAGCACCAGCTCCCGGTCGGGATACTCCAGCAGGTAGGTCAGATTGGATGCGCCACCGGGAAACTGCGTAATGCGCGGCGTGCCTTCAAGGCCTGGAATATGGGCCTTCAGATACGGAGCGATGATCTCGGCGGGCAGTTCCTCGCCCTCGCGGATTCGGCTGGTCTGGTCTGTAAGCGCCATGCGTGTCCCTTTTTATGATCGATGCGGCGACGATGCCTGCGAGTGAAGCGCTAATCTAAAGGCTGTGCCCTGACTTCACCAAGTGAAGCGGCTCGTTATTGGCAAAGGTGTTGCCAAGCAATCAAGGGGCCTGATGCCAGGTATTTGCTGACAGCTGTCGCCAGGGAGTCCAGCCGCCATGACAACCCTCGATCTTTTCGCTGACTGCCTCATCGGGCAGCGTGAATCCCTCGGACCTTCGGCTTTCATTCTTCGAGGGTTTGCGCTGCCGTATGTCGACGATTTGCTACCTGAAATTGCCAATATCGAAGCGCAATCGCCGTTTCGCAACATGCTCACCCCGGGTGGCTTCACGATGTCGGTCGCGCTCACCAATTGTGGTGAGCTGGGCTGGGTGAGTGATCGACGGGGTTATCGCTATACGCGTACAGACCCCGACAACCAGCGCCCCTGGCCAGCCATGCCGCCAGTCTTTGCACGGTTGGCGCACAAGGCCGCCTTGGCGGCAGGTTTCGCGGAGTTCGAGCCCGATGCTTGCCTGATCAACCAGTATCTTCCCGGCTCGCGATTGTCCCTCCACCAGGACAAGAACGAGCGGGATTTCCAGGCGCCCATCGTTTCGGTATCACTGGGCATGACGGCGACTTTTCTATTCGGTGGGCACAAGCGAACGGACAAGACCGTAAAGGTGGCGCTCCAACACGGTGACGTCGTGGTTTGGGGAGCTGAGGATCGCCTGCGATATCATGCGGTGATGCCTCTCAAGGACGCGCCTCATCCACTGCTTGGCAGCAAGCGCATCAACTTCACCTTCCGCAAGGCTGGTTAGCAGGGGGCATGGTTTTTCAGTCGCCAGAGGCGTGCAGGTCAAGCGGATGACAATTCAACCGCAAGATTCGGAGTGCTTGCGACTGGGATTCTGGCTCAGATTGCCGGCATCACTTGAACAGGCAGGACATTGCCCATGAACACGAGTGTTCCTTCCCTTGCCGGGTACGCAGCGGATGAGGCCCGCAGGCAGGCCGTCCGGACACGCGACTGCGCCGCCGACGGCCAGTTCGACAGGTGTCTACTGCCGTCCCAGTTCGTCCGCGCGTCTGCCCAGGCGCGAGAACGTCGAGTTCTTCGATAATGCCGAGGCAGCCGAAGCCGCGGGTTACCGACCGAGCCGACGCGTCCAGGGCGACCAGAGCAGCGCGGCTGCCGGGCGTGCGAATCTGGCGCTGCAGGCGTGTCGGCTTCATCGAAACGCCATCCCTTGGCCTGAATCTGCCGCTGGATGTACGCGGCACCGCCTTCCAGGAACGTGTCTGGCAGGCATTGCGTGAAATTCCGCCAGGCGGCACGGCAAGTTACACCGAGATTGCCGAGCGTATCGGGGTGCCCAAAGCTGTACGCGCCGTCGCGCAAGCCTGCGCTGCCAACCACATCGCCGTCGCCATTCCCTGTCACCGTGTCGTGCGCCGCGACGGTGATATTTCCGGCTATCGCTGGGGCGTGGAGCGCAAGCGTGAACTGCTCCGCCGCGAAGCTGGCGTCTGATTGTGAAGGTCCGTATGGCGCATTCCAGGTGGGAATCACAGCCCTGACCCGCAGCCGTAGGGCCGAATTCATTCAGCCAGGAATTTGCCTGCAAAGGCCGAACAAGTTCGGCCCTACGGTTCAGTTGGAGCGGGGTATGCGGAAATAAAAAACCGAAATCTCTCGATTTCGGTTTTCGTCACATCCGCTCTGGCGATCAGGCCGGGAACAGCTCGCTCAGCTTCAGCGCCAGCATCATGTCGCCTTCGGCGCGCAGCTTGCCTGCCATGAAGGCCTGCATGCCGTCGGTTTCGCCGCTGATCACGCCCTGCATGGTTTCGCTGTCCATGATCAGGGTGACGTTGGCATCAGCCGATTCGCCCTTGTGGAAGTCGCAGGCGCCGTCCTTGACGATGAGGTAATAGTTTTCCGCATCGGTGATGTTGAACTGGAAAACCAGATCCAGACCGGTGGCGGCGCTGGCGTTGAACTTGGCTTTCATGCCCTGAATGGTTTCGTCGACGGTGCTCATGGGTATGTCCTTTTATCGTGAAAAACATGCGATCTCTGATCGCGTTTGAAATGGAGCCTATCGCCAGGTGATGAGCTCCGGATTCTTTAACAGTTCCAGGTGTGCGTGACTGTTGAAGGACGCCAGGGAAACCTCCCGCTGGCGAAACTTCAGCTGACTGAGAGAAGTGTTGACGATCTGCCAGTTCAACTCGAATGCCTTGATCGGTTGTACCCCGATGATCAGTTGAAGCAACGCGGTGATGGTCCCGCCCGAGGTGAAGATCGCGATACGGTCTTTCTGGCCAGCCTGCTCGAGCAGACGGCTCAGGCCACCCTGGACGCGGTCGATAAAACTCTGCCAGCTTTCCAGACCTTCCTTTTCATGCTCGCCCGAGACCCATCGCTGGATCACGTGATTGAACAGACGCTGGAATTCGACTCGATGATTGGCCGCGTTGCGCAGGATTTGCACGGCGTCGGGTTCGATGCTCAACAGGTCGTCCATGTGTGCCCGAATCACCTCATCGGCAAGGAACTCATTGAACGCCGGATCGATTTCGACTTCCGGCTGACGGGTGCCGCTGCGACTTGCCAGCCGTTCGAGCGTGGCCTGTGCCGTATCCTGCTGACGCTGCAATTCACCGCTGATACAGCGGTCGAAGCGCAGCTCCAGTTGATCGAAATAATCGCCCAGGGCAGCTGACTGGCGAAAGCCGAGCGGTGACAGGACGTCATAGTTTTTCGCGCCAAAAGACGCCTGACCGTGTCTGATCAGGTAGATACTACCCATGCTCTGCTCCGAACCCCGATTTTCGCGAGGGTAGGGAGAACCACAGGGAGTGTCAACGAAAAATCATACGTTTGTTTGAATTGTTCGACACTGGCTCCATCGGCCTGACGGTCGGTATGCTTGGCCGGTTTGAGCCATGCCGGCGTTCCGCTGGCGACTGTCGATAATCCGAGGAGGATCTGTGGAGTTTCTTGCTGACTATGCAAGCTTTCTGGCGAAGACCGTGACGCTGGTGGTCGCCATTGTGGTGGTGCTGATCGCACTGACTTCGCTGCGGCGCGGACGGGGCAGGCCGTCGGGTGGGCATCTGGAGGTGCACAAGCTCAACGATTTCTACAAGGCGATGCGCGAGCGGCTGGAACAGTCGCTGATCGACAAGGATCAGCTCAAGCAGCAGCGCAAAGGCGAAGCAAAAGCTGCGAAGCTGGCCAGAAAAAACCCGCAGGACCGACCGCGCGTGTTCGTGCTGGATTTCGACGGCGACATCAAAGCGTCCGCCGTGGAAAACATGCGCCACGAAATCACCGCATTGCTGAGCCTGGCAACGCCACGGGACGAAGTGGTGCTGCGCCTGGAGAGCGGTGGCGGCATGGTGCATGGCTACGGCCTGGCGGCCTCGCAACTGGTGCGCATTCGCGATGCCGGGGTGCCGCTGACGGTCTGCGTGGACAAGGTGGCGGCAAGCGGCGGCTACATGATGGCCTGCATCGGGCAGAAGATTCTCAGCGCACCCTTCGCCATACTCGGCTCCATCGGCGTGGTGGCGCAGTTGCCCAACCTCCATCGTCTGCTGAAGAAGCATGACATCGACTATGAGATGCTGACCGCGGGTGAGTACAAGCGGACCCTGACGGTATTCGGTGAGAATACCGACCAGGGCCGGGAGAAGTTCCAGGAAGATCTGGAAACCACCCATGAACTGTTCAAGAACTTTGTCTCGCGCTACCGTCAGCAGTTGTCCATCGACGAGGTGGCCACCGGCGAGGTCTGGCTGGGTATCGCCGCCCTCGGCAAGAATCTGGTCGACGAACTCAAGACCAGCGATGAATACCTGGCCGCACGCTCGCACGAGGCGGACCTGTTCCAATTGCATTACGCAGAGAAAAAAAGCCTGCCCGAGCGATTCGGCATGGCGGTGGGCTCAGTGATGGAGCACGGTTTGCTCAAGGGCTGGAGCCGGCTGAACGAACAACGATTCTGGCAATAAGGGGATATCACATGACAGCTTTCAAAGCACTGCAGGCCAGCGAGAACGCTGAGGGTCGCTTCCACACACAGCTGGTCGAGCGCAGCACGGCGGACCTGCCGGAAGGCGAGGTGTTGATTCGCGTCAGCTATTCCTCGCTCAACTACAAGGATGCGCTCTCGGCCAGCGGCAACCGTGGCGTGACCCGCAACTATCCGCACACGCCAGGTATCGATGCCGCCGGCACTGTGGCCGAATCCAGCGTCTCGGAGTTCGCGCCGGGTGATGAGGTGATCGTCACCGGCTACGACCTGGGCATGAATACCGCCGGCGGTTTCGGCCAGTACATCCGCGTCCCCGCCGCCTGGGTGATCAAGCGCCCCAGCGGTCTTTCGCTACGCGAGGCGATGGTTCTGGGCACGGCAGGCCTGACCGCCGCGCTGTGCGTCGACAAGCTGGAGCAGGCAGGGCTCGAACCCGGCGAGGCGCCCGTGCTGGTGACGGGCGCTACCGGCGGTGTCGGCAGCATCGCGGTGATGCTGCTGGCCAGCCTCGGTTATAAGGTCGCGGCGGTGACTGGCAAGGCCGATCAGGTTGAGTTTCTGCAAGGCCTTGGTGCCACTCAGGTCGTCGAGCGTGGGGCGTTGCAGAGCGGTGTGGAGAAACCGCTGCTCAAGGAGCAGTGGGCGGGCGCGGTGGATACGGTCGGTGGCGATATCCTGTTCAACGCGGTCAAGTCGTTGCAGCGTGGCGGTAGTGTCGCCTGTTGTGGGCTGACCGCCGGTGTCGGCTTCCAGGCCAGCGTTCTGCCGTTCATCCTGCGTGGCGTCAACCTGCTGGGTGTCGACTCGGTGGAAATCCCGCTGGTGGTCAAGGCTTCCATGTGGGACAAACTGTCCCTGCAATGGAAGCTGCCGAATCTGGACAGCCTGGTGCAGGAGATTGCGCTGGAGGAACTGCCAGAAGCCATCGAACGCATTCTTGCCGGCCAGCAGGTAGGGCGTATGCTGGTTCGTCTGGACTGAGTGCTATCAGCCACATAGTCAGCTTCGCAGGATGGAATCGCCGCAGGCACTTCCAGCATTGGGTTGGCGCAAGAGCTTGGCGTGGGCATGGCGATGGATTATGCCTTCGACCCCGGATTACGCCTTCGGCTAATCCAGGCTACGGTCTATCAGTCACATAGGCAGAATCGATTTCGCTGGCGCGTTCGATTGAGGGAAGCTAAGCAACTCTTGAACGCAACAGCAGGAATCGATCATGAAAGCACTGGCCAGAAAAATCAGGGAAACCTTCGCCCGCAAGCATTCAGACGACATGACGCCGAACGAGCATCCGAACTTCTGGATGTATCAATAAGAAAAAACCCGCACGCTGCGGGTTTTTTCTTTTGTGCGGACGGCAATCAGCCCTGGCGGCGGCGAAACAGCGGCAGCGGTTCATCGACAGCCGACTGGTAGGTCACCGAGAAGTCCTTCAGACTTTCCAGCGCGTCGTAGGGATCGCGGTCCGGGCGCACGGCAAAGGCATCGAAGCCGCAACGGCGCATGTAGAACAGCTGGTCGCGCAGCACGTCGCCAATTGCCCGAATCTCGCCCTCGTAGCCATAGCGCTCGCGTAGCAGGCGCGCGCTGGAGTAGTGGCGACCATCGGTAAATACCGGGAAGTTGAGCGCGATGACCTGGAAATGCTGCAGATCATCGGCAATCTCTTCCACGGCCTGATCGGCATCCAGCCAGATACCGAGCCCGCCATCGCGGGCTTTCAGTGCGTGAGCATGTTCGAGCCATAGCTGGAGGGGCACGATCAGATCGTCGCAATTGCTCAGCTCGGCCAGGGTCACGTTGCTGGGCAGCAGGTGCCAGCTTTCATCGATGACCTGATCGCCCTTAATGATTCGCTGCATAGACACGCTCCTTGAAGGGGTCGATGCCGATACGGCGGTAGGTGTCGAGAAACTGTTCATCTTCGGTACGTTGCTCCACATAGACACCGATGAGCTTTTCGATCACGTCGGGCATCGCATCCTGGGCAAAGGATGGGCCGAGGATCTGTCCCAGGCTTGCGTTGCGGCCCGAGCTGCCACCGAGGGAAACCTGGTAGAACTCGGCGCCTTTCTTGTCCACCCCGAGGATGCCGATATGGCCCACGTGGTGGTGGCCGCAGGCATTCATGCAGCCGGAAATGTTCAGGTCCAGATCACCGATGTCGAACAGGTAATCCAGATCCTCGAAGCGGCGCTGGATGGCCTCGGCGATGGGGATCGATTTGGCGTTGGCCAGCGAGCAGAAATCACCGCCGGGGCAGCAGATGATGTCGGTCAGCAGACCGATGTTCGGGGTGGCCACGCCCAGCTCGCGCAGTTCGTTCCACAACTCGAACAGACGCGCCTGCTCGACGTCGGCGAGGATCATGTTCTGCTCGTGGGAGTTGCGCACTTCACCGAAGCTGTAGCGATCGGCCAGATCGGCGATGGTGTCCAGCTGCTTGTCGGTGACATCGCCGGGCGCGACGCCGGTGCTTTTCAGCGACAGGGTGACGGCGGCATAGCCGGGCTTCTTGTGCGCCACCACGTTGCGCTGGCGCCAGCGGGCGAAGCCAGGATGCTCGGCATCGAGCCGGGCGAGGGCGGCACTCTGGTCTTCCAGCGCCTTGTAGGCCGGATCGACGAAGAACTTGCCGACACGCTCGACTTCCGCGTCGGTCAGCGTATTGGGGCCGTCCTTGAGGTATTCCCACTCGGCCTGGACGCGTTCGGCGAAAACTTCAGGTGTGAGCGCCTTGACCAGGATCTTGATGCGCGCCTTGAACTTGTTGTCGCGGCGGCCATAGCGGTTGTACACCCGCAGGATGGCGTCGAGATAGGTGAGCAGGTGTTGCCAGGGCAGGAACTCATTGATGAAGCTGCCCACGATGGGCGTACGACCCAGGCCACCGCCGACCGATACACGGAAGCCCAGTTCGCCGGCGTCGTTCTGCACCGCTTCGAGGCCGATGTCGTGGACTTCGATGGCAGCCCGATCACTCACGGCGCCGTTGATGGCAATCTTGAACTTGCGCGGCAGGAAGGCGAATTCCGGATGAAAGGTCGACCACTGGCGGATGATCTCGCACCAGGGGCGAGGATCGACCAGCTCATCCTTGGCCACACCGGCGAACTGGTCGGTAGTGGTGTTGCGGATGCAGTTGCCGCTGGTCTGGATCGCGTGCATCTGCACGGTGGCCAGCTCGGCGAGGATATCCGGTACGTCTTCCAGTTCGGGCCAGTTGAGCTGCACGTTGGTCCGGGTGCTGATGTGGGCATAACCCTTGTCGTAGTTGCGGGTGATTTCCGCCAGCTTGCGAATCTGGGTAGAGGACAGCAGCCCGTAGGGCACGGCAATGCGCAGCATTGGCGCATAACGCTGGATATACAGGCCATTCTGCAGGCGCAGTGGCAGGAGCTCGGCATCGGTGAGTTCGCCCGCTAGATAGCGGCGAATCTGGTCGCGGAACTGATGTACGCGATCTTCGATGATGTGTTGGTCGTACTGGTCATAAACGTACATGGAGTGTCCTGTTCTCAGGGCTGTCTACAGCTTGTCGCGCGCACGGTCGCGCACCCATTGAGGGAAGGGCGGCAAGATACCAGTTAGCGGTTATGCGCAAAAGTGATGTTTGGGAATATGTTTAGAACGAAATAGTGCTTTTAGGTATTTGAACCGCCGGGGGTGGAGAGCCTCGCCTGGGTGGTCTTAACTGCCTTGCAGGTGAGTTTCGACAAAAGGAAAAGAATATGAGCGAACACTCCAATCATGGCAACGACAGCCGGGCGGATGCCACCGCCATTCTCGTGCTGATCATCCTGGCGGTCGCGACGGCGGTTTTCTGGGTCAGCCAGCAGTAGCTGCTTATAGACCAGCCAGATACAGCACCAGTTTGACGATGCCCAGAATCGTCAGAATGAAAAGCAGGGTAAAGCCCACCCCCAGCAGAATGAAATGACTGGGCTTGCCCTGGCCGAAGTCGCGCGCGCGATTCTTGCCACTCTGCACGCCCAGTGCACCCGCCAGGACGCTTTGCAGCATCTGCCTCAAGGTGAGCGTCTTGCGTTCCTGCTTGTCAGCCATGGTCAACCTCGCAAGCATTATGTGCAGTTTGCAGGAAGTCTAGTCGTGGAATGCGGCATCATGCCCGGCGGCTGCCGGCGATCATTTTTTTCAGCAACCGCCGGGCATGGCATGCGCGCGTTCTGCGGTCGCTTATGCGCAGGCTTTCATTCAGGCAAGGAGATGCGATTTGAGTCATTACGATCTGGACCCCCTGACAGCCCTGCAAGCCAAGGAGCAGGCGCAGAAACTGGCCTTTGCACCGGTGGCCTTCCAGGCGGCACGCAGCCTTCAGGAACTGGGCATCCTGGCGATTCTGGACGAGGCCGGGCCTGCCGGCCTCGGGGTCACGGAGATCGCCGAACAGAGCGGGGTGTCCGAATACGGCGTCAAGGTGCTGCTGGACATGGGCCTGAGCGCGCTGATCGTCACTTTCCAGGCCGGCACCTACCGGCTCGCGCGCGTCGGGCATTTCCTGCTGCACGATGCGATGACGCGCATCAACATGGATTTCACCGCGGACGTCTGCTATCGGGCCATGTCGCACCTGAGCGCGGCGATTCGCAATGGCCGTCCCGAAGGGCTGAAAGAGCTGGGCGACTGGCCCACCATCTACGAAGGCCTGGCGCAACTGCCCGAGCCGGCGCGGCAAAGCTGGTTCGCCTTCGATCATTATTACAGCGACCGGGCCTTTCCCGAGCTGCTCAAGCACGTGTTCGCCCACAGACCGAGGCGGATCGTCGATATCGGCGGCAATACCGGTCGCTGGTCGCTGCAGTGCTGCGCCCACGATAGCGAGGTTGAAGTCACCATCGTCGACCTGCCGCGTCAGCTGGCCCTGGCGATGGAAAACGCCCGCGAACGCGGGTTCGCCGAGAGGATTCACGGGCATCCGATGAATATTCTCGACGAAAGCCAGCCGTTGCCCCAACAGGCGGATGTCTGGTGGATGAGCCAGTTCCTGGACTGCTTCTCGCCCATGGAGATCCTGCACATCCAGCGCCGGGTTCGCGCCGCCATGCAGCCGGATGCCAGCGTCTACATTCTGGAGCTGTTCTGGGATCGCCAGCAGTTCGAGGCGGCGGCCTACAGCCTCAACGCCACTTCGCTGTATTTCACCTGCCTGGCCAATGGCAACAGCCGCTTCTATTGCAGTGATGACTTCCTGGCCATTGTCGAGGAAGCGGGTTTCGTCATTGACGAGCAGGTCGACGATATCGGCCTGGGCCACACACTGCTGAGGCTTGGAGCAGGCTGATGGCTCCGCTCAACGGTTGCCCTTGAACCAATCCCATAATCCAAGGGAGTAATTGGGCAGCAGGTCGATGCCGAGCGCGGACTTCAGCACATAGAGCATGACGAGCCCCAGCAGCGCCGAGAAGAACAGGAACAAGGTGATCGCACCGGCCTTGGCCGCCAGCGACAGCTTCTGCTGCGCGCGTGACAGACCACGTTTGTTGCGCCCTGCGACGATCACGAAATAGTACTGGGTGCGCCAGATGTTGAAGGTCCCGCGCAGATCCAGCTTGTGGCGCGCCCATGAGCGAGTGGCGAGTGCGCTGCGCAAGCCTTGCAATTGTTCATCGGAGAAGCTTTCACGCAACTCTTCGGGGAGCCGCTGCTTCAACCCGATGACGAAGGGGTCATGTTCCAGAGGCGTGGCGCTGTGAGTCGAATCGGATGCGGGCATGGTGGGGCCGGTGGTGAAGAATGGATGAATGATAGCCGTGCATGCCATGTGTTTGGCCCCGTTACGTCATAAATCACGTGCTGTGCACCCAATGGGCGAAACGTTTTGTAAAGGGGCCGGATGGAACGCTGTGGCTGGGAGGCCATCGATAGTTTTCCACTATCAAAACACAGGAGCTTGTTTTGTCTCGCGTTCTTTTCCTTACGGGGCTGTTGGCGCTTCCAGCGTTTGCGACCGACCCCGTCCTCTATGGTCGTTACGAACATATCAAGATCGAAGAAATCGGCAAGATTCTGCCCGCCAAGATGGACACCGGTGCCATGACCGCATCGCTGTCAGCGCGCGATATCGAACGGTTCCAGCGCGACGGTGAAGACTGGATTCGCTTCCGTCTGGCCGTCAAAGGCGCCGACGACACTCTTTATGAGAGGCCTCTGGTCGGTATCAGCCAGATCAAGTCGCGCGCCGAAGAGGTGGATGAAATTGACCTCGATGACGAGCCGCCACGGGTCGAGCGCCCGGTCATCGGCATGCAACTGTGTATCGGCAGCGAGCTACACGAGGCCGAGGTGAACCTTACTGATCGCAGGCATTTCAGCTATCCACTTCTGATTGGCGCTAAAACCATTCGCGATCTGGGCGCCGCGATCGATCCTGCGGACAAATACACGGCAGGTCAGCCAGCCTGCTGAGATGAGACTGCCAGGTGGAGGCTCCGGGCTCGTGATCGGCCCTTCCAGCCACCTTGAATGCTAGGTTCTGTACGAAAAGTCGTCGAGCGAAGGTCAGGCGAGGCAAAAATCGGTGAGGAAGCGGAGTTTACGAGCTGTAAATGAGCATTCCGAACCGATTTTTAACGAAGCATCACCGAGCGCAGACACTTTTCGTACAGAACCTAGTCAATAGCCGGCAGCTCTTGGACCAGGGTCGTGAAATCGGGGCGTTGCTGCGGGCTGTCCAGGCATTGCCGCTTGAGGCTGGCCATTTGCTGCAGGCGCGGGTCGTGTGCGCTGTCATCACAACGCTCCAGCAACTCTTCCAGCAGATAGCCGAACGCCCTGGCTTCGAGCCGTTGCAGCATTCGGCCCTCATCACTGAGCGGATCATGGAAGGAGGCCGCGCCGAAGTCGCTCAGCAGGCTTTTACCGGCTGGGTCGACCAGCAGGTTGTGGCCGTAGAGGTCGCCATGAAGAATGCCGCGCTCGTGCAGATGCCCGATGGCGCTGGCCACGCTTGCGGCGATACGCAGCACCTGTTCGGCGCAAAAGCGTTGCTGCGCTGGGTAACAGTCGCGTGTGCAGCTGGCGAGCGATGGCGGGCTCGCCAATACCTTGAAGGACGGATCGATCAGCTCCATCAGCAAGCCTGGCAGGGCGTTGACATGATCGACCAGCGGCCCGGCAACACGAATAAGATTCGGATGCTCACCCGCTGCGATGCATGCGGCCATTTCGCTGTGCGGCAGGCCATCGCTGGTCAGGCTGCCCTTGAACAGCTTGACGGCCATGGGCCTGGCAATTTGTGCCGGTGGCTGCCAGTCGACACGATGGATGACACCGGAAGCACCCTGGCCGAGGACTTCACCCAGAACCAGGTGCTCGCGCGTGATCGGCGGCAACGGATGTTGCGTCAGCACTTCGGCCTCGATGGCATCGCTGAACGGGTTGCCGGCAAAGGCTAGCCAGCTCAGGCGCGGCATTGTCAGCAGCCAGGCAGGCAGATCGGGCAACTGGTTGGCGGCAATGCGCAGTAATTCCAGCCGATGACAGTTGGCGAGCGATACGGGCAATGATTGCAGACGGTTGCCGGCCAGCATCAGCTTCTGCAACTGCTCGCAACGACCGATTTCTGCAGGCAATTCTTCGAGTTGGTTGTCGGTGAGGATCAGCCAGCGCAGTTTCGGCGGCAGGGCTGCGGCGGGCAGGCGGCGGATGCGATTGGCCTTGAAACCCACCATTTCCAGCACCGGGCACTGGCCCAGAACGGCTGGCACTTCAGTAAAAGCATTGTCCGAGCAGAACAGGATGCGCAGCTTGCGCAACCGTGGCAGGTCGTCCGGCAGGCCGGAGAGCCGATTACCGGAGAGGTTGAGCACTTCCAGGCTGTCGGCCAGGGTGAAGATTTCCTGCGGGAACTCCGTCAGGTCTTCCGAAAGATCGAGCCGGGTGATGCCTGCCAGTTCGCCGCGTCTGAGGCGCTCCAATGTATGCATATCTGTCCTGGTCCTGCCGCTGTTTGCTGCGCGTTCTATGACCTGCAACTGCGCAGGTCGTGCCTTAGAACCTGTTTTGCCTTGCATTGCTTAGCTCGCGAGACTTTGAACAGGTTCTTAGCCAACAGCGATTTTTCTCGGTGCCTTGAGTGCGCGCTCGGCGCGAGCACGCAGCTGGCCGCAACCGCCGTCGATGTCCTGGCCGGCGGAATTGCGCACCTTGGTCAGCACGCCGTTTTCGTGCAGGTAACGCATGATCTGGTGGATGCGCTCGGCGGCGGGGCGGCGGAAGGCGTCATCGTCCAGGCTGTTGTAGGGAATGACGTTCATGATGGCGAACTTGCCCTTGAGCAGACGAATGATGCCGTCCATCTCCGCCTGGCTGTCGTTGATGCCTTCGAGCAGCGTCCACTGGTACTGGATCGGATAGTCCACCAATCGTGCATAGGTTTCACCCAGCTCGACCAGCTCGGCGGGATCGAACTGCGGCGCACGAGGCAACAATGCCTGCCGCAGCGCCGCATCGGTGCTATGCAGCGAAAGTGCCAGAGCAGGTTTGACCTTCTGCTGCGGCAGGCGCGCGAAAATCCTCGGATCGCCGACGCTGGAGAACACCAGATTCTTGTGAGCGATACCACCCTCGGTGCCCAGCAGGTCGATGGCTTCGAGCACGTTATCGAGGTTGTGCGCCGGCTCGCCCATGCCCATGAACACCACTTTCTTCACCGGGCGAAAGCGCCGGGCGAGGGCGACCTGGGCCACGATTTCGGCGCTGCCGAGCTGGCGCAGCAGGCCGCTCTTGCCGGTCATGCAGAACACACAGCCCACCGCACAGCCAATCTGGCTGGAAACGCACAGGCCTCCGCGAGGGAGCAGCACGCTCTCCACCAGTTGACCATCGGCCAGCGCCACCAGCAGACGGGCGGAACCATCGGCTGCCGGGTGCTCGGCGCTCAGGCTGGCCAGATTCTCGACGATCTTGTTGATGGCAGGCAGACCGTTGCGTACCGCCAGAGGCAGAAAATCTTCACTTTTCTGATGGCGAATACCGGCATCCAGCGGCTGGCCCTTGAGCCAGGCCCGGGTCATCCGACCGATGTGCACGGGCTTGGCGCCGATGTCGGCAAGCTGCTGTTGAACATCTGAAATACGCATAGGGCGCGCATTTTATGCGGGCAACAGGCGCGCCGCCATAGATCATGACTAGAAGCGACGGCTGCCCAGTACCAGCCCGGCTAACATCAAAGCGACCAGGCCGAAGGCAAAGGTCAGCGATGCGTAATGAGCGATCACCCCCATCAGTGCCGGGCCGGCCAGCACACCGGCAAAACCGATGGTGGTTGCGGCGGTCACGGCCTGATGCACCGGTACGACCTGTTGCCGGCTCAGTGAGGAAATCAGTACCGGCGAGACATTGGCGCAGCCCAGCCCGCACAGGCCATAACCCAGCAGCGCAAATACCCAGTGCTCGGTGACAAGGCCGATGGCGATGCCGAGGGCTGCCAGCAAGCCGCCGAAGCCGATCACACGCGCCGTGCCCAGGGCATTGACCAGCGGAGCACCGGCGAAACGACCAATGGTCACCATCAGCGCAAAGCTTGCGTAGCCCAGGCCGCCCATCGTCGTATCCAGCGCCTTGCGCTCGGTGAGGTAAAGCGCGCTCCAGTCCAGCACTGCACCTTCGGCCAGATAGACCACGAAACACATGATGCCGACCAGCAGCACCATGCCCGTGGGGCGGACGAAGGCCATGCCACCCGCCGGCCCCCGGTCGCGCAGAAAACCGGGAGCGACCAGCAGGTTCGCCAGCACGATCAGGGTAATCATCAGCAGCGTTGCGGTCTCTGGTGCCAGCCCCAGTGTCAGGGCGAGGGTCAGCGCCAGTGCGCCACAGATCGAACCGAGGCTGAACATGCCGTGAAAATTCGACATGTGACGCCTGCCGGTCTCGCGCTCGATCAGCACGCCCTGGATATTGAGCACCACGTCGATGACGCCCAGGCTGCCGCCGAAACAGAACAGCGCCAGGGCCAGGACCCAGAGCGAATCCGTCAGTGCCACCCCTGCGAGTGCCAGCGCCAGCAGCAGTACGCTGGCGAGCACCACAGGGCGTATCCCGCGACGATTCACCAGCATGCCGGAGAGCGGCATCCAAGTCAGCGAACCGACGCCGATGCACAGCAACAGCGAGCCGAAGAGGGCATCACTCATTTCGATGCGCCCACGCACATAAGGCACCAGCGGCGCCCATATGGACAGCCCGAAACCGGCCATGAAAAAGCCGGCACGGGCGGCGCGGCGGGCTACAGGCGATGCCGCATCGACGGAGCAGGGTGCCGCAGGCATGGGTGACCTCGAAGAAGTGAGCGGGGGGCATTATCGCAAAGAACCGATGCAACCCGCCGTTTCATCACGGGTCACAGAATGGCAAGCCGCCGAGCCATCCCCGGCGCATGTTAACCTTCCGCCTTGACCAGCAATGCGGCCCGGAGCGGTACATGAAGTTCATTCACCAACGCGAACACCTCAACGAAGATGACTTCGTGATCATCGAGTGCTCGCAGCCCTGCAATATCCGCCTGATGAACGACAAGAATTTTCGCAGCTTCAGAAATGGCGGACGTCACGCCTACCACGGCGGGGCATTCGACAAGTTCCCGGCGAAGATCAAAGTCCCCAGCACCGGCTTCTGGAACATCACCATCGACACCGTGACGCGCCGGGCGATCAGCGTGACCCGCAAGCCTGCGCTCACCCATAGCATCAGGATCGTGCGCAACTCACCCTCGCAATTGAAATAGCCCTACGCCCAACCTCCGAGCAGGACAATGCCTGAGCAGAAATCGCGCACCACGCTGGCCCACCTCGGCATGCTGCTGTGGGCGCTGTTCGTCGGCCTGTCGTTTCCGGCGGTTGGCTTGCTCAGTGAAGGCCTGCCGCCGCTGCTGCTGACGGCCATGCGCTTTGGCATCGCGGCGCTGGTGCTGGCGCCGCTGGCCTGGCGGCAGAGTGAAGGCAGGCCGGGGCTGGCGACCTTGCTGCTCTATGCGCTGATGGGGCTGTGCCTGGCGGGCTTCTTCGGCACCATGTTCTGGGCTGCCCACCGGGTCAGTGCATTGTCGATGGCGACCCTGTTCGTCAGCGTGCCGCTATTGGCCTACTGCCTTGGAAGAGGGCTGGGCGTCGAGCAGCCGGCAGGGCTGCTGCTGGCCATTCTTGCGCTTGGGGCCAGCGGTGCGCTGGGGCTGGCCTGGGCAGAGAATGGCGGAAGTTTCGCCGGCATGCAGCTGGGGTTGGGAGAGCTTGGGTTTTTTCTAGGCTGCGTGGCCTCGGCGTTGTATCCAGTCCTCAGCAAATGGGGGCTGGCGCGCGGTGTGCTGCCCAGGCAAGCCGGGCTGCGCACCTTCTGGAGCCTGGTCTGCGGCGCTGTCCTGATCGGCCTGATGGGAATGATGTGGGAAGCACCACAAACGTTGCTGAGAATGAACCTGCTCGACCTGCTGCTGGTGATTTACCTGGGTGTCTTCTCCAGTGCCATGACCTTTTTCCTGCAACAGCGCGCGACGGCAGTGCTCACGCCGGGCGCCGTCACCGCCTACAGCTATCTGGTGCCCTTCGTCTCGATGTTGCTGCTGTTCTTCGACCAGCCCGGGCGCATGGGCTGGCAGTGGATGCCGGGCAGCCTGCTGGTCGTGCTGGCCATCGGTTTGCTGCTGCGGCGCGAGAGATGAGGTTTGTGGCCGGGATCGTCGGATTACACCTTCGAATCCAACGGTTTGCCCGTAGGGCCGAACTTGTTCGGCCAACGAGCCTCGCAAATGGCCGAACGAGTTCGACCCTGCAAAAGTGGAAAGTTGGTGGTTATTCGTCTTCGCTGCTGGCACGGGTGGCGGCGAGGCATTTCAGGCGATGCGGGCCGAGTTGCCAGCTGTCGTCCCCGGCCTGGTATTCGGCTTCCATTACGCTGTTGTAGCTGAACTGCCAGCGCTTGCGCTGGCGCCCGTCGAGCGCTTCTATCGTCACGACGATTTCCTCGCTTGCAAACGGCTCGCCTGCTTCAGCGACGGCGTCGGCCTGATCGAGCAGGGCGTCGTCGAGGCTGAAGTCGAATACGTGCAGGTCATCGATCAGCAGCATGTCGGCGGCTTCGAGCTGGTCGAGCAGGCAGGGCGTCATGGCTTCGCTCATACGTCGTACCCCAGGTACGGCATCAGCCAGCGCTCGCTGGTTTCGACGTCCTGGCCCTTGCGCTGCGAGTAGCTTTCGATCTGGTCCTTGTCGACCTTGCCGACCGCAAAATATTGCGCCCTGGGATGGGCGAAATACCAGCCGCTGACGGCGGCGGTGGGAAACATGGCGAAGTGCTCGGTGAGGAACACGCCGCTCCGACCGGCCTTGTTGAACTCCGCTTGCGGATCGAGCAGGCGGAACAGGGTGGCCTTCTCGGTGTGATCCGGGCAGGCCGGATAGCCGGGCGCAGGCCGGATGCCCTTGTACTGCTCGCGGATCAGGTCCTCGTTGCTCAGTTGCTCATCCTTGTCGTAGCCCCAGTATTCGGTGCGCACACGCTGGTGCAGCCACTCGGCGCAGGCTTCGGCCAGGCGGTCGGCCAGGGCCTTGACCATGATCGAGTTGTAGTCGTCGCCGGCGTCCTGATAGGACTTGGCCACTTCCTCGGCACCGATGCCGGCGGTACAGATAAAGCCGCCCACATAGTCAGTGATGCCGCTGTCCTTGGGTGCAACAAAATCGGCCAGGCTGAAATTCGGCTTGCCGTCGGTCTTCACCGTCTGCTGGCGCAGGTGATGCAGGGTGGCGAGCTGTTCGCCGTTGTCGCCATAGACTTCCAGATCGTCATGGGCCACCTGGTTGGCGGGCCAGAAGCCGAACACGGCGCGCGCCCTGATCAGTTTTTCATCGATCAGCTTGTTCAGGATCGCCTGGGCGTCGCTAAACAGCGAGGTAGCGGCTTCGCCCACCACTTCGTCCTGAAGGATGCGCGGATACTTGCCTGCCAGGTCCCAGGAGATGAAGAACGGCGTCCAGTCGATGAAGTCCACCAGCGTGCGCAGGTCGATATCTTCCAGCACCTTGCAGCCGGTGAAGGTCGGTTTCACCGGGGCATATTCGGACCAGTCGAACTGCGGCTTGGCAGCGATGGCCTGTTCGTAGCTCAGGCGCTCGGTGCGGGCGGCGCGGTTGGCGGTGCGTTCGCGGATCATCGCGTACTCTTCGCGAGTCTTGATCGCGTAATCCGGCTTCATTTCCTTGGACAGCAGGGTGGTGGCCACGCCCACGGCGCGCGAGGCGTCGGTGACGTACACCACAGCGTCGTTCTTGTAGTGCGGGTCGATCTTCACCGCCGTGTGCGCCTTGGAGGTGGTGGCGCCGCCGATCATCAGCGGCAGGCTGAAACCCTGGCGCTGCATTTCGCGGGCGACGTGGACCATTTCATCCAGCGACGGGGTGATCAGGCCGGAGAGGCCGATGATGTCGCACTTCTCCTCGATGGCGGTCTTGAGGATCTTGTCCGCCGGCACCATCACGCCCAGATCGACGATGTCGTAGCCGTTGCAGCCGAGCACCACGCCGACGATGTTCTTGCCGATGTCATGCACGTCGCCCTTGACCGTGGCCATGAGGATCTTGCCCTTGGCTTCCGGCTTGTCGCCTTTTTCTGCCTCGATGAAGGGGATCAGGTGTGCCACCGCCTGCTTCATCACGCGCGCGGATTTGACCACTTGCGGCAGGAACATCTTGCCCGAGCCGAACAGGTCGCCGACCACGTTCATGCCGGCCATCAGCGGGCCTTCGATGACCTCGATGGGGCGCGCGCACTGCTGGCGGCATTCCTCGGTGTCTTCGACGATGTGCGAGGTGATGCCCTTGACCAGCGCATGCTTGAGCCGTTCGACCACGTCCAGGCTGCGCCATTCCTCGGTTTCAGCCTCCTTGACGCTGCCGTCGCCGCGGTAGTTGTCGGCGATGGCCAGCAGGGCTTCGGTGCCATTGGCGTTGCGGTTGAGCACCACGTCCTCGACCGCCTCGCGCAGCTCCTTGGGAATCTCGTCGTAGATTTCCAGCTGGCCGGCGTTGACGATGCCCATGCTCAGGCCGTTGCGGATCGCGTGGAGCAGGAACACCGAGTGGATCGCCTCGCGCACCGGGTTGTTGCCGCGAAACGAGAAGGACACGTTGGACACGCCGCCGGACGTAAGCGCATGGGGCAGCTCGTCGCGGATATAGGCGCAGGCCTCGATGAAGTCCACCGCGTAGTTGTTGTGTTCCTCGATGCCGGTGGCGATGGCGAAGATGTTCGGGTCGAAGATGATGTCTTCCGGCGGGAAGCCCACTTCATTGACCAGAATGTCGTAGCTGCGCTGGCAGATTTCCTTCTTGCGCGCGGCGGTGTCGGCCTGGCCGGCTTCATCGAAGGCCATCACCACCACGGCGGCGCCGTAGCGCTTGCACAGGCGGGCCTGCTGCTTGAACTGCTCGACGCCTTCCTTCATGGAGATGGAGTTGACGATGCCCTTGCCCTGGATGCATTTCAGGCCGGCTTCGATCACCTCCCACTTGGAGGAGTCGATCATGATCGGTACGCGGGAGATGTCCGGCTCGCCGGCGATCAGGTTGAGGAAGCGCACCATCGCCGCCTTGGAGTCGAGCATGCCCTCGTCCATGTTGATGTCGATCACCTGTGCGCCGGCTTCTACCTGCTGCAGGGCGACTTCCAGCGCCTCAGTGTAGTTTTCCTCACGGATCAGCCGGGCGAAGCGCGCCGAGCCGGTGATATTGGTGCGCTCGCCGACGTTGACGAACAGCGAGCTGCGGTCGATGGTGAAGGGCTCCAGGCCCGACAGCCGGCAGGCCTTGGGGATGTCCGGGATAGTACGCGGCGGGTACTTGGCCACAGCTTCGGCGATGGCCTGGATATGCGCCGGGGTGGTGCCGCAGCAACCGCCGATGATGTTGAGGAAACCGCTGGCGGCGAATTCTTCGACCACGACTGCCATTTCTGCCGGGCTTTCATCGTATTCACCGAAGGCATTCGGCAAGCCGGCATTGGGGTGGGCGGAAACGTGAGTCTCGGCCTTGGCGGACAGTTCTTCCAGATAAGGCCGCAGCTCCTTGGCGCCCAGCGCGCAGTTCAAACCGACCGAGATGGGTTTGGCGTGGCGTACCGAGTTCCAGAAGGCTTCGGTGGTCTGGCCCGACAGGGTGCGGCCCGAGGCGTCGGTGATGGTGCCGGAGATCATGATCGGCAATTCGATGCCGGTTTCCTCGAACACGCCCTGCACGGCGAAGATCGCCGCCTTGGCATTGAGGGTATCGAAGATGGTCTCGATCAGGATCAGGTCGGCGCCGCCCTCGATCAGGCCGCGTGTGGCTTCGCTGTAGTTGTCCACCAGTTCGTCGAAGGTAACGTTGCGAAAGCCCGGATCGTTGACGTCCGGCGACAGCGAGCAGGTCCGGCTGGTCGGGCCGAGCACGCCGGCGACGAAGCGCGGTCGGTCCGGGGTCTCGGCGGTCTTGGCGTCGCAGACCTGGCGGGCCAGGCGCGCGCCCTCGACGTTCAGCTCGTAGGCCAGCGCTTCCATGCCGTAGTCGGCTTGGGAAATACGAGTGGCGTTGAAGGTGTTGGTTTCGAGAATGTCCGCGCCGGCATCCAGGTAAGCCTTCTCGATATTGCCAATGACGTCCGGGCGGCTGAGGATCAGCAGGTCGTTGTTGCCCTTCACATCCTGCGGCCAGTCGGCGAAGCGCTCGCCGCGATAATCGGCTTCCTGCAGCCTGTAGCTCTGGATCATGGTGCCCATGCCGCCGTCGAGAATCAGGATGCGCTCCCTGAGCGCTTGCTGGAGGGCCTGGAGACGGTCGTTGCGATTGGACATGGGACTACCTGAAAAAGCGGAATACGAAGGGGTGCGAATGATAGCAAGGCTGCATGTTTTTTGATCGCTCGCGATTTAGCATGAGCAGAATTCATATTGACCAAGCTAAAAAGCTCGCGGGCGAATTCGCTTCGTAGGGCCGAACGTGTTCGGCCATCTTGCTGGCCCGTGGCCGAACAAGTTCGGCCCTACGATGAAGCCTTTGCGCCGTTAGCCTGAACGCGACAGGTTTGGCTACCATGCCGCCTGTCATCAAGGAGCTGTCCATGAAGCGTCGCGCCATTTTTGCCGGGCTGTTGCTGGTTGCCTGTGGTTTTGCCCGTGCCGAGCCGCTGTCCTATCAGCGCGACGTACAGCCGATCTTCACGGCCAAGTGCGTAGCCTGCCATGCCTGTTACGACGCGCCCTGTCAGCTCAACCTGGGCAGCGACGCGGGCGTGCTGCGTGGCGCACACAAACAGCCGGTCTACAACGGGACACGCAATGAAGCCCAGATAACCACTCGCCTGTACCTGGATGCCCACGGCGAAGCGGCTTGGCGTCGACGTGACTTCCATTCGGTGCTGGCACCGGCGCACGGACAGGCGGCGCTGCTGGCACGGATGCTCGAACTGGGCCGCAACGAGCCTTGGCCAGCCAACACCAAGCTGCCGGCCAGCCTGGAGATCGGCATCAACCGCGACAACCAGTGCCCGCAACCTGGCGAATTCGCCGATTACGCGAAGAAGAACCCCCACGGCGGCATGCCCTTTGCCGCAACCGGCCTGACGGACAGCGAATACGCTACCTTGCAGGCCTGGGTCGAGCAGGGCGCACCGACTGACCAGCAGTCGGCACAGCCCTCGCCCAGCGAGGCAGCACAGATTGCCCAGTGGGAAGCGATGCTCAATGCTCCCGGCGAGCGTCAGGCGCTGGTCAGCCGCTGGCTGTATGAGCATCTGTTCATCGCCCATCTGTATTTCGATAGCGGCAACAGCGGGCGCTTCTTCCAGCTGGTGCGTTCACGCACGCCAGCCGGCCAGCCGGTCGACGTAATCGCCACGCGCCGGCCCAACGACGATCCGGGTACCCGTTTCTTCTATCGCATCCGCCCCGTGGAAGGGGTAATCGTGCACAAGACACATATCACCTACCCCCTCGACGGGCAGAAACTGGCGCGCATCGACGAGCTGTTTTTCGGCGAGAACTGGACCCTAGACGCCTTGCCAGGCTATGGCACTTACCACCGCGCCAATCCGTTCGATACCTTCCAGGCGATTCCGGCGCGGGCGCGCTATCAGTTCATGCTGGATAACGCCGAATACTTCGTGCGCACCTTCATACGCGGGCCGGTGTGCCGGGGACAGATCGCCACGGACGTTATCCGCGACAACTTCTGGGTGCTGTTTCAGGACCCGCAGCATGACCTTTACCTCACCGACGCCGATTACCAGCGCCAGACCACGCCGCTGCTGGCGATGCCGGGGCAGATCGATAACCTCGGCGGGTTGATGGACTTCTGGCGCATCTATCAGGAAAAACGCAATCAGTACGAGACACTACGCCTGCAGGCCTACACGCAGATGCCCGCGCGCTGGGAGCATATCTGGCGCGGCAACGACAACGCGCTGCTGAGCGTCTTTCGCCAGCACGACAGCGCTTCGGTGCGTAAAGGCCTGATCGGGGAAATTCCGCAGACACTCTGGTGGATGGATTTCCCGCTGCTGGAGCGCACCTACTATCAACTGGTGGTGAATTTCGACGTATTCGGCAACGTCTCGCATCAAGGCCAGACCCGGCTGTATTTCGATCTGATCCGCAATGGCGCCGAATTGAATTTCCTGCGCCTGCTGCCCGCCGACTCGCGTCAGGGCATTCTCGATGACTGGTACGACAAGAGCGGCCAGCTCAAGCTGTGGTTGGCTTATACGAAAATCGATACGGCCACCCCGACGGCCCTGTCACTTGAACGCGATGCGCCGAAAAAGAGTTTCGCCTGGCAATTGCTGGAGCGCCACGCGGCCATCAATGCCAGCCCCGACCCGATCAATCGCTGTCGCAGCAGCCATTGCTATCGCGACGGGCAGAGTGCCGCCCGACAAGCCTCCGAACAGGCGCTGAGCCGGCTGACCAACCGGGTTGCGGCGAGCCTGAAGGTGATCGAGTGGTTGCCCGAAGCGACCCTGCTGCGCGTCGAGCATGACGGCGAGCCGCGCGAGGTCTACAGCCTGCTGCGCAATCGCGCCCATACCAATGTGGCCTTCATGTTCGGCGAGGCTTATCGCTACAAACCGCGTATGGACACCCTGACGGTCTATCCGGGCGTGTTAAGCAGCTACCCGAACTTCCTGTTCAGCCTGCCGGCCCATGAGCTGCCTGCTTTTGTCGTCGCCATGGAGCAGGCGAAGGACCAGGCCGCCTTCGAGCACATCGTCGAGCGCTGGGGCATCCGCCGCACCCATCCGGATTTCTGGGCGCATTTCAACGATCTCACGCGCTACCTGTACGAAACCGATCCGGTAGAGGCGGGCGTGCTCGACATGAATCGCTATCAGAATCTCTGAGCAGATCGTGCCCGGATTGTCGGATTAAGCCTTCAAGCCGTCGGATTACGCCTTCGGCTAATCCGACCTACGAATGGTTGGGGTTCGTACTTCATCGTCCCGACAAGCGGACTACCAGAGAGAAGAGGGCACATCCTTGATCAGCTCCAGCATCAGCAGCGAACGCCCGGTGACGGCATATTCGTCGCCGAAATCGAAACGTTCGGGGCGGGCGGTGGGGTTGTTGGTGTCCACCAGGCGGTTCCAGTAGACGCCCTGCGGGACCTCCGGCAGGCTGAAATCAATCTGGTCATGGTGTGCGTTGATGACGATCAGCAGGGTCGCATCCGAGCCAGCTCGACGGATCCCGGTAGGCTGCGCGCGTCCATCGAGCAGCATGCCCATGCAGCGATTGTTGACGTCCTCCCATTGCTCGACGGACATCTCCTCGGCGTTGGGCGCCAGCCAGGTGACATCCTTCACGCCCAGCTCCTCGTTGAAGGCGCCGACCAGGAAACGGCTGCGGCGCAGCATCGGAAAGCGCTGGCGCAGGCGCACGAGCTTGCGCACGAAGGACAGCAGTTCCTGGCTGTCTTCGCTGATGTCCCAGTTCACCCAGCCAATTTCACTGTCCTGACAGTAGGCGTTGTTGTTGCCATTCTGGGTGCGAGCGAATTCGTCACCGGCGACGATCATTGGCGTGCCCTGGGAGAACAGCAGGGTGGCGAAGAAGTTGCGCATCTGCCGGTAACGCAGGTCATTGATCTGCGGGTCGTCGGTGGGTCCTTCAACGCCATGGTTCCAGGACAGGTTGTTGTCGCTACCGTCGCGGTTGTCTTCGTCGTTGGCCTCGTTGTGCTTGTGGTCGTAGGACACCAGGTCCTTGAGAGTGAAGCCGTCGTGCGCGGTAACGAAGTTGACCGAAGTGAAGGGGCGTCGGCCACGCTGGTTGTACAGGTCGCCGGAACCGGTCAGGCGTGAAGCGAAGTCCGCCAGCTGGCCTTCGTCGCCTTTCCAGAAGGCGCGCACCGTATCGCGGAACTGGTCGTTCCACTCCGCCCAGCCAGGCGGGAAGCCGCCGACCTGGTAGCCGCCGGGGCCGCAATCCCAGGGTTCGGCGATCAGCTTGGTCTTGGCCAGTACCGGGTCCTGGCGGCAGGCGACGAGAAAACCGTGACGTTCATCGAAGCCCTCGTGTTCGCGACCGAGAATGGTCGCCAGGTCGAAGCGGAAGCCGTCCACATGCATCTCGGTGGCCCAGTAGCGCAGCGAGTCGGTGACCATCTGCAGCACGCAGGGATGGCTCATATCCAGCGTGTTGCCGGTGCCGGAATCGTTGATGTAGTAACGCTTGTCGTCGGGCATCAGACGGTAGTAGGAGGCGTTGTCGATGCCGCGCATGGACAGTGTCGGCCCCAGCTCGTTGCCCTCGGCGGTGTGGTTGTAGACCACGTCGAGAATGACTTCCAGGCCGGCATTGTGCAGGTGCGCGACCGTTTCCTTGAATTCGCTGATCTTGCCGCTGGCCAGGTATTTAGGGTGCGGTGCAAAGAAGGCGATGCTGTTGTAGCCCCAGTAGTTGCTCATGCCTTTTTCCAGCAGGTGCTGATCCTGGACGAAGGCATGGATGGGCAGGAACTCGATGCTGGAGACGCCCAGCTTGCGGATGTAATCGATCACTTCCGGTGTCTTGAACGCCTCGAAAGTACCACGCTCCTCATCGGCCACTGCCGGGTGGAGCATGGTATAGCCGCGTGCGTGGGTTTCGTAGATGATCGTCTGGTCCCAGGGCACCTGCACCGGATGATCCCGACCCCAGGTGAACGCTGGATCGATGACCTTGCACTTGGGCACGAAGGGCGCGCTGTCGCGCTCATCGAAACTCAGGTCGCCATCGGGATGGCCAATGGTGTAACCGAACAGCGCCTCGGACCAGCGCAGCTCACCCACCAGTTGCTTGGCATAGGGGTCGATCAGTAGCTTGTTGGGATTGAAACGATGGCCGGCTTCCGGCTCGTAAGGACCATGCACCCGGTAGCCGTAGACTTGGCCGGGATGGGCATCGGGCAAGTAGCCATGCCAGATTTCATCGGTGTATTCGGGCAATTCGATACGCTCCAGTTCGGTTTCACCGCTGGCATCGAACAGGCACAACTCAACCTTGGTGGCATGCGCCGAGAAGATGGCGAAGTTGACGCCCAGGCCGTCCCAGGTCGCCCCCAAGGGAAAGGGAAGCCCTTCGTGAACGCGCGAAATCTGCTGGGGCCGAGGTGCGGAAGGTTTTCGTTTGCTCATGAATACTCCGATGAACGAGTCGCGACATGGCTGGGCTTATGGCCAGGCCTGTTCAGCTATCTGTTGGTTTGGCTGAGCGCGGCGTCCGGGGCTTGCGGGCTGCGGCAGCTTTTACCGGCTTCTCGACCGGTGTCGCATCGACCGGCTTGGTGGCCGTCTTGCGGGGACGTGCCGGTTTTGCGGGAGGGACGCTACCCTGGGTTTCGACCAGCTTGCGGGCCATTTCCCAGTGGCGGGCATCCTGTCCTTCCGGGCAGCCCTCGGACTGCCAGATTTCATAGGCGAATTCGCGAATGCGTTGTTCTTGTTGATTCATCGTTCCTCTTCTCCTGACGATTTGATTGTTATTTGCAAAACGGTCACAGGCAGCGATTCCAGGGCGTGCTGAAGGTGCAGGCTCGTTTGTCTGGGTCTGACTGCATCCACGCCGAAAAGTCGCATGAGCGGCAGACCGCTCAGCACCTCGGGTAGCTTCACCAAGGTGTCTTTCCACTGCTCGGGAGCAATATGTGGCGTGCGGCTGTCCCCCAGAAGTCCGCTGGCCAGCCTGGCGGCGATGACGATGATCCAGGTGCCTTCCCACTCCCGGGCAAAGGCAATCACCTGATCGGCATGGGTGCCTTCGACCTTCAGCGGCAGGTAAGCGCCCTCGCTGAACAGTCCTGGCTGGACGCTGCGCAGGTTCAGGCTGCGTGCGATCAACCATTGCTTGATGCGACCGTCTTTCCAGCTCGCCAGCAGTTCGGCGGGCTGAGCCTGCGGATCGAAGGAGGCGCGCCGCCGGGCGAAGTCCACCGGCTGACGATTGTCGGGGTCGACCAGGCTGAAATCCCAGTAATCGGTCCCCTGATAAAGGTCCGGCACGCCCGGCGTAGTCATACGCAGCAGCGTCTGGGTCAGGCTGTTCAGCGCACCAGCCGGCGCCAGTTCGGCTGCCGCTTCGGCTATTTCGCTGCGCAAGGCCCGACCTTCATCGCCGAGCAGCAGGATGCGCAGATACTGCTGGCAAGCGCTTTCGTATTCGCTGTGGGGATCGGTCCAGCTGGTGCGCAACTTGGCTTCGCGCAGAGCCTTTTCCTGCCACTGGATGATCCGCTCGCAATAGGCTTCGACGCCCTGACGGTCTTCCGGGACCAGCTCCAGCGGCCAGCTGCCGAGCAGGACCTGGTACAGGAGCAACTCGTCACCGGCAGAGGGCGCTGATCCGTCAGCCAGCTGCTGGCGCAACCCATAGGCAAGCTGACGCCAATGGCGCACTTTGCTGGCGAACCAGTCGGCGCGCTCGCTGATCACGGCCATGCGCGCGCGGGTGTCTTCGCCGCGCTTGTGGTCGTGGGTGGCGGTGGTCAGCAGGTTTCGCGGAAAGTATTCGGCGCGAGCCAGGCACTCGCCATGGAAGGCATCCACCGGTGCACTGAAATGCTGCGGGTCGAAACCGACGTCGTTGCGTGAAAGCAGGGCTCCGGAGCGATAGCAGGCGGTGTCTTCCACAGCCTTGGCGGCGGCGGGTGAGGTGAGCTGCTGGAAGCGTGTGCAGGCGTAGCGGCGAATGCGTCGTGCAGGTCCTGGTGGCAGGGAGCGCAAGGGTTCGCCGCCAAGCCAGCGGTCGAGATGATCGAGCAGCGGCCAGTCCGCCTCGCCGAGGGTAGTACGCGCACCGGCCAGTGCCTGCTGAAAGAAGGGCTCATCGGCCTCTCGACGCCCCTGGGCAGCGATGTAGGTGCGGTACACCGGAAAATGCACGATCAGCTCCAGCAGCGCCCGGCGGATCGCCCCGAGAGTGATGTCGCGGGTCATCAGGTCATACCGCGCCACCTGCAGCAGCGCCTGGGCGACGCTCTCGAAGTCGCCGGCCAGCGGCCCGGTGAGCACCAGCTGTCGCGCCTGGCGCACTTCTTCCATGAAATCCTCGGGGCGCTCTGCGGTTTCGCTCCACAAACCGCAAAGGACGGATTTACCGAGCGGGTCATGCTGCAGCAGCGACACCTGGTTCATGAACTCATAACCTGTGGTGCCGTCCACACCCCAGTCATCATGCAGACGTTCGTTACCGGCAAGGATCTTTTCGACGTAAATCGGCACATGATCCTGGGCCGCTTCGGGAGGGCGCGCAGCATTCAGGCGATCCACCCGGCGACGCAGGCGGCGACAGTAGCCGCGCGGATTGGCCAGTCCGTCGATATGGTCGATGCGCAGGCCGTCCACCAGACCGTCGCTGATCAGCTGGAAGATTTTTGCGTGGGTTTCCTCGAAAACTATCGGTCGTTCAACGCGCAAGCCGCCCAGTTCGTTGATATCGAAAAAGCGCCGCCAGTTGATGTCGTCACCGGCGGTACGCCAGCTGGCCAGGCGATAGTTCTGCCGTTCGAGCAGGGCATGCAGGCGCCGGAAGCCTTCCTCGTGAGTGGAGTCGTAGCGTTTGAGCGCTTCTTCGAGAGGCTGTCGGATGCTGTGATTTTCCAGAACACGGGCCAGTTCGGCGCGCAGCTGGCGGGCGGTCTGCCAGGGCGCCGGTTCGGTTTTCAGGGCATCGAAGTGCTGCGCCAGGGTACGCAGCTGCGGCTGCTCGGCCAGACGCAGCACCTCGCCGTAGCTGGGCGGAGTGATGGGGAAGCGGTGTTCGTAATGCTCGGCATAGAGAGCGCCTTCTTCCGCATCCAGGCGCAGGACGATGCTGCCCTGCTGCAGGGCTTCGCCGTAGTCGCTGCCAAGGAAAGGCACCAGCAGCTGACCTTCGAGTAGCGGGTCGGGGGAATTCCATTCGATATCGAAGAACAGCGCATAGGGGCTGCGCCGTCCCCATTCCAGCACATCCAGCCACCAGGGATTACCGGAACCTCCAACGGCCATGTGGTTGGAGACGATATCCAGAATCAGCCCCATGCCCCTGGCGCGCAGGGCTTCGACCAGCCGATGCAGGGCCTCTTCGCCGCCGAGTTCCGGGTTGATGCGAGTCGGGTCTATGACGTCGTAGCCGTGCATGGAACCGGGGCGGGCGGTGAGCAGGGGCGATGCGTAGAGATGGCTGATGCCCAGATCGGCGAAGTAATCGACCAGGGTAGTGGCGTCGTCGAGGGTGAAGCCGCGGTGGAATTGCAGCCGCAACGTCGCACTGAGGGGCTTCATCGTTGTTCGTCTCCGCTGGCCTTGTGCCGCGCGTCTGCCAGGCAACGTAGGCGGCGGGAGCTGTCAGGATGGTCAAGCTGGCTGGCGCTGTCACCGGGGTAGCGTCGCCGCCAGTTGGGATGCTCATCGACGATGCCGGGCAGGTTGGGCTGTTCCTCCAGGCCAAGCGCGTCTTCCAGGGGCAACAGCACCAGCGGTGCCGGGGTATGGCCGATAAAGCAGGCGCTGGCCTGGATGGCGCTTTCGACGTCGAGCAATTCACCCGGTGATTCACGGGGCACGTCTGGCACATAGGGGCGCAACACGGCATCAAGGCCGCGACGCTCGTGCTCGCGCTCGGCAGTTTGCTGCGGACGCTCGGCCTCGCTGTTCTGTCCGGTACGGATGCGCCAGTCGATATCCTCTCCACGCCACCAGCCACCGAGGGTGGGCAGGTCGTGCGTGGTGGTGATGGCCAGCGCATCCTTCGACCATTCGTGGGCCGGTCTGAAACGGGCATTGTCCTGCTCGAAGAGCAGCACGCGCATGCCGAGGATGTTCCGCGCCGCAAGCTTTTCCCGCAGGCCCGCCGGCACGGTGCCGAGATCTTCGCCGAGGATCACCGCGTCGTGCCGCCAGGCTTCGAGCGTCAGCAGTCGCAGCAGGTCGTCGAAAGGGTAGTTGAGGTAGGCGCCCTGGTCAGGGCCGGCGCCTTCGGGCATGACCCACAGGCGCATCAGCCCCATCACATGGTCGATACGCATGCCGCCGGCATGGGCCAGGTTGGCGCGCAGCATTTCGATGAAGGCGCGGTAGCCATTGGCCCTGAGCCCCCAGGGAGAAAAGGCGCAGATGCCCCAGTTCTGCCCGGCCCGGTTGAGGATGTCCGGCGGTGCGCCGACGCTCAACGTGGCCAGCACTTCTTCCTGCCGGCTCCAGGCCTGGCTGCCGCCACCATCGGCGCCTACCGCCAGATCACTGATCAGGCCAATCTTCATTCCGGCGCTACGCGCGGCGATCTGCGCACGCTCCAGCCCGCGCGCGACCAGCCACTGGCAGAAGGCGTGGTAGCTGACCTCATCGGCCTGCGCCCGTGCGAAGCGTTCGACCGCCGGACTCTGCGGCGTGCGGTACTCCTGCGGCCAGTCGCGCCAGTGCTGCGGGTGGCCGGAAGGGCTGAGCAGGCTGTCGTGCAGCGCCTCGAAACGACAGTGATTTTCCAGCGCCTGGCCGCCGGCTGCGCGGAAGCTGTCGAAGTCCGCCTGCTGGGCATTGCCGCCTCTGCAGAAGTTCTCGAACAGCTGGCGCAGCAGACACCGGCGGGTTTCGTTCACGGCGGGCCAGTCGATCAGCTCCAGTCCTTCCAGGCGCCGCAGTTCCTCGCCCAGGCCACAGGCCTCGATGGCGATACGCAGTGGCGTTTCCCCCAGAATCGCCTCGGGCGCACAGTACAGCACGTTGTAGAACAGCCGGCTGGAGGGCGAGTAGGGGCTGTAATGACCGCTGTTGGCGGCAAACATCGCATGGACCGGGCTGATGCCCAGGGCATCGGCGCCGTGGTCGGCAGCATTGCGGGCGAAAGCTTCCAGGGCCAGGGTATCGCCCAGGCCGCCATCGCCGGCACGGCGCAATCCATACAGCTGGACGGTCAGCCCCCAGGCACTGGGGCCGGCCAGGTCCTGCACGGCGGGGCAGGCCGGGGGCGCAACGGCGAGGGTCAGCTGGCGCCCGGCGATTTCCAGGCGGTGATAGCCGGGGATGTCGATGGGTGCCAGGCGCGCCTGTTCATCGAGTGTGCCGTCACAGCGCTGACCGACTTCCAGCTCCAGGCTGTAGCGGGCGCCTGGCTCGCAATGGCGTGCCAGCTCCAGCGCTGCGCCCTGGTCGAGAGTCAGCAGCGGCGGCAGGTCGCTGGCACCGCCATCGACATGCAGTTTTTCCAGGCTGCGCTCGACGGCCTCATCGCTGTCGGCATCCAGGCCCAGGCCATGCAGTACGGCGCGCAGGACCTCGGGCGCCACTCGCTGGTCGCGCCCATCGGCATCGACCCAGTCGATGGACAGGCCTGCCGCTTCGGCCAGGCGTTTCAGGCGCTCGTCACTCATTGATGTCTTCCAAATGGATTCTGGCGGTGTGCGGCGGCAGCGAACCTGCGTCTGTGGTGTCCTTCCGGTTGCTGTACAGCAAGCGAGATTTGGCAGGTGCGGGTGTCAGTGCCACCTGATGAGTGCCAAGATTGAGTTCCAGGCGCAACCGGCTGCCATCGCCCAGTCGCCAATGCGCCAGGGCGGCGGCTTCGCCCAACGCCGTGGCGCCGAGAAAGGCGGCACCCTGCAGGCGCGGCACGATTTCCCGATGGCGGATATCCAGAAGTTGCCGGTAGAGCCCGGCCCACTGGCTGTCGATCCGGGCGAAATCCGGCCTGGAAGCCGCGAAGGTTTCCGCTGCATTCGGGTCGGGAATGCGCGCGCGCGTCGCTTCGTCGGCAAACTCCGTGAACTCGGCGAATTCGCCCCGGCGACCTTCGCGCACGGCATCGGCCAGTTCGCCATGGTGGCTGGTGAAGAACAGGAAGGGTTCACGCGCACCCCATTCCTCACCCATGAACAGCAACGGGATCATCGGCGAAAGCAGCAGCAGGGCGGTGGCGGCGCGCAGAGCGTCGGGTTCGGCCAGGGCGATCAGACGTTCGCCGAAGGCGCGGTTGCCAATCTGGTCGTGGTTCTGCAGAAAGAGTACGAAGGCGGTGGGCGACAGGTGCCCGCTCGGCTCGCCCCGCGCATGCCCGCGCCGATCCTGCTGGCCCTGGTAGATGAAGCCCTCGCCGAGAAAGCGCACCAGCTTACGGGTCGACTCCTGGTGAAAGTCGGCGTAGTAGCCCTGGCTTTCTCCGGTCAGCAGGCTATGCAACACGTTGTGGCCGTCATCGTTCCACTGCGCGGTAAAGCCCTGCTCAAGCAGGCTGACGCGGTTGTCCTCGTTTTCTAGAACCAGATGGACATGGCGCCCCGGCTCGGTGTCGGCGCGCACGCGCTCGGCCAGTTCGACCAGGAAACCCCGGTCGGGAATGGCGTGGACGGCATCCAGGCGCAGGCCATCGAAGCGGTACTCGTTGAGCCACATAAGCGCGCTGTCGATAAAGAAATCGCGCACCTCACGCCGGCGAAAGTCGATGGCGTCGCCCCAGGGCGTCTGCTGGTCGTGGCGAAAGAAATGTTTGGCGTAGTAGCCCAGGTAGTTGCCGTCCGGCCCGAAGTGGTTGTAGACCACGTCGAGAAACACCATCAGGCCGTGGCCGTGGGCAGCGTCGATCAGCCGCTTGAGGTCATCGGGGCTGCCGTAGGAGGCTTCTGGCGCATAGGGCAGCACGCCGTCGTAACCCCAGTTGCGCGCACCGGGAAATTCCGCCAGCGGCATCAGCTCGATGGCCGTCACGCCGAGTTCGGCCAGCGCGGCGAGCCGCTGTTCGATCTGTGCGTAGCCACCGCAGGCGCCCACATGCAATTCATAGAGCACGGTCTCGTGCCAGGGCCGCCCGCGCCATCGCTGATTGCGCCAGACGTAGGCGTTGGGATCGGTGACCAGGCTGGGCTCATGAACATCGCCTGCCTGGGCGCGGGAGGCCGGGTCCGGCACCTGCAGCTCGCCGTCGATCAGGAAGCGGTAGGCCGTACCCGCGCCGACCTCGGCATCCAGGCTGTACCAGCCTTCGTCAAGACGCGGCATGGGCAGCGTGTCACCACTGACCAGCACCAGGCTGACATTTTGCGCGTCGGGCGCCCAGAGTCTGAAACGGGTGCGGGAATCATCCAGCAGTAACGGCCCATGTTGCATCGATAACCTCTTAAGCAGTGGCGCTAGCCTCGCTCCGCTGATGCAGCAGGCGCTGATACAGCCGGTCATAGGGCTCGACCGCATGACTCCAGAAAAAACCGGCGCTCATGGCGCGGCAGCGCATGGCGTTGAGCAGATGCGGCTTGTGGTACACCGCCAGGGCACGTTCCACGGCATGGCGATAGCTCTGCACCGTGGGTTCATCGAAGAGAAAGCCCGTCACGCCATTGTCGATGCTGTCAGCCAGGCCCCCGGTGCGATGGGCAATGGGCAGCGAGGCGAAGCGCTGCGCGTACATCTGGCTCAATCCGCAGGGCTCGTAGCGCGACGGCATAAGGAGGAAGTCACTGCCGGCGAACAGACGCCGGGCATCGGTCTCGTTGAAGCCGATATGCGCACCGATCCGACCGGGGAAACGTTCCGCCAACCGCCGTACCCGTTCTTCGATAGCGGCTTCGCCACGCCCGAGAATGGCCAGTTGGCCGCCGCGTTCGACGATGGCTTCGGCCACCTCGATGCTCAGGTCGATGCCTTTCTGCTGTACCAGGCGGGACACCACGGCAAACAGGGGACCTTCGCCAGGCTCAAGGCCGAACAGCTGGCGGACGTGGGTGGCGTTGGCGCGCTTGCCGTTCCAGTCCTGTGGCCCGAACGGGCTGATCAGGTGCGGGCAGCTTTGCGGATCCCAGCTTTCATCTATCCCGTTGAGCAGCCCGCTGAGCAGGCCCTGACGCGCCTTCATGGCGAGAAAACCTTCCATGCCGCAGCCGAAGGCCGGCGTGGTGATCTCCCGTGCATAGGTGGCGCTGACGGTGGTGACCTGGTCGGCATAGGCGATACCGGCCTTGAGCAGCGACAGCGAGCCGTAGAATTCCATCCGTTCCGGCCCACAGGCTTCCAACGGAATGCCCAGCTTGCGCCGCAGCTGCATGCTGATATTGCCCTGGTAGGCCAGGTTGTGAATGGTGAAGACGCTGGGCGTGGTCAAACCGCGCCAATGCATGTAGGCCGGCGTCAGGCCGGTCGGCCAGTCGTGGGCATGCACCAGGTCCGGGCTCCAGCTCATGCAGGCGGCGCCTGCGGCGATATCCGCTGCCGTCATGCACAGGCGCGCGAAGCGCAGCGGATTGTCCGGCCAGTCCTGCCCCTGCTCGTCACCATAGGGCAGGCCGTCGCGTTCGTAGAGTTCCGGACAGATCACCACATAGATGATCAGCCCATCAGGCATGTCGAGTCGCCCGATTCGGCATGACGGAATGTCGCCATGTGACAGAACACTGCCCACCACGCGGATCGGCATACCGCACTGCATCACTTGCGAGTAGCCGGGAATCAGCACACGCACATCGTACAGCGCACCCAGCGCGCGGGGCAGGGCAGCGGACACGTCGGCAAGGCCGCCCGTCTTGACCAGATCGGTCAGCTCGGACGTCACGAACAATATTTTCTTCTTCTGCTCCTGTGTGCTGCGAAGTTGCAGTACGGGCCGCTCCGACGGTGGCGATGGACGCTCGGTGAGCTTCACAGGGACAGGCGCATTCTCAACAGCAGCAATACTCATAAGCACTTTTCCCAAGGACCGGCATGGGCGCCAGGTCGGTTACGAGCACGTTTCCCCAACACAGCCACCATTTGTGGCGCTGTAACCAATGAGCACGGCAAGACTGAACTGCTTTGGTATGCGGCATAGAGCTTCTATGGCTCCACTCTGAGAAAGACCGGATGAGCGCGAATTGGTTCTCGATTTCTGACGAAACTCACCTGTGGAACTTTGCCTGTGCGTGCCGGCTCCGAAAACTGAGCCAACAGGGCATTTCAGCGGAGCCAGGACCATGCGAGACCTTGCCGAAATCGTGCGCTTTCTAAGTGACGTCCGGATGACGCTGACCACTGCCGAATCCTGCACCTGCGGCCTGATGGCTTCCCTGCTGGGGGATATCCCAGGCTGCGGTCAGGTACTGGACAGCGGATTCGTCGTGTATTCGCCCAACGCAAAGAACCGGCTGCTGCACGTCAGCTTCGACACCATCGAGACTTTTGGCCTGACCAGCGAGGAAGTCGCGACCGAAATGGCGCTCGGTGCGCTGAATGCCAGTGCTGCCGACATTGCCATTGCCAACACCGGAGTGGCCGACGACAGCGAAGAGGATCGTGGCGGTACCCAGTGCTACGCCTTTGCACTGAAGCAGGACGAGCGGCAGGTAAGCATCAGTGAGACGCGGCATTTCGAGGGGGATCGTGTGTCGATTCGCGAACAGGCCGCACGCTACGCCCTGGAGTGCCTGCCGGAGCGCTATGCGGAGCTGATGGACAGATTGCGCGCCACACGTTGATGCAGCCAGTCGGCCCCGGGGAACTCTGCCGGATGCCTTCTTTCACACAAGAAAGAGAACGCCAAATCTGGAGATGCACATGCAAAGCGCACAAACCGGCAACGACATCCGTATCGAACGCCTGATCGAGTGGCTGCGTGACGCCCATGCCATGGAAGCCCAGGCCGAAACCATGCTCACCAGACAGGCCAGCCGCATCGAGCACTATCCCGAGCTGAAGGCACGCATCGAACAGCACATCAGCGAAACCCAGAACCAGGCCAGGCTGATCGAAAGCTGCCTGCAGCGCTACGACAAGTCCTATTCCGGGCTCAAGGACCTGGGCGGCAAGATGATGGCGATGGGGCAGGCCATGGGCGGCATGATGATCAACGACGAGATCGTCAAGGGCGCAATGATGGGCTACGTCTTCGAGAATCTGGAGATCGCTTCTTACGAAATCCTGATCGCAGCTGCCGAGGCAGTAGGCGATACCCAGACCCAGGAAATCTGTACCCGCATCCTGGCAGAGGAGGTTGCGATGGCGGAGTGGATGCGCAGCCATCTCGCGCAACTGACTCAGGCCTATCTGACACGAGCCGAGGCACCTGGTGTCGAAGCCAAGCGCTGAGTCAGCAAGCGGCAGGCTAATGCTCGGTGGACTTGGAACCCTTCGAGCCACCCCGGGTTGCGTAAAGCTCGAAACGCAGCTCCTGGGCGAGACGCACCAGATTGGCGGCATCACGACACTGCTCGTCGGTGATGCCGAAAACCGTCAGTTCTTCATCATGGTGTTCTTTATACAGACGAACGGTAACACGGCTGTCTTCCTGAGCATGGCAGTCGCAGTGATAGGGGTGAAGATGGTTGCGAAGGATGCTTTCTATCGTCAGCAGGGGTAGGCGCGTAGCCATATTCCTTCCTCTCACCGTTTGTCCGAGCGCCGGGTCGTGATCCGTCCCGGAGGGTGGCTGTCTTGCCTACTGAAACGCTAGCAGGGCCTCACGCGTTGTAAACCACCGTCCGGCGCCATGGCGTCTACCGAGGAGGTTGCATGAACACATTCAAGATAGTGGCATTGGCAAGCCTGATGGCATCGTCCGCCGCATTCGCCCAGTGGCCTGCAGGCACACCCGAAGATAAACGTGGCTCCCCGCCAAGCACCATGGGCAACCCGACACCCCAGGAAACCCTGGAGACGCAGCGGGACAGCCAGGGCCGACTCGTGACCGAAGATGGCCTGCCTGTGGAGACCATGCCTGAGGACGACAAGGGTGACCCGGCCCTGGCACCGGATCGCTACTCCAATCCCGGCGGGCCGAACGACCCGGCGTCCGATCCGGGCACACTGGAATAGCCGAACAGTTTTTTGCCAGGCGGGGATAGGAGCTGCCGCAGCTGCCGGTAGTAAATGCCGTTACCAGCCTGTCATGAGGTAGAGAGGCTCAGTGCCCCGTGTTGATAAGCTTCTCGACCTCATGGCGGCGCTTGCGGAAGGAGCTGGGCGTTTCACCGAACAGCTTGCGAAACCAGAGGATGAAGTGCGACGCATCGGAAAAGCCCGTGGCATAGGCGATCTGCGTGATGTGCTGGTTGGTGTCCATCAACAGCCGCTTCGCGTGGTCCAGGCGCAGCTTGCGCCAGTACTGCGCGGGTGATTCGTTGGTGTTGGACATGAACGCGCGGTGCAACTGCCGTTCGTTTGTGCCGACGCTTTCGGCCACTGCGCGCAACGAGCCGGGTGCGTCCATGTGGCTGCGCATGTAGCCGATGGCGCGCTCCACCAGCTCGTTCTTGTAGACGTGCAGCTCGGTGACGCTGGACTTCCCGTTCGGCGTCTGGCGTTGGATCTCTTCATCGTCCACCAGCAGGTATTCGAGGCCTTTCTGGGCACGAATGGTGCCGCAGTGGTGGCTGATGAGCTTCGCCGCAAGGTCGATAGCGGTGCCGCCGGGGCACGTAATGATGTCATCGTCATCGACGTAACTCTTGTCGACCAGCACTTCAGCACTGGGGAAGCGCTGCATGAACTCCTCACGAATGGTGAAGTGCACGGCGCAGCGGCGTCCGTCGAGCAGGCCGGCCTTGCCGAGCACGAAGGAGCCGGAGCACAGGGCGATGATCGGCGTCTTCGCCGCGTGCAGCTCGCGCAGCAGGTCGAGCAGCCATTCGGGCGGATCGCGGGTTTCGCTGAGCAGGCCGCCGGCGAGGACCACATAGTCGTATTCGCCGATGACACCCAGCGGCTTGGTCGGCGAGACCGGCATACCGCAACTGGCCGTGACGGGCAGGTCGTTGCAGGTCATCCAGTCCCATTTGCAGAAGATCTGCTGGCTGCGGAACGACTTGTCCGCTGCGAACCGCAGCGAGTCCACCAGTCCCGCGACGGGGACCAGGGTGAACTGGTTCATCAGGATGAAACCAACGCGCAGATCGGGTTTCACGGCGTTGTTCACGCCCTCGTCGGCGGGTGTTTCGTAAGCACTGAAAGTCTTCATTATTGTTGTCCTCACGTACCGGGCGTGGGAGGGCCGGATCGGCAGCACGACGGCTATACAGGCCTCCCGCTGTCCGCAGATTAGACGCAATCTTTTGTCTTAAATATAACAGCGGACACAGCTTTTATAAGATTTCGGACAGCCTTTGCGCAGATTTCGGATAGTTGGTCACCCTTGTGCAGAAATCTTTCATCGCCCGAAAGTACCGCTCCGGCAGCGGCCTTCTAGCAATTGTCCTTATCCTGATAGTGCGCTCCAGACCAACCCGGCACCATTTGTCCCACACCTTTCACATTCATATTGGGTGAACAAGACATGTACCGTGGCTTCTGGTATGCGCAGGCACTTGACCTCGACAGTCATCTCGCCCCGACGCTCGAAGGGAATGAACAGGCTGACGTGTGTATCGTCGGCGGCGGTTATCTCGGCCTGTGGTCGGCCATCCGGCTCAAGCAGGCCAATCCGACCTGGCGAGTCGTGATCGTCGAGCGCGATCGCTGCGGCTCCGGCGCCAGTGGGCGCAATGGCGGCATCGCCACCAACTGGTGGGCCAAGTACCTGTCGGTGATGAGCATCTGCGGCGAGCAGGAAGCGAGACGTATCTGCGAGGCTGCCGAATCGGCGATCGACGAGATCGGTGACTTCTGCCGCGAACATGGGATAGACGCCCAGTACCGCAAGGACGGCTGGCTGTGGACGGCGAGCAACCAGCGCCAGGTGAATTCCTGGAAGGTGCTCACCGATAGCCTGGAGCGCCACGGGGTGAACCCGTTCCAGACGCTGACCCGCGAACAGGTGCGCCAGCGTACCGGCTCGCCGCGCATGATGGGCGGCATCTTCGATGCCAACGCCGCCACCGTGCAGCCAGCCATGCTGGCGCGCGGGCTGCGCCGGGTTGCGCTGGATCTGGGGGTGGTGATCCATGAGCAATCCCCGCTAACCCGCCTGGAGCGTTCCGAACGCCCGGTAGTGCACACCGCGCGTGGCCGGGTGCAGGCGGAGAAGGTGGTGCTGGCGATGAATGCCTGGGGCGCGCAGTTCCCCGAACTGCGCCGGATGATCGCGATCATGTCCAGTGACATGGTGGCGACCGCGCCAGCCAAGAATCGTCTGGACCAGATTGGTTTCAGCGGCGGCGAATGCATCACCGACTCGCGCACAGTGCTGAACTACTACCGCAACACTCCCGATGGACGCATCGTGTTCGGCAAGCCGCTGGGCCAGTTCGCCTTCGCCGGACGCATCGGCGACCTCTACGAGCAGCCATCACCAGCCGCCGACAAGGTGGCGGATGAGATGTACAGCTTCTACCCGCATCTGCGCGACGTTCCGGTGGTAAGCAGCTGGACTGGGCCGATCGATCGCGCGATGAAGGGGCTGCCGAACTTCGGCCAGTTGGGCGGACATCCGAATATCGTCTTCGGCATCGGCTTCTCCGGCAACGGCGTCGCCACCACGGTGTTCGCCAGCCGCATCGTCAAGTCGCTGGTGGAGGAGGCCAACGACGAATGGGCCAACTGCGGGCTGGTCAACCAGAAGATGCAGCTGTTCCCGCCGGAGCCGTTCCGCTTCGTCGGCGCGCATCTGGTGCGCGATGCGCTGGTGCGCAAGGAATCCCTGGAGGACACGGATCGCGACGCCAGCTTCTTCACCAGTCAACTCGCCGCACTGGCACCCGCCGGTTATGTGCCGGCGCAGAAAAAGTAGGAATGCCTTTCATGAAGCATCGCGTCGTCTTTCTCGATGACGAAGGGATAGGGCCGGGCGTCGTCACGCCCGGGCTGCCCTTCGCCCACGACTGGATCAGCCATCCCTATACCCGGTCGGAACAACTGCTGGAGCGTCTGGCCGGGGCGACCGTCGCCCTGACCTGCAGCGTCCCGCTGCGCGAGGCGCACCTGGCGCGCCTGCCAGATCTGCAGATGATCTCGCTGGCGATGACCGGCACCGACATCGTCGACATGGACTATTGCCGGGCACGCGGTATCACCGTGACCAACGTCCCGGGGTACGCGACCAACACCGTGGCCGAACACTCCATCGCCATGATGTTCGAGCTGTTCCGCCGGGTTTCCAGCTACCACAGTCTGATGCAGCAGGTGCATAGCGGCGCGCGGGAAGCGAAGAACATCTACTTCGACTACCCCATCCGCGACCTGCGTAGCCGGGTGCTGGGTATCGTCGGCAACGGCCCCATCGCTCGGCGTGTTGCCGAACTGGGCAGGGCCATTGGCATGAGCGTGATCGTCCATGACCGTGGTGGCCGCTATACGGGGCCGGACTTCGTGCCCCTGGAGGCGCTGCTGCAGCGCAGCGACGTGTTGATGATCAACTGTCCGCTGACCGAGGAAACCCACGACCTGCTGGGCGCGGCGCAGCTGGCGCGGATGAAGCCCGATGCGGTGATCGTCAATACCGGGCGCGGCGGGGTGGTCAACGAGGCCGCGCTGATCGAGGCGCTGGAGCAGGGGCGTCTTGGCGGCGCCGCGCTGGACGTGCTCGAGCACGAGCCGGTGCGACCCGACGATCCCATTTTCCGGCTCGCCCGGCATCCCAACTTCATCCTCAACCCCCATGTCGCCTGGAGCAGCCAGGACGCCATGCAGGGGCTGATCGACCGGGCGATCGGCAATATCGTCCAGTTCGTCGAATCGACAAATTGCAGCAACTTGCGTGCTGGGGGGATCAGATGAACGACGGTATCAAGAGCAGTTTCGTCAATGGCGCCTTCGTCGAGCCCCGGGGCGACGAGCAGATCCTGGAGAACCGCAATCCATCCGATCCCCGCGATGTGGTGGATCGCTTCGCCCGTGCCGATGCGCAGTTGACCGACGTGGCTGTCGAGGCTGCCAGTACCGCCGCCCCGGCCTGGGCCGCGAGCAACCCGCAGTTGCGCGCCGATGTGCTGGACCGTATCGGCAGCGAAATCCTGCAGCGTCGCGAGGAGCTGGCGCGGCTGCTCGCTCGCGAGGAAGGCAAGGTGGTGCGCGAGGCCCTGGGCGAGGTGGATCGCGCCGGTCGCTCGTTCAAGTTCTACGCCCAGGAAGCGCTGCGCGCCTCGGGTGAGAAGTACGACTCTGTGCGCCCCGGCGTAAGTATCGAGACAAGTCGCCAGCCGGTGGGCGTGGTCGGTATCGTCAGCCCGTGGAACTTCCCCATCGCCATTCCCGCCTGGAAGATCGCCCCGGCACTGTGTTTCGGCAACTGCGTGGTGTTCAAGCCGGCCGAACTGGTGCCTTCCTCGGCCTGGGCCCTGGCAGAAATTATTTCCCGCTCCGGCCTGCCCGCCGGCGTGTTCAACATGCTGATCGGCCCGGGGCGTAGCGTCGGCGATGCACTGATGCGTCATCACAAGGTGCAGGCCATCAGCTTCACCGGCTCGGAACAGACTGGCCGCCAGATCGCCGCGATCGCCGTCGAGCGGATGGCCAGGGTGCAGCTGGAGATGGGCGGCAAGAACCCGCTGATCGTGCTCGACGACGCCGACCTGGAGGTGGCGCTGGATGTGGCCATCCAGGGCTCGTTCTTCTCCACCGGGCAACGTTGCACCGCCAGCTCGCGGCTGATCGTGACCGAGGGCATCTATCCCGAGTTCGTCGCCAGGCTGGTCGAGCGTACCCGCGCGCTGCGGGTGGGCGACGCCCTCGACCCGGCCACCGATATCGGCCCGGTGGTGGACGAGAAGCAGCTGGAAGTCGACCTGGACTACATCCGCGCGGGACTCGCCGAAGGCGCCATCCTGGCCTGCGGCGGCGAGCGCCTGGTGCGCGAAGGCGGCGGCCACTACCTGGAGCCCGCGCTGTTTCTCGACGTGAAACCCGAGATGCGCATCTACCGCGAGGAGATCTTCGGACCGGTGCTGAGCGTGCTCAAGGTGAGGAACTACGAAGAGGCCCTCGCCGCCGCGGAAGACACTCCGTTCGGGCTCTCGGCCGGCATCGTCACCACTTCGCTGAAGTACGCCGAACACTTCAAACGCAACTCCTCGGCGGGCATGGTCATGGTCAACCTGCCCACCGCCGGCGTCGACTACCACGTGCCCTTCGGCGGCAACCGTGGTTCGAGCTATGGACCGAGGGAGCAGGGCACCCATGCGAGGGAGTTCTTCACCAAGGTCAAGACCAGCTATCAGTCGAGTTGAGCGCAGCAGTGCCAGCCACTTGATGCTGCAGACCCGCGAGGGAATGCAGCATTTTTTTACGCTCCGCCCTTCCATCCCGCCAGTGGCACAAGCTCGAAGGTGCCAGAGAGAACAAATACAAATGTCCATCAGGCATAAGCTCGGTTTGGCGTTTCTTCTGGTTGCCGTATTGCCCGCGGTCTTGATTGCCGCCCTGGTGGTGATGACCGTGCGCGAGCAGGCAAGGCATGAGTTTCTGGAGAGCAGTTCGAGAGAGATTCGCCAAGTGGAAAACGCGATGAGGATCTTCTTTGACGCCATCGCCCAGGATGTCGATTTCCTTGCGGATCATCCATTGCTGAAAAACACCGATGGCGGCCTGAAGAAATACTTCACCGAGGACTCCACCCGGCAACCCATGCCGGAGCAGGACGAGCGGATTCAGCAACTGTTCGCCAATCTCGCGACCTCCCATCCCGACTACGCCTACATCTATCTCGCCACCTCGGATGGCGCCACCGTGCCCTGGCCGGTGAACTCCGTCCAGAGTGGTTACGATCCACGCAAGCGCCCCTGGTACAGGGCCGCCATGGCCAGCCAGGGAAAAGCCAGCCGCAATCCCGCCTATTTCTGGCCGCAGGACGACGTCACCTTGATCGGGGTAACGCGCAGCTTTGCCAACAGACTGGGCCCAGAGGGTGGGGCGGTTGTCATCGACGTATCGCTCAAGAGACTCACTGAGATCGTCAAGGAGATCAGACTGGGCGAGACCGGCTACGTCATGCTGGTCGAAGGAAGTGGCAATATCCTGGTCGATCCGGCGCAACCGGAGAACAATTTCAAGACACTGGATGAGTTGGACGGTGGGTACGGAAGGCTCGCCGAACGTCGCACCGGCCTGATGAGTGTCGAGCTTGGCGGCATCCGTTACCTGGCCAACGTCTGGCACTCGTCAGCGCTCGACTGGACCCTCATCGGACTGGTTCCGGAGGCTGAAGTCATGTCCGGCTCTGCGCGCCTTACCTGGCAGATCGTCGTGATCGTCGCTGCGCTGGCATGCCTGTTCGCCTTGCTGGGCGTAGCGATTGCACGTGTGATCGCGCGCCCTATCCACAGCGTCAGCGCGGGGCTGGAGAACATCGCGCAAGGGGAGGGCGACCTCACTAACAGCCTGGAGGTGCGCGGGCATGACGAAACGGCGCAGTTGGCCAGATGGTTCAACCAGTTCCTGGAGGTCATTCGTGGGCTCGTTCGACAAATCAGCGATGCCGTCGGGCAACTGACCGTCACGGCTGGACGTTCGATGCAGGTCGCCGCCGAGGTCGCGGACGCGGCGAAGCGGCAACGGGAGTCCGTCGATATGGTGTCAACCGCTTTCCATGAAATGCTCGCCACGGCGAACGACGTCGCACACTCCTGCGGTCAGGCCGCGGACTCGGCGGAACATGGGCAGCGCGAGGCCGACGCCGGTCAACAGCGGATGGATAGCGCCGTACTGCGTGCGCAACGCCTGAGTGCCGAGATCGCTCAGGCTGCCGGCTCGATGCAACAGTTGGAGCAGGATAACAATGGTATCCAGGCCATTCTGGGGACTATCCGGGCCATCGCCGAGCAGACAAATCTGCTGGCCTTGAACGCTGCGATCGAGGCCGCACGGGCCGGAGAGCAGGGGAGAGGGTTTGCGGTGGTCGCCGATGAGGTGCGCGCTCTGGCCAAGCGCACAGCGGACTCGACCGGGGAAATCGACCAATTGCTGACGAATCTGTCGCTACGCACCCAGCAGGTGAGCAAGCAGATGCACGCGAGCCTGGGCGCAGCTCAGACGACCGGCGAGAGCATCGGTGACGCGCGTTCCAGCTTCGAGCTCATTCGCGCTTCGGTAGAGATCGTACGCGACATGACCGCACAGATCGCGACCGCGGCAGAGCAGCAAACCCAGGTCGCGCAAGAGATAGGTCAGCACATTGGCCAGATTCATGCCGACGCCCGGCTCGTAGCGGAGTTATCCGGTCAGGCGGAGGCGAATTCACAGTCGCTCGTCAGCCTGTCGGGCGATCTGCACACGTGGACCAACCGCTTCAAGACCTGAACCTTCATGGGGCAAGAGTTCGAGGTCGCCGAGGTATTTGTCGTGTTGCTCCCCCGTCTCTGTGCCCCCTGGGCCTAATCGCAGGAATTCCCTATGGTCACCGCAGCGCATGGCAGCGACACAACCAGAATCCGTCGCGGGATAAGCATGTGTCTGCTGGCCATGCTGATATTCGCCTGCCAGGACGGCATCACCAAGTTCCTGGTGAGGGACTTCTCAGTCGCGCAATTGCTGATGGTGCGCTACTGGACCTTCCTGCTGGCGGCCATCGCCTTCCTGGCCTGGAGGGGCAGCGCCAGAGCCGCGACCCGCAGCTCGATGCCGCTGCTGCAAGTGCTGCGCGCGCTGCTCGCCCTTGGCGAGGCGGCGCTGTTCGGCTGGGGGCTGAGGCACCTGGGGCTCGCCGAAAGTCATGCGCTGTTCGCGGTGTTTCCGCTGCTGACGCTGGCCCTGGCCGGCGTGCTGCTGGGCGAGGCGATCGGCTTGCGTCACTGGGTCGCGGCGGTCGTGGGCTTTATCGGTACCCTGGTGATCCTGCGCCCGGGCTTCGGCCTGTTCGAGCCCGCCGCGCTGATTCCGCTGCTGGCCGCCCTGACGTTCGCCGCCTACAACCTGTTGTCGCGGCGGATCAGCCAGAGCGATTCCTTCGCCACCAACCTGCTGTACATGGCGGTGGTTGGTGCCGTGGCCTCCACCTGCTTCGGCATCCCGGCATGGCAGCCGCCGTCCCCCACGGAATGGGCGTTGCTGAGCATCTACGCGGTTACTGGGATGATCGCGCACCTGCTGCTGATCAAGGCCCTGGAATACGCGCCCGCCGCGGTCCTGCAGCCGTTCAACTACTCGCTGCTGGTCTTCGCCTCCCTGGTCGGTCTGCTGGCGTTCGGTGAATTCCCCGACACCTGGACCATCGCCGGCGCCGCCCTGGTGCTGGCCGGGGGAATGTATGCCGCGAAGGCCAGGTAATCCTAAGACCAGAGAAATATCATCGGCGCCTGCTTGTGCGCCTCGCCAGACGGGCCTGGGCGCGGGGCGGAGCATGATGGAATCGGTCCGGTTTCTCATATCGACGGATTAGACCTCGCCCTACAGTGTTTCCCACGGCGGGCAGAAGAGGGGGCGGCTCCAGGAAGCCGTCATGCTCGTCCATCCACCGCTTATCCGTCTCCGTAGTTTCATCCAAGGTCCTGCTGGGCTCACCGCTGGGGGGAACGTGCATCTGACTGGCCGCTCTCCCGCTCTCCGGGCGAAGGGAGGACCGAGGATCTGCTTCATCACACCAACAGTGTTCAATCGCCCCATGGAGAACAACAACAATGACCTTGAGCAAAAAACGCCTGCTGGTTCTGGCGATCGCGACCGGCAGCCCTCTGGCCCTTGCCAGCCAGACGGACAGCAACGGATTCATCGAGGATGGCCGCCTGGACTTCCTGACCCGCAACCTGTACTGGAACCATGATCGCAAGAACGGCGCAGAGGATCGCCGCGAATGGGGCCAGGCCTTTCGCCTCGACTACCGCTCCGGCTACACCCGGGGCACCGTAGGCATCGGTGTCGACGCCAGCGCCTACGCGGCACTCAAGCTCGACGGCGGACGCGGCTACTCGAACGCCGTGATGATGCCGGACGACGGCAAAGGCGGCACCGAGAGCGAGGCCAGCTCCGCCGGTGCCGCCGTGAAAATGCGTATCTCCGCCACCGAGCTGAAATACGGCAACAACCTGAGGCCCTACAACCCGGTATTCGCCGCTGCAGACGCACGCCTGGTGCCCGGTACCGCTACCGGCCTGCACCTGACCAGCAACGAACTGGAAGGCCTGAGCCTGGAAGCCGCCCACCTCACCGCTGCCAAGGATTTCAACAGCACCAACGGCGACGACGACTTCCATGCCGCCTATGCCGGCGTGGGCACCCGCACCGTGAATTTCCTCGGTGGCAGCTACGTGGTCAACGACCGGTTCAGCTTCAGCCTCTATGGCTCCGAGTTCGAGGACATCTGGCGCCAGTACTACGCCAACGCCAACTACGTCTACCCGATCAACGAAAACCAGAGCCTGACCTTCGACCTCAACCTCTACAAGACCGATGACGAAGGCCGCAAGCTGGCCGGCGACATCGACACCACCGCCTATTCCCTGGCCGCAGCCTGGAGCGTCGGTGCGCACACCTTCAAGCTGGCCTACCAGAAGAACGATGGCGACACGCCGTTCGACTACCTCGGCCTCGGCCCGGGCACCTTCCACGACTCCATCTACCTGGCCAACTCGTCGCAAATAGTGGACTTCAACGGCCCGAACGAGAAATCCTGGGGGCTGTTCTACGATTTGGAATTGAGCCGCTACGGCGTGCCGGGCCTGAGCATCGGCGCCCGCTACATCAAGGGCAGCGACGTCGACGGCGGCAAGATGGACGCCATGAGCCCCTACAACTATTACGGCGACAAGGGTAGCGAAGAGCACTGGGAGCGCGGCTTCGACATCCGCTACGCGGTCCAGCAGGGCTCGGCCAAGGGGCTGTCGCTGCGCCTGCGCCAGGCGAGCCACCGGATCGGCAACGGCGCTTCGGACATATCCTCCGACCAGGTCCGTCTGATTGTCGAGTACCCGTACCAGATCTTCTGATGCGCAAATGCCGGTCGGCAATTCACGCCGGCAATACGAAAAGGCCGAAAACTATGTTTTCGGCCTTTTCGCAGGTATCCACCTAATTCACCGGCGCCGCCCTGGTGCTCGCCGGGGGGAATGCATGCCGCGAGGGTGCCAGGTGAACGTGCTCGTCATGGGCGCGGAGCTCCGGGCGTAGATCCATCCTTGCGAGGGCACGAGAGCACATGACCATTGCTAAGCAGTGTTGTCTGTAGCCGTGGGGCATCAAATTCAGCTGTTACTGGCTGATTTGATTCTTACGGGCTACAAAATTCCTGGTGCGTGACGCCATTCATGACGATTGATGCACGCAAATTCCGATGTATTTCTTGTAAGAATGTATCTCGCGGGCTACATTTTTAGCCTATCAGTGAATATTTGACGCCCAGGAGACACAGTGACCACACTAGCTGACGTCGCGGACTGGCTGCGTAACGTGCGCCGGGAAGCAGGCCTGAGCCAGGAAGCGCTGGCACAACGCGCCGGAGTTTCCCGCACAACGGTTGCCCGCATGGAGACGCTTGCCAAAGGCGATATGAGCGTTTCCGCATTGCTGCACCTGCTGGAAGCCGCAGGTTACGACCTCAAGCCCGTCAAGCAGGGCCACGTCAGAACCCTTGAGGACATCCTGGCCGAGCAACGGCGGGGTGACAGCGTATGAAACTCGACGTGCATGTATGCGCTAGGACGGTCGCCAAGCTCTACCGGGAGCGTGATGAGTATGTCCTGAGCTATCTGCCTGGCACCGATCCCGCCGATTTTGTCAGCCTGACCATGCCGGTACGCGAGCAGCCGTGGTGCTGGCCACGTGATCTGCACCCTTTCTTTCGCCAGAATTTGCCCGAAGGCTATCTTCTGAGCATCATCCGCGAAGAATTTGGAGCGCTGCTCGATGGCACGGATCTCTCCTTGTTGGCGGTAGTCGGCGGGATGGGGATTGGGCGCGTCACCGTCACTCCTGAAGGCGGGACGCCTGGGGGCGACATGGAAGCGCTGCAAATCGAGTCGTTGCTCAAAGCCGAAAACACCACGGCGCATTTCGCCAGCCTGGTGCGTCGATATGCCCGAGCATCCATTTCCGGCATGGTGCCCAAGTTCATTGCGCCGCAAGAGGATATGGACGCGCCAGCGCATGCTGTGGGCAAACCCACATTGCGTACCAGCCGCCATATCATCAAAGGCTCGGACGACAGTACGCCTTATCTCGGGTTCAACGAGTTCTATACCATGCGGGTGCTGGAACGCTTGAACGTCGTGCCAGTGGCCAGGACGCGGATGTCGGAGGACGGGCGCGTCCTGGTCGTGGATCGTTTCGACGTGGATGCGCAGGGCATTGTCACGCATGGGGTCGAAGATGCCTGCGGCTTGCTGGGACTGCCGCCCCACGAGAAATACGCAACGACGACCGAGCGTGTGTTGAATGCCACGCGTGTCTACATACCTGCCGCAGCCATGCGAACCCAACTGGAGCAGTTCGGCTGGCATCTGCTGACCAACTATGTGGTGCGCAATGCCGACTGCCATGCCAAGAACATCGCGCTGCATTACACCAGCCTGAAGGACGTGGCCTATACACCGGTCTATGACGTTGTGACTACACAGGCGTATCCACGCTATGCAGGCAATCCGCCGGGCTTGTCCGTGGATGGACGGCAAACCTGGGCGGTGGGGAAAACCTTGGAGCGGTTCTTCAAGGCAAGGCTGGGTATTGCCACGAGGCAGTATGCGCAGATGGTGGAGCGGCTGTGCGAATCGGCGGTGGAGGTTGGCCAAGAAGTGATAGAGGCGGCCCGCAATGAGCCGCGCTGGCATACCGTAGCCAAGCAGATGGTGCATGCCTGGAATGATGGGATGGCTTCCTTGCGGAGCCCCAAGAACTTCGTTGCTTTCAGAGGTCTGGATGAAGCGATTGCTCAGGCGGGGTTTTCGGAGCCCGATGGGCCGGAAAGTGGCCGAGAGGTGATCGGGCGGTCTGAGTTGTTGGGTAGGCCGCGTAGGCGGTAAGTTGCCTTTCAGGGTTTTGCTGAGTGTCTGTGCTCAGGTTTGAGTCAATTCGAGCGAGAGGCGTCGGGTCGGATTCGCTCTCGCTCTCTTGCGGCGCTCAAGCCCTCAGCCTGGCGAGCACATATTGCGCCACGATCAGATCCAGGTGGGCTCCGCCGGCATTCTTGTACAGTGTCCTGTCCGTGGCCGTGCGGGAGAATGCGCTGACCTGGCAGAGGTCGTACAGGTCGCCCTCAATCTGCTCTGGCGTGATGACCCCGGCTTGCAGCGGCGCCTGGATGTCCCCGCTGCTGGCGGCAGTGTCGCGGTCGTCGACGAAGATCCGCGCGCCCCTCGCCACCTCGTCGTCCGCCTCGCGCATGTCGGGGCGGAAGCCACCGACCAGGTCGACGTGGCAGCCAGGCCGCACGAGCGCCCCGCGCACCAGGGGCGTGGCGCTGCTGGTGGCGCAGGCGATGATGTCGGCACGGACCACGGCGGCGTCGAGGTCGTCGACGATGCTCACCTCGACGCCACTGCGCCGCAGGGCCTCGCGGGTGTCGGTCAGCTTCGCTGGCGTGCGGTTCCACAACAGGACTTCGCGGATGGCCGGGCGGATATGCAGATAGGCATCGACCAGCGCCCGGGCCACCGGCCCCGCGCCCAATACGAGAAGAACGGCACTGTCCTCGCGGCTCAGGCGCTGCGCGGCGAGGGCGGAGTCCGCGGCGGTTTTCCAGCGGGTGATTTCCGGCCCGTCGAGGGCCGCGACGATGGCCTTGGACTGTTCGTCGATGACCAGGAACAGCGCCTGTTCCGTGGGCAACGGCGGGTTGGCGGAGCCATTGGCCGGGCAGATGGAGCAGACCTTGAGGCCCGCGCCCAGCCCGGGCAGAACCACCCCGCGGCTGAACAGGCCATAGCGCTCGTCGCCGACGAAAAAGCTGTCGCCCGCCGGGCGCGCGCCCAGGTGGGCCTGACGCAGCGCCTCCAGCACGCCGCCCCAGTCCAGTACCGCGGCGATTTTCTGGGCTGAAATGACTTGCATCGCGTTCTCCTCTTTTTGAGGGCATCGTGGCAGTGAAAAGGGGGAGGGGGCTGCAGGTCGTGAAAACTGCACCCCGGTGCCCTTGGTGAGAAGTCAGGGCTTGCGATAGACCCTGTCCGTATCCTCTGCAAAACTTTGCAGTTCCTGCTGCCGGCGTGCTTCAGACCAACCCAGCGCCGTAGCTGCAATTCGCGAAAGTTGCTGCGCCCTGTCACGCCCCAGCGTAGAGGGATTCAGGCCGCCCGGCAGCCGGCGCCGGATCAGGTCAGTCAGATGCACCACGTGTTCCTTTTGTGCGACGCGTGCAATGTCTTCGTCACTGCGGATATCGTGTGGACCAATGAGCATGCCCTGAGGTGGAGCGTCACGCTTGCCCAGGTGTTTTTCCACCGCTCGTGCCGCCAGTCTCCCGGCATGGCGGTGCATCATGATGTACGACCCCGTCACGGTCACCAATCCGGGCATGTCGGGATTTTCGATGGCGCGAACAGGCAGGCTGACCGTTTCGCCGTCCAGTGTGGACATGGGCCGTACACCGCACCAGCAATGTTGAACATCCTGACGCGTCAGCTCCAACTGGGGAAACAGCCGATTAGGGCGTGTTAACACATCTTCAGTCCGTCAACTATTAGCGCGAAGTTGATGAATCCGATGAACATCACATCAAGCTTCTCGAAGCGAGAGAATATACGCCGAAACCCCTTCAAGCGCCGGAATAGA
>NZ_JAAMQZ010000021.1 GCF_013522825.1 Stutzerimonas stutzeri
ATTCCGGCGCTTGAAGGGGTTTCGGCGTATATTCTCTCGCTTCGAGAAGCTTGATGTGATGTTCATCGGATTCATCAACTTCGCGCTAATAGTTGACGGACTGAAGATGTGTTAACACGCCCTAATCCGGCCTACGACTTCGGGACGGAATCATAGGCACTCTGCCATTACGTTAATTTACAAATCCGACGGCGTATATCCCGTATAAGTTGTTGTGCTACCTCTCTGACGAGCCCTGCTGCAGCCATCGAAGCTGCAAGCACAACAACAAAAAGTTGGGAGACGTCTTTTGAACAGCCTGTTGAGTCCCGCCATTGCATTGATGAATCGCCTGAGTTTCGCCCTGAAATTCAGCCTGATCAGTGTGCTTTTCTTCGTACCCATGCTGCTGACCAATTTCTACCTGGTGCGCGATTCGTACCGGGAGTTCGTCGGTACTCGCCATGAGCTGAAAAGCCTGGAGCTGTTGGGCAGTGCGTTGCAGCTGCGACGGCAGATGGAAGACTGGAAGGACCTGGTCGAGATCGAAGGCATCATCGGCCAGACGGGCGGCGAGCAGGGGCTGGTGACACGGTTGGCAGACGCCGAACGTGAGCTGTCGACGCGCATGCAGAGCCTGGCGCCGGTCAGCGATGATGCTGAGCAGATCGAAGAATTCAACAGGCGTCGCGACACCCTCGCGGCGGCCTTGCGTGATGCCCAGGCGCAGCAGTCGCTGCAGGCCAAGGCGGCCATGGCGCGGGCATTGCTGGGTGAGACGCAGGTGATGATCAAGTTGATTGCCAGCCAGTCCGGGCTCAGCCAGGACAGCCAGCGGGATGTGCGCATGCTGGCGGAGCTGCTGACCTCCGTGACCCCGTCCATCACCGGCATCCTTGGTGAGGGGCGGGCCGTTGGAGCCTATACCTTTGGCCAGGGGTATCTGAATTCGGACGCCAGCAACAAACTGGATGCACTGGTGCTTGAGCTGGAAAAACAGCAGAACCAGTACGCGGCCCAGTTGCAGGACGTGCTCGCCGGCAGTGCCGCCGCGTTGCGGCACCTGGACAGCTTTACCCGAGCGAGCCGTGAATCGCTGCAGATCAGCAGCGATATCTTCCAGGATCAGGTGATCATGGCCGAGACGCTGGACCAGACATGGGACGCCTTCTATGACCTGATCAGCCGCGAGATGGCGAAAACCTATGCGCTCAACGATGAGATCCTGACTTTCCTCGACGCCGAGCTGACCGTGCGCCTGGAGCAGAAGCGCCTGCTGATGGCTGGCCTGCTGGCGGCGCTGGCACTGGTGTTCGTGCTGGTGGTCTACCTCTACAGCGCCTTCTACATGTCCACTCGTGCGTCGCTGCGCAGTCTTGGCGCCACCATGGATCGTGTTGCCGCCGGCGACATGACGGCGCGCTGTGAGGTGCGCAGCCGTGACGAACTGGGCGAACTGGGGCAGGTGTTCAACGAGACGGTGGCCAGAATTCGCGAGTTGATCGAGCGGGTCGGCCAGACGGTCGCCGAGGTCGAGCGCCAGGCTGTGCAGGTCGAAAGGGTCTCGGGCGAAAGCAACCAGACGGTATCCGGCCAGCGCGGACAGATCGAACAGATCGCCACCGCGATGAATCAGATGTCGGCGACAGCCCAGGAAGTGGCCAGCAGCGCCGAGTCTGCAGTGGGCAGCGCGCATGACGTCAACCAGCAGACGCTCAGCGGTCGCGGTCTGGTCGAAGCCCAGGTGCATGGCATCGAGCGGCTGGCGGCGGAAATCGAACAGTCGGTGGAGGTGATCAATCGGCTGGCCGGCGACAGCAAGTCCATCAGCCAGGTGCTGGATGTGATCAAGGGGGTCGCCGAGCAGACCAATCTGCTGGCACTCAATGCCGCCATCGAGGCCGCACGCGCCGGTGAGCAGGGACGCGGGTTTGCCGTGGTGGCCGATGAGGTGCGTAACCTGGCACGGCGCACCCAGCAGTCCACCGAGGAAATCGAGCAGATGATCGCCCGCCTGCAGGGCGGTGTTGGCGCGGCGGTGAAGACCATGGGTGCCAGCCATGCGATGGCTGACGAAACGGTCCAGCAGTCGGCGCAGGTCCGGCAGGCGCTGGAGCACATCCTCGGTGCGGTGGGCGTCATCGTCGATCAGAATCAGCAGATCGCCGCTGCCGCCGAGCAGCAGACAGCGGTGGCCCATGATATCGACCGCAACATCGTGGCCATCAACGAGGCCGGGCAGCGCACCGCCGAAGGCGCCGGGCAGACCGAGCAGGCCAGTCGCGAACTGAGCGAGTTGGTGGGGCGTTTGCAGCGTTTGATTGCTGCGTTCAAGGTCTGACGCTGATCGTAGGGCCGAATTCATTCGGCCAGCGAGCACTGACGATTGGTCGTAGGGTCGAATTCATTCGACCGTGATTTGCCAAGGCCGAACACGTTTGGCCCTACCAGCCAAACAGCTCGCAGCTGTTGCGATAGCTGGCTTCTGCCAGTTCTTCAGGGCTGATGCCGCGTAGTTCGGCCAGCTCGCGGCAGATGTCCGGGAGGAATTCCGGGCTGTTGCGCTGGCCGGCGTGGCTGTGTGGCGTGATGTCGGGAGCGTCGGTTTCCAGGACGATGCTGTCCAGCGGTAGCTGCTGCAGGACGCGGTGCATGCGGTGCGCCTGTGGCCAGGTGCCGGCGCCGCCGAGACCGAGCTTGTAGCCGAGCTTGATGTACTCGCGGGCTTCTTCCCAGCTGCCACTGAAGGCATGGGCAATGCCGGCGCGTTTGAGCCTGTGCCGCTTCAGGGTTGCGATCATTGGTGCATGGGCGCGCCGTACGTGCAGCAGTACCGGCAGTCCGAATTCGTCGGCCAGGTCCAGCTGGGTTTCGAGTATGTGCTGCTGGCGCTCCTTGTCCGGATCCTCGATGTAATAATCCAGGCCGACCTCGCCGATGGCGCAGAGCTTTTCCTCTCCCCGCAGGCGTTGCAGCCAGTCGCGCAGCTCATCCATGTGCTCCGGTCGATGATCCTGCAGAAAGACCGGATGCAGACCCAGCGCGGCGTACACGGCGGGCTCGTCCAGCGCCATCTGCCAGACTCTCTCCCAGTTCGCCTGATGCACGCCGAGCACCAGAATGCGCTCGACGCCCATGCGGGCGCAGCGGGCCAGCACCTCGCGGCGGTCGGTATCGAAGGGGGCGAAGTCGAGGTGCGTGTGGGTGTCGATCAGGGGCACGGCGGGCGTCTCCTTTCATTGTGTCGGGGCATGGGCCGCTCAGCGCTTCTGTTCTTCGATCCGGATATCGCTGACGCCAAGCTCGGCCATGCGGATGTGCTCGCTGGCACGCTCCGGTATCTCCCAGGGGGCGTCGGTGGCTGCGCGCGGCTCCCTGACATGGTGTAGAAGAATTTCCAGCTCGACCTGCTTGAAGGCGGGCTTCTCGAAAGCGTCCAGCGTCAGCGACGCCGGGTTGCCATTGATCAGGTAATGGATGCGGTAGCGTTTCAGTTCGGTCATGGCGGCGGCTCTTTTTTCGGTGGTGTGCAATATCCGACCGCTCGGATCGTCGTCAGGCTCCCGATTTTCCTCGCTCCGCTTCGAGCAGGGCGGTCTTGCGCTCGATGCCCCAGCGGTAACCGGTCAACGCCTGGTTGGCGCCCACGACGCGGTGACAGGGCACCAGCAGCCCTATGGGATTACTGGCGCAGGCACGGGCTATGGCGCGTGCATGGGTGCCCAGGCTCGCGGCCAGTTCGCCGTAGCGACGGGTCTCGCCGGCCGGAATGTTCTGCAGTGCCTGCCAGACACGCTGCTGAAACGCCGTGCCGCGTAGATCCAGCGGCAACAGGGCGGCACGGGTTGGCTCTTCCAGCTGGTTCAGGATCGAGCGCAGCCACTCGCCGAGCCCGACCTGATCGCGAATGAGTTCCGCCGCTGCGAAACGTGCCTGAAGTTCGTCGAGCAGCGCTTGCTCCTCATCGGCGAACAACAGGGCGCAGATGCCCTTGTCACTGGCGGCGATCAGCAGCAAGCCCAGGGGGCAGGGGCTGATCGCATAACGCAGGGCTTCGCCGGCGCCCTTGCGTCGACGCTGTGCAGGGCTGATCGCTGCGATGTCCTGATAGGCGCCGCGCGTGCTGCCGTAGCCAGCCTTCAGTGCCGCGTCGAGTACCGATTCGGCGCCTGGGAGCTGCGCCTCCAGCCGCTCGCGGCGCCGTGCGGCAGCCCATGCATGGGGCGTGAGGCCGGTCCGGGCCTTGAACGCGCGAGACAGATGCGACGCGGACAGGCCGATGCGGGCCGCCAGCCTGTCCAGCGTCATCGGCTCGGGGCTTTCATCGAGCAGACGGCAGGCGGCGATTACCAGCGCATCCAGCTGTTCGACCGGACTTTGACCATGCGGCGCGCAGCGCTTGCAGGCGCGATAGCCGGCGGCTTCGGCGTCGGCGGTATTGCTGAAGAAGCTGACGCCGTCCCGCCCGGGGCGACGCGCCGGGCAGCTGGGACGGCAGAAGATACCGGTCGAGCGCACGGCAAACACGAAGCGACCATCGAAGTCTGCGTCGCGTTCGCAGAGGGCTTGCCAGCAGCGGTCGTAATCGATCATTGCGCGGCTCCTTGGGGTAGTCGTGTTCGATTGTCTGCGCTGTTTGCCGTCGGTGCCAATCCGCAATGCGCTTTCAAACTTGCGGGCGAGCATGGAAGCGTGCTGACGATTACCGTAACCTGCAGGCCTGTGTAGCCGAGAAGGGTCTGTAAATCGCTGATGAAAACGCCAAAACGACTCGAACCGCTGGTCGAGGATGGGCTGATCGATGAGGTGCTGCGCCCGCTGATGAGTGGCAAGGAGGCAGCGGTCTATGTGGTTCGCTGCGGTGAGGAGTTGCGTTGCGCCAAGGTCTACAAGGAGGCCAACAATCGCAGCTTTCGGCAGGCGGTGAAGTATCAGGAGGGGCGCAAGGTCCGCAGCAGCCGCGATGCCCGCGCCATGGCCAAGGGTTCCAAACACGGGCGCAAGGAAAAGGAAGAAAACTGGCAGAACGCCGAAGTGTCGGCCCTGTTTCGCCTGGCCGAAGCGGGTGTGCGCGTGCCCAAGCCTTATGACTTCCTCGATGGCGTGCTGCTGATGGAGATGATCTCGGGTGAAGACGGTGATGCCGCCCCGCGCCTCAACGATGTGGAACTGCACCCCGATGACGCCCGAGAATTCCATGCCTTCATGATTGGCGAGGTGGTGAAGATGCTCTGCGCCGGCCTGGTGCATGGCGACCTCTCCGAGTTCAACGTGCTGCTCGATGAGCATGGCCCGGTGATCATCGATCTGCCGCAGGCGGTGGATGCGGCTGGCAACAATCATGCGCTGGAGATGCTTGAACGGGATGTCGGCAACATGTCCGCCTACTTCGGGCAGTTTGCGCCCGAGCTTCGATTCACTCGCTATGCCAAGGAAATGTGGGCCTTGTATGAGGCGGGCAAACTGACGCCGGAAACCGAACTGACCGGGGAATTCGCCGAGCCGGAAGATGCCGCCGACCTGGATGCGGTCATGCGTGAAATCAAGGCGACCCTGGCCGAGCAGGCGCGCAAGGAAGCCTTGCGCAACGCCGTTGACGAACCCACCGACGAGCCGCCTGTGCCGCCGTGGATGCGGCACTGAATCGATGACGAAGGGCTCATGCCTCACGAGCCCTGCATCGCTGCGGTTTATCTGCGTATCGCTATCTGTTCACCGCTCCGTCGCCAGCCTCTGCCTCTTGCTGCAGGTGTGGCTGCGTCTCCCAGCCGCCACCCAGTGCCACGAACAGCGCAACCTGCGCGGTCGCCAGGGCAGCGCGACCCTGCAGGGCCTGTTGCCTCGCCTGCAATGAACCGCGCTGTGCATCCAGCACGTCGTTGAGGTTCGCCTCGCCCAGGCGGTAACTCTTCTGTGCCAGTTGGTAGGCGTATTCGCGGTGCTGCAGTGTGTTACGGAGCGAATTCAGCCGCTTTTGTTGGCCTTCGATGCGCGCCAGCGACTGCTCGACCTCTTCCAGCGCCTCTGCCAGCGCCTGCTGAAAGCCAAGGTAGGCGCTTTCGCCTTCCAGGTCAGCCAGATCGATGGCTGCGCCGCGGCGCCGATAATCGAGAAATGGCAGGCCGAAGGTGGCGCCGATCCGGGCGAAATTCGATGCCGACGAAAAGGCATCGCCCAGCGCCAGCCCGGAGCGCCCGACTGCCGCCTGCACCGCTAGTGTCGGGAACAGGTCGCGGCGAGCGGCCAGCGATTGCAATTGTGCAGCCTGCAGCTGCGCTGCCTCGGCGATCAGGTCCGGGCGTCGGCGCAGCAGGTCCAATGGTTGCCCCGGTGGAATGGGTCGCTCGGCCAGCGGCACCCTTGTCGAGGCCGTGAGTTGGTGCGCGGTGCTGCCTGGCGGTTCGGCGAGCAGCGTATCCAATGCCAGTCGCGCTTCGGCCAGACCGATGTCCAGTTCATCGAGGTCCGCTTCCAGGGAAGCCCGCTCGGCGGCGCTGGCCTCGACATCCAGACGGGTGACCTCGCCGGCCTCGAACAGCGCGCGGGCGATGCGCTCAAGCGCCGAAGCCAGTTCGATGCCTTCGACCAGCAGCGCCCGCTGGCCTTCCCGCGCGCGCAGTTGCACATAGCCTTGGGCGGCATTCGAGGCGACCGCCAGTCGTGCGGCGATGGCTTGTGCCTGAGCTGAGCGGATCTGCTGCCGCGCGCTGTCGGTCCGTGCGCGGGTGGCGCCGAACAGATCCAGCTCCCAGCTGGCCTGCAGTGCCAGCTCCCAGCTGTCGAAGGTGATCGCGTCGTCCGCGGGCATGAGTTCGCCAATCGAGCTGTTCGGGTCCGGGTCGTTGTCGTTTTCGATCCACTGGCGACTGACCGAACCTGGCAGGTCGAAGCTCGGGAACAGCCCTGCGCGGGTCTGGCGCAGCTGTGCCCGCGCGGTGTCGACGCGCAGCATCGCCAGGCGCACGTCACGGTTGTTTTCCAGTGCCTGGCGCACCAGGTGGGTGAGCGCCGGATCCTCGAACTGCCGCCACCAGTCGGCGAGCGCCTCGGTATCGGCAGGTTGCTGGCGTACGGCATGAAACCAGGCTTGCGGGACCTCGGGCCGGGGTCGTTCGGGTACGCTGGAGCAGGCGCCCAGCGCCAGCGCCAGCGCCAGCGCCCAGACCAGCATTCTGCAGGGCAGACGGCAGGGCATCAGGTTTCCTCCCGTTTGACGCGCATGAACAGCAGGTAGAGGCAGGGCACCGCGAGCAGCGTGAGCAGGGTGGCGAAGCTCAGCCCGCCCATGATGGTCACCGCCATGTTGGCGAAGAAGGGATCGAACAGCAGCGGTACCATGCCCAGCACTGTGGTGCCGGCCGCCATCATGACCGGGCGCAGGCGCGAAACGGAGGCTTCGACGATCGCAGTCAGGCGCGGGACCTGATCGGCGATCTGTCGGTCGATCTCGTCCACCAGCACCACGGCGTTCTTGATCAGCATGCCGGTCAGGCTGAGCAGGCCGAGCAGCGCCATGAAACCGAATGCCTGACCGGTCAGCAGCAGGCCGAGGGTGACGCCACACAGTGCCATGGGTACCACCAGCCAGATCATCAGCGGTTGGCGGACCTTGGCGAACAGCAGCACCGTTACCAGGACCATCGCCAGGTACGGCACGGCCAGGGTGCTGGCCAGCGCCTGTTGCGCGTCGGAAGACTGTTCGTGGTCGCCGCCCCATTCCAGCGCGTAGCCGAGCGGCAGCTCGATGCCCTCGATAAGCGGACGTATCCGCTCGAAAGCGAGGTCGGTGTTTTCACCGTCGCGCGGTTCGGCGCGGATGGCGATGGTGCGCTCGCGGCCATAGCGGCGAATCATCGAGTCCTCGGTGGTTGCCTCAACGCCATCGGCCACCTGCGCCAAGGGTACGTAGCGACCGCTGGCCGGACTCCAGATCAGCCGCTGCAGGAGATCGCCAGCGGCCAGGCGGTCCTCGGGCGTGGCGCGGAGCAGAATCGGAATCAGCTCGTCGCGGTCACGGAAAACGCTCGCCTGCCAGCCTTCACTGGCTACCGACAGTGCTTGCGCCACCTGCTGGCGGGTCAGCCCGGCATCGGCCAGGCGGTCCAGATCCAGGCGCGGACGCAGCACCGGCACCGGAGCGCGCCAGTCGTCGCGAATGTTGAAGACCTGACCCTGTTCCTGAAGCAGTCGCTGGCCCTCGGCGGACAGCCGGCGCAGCTCTCCCAGCTCGGGGCCGCTGATGCGGGCTTCGAGCTTGGCTTCGGCGTTGGGGCCGAACATGAATTGCGCGGCGGCGACATCGGCGGCTGGATAGCGACCCGGCAGTGTCTGGTTCACCTCATGCACCAGGCCAGCGATCACTTCGGCATCCTCGGTGTGCACCAGAAAGTGCATCAGCGAGGAGTTGGGCTGCTCCGGCGCATAGGTGAGCATGAAGCGCGAAGCGCCTGCGCCAATGAAGGTGGACACATCGCTGACGCCGTCGAGCTCCTGCAGATAGGCTTCGACCTCCCCGGCGGTGTGTGCGGTTTCGTGAATATGCGTGCCCTGCGGCAGGAACAGGTTGAGGTAGAAGATCGGCGTGCTCGATGGCGGAAAGAAGCTCTGCGGCACGCGGCTGAAGCCCAGCACACTGAGCACGGTGAGCACCACCAGTATCCCCAGCGTCAGCCAGGGGCGCGCCAGCACGCCGCCGACCAGGCGCCTGTGCCGTGTGTAGATCGGCCCGTCGTAGGCCGTGTCGGTAGCGTCCCGGTCATCGGCCTGCCGCTCTTGCTTGCGCTCCAGCAGGTAATGCCCGAACAGCGGCACCACCAGCAGTGCCAGCAGCCAGCTCAGCAGCAGCGAGACGGCGATGACGAAGAACAGCGAGAACAGGAACTCGCCGGTGGTGTCCTGGGAAAGGCCGATCCCGGCGAAGGCCAGGATACCGATGATGGTCGCGCCCAACAGTGGCCATTGCGTCTGCCGTAGCGTCTTGCGTGAGGCGTCGAGGATGCTCATGCCGCGCTGCTTCTGGATCAGCATGCCGTCGCAGATCACCACGGCGTTGTCGACCAGCATGCCCATGGCGATGATCAGCGCCCCGAGGGAGATACGTTCCAGCTCGATCCCGGACAGCCACATCAGCAGCAGCGTGCCGAGTACCGTGAGAAACAGCACGGAGCCTATGATCATGCCAGCGCGCAGGCCCATGGCCAGGCAGAGCACGCCCACCACGATGGCCACCGAAAGGAATACGTTGAGCGCGAAGGCGTTGACCGACTCGTTGACGATGCTGTGCTGCTGGTACAGCGGATGCAGCTCGGCGCCCAGTGGCATGCGGTGCTGCATGGCTTGCAGGGCGGCCTCGACACTGTGGCCGACCTCGACGATGTTGCTCCCCGAAACGCCGCTTATCCCCAGAGTCAGTGCCGGTTCGCCGTTGTGCCGGATGATCTGTACCGGGCGCTCGGCATAGTCCCGGCTCAGCGTGGCGATGCTGCCCAGCGCGACACTCCGCTGCCCCTGGCCGACGGGCAGCGCACGTAGCGCATCCAGCGAGTCGAACGCACCGCTCGGGCGCATCCGCACGAAGAACTCTCCGGCCCGCACGCCACCGGCCTCCATCGCCGCGTCGGCATCGCCGAGGGCTGCGACAAGCTCTTCCGGGGACAGGCGCAGCGCGGCCAGGCGCGCCTGATCGACCTCGACCAGAATACGTTCCTCGCGGACCCCGGCGATCTCCACCTGGCCGACCCCATCTGCCGTGATCAGGCCGCGCCGCAAATCCTTGGCCACTTCGTGCAGCTCTTTGAGCGTCAGACCATCGCCTGTGAGCGCGAAGAAGATGCCATAGACGTCGCCGAAGTCATCATTGACCAGCGGTGGGTCGATACCCGGTGGCAGCGCCTGGCGGGCATCGTCGAGCTTGTTGCGCAGCTTGTCCCAGATCTGGTCGAGTTGCTCGCCGGCATAGCGATCCTGGATCTCGACGCGGATTTCGGCCTGGCCGATCATCGAGCGCGAGCGGATTTCCTTGATCTCGGCGAGTTCCTGGATGACGCTTTCCAGCGGCTCGGTGATTTCCTGCTCGACTTCAAGCGCGGTGGCGCCGGGGTATTGCACCGTGACGATGGCTTCCTTGATGGTGAATTCGGGATCTTCCAGGCGGCCCATCTCGAAGAACGCGAGCGCCCCGCCTATCAGGCAAATCAGTACCAGTACCCAGATGTTGACGGGCTTGCAGATGGCGTAACGGGCTACATCCATCCGCTTACTTCCGCCGCTCGGCTTTGATCGTCTGGCCTTCGGCGAGTTTGCCGCCTCCGGCTACCACCACCAGCATGCCACTCTCCAGCTCGCCGCCGATCACTGCCTGATCGCCTTCGATGCGTTCGAGCTGCAGATCGCGGCGCCGGGCCTGGCCGTCCACCGCCAGCCAGAGGTAATGGGCACCGTCGGGTGCGGTCTGCAACGCATTGAGCGGCAGGCGGAAGCGCGCTTGTCCATCCTGTTGCGCCGCCGCGGGGCGCTGCAGGTGGACCCGCATGGCCATGCCCGGCAGCAGGTTGTAGTCGCGCAGCGGTTCGCCCTGCAGGGTCAGGCGATAGGTGCGCGAGCCTTCGTGCGGTTGGGTGCTGTGTTCCTTGTAGCGCAGCGGCAGTTTCAGCTCGGCGATCACCAGTTCGCCCTCGGCCTGCAGGTCGGGGCTCAGCGGGATGCTCAGGGCAGCGGTTTCGGGCAGGTCGACGCTGACTTCGATGTGCTGGTTGTCCTGCAGCTCCAGCACCGGCGAGCCGATGGCCACCACCATGTCCGGCTCGGCTAGACGCCGTGCGATCACGCCGTCGAACGGCGCCAGCAGTCTACTGTGGCCGATGTCGCGCAGCGCGCTGTCGTGCGCCACCCGTGCTGCCACTACATTGGCCTGCAACGGCTCGATGGCGGCGGGGGCGAGAATGCCCTCGGCCAGCAGTGCGCGCTTGCGTTTCAGGTCCGCCTCTAGCTGGCGCAGCCGCGCCTCGGCCTCGCGCCGCTGGAGTTGGTAATCGGTTTGGTCGAGTTCGACCAGTGGCTGACCCTTGCTGACCCGTGCGCCTTCGTCGACCAGGATGCGCTCGATGCGCCCCGGCACCTGAAAGGCCAGCTGCGTGGTCGTCACGCTCTCCACCACACCAGCGAAGCGCAGTGTTTCCGGCGCCGGGTCGAGTGGCTGCAAGGGCTCGACGAAGGCGATACGTGGTGGTGGTGCCGCCGGCTCCTCGTCCTCTATACAAGCGACCAGGACGAGGGTGGCGCATAACGACGCGATGAAACGGAATTGACGAAAGACTGTTCGGGGCAGTGGCATCCAGACTCCGGCGCGAACGGGGCAGAACGGAAATCGGCGGCGGTGCGAACCGTTGCGATAGATTCAGTAGAGCCCGCCGCCTGCTCGGTAGTTCGCAAGAGACCGGCCAGTCGTCTTTCCCTGCGGCATGGCGATGCTTCGTCCGGCGTGGATTGGGCGTATCATTACCCCGCGTTTCACTGTCAGGAGAAAGTTGCAATGCAAGGTCAGCCACAGGTCATCGAGTATCTGAAGGAACTGCTGCGTGGAGAGCTGGCCGCGCGCGATCAGTATTTCCTGCACTCGCGGATGTACGCCGATTGGGGCTTCAGCAAGCTCTACGAGCGCATCAACCACGAAATGGAAGAGGAAACCCAGCACGCCGATGCGCTGCTGCAACGCATCCTCTTTCTTGAAGGCACACCCGACATGACGCCCGATGCGCTCAACATCGGCCACAGCGTGCCGGACATGCTGCGCAATGATCTGGCGCTGGAATACAAAGTGCGTGAGGCACTGGCCAAGGGCATCGCTCTGGCCGAGCAGCATGATGACTATGTGACGCGTGACATCCTCGCGTTGCAATTGCACGACACCGAGGAAGACCATGCCTACTGGCTGGAGCAGCAACTGGGGCTGATCGACCGCATCGGCTTGCAGAATTACCTGCAATCACAGGCCAGCTGATTCATTCCTCGACGCGAGGCCAGGCGCAATGCCTGGCCTCGTTGCCTCCGGCGCCGGTCAGATCCGGAAACGACTGACCATCGTCTGCAGCTGGGTGCCCAGGCGCGCCAGTTCCACGCTCGACGCTGCCGTCTGCTCGCTCGCGGCGGCGGTCTGCTCCGACACATCCCTCACATTCACCACGCTACGGCTGATTTCCTCGGCCACTGCGCTCTGCTCTTCGGCTGCCGTGGCGATCTGCTGGTTCATGGCCTGGATATTGGAGACAGTGCGGGTGATGCTGGTCAGTGAGGTGCCCGCGCGGCGTGCCAGCTCGACACTGCTCTCGGTAAGGCTGCGGCTACTTTGCATGATGGCCGCGACTTGCTGCGTGCCGCCGTGCAGGGCGCTTACCAACTGTTCGATTTCCTCGGTGGACTTCTGCGTGCGCTGCGCCAGCCCGCGCACTTCATCGGCCACCACGGCAAAGCCGCGACCGGCCTCGCCCGCACGTGCCGCCTCGATGGCAGCATTGAGCGCCAGCAGGTTGGTCTGCTCGGCCACGGCGCGAATCACACCCATCACGCTGCCGATCTTGTCGCTGTCGCTTTGCAGTTCCGTCATTGCCTCCGAGGAGCGAACGACTTCCTTGGCCATGCGCTCGATCTGCGTGACTACTTCAGTGACGACGCGGTCGCCGTCGCGGGCTTCGATATCCGCTTCGGTGGCGGCCTGCGCCGCCTGTTCAGCGTTGCGTGCGACCTCGTGGACTGTAGCCGACATCTCGTGCATGGCCGTGGCGACCTGATCGGTTTCCTCTTTCTGGCTGTTGACGCCGGAGCTGGTCTGCAGGGTGACTGCAGACAGTTCTTCTGCAGCGCTACTGATCTGGCTGACACCGTCGCGAATGCCACCGATCAGTTCGCGCAACGTCGCGCCCATCTGCTGGATGCCTCGCTGCAGTGTGCCCAGTTCGTCGCGCCGAGTGATCTCGGCGGTGGCGCTCAGGTCGCCGGAGGCGATGCGTTCGACGTCCGCCAGGGTGGCGCGCAGCGGCAGGGTGATCTGTCGGGTGATCAGCCACGCGGCGAGAACGCCGAACAATAGCGCCAGTGCTGCACTGAGGATCAGGCGGGTATGCGCCTCGCTGCTTTCGATGTCCAGGCGGTCCAGCTGGAACTGATAGAGCACGTCGCTGATACGTACGATTTCCGCCTGCCGGTCGGTCATTTCCTGGCGAGACTGGGCGATGGCATCGGTAGCCGCCTGGAGTGAGTCGATGGCCGCACGGTACTGGCCCAGTACAGACTGGATCTGCTGGAGCGCATCGTGACTGGCGCTGCCAAGCGCGTCGTGATGCCGTTCCAGCGTGGCCTGGACGGTTTCGAGCTGTACGTCGATGCCCTGATCGTTCTGCGGGCTGGGAGCCGCCACGTAGACCTGCAGCAGGTATTGCGCCTGCTTCAGCTCTTCCTTGATGCGGGCGATGGCCTGCAATCGCTCGAAGCGCTGTTCGTCGTAATCGGGCAGTCGCAACACCTGTTCCATGACGCTTGCGGTCAGCTCGTCCAGGCGTACAGACGCCTCATCGATCATCAGCTGCGATGTCTTGGCTTGCGCATAACCCTTGCGCATATCGTTCAGCGCGCGCTGGTACTGCTCGTTGTAGCCGGCCTGCTCCTTGAGCAGCACGAGGTTCGCCGGGTTCTTGAAGGTGTTGAGCAGTTTGCTCTGCTGGGCGAGGTAGACGCCCAGGTTCTTGTCCAGACGCTCGGCGGACGTCTGATCGGCGTTGGCCAGCATGAACTGCAGGCGGGCGATGCGCAGGTCCGTCAGGGTTTTGTTGAGCAGGGAAATCTCGCTCATCCAGCCGCTGCGCTGGGTCACGCTGGCCAGGCTGCTCCAACCACTCCATGCCAGGATGAAAGTAAGAATCAGGACGGCGCCGAAGCCCACGGAAAGCTTTCGGCTGACGCCAATGTTGGCAAACCAGTTGTTCATGCAGGTACTCAATTCAGTGCGATCGGAGGGCTGCCAATGAGTCGCCGGCGGCCAGACCCGCTGTCGGCGGGCTCTCGGGAGACTTTAGTTTGACGGCTGTATGGCGCCAGTAATCCGACGAAATGCCGTTGAGGGGCTGAGACTGCGCATGGGAGCTGCCGGGTCACAAAATCGCTGCAATGAAGGGGTCGTGGTTTCCGGCTGATCTTTACCTTATGGAAGATAACTGCGCCGGGGCTTGACCTTGTCACTATGGCAAGCCCGAGAATGTGCAGGTTTCAACAACTGCGATACCAGGAGAACATCATGCAGACATTCAACGTAAGCGGCATGACCTGTGGGCATTGCGAGCGCGCCGTGATCAATGCGATCAAGGCACAGGATGCGCAGGCCGAGGTTCGGGTCGATCTGCAGGCCGGGACGGTGCAGGTCGAGGGCAGCCTGAGCGAAGCGACGATACGGCAGGTGATTGAGGAGGAGGGCTATTCGATTAGCTGACTTGCACAGCGTCCGCCCGTCAGGTTGTTTGCCGTGCTTTTTCGTCCCAGTCGCGTATCAGGCCGCGAAACAGCGGGTCGATCAGCGCGGCGCTATCGGTTTCGGGATCGTACAGCGTGGGGTCGCGAGTCCAGTCGCTGAACAGTCCGATCAGCATTGCATGCAGTGCGAGAGCCGCGAGTCTGGGCGTTACACCCGGATATAGATTATTGGTCGCGCGGTCCAGCAGCTGCTCACACAGGTCGATGAATTGATTGATGAACGCCTGGTGGCGTTCTTCGGCTTCACGCAATTCCTCGGTGAACTCGCAGCGATGCAGCAGGATGGTCATGATCCGGCGTTTCTGCTCATCACAGGCCAGCGCCCGGACACCTTCGATGCAAAGATTGCGCAGCGCCAGCAATGGCTGTTGCTGGCCGCAACTGCACAACCGTTCGGCCATCTGCTCGGGCGGCAGACGTACCTGATTGAGCATTTCGTGAAACAGGTGCGCCTTGTTCTGAAAATGCCAGTACACCGCACCGCGAGTGACGCCGGCGTCACGGGCGATCTGATCCAGGCTGGTATGGGCCACGCCTCGCTCCAGAAACAGCTTTTCGGCGGAAGCCAACAGGGCGATACGGGTTTTCTCAGCGTCTTCTTTGGTTCTTCGCATGTCATTACTGCAGCATCTGGGCTGCGACCTTCGTTGCGTGGATTTCGTGTCGGCGAACGCCGTGTGAAACTTTACACGTTTACAGTCGTCGTTGTATGTAACAGCATCTGGCCTTTACTGTAAAACGCCCGACGGCTGTGGTTCGCCGGGCTCTTCCCGCTTTGCGAGTGTCTTCAATGCCTTTTCGACTTCTTCTGATACTGGGCGCGCTCAGCGCCTTCGGCCCGTTGGCCATCGATTTCTACTTGCCGGCGTTCCCAGCCATGGCGAGCGATTTCGCCACCGACGTCGAGCATGTCCAGCTGTCGCTGGCGGCTTATTTCATCGGTCTGGCGCTTGGCCAGTTGGTCTATGGCCCCCTGGCGGATCGCTACGGACGCCGTTGGCCGCTGCTGGTTGGCGTGACGCTTTTTACCCTGGCGTCCCTGGCCTGTGCGCTCGCGCCGACACTGGACTGGCTGATCGCTGCGCGCTTCGTACAGGCGCTGGGTGGTTGTGCCGGAGTTGTGGTGACCCGTGCGGTGGTGCGTGACAGCTGCGAGCCGGTGCAGGCGGCGAGGGTGTTTTCCCAGTTGATGCTGGTGATGGGACTGGCGCCGATCCTCGCGCCGCTCGCCGGGGGCCTGCTGATGAATGCCTTTGGCTGGCAATCGATATTCGTTTCGCTGACGGTGTTCAGTGCCGCCTGTGGCGTCGCCGTTGCACTCTGGTTGCCGGAAACGCTGCCGGTCGATGCACCCCGATTGCACCTGAGTGGCACTCTGGGCCGATACGCCGAGCTGCTGCGTGATCGCGAGTTCATGGCCTTCGCGCTCTGTGGCGGCGTCGCCATGGCGGGCATGTTTGCCTATATCGCCGGCTCGCCGTTCGTGTTCATCGAACTCTATGGCGTTCCCGCCGAGCATTATGGCTGGCTGTTCGGCTGCAATGCGGCAGGTTTCATCGTGGTATCGCAGATCAATGCGCGGCTGCTGCGCCTGCGTGGGCCTGGAACATGGTTGCGGCGCTTTGTCTGGCTGTATTTTTCCAGTGCGATGGTGTTGCTGATGATCGCCCTGAGCCAGCCCGAAGCGCTCTGGCCGCTGCTGATTCCACTGTTTCTGGGAATCGCCAGTCTTGGCAGCATCCTGCCCAACGCCACCGCCTGCGCGATGGCCGGGCAGGGGCGCCAGGCCGGACTGGCTTCGGCGCTGATGGGTAGCATGCAGTTCAGCATCGCCGCAGGTGCTTCAGCCCTGGTTGCGGGACTGCACGACGGTACGGCGGCGCCGATGGCGCTGGTCATTACCGCCTGTGCCTTGCTGGCCGCGGGCCTGGCTTGGTACACCGGCCAGCTGGTGCTACCGGAACGGTCGAGCTAGCGTCTTGCCCACACGCCGGTGTGGGCGTGATCCTTCAGGTCATGGAGCGCATTGGCCAGGCTCAGTTGGCCAGCCGCGCATCTAGGCTGTTCTGCGCCAGGCGCCGCGCCTGTTCTTCGGTCATGCCCAGGCTCTCGTGCAGGGCCATGAAGTTCTCCGTCACGTAGCCACCGAAATAGGCCGGATCGTCGGAATTCACCGTGACCTTCACACCCTGCTCCAGCAGTTGCAGGATGTTGTGCTGGCTCATGTCGTCGAATACACGCAGCTTGGTATTGGACAGCGGGCAGACGGTCAGCGGGATCTGCTCTTCGATCAGGCGGGCGATCAGCCAGGGGTCTTCGGCGGCGCGGACGCCGTGGTCGATGCGGCTGACCTTGAGCAGGTCGAGCGCCTCCCAGATGTACTCCGGCGGGCCTTCCTCGCCGGCATGGGCGACGGCCAGGAAGCCTTCGGCACGCGCCTTGGCGAACACGCGCTCGAACTTGCTCGGAGGGTGGCCCATTTCGGAACTGTCCAGGCCCACGGCGAAGAACGCATCGCGAAACGGCATGGCCTGTTCGAGGGTCTTGAATGCGGCTTCCTCGGGCAGATGGCGCAGGAAGCTGAGAATCAGGCCGCTGCTGATGCCCAGCAGTTCGCGCCCGTCGGCCAGCGCATCGCTGATGCCGCGCATCGCCACCTCGAAGGGTATACCGCGATCGGTGTGAGTCTGGGGATCGAAGAAGGGCTCGGTGTGCACCACATTCTGTTCTTCGCACTTCTGCAGGTAAGCCCAGGTCAGGTCGTAGAAATCCTGCTCGGTGCGCAGCACATCGGCGCCACGGTAGTACAGGTCGAGAAATTCCTGGAGATTGCCGAAGGCATAGGCGCTGCGCAGGGCATCGACGTTATCCCAGGGCAGGCTAATCCTGTTGCGCTCGGCCAGGCTGAAAAGCATTTCCGGCTCCAGCGAGCCCTCCAGGTGAAGGTGCAGTTCGGCTTTGGGCAGGGTGTTGAGCCAGTTGTACATAGGAAGGTTCTCATCGACGTTTGCACGCATTCTAGTGGCCTGGTGCAGCGAAAGGGCAACCGAATCCATTCTTGGCCCGGCTCATGTGCAGATTGCCGGTGTATGGCAGCGAGATGAAGAAGGCATGACGCTGGTGAAAAAATGATCAGCCTTGACAAGCGCAGCAACCATCGGTGTTCGCAGGGTTATTCCCAGTGTTATCCACAGAGTTCTCCACCTGTTCAGGGTATAACTCCGTGCTTGACAGTGGACGATAGTGGCAGTCTGGCTTTTTTCTGAAAAAGGCTCAAAGCTTAGATTTATCAATGCCTTGGACCCTTGATCTGGCATTTGGAGCGAGCTTTGCTCAGTAAATGCTCAACTTTCCAAAAGCCGCGCCGTTGCGCTCTTGCAGGCAATCATCAAAAGGTTATCCACAGCGCACTCCACAGCAAATGTGGGCAACATGAGGCGTGATCAGTCATCGGCAGCCGACAGGCGGCTGCGGCCTCGACTGATATCGGCCAGCAGTCGTTGCAGCGCAGCGCGCCGGGCTTCGGGGAGGGCCAGTTGCAGCTCGGCGCCTTCGGCATCGAAGGTTTCGCTTTCGATCAGCGCCTCGTATTCCTCAAGGCGCGCCTTGAGCAGGGCCAGCTCGGCAAAGCGGCAGTGGCAACTGTAAAGGGATCTGGGCACCAGCTCGATACGCTCGCCGCCCTGCAGGCATTTCGCCGCCGAGCCGCCATAGGCCCGCGCCAGGCCTCCAGTGCCGAGCTGGATGCCGCCGAACCAGCGAGTCACCACCACCACGACCCGGTCGCAGTCCTGACCCTCGATGGCGCTGAGCATCGGTCGGCCTGCAGTACCACCGGGTTCGCCGTCGTCGCTGAAGCGGTAGCGATTGCCGATTTTCCAGGCCCAGCAATTGTGCGTCGCGGTACTGTCGCTGACGGCCTGGATAAACGCCTGGGCTTCTTCCGGGCTTGCGACCGGCGCGGCCTGGGTGAGAAAGCGGCTCTTGCGGATGGTTTCCTGGAATTCGCAGGGCGCGGCGAGGGTAAAGGTCATGAGTGCGTTGCGTGCTGGTTCGGTGCGTCATTGTAACGGCCACGACGGCGAGCCGCGCATCCTGGGGGCATTGGTCAGGGCGATCGCGCTATGGTGTTATTCCGCGATGGTGGTTCCTAAAGCGCTGGAGGCTGGACGAAAAAACGCCATGTGCGCTCGAACCTGGAGCGCTTGTCGTTCAGCCTCCAGCTTTGCAGCGTTGTTTTCGGCTCTTCGAGCGCGCTCTGGGTCATTGGTCGATCAGCTTGAACTTTGCGGCGCGGCGAGCCCATCAAACGGATGACGGTTGCCCGACGCTAAGTCACTGGCGGGGCCTTTGATAATCAGCATGACGGAGATTATTCCATGCTCAATCCAAACTATCAGGCCTGCATCCAGGCCTGCTCCAGCTGTGCGCTGGTCTGCGAAACCTGCGCCGCCTCCTGCCTGCGTGAGGAAGATGTGAAGATGATGGCGCGCTGCATCGAACTGGATCGCGACTGCGCCGACCTCTGCGCACTGGCAGCCGTGCTGATGACCCGCGACAGCAAGCATGCCCAGGCCATCTGCAAGCTGTGCGCGCAGGCGTGCCGTGCTTGCGCAGAAGAATGTGGCAAACACCAGGCTGATCATTGTCAGGCCTGTGCGCAGGCCTGCCGGCGTTGTGCCGAAGAATGCGAGCGCATGGCTGCCTGAGCAGCGGGTCGCCGGCCCTATTGCGTGGGTGCCTGTTCTGCGTCAGGCTCGATCGGTGAGTCTGACGCAGAGTTGCCCACGGCCCGATTGCTGGCACGACAGGTCAGTTCGGCGAAGGGCTCATCCGGTGAGTAATCACCCGGCACCCGTTCGACCTGCTGGCTGTTCGGGCTCAGGTTGAACACCGGCGGTGCGGAAGTGCTCGCCCTGGCTTCACTGGGTACGTGAAATTCGCAGGTCACCATTTCGTCGGTTCTGTTCACTACCCGAACCGCCCGGATGCCTACCAGTTCGCCGCCGGCTTCGGTCGTGGCGGTCGGTACGCCCATGGCGCTGATTTCGATATCCAGACCGTTGAGGTGGGTAATGACTTCCGGTTTGGGCGTCTGGGCCAGTGCGACCGATGCGCACGTGCAGAGGGCGAAGAGCAGATGCTTGGTCATGGAAACCTCCTTGGTTGAATGCTGCTTGGAGGCTCTCGATGGCCGAGGGTTCGCTTCGAGTGCAGGCAATCAGTGCAGCATCACGCCGTAGCCTCGCACCATCAGGGCCGCCAGTAATGGGATCAGCAGCAGGGCGAGCAGTTCGATACGGATGATCAGTGTCACCCGGCGCGCATGGCTCGGGGAGAGCGTCGGGATCTGGCCGGCCTTCAGCGCCGAGCGCCATTTGAAGAAGGTCAGGGTGGGGTAGATGGACAGCAGGGCAATGACGAAGAACAGGCCGACCTTGGTGTGGAAGAGGCTGTTGTTCAGGTAGTAGTCCAGCCCTTTGCCGTAGCGCATGGCGCGTGCGGCGCCGGTGATCAGCACCAGGCCGGCAACGATGCCGAAGGCGATATCCACGCGGTACAGGCTGCGCGCCCGCTCGAAATCCAGTGGCTGGCGCAGCAGCTGATGTTCGAGCACGAGCAGCGCGAAGAGCAAGAGAATCGCCACGAAGTGCAGGTAGGCGACAACGGCATAGACCATGTCAGGGTCCTTTCGGTGTGGGTGCGGCATGCGGCGAGGCGAACCATTGCCGCTGGCGTTGCAGGCGTCGGGCGATGGCGCCCAGGCAGATCCCGCGCAACAGCATGAAGGCGAGAAAGGCCAGCCACAATCCGTGATTGCCCATGTCTCGCAACAGCCAGCCCAAGGGTAGCGAAATCGCCACGGCCAGCAGCATGGCATTGCGCATTTCACGGGCGCGGGTGGCGCCGATGAACAGTCCGTCGAGCAGATAGCTCCATACGGCCACCAGCGGCAGTGCGGCCAGGTAGGGCAGGTAGGCGATGGCCATTTCGCGCACGTCGGGAATATCGGTCTGCAACTGGATGAACAACGGGCCGCCAAGCAGGAAGAACAGACCAAAAGCGAGGCTGGCCAGCAGCGACCAGCCACCGGAAACGGTGAGGATGCGCCGCAGTTCGAGGCGGTTGCGTGCGCCAATGGCATGCCCGCTGAGTGCTTCGATGGCGTGGGCCAGGCCGTCCAGGGCATGGGCGGTGAGCAGCAGGCCATTGAGCAGCAGGGCGTTGGCTGCGACGGTGGTGTCGCCCAGGCGCGTGCCCTGCACGGTGACGAGAAAGAACACCAGTTGCAGCGCCAGCGAACGCAGGAAAATGTCGCGGTTGACCGACATCAGCGGCTTCCAGTTGGTCCAGAGGCGCAGCGCCTGGCTGTCCAGCCGGCCCGGATGGCGCCGCAGGGCGCCGCGGGTCAGGGTCAGCCCCACCAGAAGGCCGCTCCATTCGGCGATCACCGAGGCGCGTGCGGCACCGGCTACGCCCCATTCCAGTCCGAGGACGAACCAGAGGTCCAGTGCGATGTTGATCAGGTTGGTGGTAAACAGGATCGCCAGGGGCGCGCGGGCATTCTGGGTGCCGAGAAACCAGCCGATCAGCGCCATGCTGCCCAGCGCAGCCGGGAGACCGAACAGGCGCGTATGGAAGTACATCTGGGTCAGGCTGTCGAGCTCAGCCGAGGGCTGCATCAGTTGCAGGGCGAGCCCCTTGAGCGGCAGCGCAACGACACTCAGCAGCAGGGCAAAACCAAGTGCCAGCAGCAGGCCCTGCAGCAGCACCTGGCGCAGGGTGCCGCCATCGTTGCGTCCAGTCGCCTGCGCCGCGAAGCCGGTGGTGCCCATGCGCAGGAAGCCCATCACCCAGACCAGCAGCGTATAGAGACTGCCGCCCACGGCGACCGAGGCCAGCTGATGGGCATGGGGCAGATGGCCGATCACCGCGCTGTCCACCAGCGCGACCAGCGGTACGGAAAGATTGGACAGAATCATCGGCGCAGCCAGCGCCCAGACGCGTCGATGAGTGGGTGCGTGCCGCCAGGCAGCGAGCAGCCGGAACATTGCGGGCCTCCAGAACAGCCGGCCACTATACCGAAGCTCGCGGCTTGGCGCCGGGCGATCCTCGATAAAAGCGCTGGAGGCTGGAAGGCTGGAAGGCTGGACGAAATGCTTGGAGGGTATGCAGGCTCCGGTTGCTTCTCGTTCAGCCTTCAGCTTTCCAGCGCTCTTTTTTCGGCTCCTTGACGCGTCGTGCGATCATTCTGGAGCGTGTAGCTGCCGTCAGTGAATGAGCCAGCTCAGCAGCCACAGCCCGAGAAACAGCCAGATCAGCGCGGCGATGATCGAGCCCCTCAGCAGGGCGCGTAGCGCCGCCACCAGCAGCATCAGGCCGATGAACAGGGCGACCAGGCTGATCAGCGACTGGTCGATGCCCAGGGTGCGCGACAGGCCTTCCAGAAAGTTGCTTCCGGCGCCAGCCAGAAAGCCGAAAATGCCACTCAGGACGTCGACGATATAACGAATCACGGTGCCGAGCGCCTCGCCCAGCCATTCGAAAAAGCCTTCCACCCGCATATTACTCTCCTGTTGCGCACTCGCATGGCTGCTGGGGATTGGGCTGTCAATCCGGCTGGCAGTTCCCGTCGTCGTGTTGAACCTGAATGCAATCGACCGGTCAACGCAGGACTATATGATGATGAGAATGCAATGCAGTTGTAATGTTTTCCGGTTAACCTGTTCGCCTTCCTGCTCATGAGATAAACCATGCCGATCCATACTGGGGTACGTTCTTCAGGGCTTGCCGGGGGACGCCCGAAACTGTGGGCGCTGGGCCTGCTGACCGCTGGCCTGTTCTATGCCGCCTCCGTGATGCACCTGGATGAGCGCGCCTTTTATAGCCTCAAGTCCGCCTGGCATGAAAACAGCTGGGAAGCACGCAGTTTGTGGCTGCCCGAGTATGAAGTGCGGGTCGATGCGCTGCCGGTTGCATCGGTCGCCAACAACCTCTCCGGGCTGACGTTCGATGAGCGTCGCAACCATCTCTGGGCGGTGGTGAACAATCCCGAGGAACTGATCGCCCTGGACAGGGATGGAACATTCCTTGCGCGTTATCCCTTGCACGGCTTCGAGGATGTCGAAGGTATCACCTATCTGGGTGACGATCTGCTGGTGCTGGCCGAAGAGCGCAGCCAGTCGCTGGTGATCGTTCCGGTGCCGGAAGCTCCCGGCGCGCTCCAGCGCGGGGACTACGCATCGGTCACGCTGGCGCTGGGTGATGGGGAAAACAGTGGTTTCGAGGGTGTTGGCTATGATCGGCGCGCGGATCGGCTGTTCGTGGTCAAGGAGCATTCACCGCGCAAGCTCTACGAGATCCAGGGCATCAAGGCCAGCCTGAGCGGCCAGATGAACCTGAAGGTCATCGACCGTGAAGCCTGGATCGAGGACAAGGACATGGCCAGCGATCTGGCCTCCGTGCATTTCGACGAGCGCACCGGGCATCTGGTGTTGCTCAGCGAGGAAGCGAAGATGCTGATGGAACTGGACGCCAACGGCAAGCTGGTCAGCTTTCGCTCGTTGTGGCGCGGGTTTGCCGGGCTCGAGAACAGCGTGCCTCAGGCCGAAGGGGTGACCTTCGATGCGCGTGGCGATCTGTATCTGGTCAGCGAGCCCAATCTTTTCTACGCCTTCGAGCGCAAATAACAGCTGACCGCGCTTTATCGCGGCGGATACTGCGCGAGCACGCGGGCGACGGCTTCACGCAGCATGTCGGCGCGCTCCTGCGGGCCGCCCGGATTGCTGCGCAGCGTCTGTTCGGTGCTGCCGCGCCATATCAGCTTGCCGTCGTTGGCGTCGTAGAAGTCGATCTGCAGGGTGCCGACCTGATAGTGGATGGTACGGGTGTCGGTATACATCGGCCCGCCCCAGAAACCATGCCATGGGCTGCCCCAGGCGCCCATCGACGTCGAGCTGTATTGCTGGGTGCGCTGCTCGACAATGAACCAGGCCTGCACCCGCACATCCGCGTCGCTGCCGGCCTGTGCCTGGCGCAAACCACGCTGGTCGAGTTGTTCGCTGACAGCGCTGCGGATGCGTTGCTCGGTGAGGTCGCTCTGGATGCGTGGATCATCCGGACGGTACTGCAGGCCCGGCTCCTGCCAGTCCCAACTGCGATAGACGGAGTAATCGCGCTGCGGATCGAAGTCGCGTTGCACCTGGGGGCTCTGGCAGGCAGCCAGCAGTACCAGCAGGGGAAGCATCATCACTGTGCGGAGCATATCGATATCTCCTCGGTGGTCGCCGTGATCAGTTCGGCGGATAGTCTGCCAGCGCACGATTGATCGCGTCGCGGGCGGCATTCTTGCGTTCGGCCTGTTTGCCAGCGCTCCGGGATTCGGCACGGTTGCTCCAGACGGACTGGCCGGAGGCGGTATCGAACATCTCGATGCGTACCGACATCACCTCTTCCTCGTAATTGCGCACGACGGGTACGCTGGTTCCAACGCCGTAGCCGGTGCCGTATCCATAGCCACCACCATAGCGCCCCACGCCGACGCGGGGACCGTAATCATCATAAACCTGTCGCACCCGTGTCTGCAGGGTGGCGCTGGCGCTGATCTGCACATCGCCTCGGGCGCCGCCCGGCACCGGGCGCAGGCCGCGCTGATCGAGCGCGCCGGCAACCATCTCCTGCAGTTCTTCACCGCTAAGCGAGGCCGCGCCAGCGGGCGGCGTGCGCCAGCTCCAGCTCTGGTAAGCGGAAAAATCCCGTGGCGTGGCCGGGTAGATGGGCGACTGGATCTGCTCGACGGGTGGCGCCGGCGGTATCGGTGCGGATTCGCCGGTATAGGGGTTGCCGCTCTGGCAGGCCGCGAGACCCAGGCAGAGCAGGGATAACGCTGTACGCTTGAGCATCGATGCCTCCTCAGCCGTTGTTTAGCAGGCCGCTGAAAACTACCTGCGTTGGCAATACGTCGTTAAAAACAGCCTCGTCTTGCCTGCCTCGGCTCGGGCTTCCTGCTTCGCCCTATCTCCTGCATCCATGCAGTCGTCGCCTACGTTTTCAACGGCCTGCTAGCGTGGTCGACACAGCCAGTGCAGGTAGCGCCCCAGGCCGGCAAAGGCCGGGTGGCGGCGATAGGCTAGTTCCATTTCCAGCAGTTCCTGTTGCGCGGCGCGTGTCTGGAATTCGTGCGGCATGTAGTCATGGAAAACCCGCACGCCACTGCTGATTTCGACCCGCCACTCAGACTCAAGTTGCGCCGCTAGTTCACGCGGGTCAAGCGGGCGTTGTGGAGTCAGGCTCTGGCGTTCGCCGGCGAAGTCCTGGCGGCGCAGCTTCTTGAAATGGCCCTTGAGCAGGTTGCGATAGATCAGTGCGTCGCGGTTGTAGAAGGCCAGCGACAGCCAGCCATCGGTGGTGACCAGGCGATGCAGCACCGGCAGGATCGCCTCGGGCTCGGCCAGCCATTCCAGCACGGCGTGGCAGATCAGCAGATCGAAGCGACCCTCGACATGCTGCTCCACGTCCTGCCAGGGCGTCTGGATAAAGGTGGCCGACTGGCCGGCGCTGGCGAAGCGCTCGCGGGCGCCAGCGAGCATCGGCTCGGCCGGTTCGGCAAGTGTGACCTCATGGCCCTGCTGCGCCAGCCAGAGGCTCATATGTCCAAGCCCGGCGCCGATATCCAGCACTCGCAACGGGCGTTGCGGCAGCGCTTCGGCAAGGTCGGCCTGCAGCACGGCCAGCCGGACCGCGCCCTTGGTGCCGCCATAGATCTTTTCGGCGAAGCGCGTGGCCAGTTCGTCGAAATGACGGTCGCTCATCGCACGAAGCGCCGCTCGTTGTCGGCCAGCTTGGCCAGCAGCGCCTGTTCCATATCGATGCCCAGCTCGCCACACATCAGCAAGAGGTACATCAGTATGTCGCCGACTTCCTGCCCGGCGTGTTCCAGCTTCTCGGCAGGCAGCCGACGGGACTCGTCCTCCGTGAGCCACTGGAAGATTTCCACCAGCTCCGACATCTCCACGCTGGCAGCCATGGCCAGGTTCTTCGGACTGTGAAAACGTTGCCAGTCGTTGTGGTCACGGATGGCATGCAGGCGCTGGATGATGGCTTCGATATTCATGTGCATGCCTGTGGCAAAGATAAGGTTGTCGTAGGTCGGATTAGCCGAAGGCGTAATCCGACGATTCGAAGGCGTAATCCGATGAAGCGGGTTGGCCCACGCGCGGGTTGCAGGCCTTTGCAACGTCTGATCGTTCGCTCGTCGGGTCGGTGAAGCGTGACCCGACCTACAAGGCTAATCCAACCTACGGAAGCCGTAGCCTGGATTAGCCGAAGGCGTAATCCGGGTATCCGAAGACGTAATCCGACGGTGCGTCCGTGCCAGGGCGAATCAATGATGCTCGCGTGTCGCCCTGAATTTCACATCCGGCCAGCGCTCTTCCATCAGGCTCAGGTTGACGCGGGTTGGCGCCAGGTAGGTCAGGTGGCCGCCGCCGTCGATGGCGAGGTTCTCATAGGCCTTGTCGGTGAATTCCTTGAGCTTCTTCTCGTCGCTGCATTCGATCCAGCGCGCGGACCAGACGTTGATCGCCTCGTAGGCGCATTCCACCTTGTATTCCTCTTTCAGGCGGCTGGCGACCACGTCGAACTGCAGCACGCCGACCGCGCCGAGGATGATGTCGTTGTTACGCTCGGGGAAGAACACCTGGGTGGCGCCTTCCTCGGCCAGTTCCTGCAGGCCCTGGCGCAGCTGCTTGGATTTGAGCGGATCCTTCAGGCGCACGCGGCGGAACAGTTCCGGGGCGAAGTGCGGGATGCCGGTGAAGCTCAGGTTCTCGCCTTCGGTGAAGGTGTCGCCGATCTGGATGGTGCCGTGGTTGTGCAGGCCGATGATGTCGCCGGCCCAGGCCTGTTCGAGCATCTCGCGCTCGCTGGAGAAGAAGGTCAGGGCGTCGGCGATGCGCACGTCCTTGCCCAGGCGCGCATGACGCAGCTTCATGCCCTTCTCGTAATGACCGGAGCAGATGCGCATGAAGGCGATCCGATCCCTGTGTTTCGGGTCCATGTTCGCCTGGATCTTGAACACGAAGCCGCTGAATTTCTCCTCCACCGGCTCGACCACGCGTTCGTTGGCGGTGCGCGGCAGCGGCATCGGTGCCCAGTCGACGATGGCGTCGAGCACGTGATCGACGCCGAAGTTGCCCAGCGCGGTACCGAAGAACACCGGGGTCAGCTGGCCGGCGAGGAACTCTTGCTGATCGAACTCGTGGCAGGCGCCCTGGACCAGTTCCAGCTGTTCGGTGAAGCGCTCGTACTCGTCGCCCAGGTGTGCGCGGGCCTCAGAGGAATCGAGCTTCTCGATGATCTTCACCGCCGTGCGCTCATGACCATGGCCAGGGGTGTAGACGATGATGTAGTCGCCCTTGAGGTGGTACACGCCCTTGAAGTCGCGGTAGCAGCCGATCGGCCAGGTGATGGGTGCGGCCTTGATCTTCAGCACCGCTTCGATCTCGTCGAGCAGCTCGATGGGGTCGCGAATGTCGCGGTCCAGCTTGTTGATGAAACTGACGATCGGTGTATCCCGCAGCCGGCACACATCCATCAGGGCGATGGTGCGCGGCTCGACGCCCTTGCCGCCGTCGAGCACCATCAGCGCGCTGTCCACGGCGGTCAGGGTGCGGTAGGTGTCTTCCGAGAAGTCCTCGTGACCGGGGGTGTCGAGCAGGTTGATCATCTGCGCGCGATAGGGGAACTGCATCACCGAGGTGGTGATGGAGATGCCGCGCTGCTTCTCCATTTCCATCCAGTCGGAGGTGGCGTGGCGGTCGGACTTGCGCGACTTCACCGTGCCGGCGACCTCGATCGCCTTGCCCATCAGCAGCAGCTTTTCGGTGATGGTGGTCTTGCCCGCGTCGGGGTGGGAAATGATGGCGAAGGTACGGCGCTTCGCGACTTCGGCGGACTGGGTGGTCATGGAAGGCAAACCCTGCTTTTGGCAAAACGGAAAAGCCGCCGATTATACGCGAGTCGTATTTGCCGGTCTTGCAGGGTCGAACGTGTTCGCGTTTTTCGGACGGTGGTCGAATGAATTCGACCCTGCGGTGGCAAGTGGCTTGCCGGCTGGCAAGCCACTCGCTGAACCGTCAGAAGTTGAACGTCACGCCCGCCAGCACCGAGCGCGGCGCGCCGGGGCGGATGCCTTCCTGAATGTCGGCGATGTAGAGCTTGTCGGTCAGGTTGCGGCCCTGGACCCAGAGTGTGGTGTCCAGGCGAGTGGGCAGCTTGTAGCTGGCGCGGGCCGAGAGCAGGGTGTGGCTGGGTACGCGACCGGCATCCTCCTCGTCGCCGCTGGCGGTGATCGGCCGGGTGTTCTCGATATCGGTATAGAAGGCGCCGAAGTGGCTGACGGTGGCGCTCAGGTGCCAGCCGGCGGTGTGCTCCAGGCCCAGGGTCAGGCTGCCGGAATAGCGGGGTATCTCGGGTACGTCATTGCCTTTGAGCGGACCATCGCTGAATTTCGCGTTGGTGTAGTTCATCGCGGCTTCGGCAAAGACGTTCAGCGGCGAGTCGTACCAGGCCCAGGAGTCCACGCGCGCGCCCAGATCCAGGCCGTAGACCCGCGAGTCGGCGGCGTTGATGAAACGGGCATCGCCGAAGCTGTCGACCTCTGCGCGGATCAGCGTGTCCTCGATGCGGTTGTAGAACAACGCCATGTCGAGGCTGACACCCTTGATTGCATTGGTGCGCAGGCCGATCTGGCTGTTGATGCCGGTTTCCGGGGTCAGCGGGAATTCGTCGCTGCGGGCCGAGGCCGGCGCATAGCCGCGATGGATACCGGCGTAGATCTCGCTGCTGTCGAAGCCGCTGTAGAGCAGGCTGATGCCCGGCAGCAGCAGGGTATTGCTGTCCTTCCTGGTGGTGCCTTCATCGGCGCTGCCGGGGCGGAAGTTGGTCTTGTTGTACTGGTTGAAGGTCTCGAAGCGCAGGCCGGGGGTGATGGCCCAGTCGCCCCAGTTCAGGGTGTTCTGGGCGAAGGCGGAAATGGCCTCGGCATCGTAGGTCATCAGGCGGCCATCGCGGGTGTAGCCGTCTTCGCCGGCATGGGCATAGACCTCGCCACGGTTGCCTTCCTTGAGTGCCTCGCCAGGGCGGCCCACCGGACGGCGGTCAGCGAAGCGGTGCTTCTCGTAGCGAATGCCGGTCTGGATGCGGTGGTCGAAACCGAGCGCGGAAATGCCGCCGATGTCCAGGCGGCTGTCCAGGCCCAGGGTGTGGTAGCGGCGGTCACGGCCTTCCATCACGCCGCCTTCCTCGGGTGAGGTGCCGCGGGTCTGGAAGCGCGGGCGGTCCAGTTCGGTGGCGAAGACTTTCGAGGACAGGCGCACGTCGTCGCTGATCTGGAAGTTGTGGGTCAGATCGAGCTTATAGTAGTCCACCGAAATGTTGTTGAACTCGCGACCTTCGTCCAGGCGTTTCTTGCCGCGCGGGTCTTCACGGTACTGCTGCAGCGAGAGGTTGCTTTCATCGTAGCCCTGGGAGCGCTCGCGGAAATAGGTGGCCGAGGCGGCGAGTTGGTGGTTGTCGTTGAGCTGCCATTCGAGGCCGCCGTAGAAGTCGTCGAACTCGTGCTCTTCCACGTCGAAGGTACCATCCCCTTCACGGCCGGTGTAGGCGAACACCATGCCCAGGCTGCCTTCGGTGCGCCGGTGCATGACGTGCTGCAGCTGGCTGTTCTGGTTGCCGCCGGCCAGCTCCACGCGGGTTTCGGGCGTGTCGCTGGGGCGCAGGTTGCGGAAGTTGATGATGCCGTGGTTGTTCAGCGGGCCGTGGATGATCTGGCCGGCCCCCTTGAGCACCTCGACCTGCTCCAGGCGCTGCATCGGCGGCGTGTAGTGCGCACCGGAGTCGAGATAGGCGCTGTTGTTGATGGGGGTGCCGTCTTCGAGCAGCAGCACCTTGCGCGAGCGCCGTGGTGGGGCGCCGCGCACGCCGATGCCCGAGCGCAGGCCGAGCACGTCATCGTCGATGGTGCGCACGCCGGGCACGAAATCCAGCGCGTCGTGCAGGCTGTAGGGCTTGTAGGTGTCGATGGTTTCCCTAGGCAGCAGGCTGGCTGCGCCGGGCATTCCCTGAACATTTTCAGGAACCAGGCTGCGTACGTCGAGGCTGGGCAGTTCCAGAGGCGCGGCGTCCTGCTGGGCGACTGCAAGGGCAGGCATGCACATCAGCAGAGACAGCTGAACAAGCGTCGGATAGGGGCGGGAGCTCATAATTGTTATGTCCTTGGTGGGCAGCTTTTTCGCGACCCATGGTCGATCAGCCGACGGGTGCCGGGAACTGACCGATGGCTCCATTGGTTTAATACTTTTGTTGGGCTTCGTTGGTGAACGCTCGCGGGAATTTTTCCCGAAAATGACCGGGAATAATTCCCGCAAGGGGCGGGAAGTCCTCCTGAAACATCGTTGCCTTCCAGCTGTGATAAACAGGTGGAAATCGACTCTTGACCCCTGTGACGCTTGGTCTTATGGTTCGCGCCCGAACGTCCATGCTGGCAACGATCCATCCGGCTCAAGTACTGACGACGAGAGATCGCCTGGCGGCGATTCTCGGCGACACAGCCTTGGGAAGTAGGCGAACCAAAGTGGGGAAACTGATCAGGCGTTCTTTCCATCCCTAATCCGACTTTACGTTTTCCCGATTTGGAGCCATGCATGTCGATCAAGATCGAAGACTATTATTCCCGCCCCACCTTCCAGAAGATGAAGGCTTTCGCCGACCAGCACGAAACGCCGTTCGTGGTCATCGACACCGCCACCATCGACAAGGCCTATGACGATCTGCGCGCCGGTTTCGAGTTCGCCAAGGTCTACTACGCGGTCAAGGCCAACCCGGCGGTCGAGATCATCGATCTGCTCAGGGACAAGGGGTCGAGCTTCGACATCGCCTCGATCTATGAGCTGGACAAGGTGATGTCGCGTGGCGTCGGCCCCGAGCGCATCAGCTACGGCAACACCATCAAGAAAGCCAAGGACATCCGCTACTTCTACGAGAAGGGCGTGCGCATGTTCGCCACCGATTCGGAAGCCGACCTGCGCAACATCGCCAAGGCCGCGCCGGGCTCGAAGGTCTACGTGCGCATCCTCACCGAAGGTTCGACCACCGCCGACTGGCCTTTGTCGCGCAAGTTCGGCTGCCAGACCGACATGGCCATGGACCTGCTGATCCTGGCCCGCCAGCTCAAGCTGGAGCCCTACGGCATTTCCTTCCACGTCGGTTCGCAGCAGCGCGACATCTCCGTGTGGGATGCGGCCATCGCCAAGGTCAAGGTGATCTTCGAGCGTCTCAAGGAAGAAGACGGCATCGAACTGAAAATGATCAACATGGGCGGCGGCTTCCCGGCCAACTACATCACCCGCACCAACAGCCTGGAAACCTATGCCGATGAGATCATCCGCTTCCTCAAGGAAGACTTCGGCGACGATCTGCCGGAAATCATCCTGGAGCCGGGCCGTTCGCTGATCGCCAACGCCGGCATTCTGGTCAGCGAAGTGGTGCTGGTGGCGCGTAAGTCGCGTACCGCCGTCGAGCGCTGGGTCTACACCGACGTCGGCATGTTCTCCGGGCTGATCGAAACCATGGGCGAGGCGATCAAGTTCCCCATCTGGACCGAGAAGAAGGGCGAGATGGAAGAAGTGGTGATCGCCGGCCCGACCTGTGACAGCGCGGACATCATGTATGAGAACTACAAGTACGGCCTGCCGCTGAACCTGGCCATCGGTGATCGCATGTACTGGCTGTCCACGGGTGCCTACACCACCAGCTACAGCGCGGTGGAGTTCAACGGCTTCCCGCCGCTGAAGGCTTACTACATCTAAGCCTCACTTGAGATGCAAGCGCCGCGATCTTCGCGGCGTTTTTGTGTGTGGCCATATACCTGGCTTTGCACCCGGCTCTTGTGGGAGTGACTTCAGTCACGAAGCTTTTGCTCCATGCCTGGCACCGGAGTGGCTGGCCTGTTTGCGGCTTAGCTGCTCCGACAAATGCGAGGGTTGCTCCTCCGGCATGCCCTAACCTTTACCTTGGGTTTACCTTGGCCTGCCTGTTCCCTCTACAGACTTACTCCTAGTATGCGCGCCAGTTGAAGAATTCTGGATCAGGTCTGCCATGCCCATCGCGCGCGTTTCCCCGTTTCGTCGTTTTCTTCCATTCGGAGTGGCGCTTACCTTGGTGCTCGCTGCTGGCGGCTACTGGCTGTCGCGCGATGCCAGCGGAGCCACAGGCACCACGCAGACGTTCACGGTCGGTCGCGGCGCCATCGAGGACACCATCACCGCACTTGGCACCCTGCAGCCAGTGGAGTATGTCGATGTCGGCGCCCAGGTTTCCGGCCAGTTGCTCAAACTGCACGTTGCGCTGGGCGATCAGGTCGAAGAGGGCCAACTGCTGGCCGAGATCGATCCACGGGTCTCCGAGGCCAAGGTGTTGGCCAGTGAAGCGCAACTGAACAGCCAGCGTGCCCAGTTCCGGCAGGCCGAAGCCGAACTGCGCCTGGCCCGTTTGCAGATGCAGCGTCAGCAGACGCTGTTCGCCGAAAACGCCACCAGCCGCGAGGCGCTGGAGTCTGCTGAGGCTCAGCTGGCGGTGCGTACCGCCGCCATCGACGCGCTCAAGGCGCAGATCGCCCAGACCGAGGCCGGGCTGGAGCAGGACCGCACCAACCTCGGCTACACCAAGATCTACGCGCCGCTGGCCGGCACCGTGGTATCGCAGTCGGCCAAGCAGGGTCAGACCCTCAACGCCAACCAGCAGGCGCCGCTCATCGTGCAGGTCGCCGACCTGTCGCGCATGACGGTACAGACTCAGGTCTCGGAAGCCGATATCGGCAGGCTGCGCGTCGGCATGCCGGTGTACTTCACCACCCTTGGCCAGGAGCGGCGCTGGCAAGCCAGCCTGCGGCAGATCCTGCCGACGCCGACAGTGACCAACAACGTGGTGCTGTATAACGCGGAATTCGAGGTGGAGAACCCCGATGGCCGGCTGATGACCCAGATGAGCGCCCAGGTGTTCTTCGTCAACGCCCAGGCCGACGATGTGCTGACCGTGCCGGTCGGTGTGCTGCAGGGGCGGGGCCGGCCAGATGCACAAGGCACACGCTATCGCCTGGCGGTGCTGGAGGGCGGTAAAACGGTCGAGCGCGAAGTGCTGATCGGCTTGCGCGATCGGGTGCATGCCCAAGTGCTCGATGGTCTGCGTGAGGGCGAGCAGTTGCTGGTTGCGACTGCCGGTCCGGCGGGGCGTCCGGCGGGTGCCGGTCAGGGCCAGCGCCGTATGGGCCCACGTTTCTGAGGCTGCCGACATGGGTGCATTGATCGAATTGCGCGACATCCGCCGCAGCTTCGGCAGCGGCGAGCTGAGGGTGCATGTGTTGCACGGCATCAGCCTGGACATCCGCCGTGGCGAGTTCGTCGCCATCATGGGTGCTTCCGGCTCCGGCAAGAGCACCCTGATGAACATCCTCGGCTGCCTGGACCGCCCCAGCGGCGGCGAATACCGCTTCGCCGGGCAGGCGGTGGCGGCGCTGGACAGTGACCAACTGGCCGAGTTGCGCCGCCAGGGGTTCGGCTTCGTGTTCCAGAGCTACAACCTGATCCCCAGTGCCAACGCCCTGGAAAACGTCGAGATCCCGGCGATCTATGCCGGTCGTCCGGCAGCCGAGCGGCATGCGCGCGCCGAAGCCTTGCTGACCCGCCTTGGTCTGGGCGAACGCCTGGGCAATCGCCCGAGTCATTTGTCCGGCGGCCAGCAACAGCGGGTATCCATTGCCCGTGCGCTGATGAACGATGCCGAGGTGATCCTCGCCGATGAGCCCACCGGCGCGCTGGACAGCCGCAGTGGCGAGGAGGTGCTGGCGCTGCTCAAGGAGCTCAGCGCGGCGGGCAAGACGGTGATCATCATCACCCATGACCGCGAGGTGGCCAGTCACGCCGAGCGGCTGATCGAGATTCGCGACGGCCATATCGTCGCCGACAGCGGTACGCGCCAGCAGACCGCCAGCCAGCCGCTGCAGTTGGAGACCACGCAGCGGGCACCGGCTGCCTTGCTGGCCGATATCGGCGAGGCGGTGCGCATGGCCGTCCGCGCACTGCGCGCCAACCAGTTCCGCACCGTGCTGACACTGCTCGGTATCGTCATCGGCGTGGCTTCGGTGGTGGCCATGCTGGCGGTGGGCAATGGCGCGCGTGAATCAGTGGTCGAACGCATCAGTGCGATGGGCACCAACCTGCTGTCGATCCGCCCCGGCGCGCCAAACATGCCGCGTTCGGTCGATGGCGTGACCGCGACCCTGACCCCCGACGACGCCCTTGCCGTAGCGCAACTGGGTAACGTGCGTGATGCCCTTGGCGAGTTGCAGGGCAGCGCCACGCTGCGCGCCGGCAACATCGACTACAAGACCAGCATCACCGCCACCAACGCCGGCATGCCGCTGGTGCGCGAGTGGTCGCTGGCCAGCGGCAGTTTCTTCTCCGCCGAGGATGAGCGCAGCCATGCTGCAGTCACGGTGATCGGCCAGACCGTGGCCAACAACCTGTTTCCCGGCGATGACCCGGTGGGCCGCTACCTGCTGATCCAGAACGTGCCGTTCCAGGTGGTCGGGGTCATGGCGGCCAAGGGCGCCACGCCCTGGGGCCAGGATCAGGATGACGTGGCCCTGGTGCCGTTTTCAACCGGCAGCCTGCGCCTGTTCGGTCGGCGCCATGTGCAGAGCATTACCGCCTACATCGAAGATGTTTCGCGGATTGAGGAAACCGAAGAACGTATCCGCCAGGTGCTATTGCAGCGGCATAACGGCGTCGAGGACTTCCAGATTCGCAACACCGCCTCGCTGCTCGAAGCGGTGACTGCCACCCAGGACACCCTGACCGTGCTGCTGGGCTCCATCGCGGCGATTTCCCTGTTGGTCGGCGGCATCGGCGTGATGAATATCATGCTGGTCAACGTCACCGAACGGACCCGCGAGATCGGCATCCGCATGGCCACCGGCGCACGCACCAGCAACATCCTCCAGCAGTTCATCACCGAAGCGATGGTGGTCTCGGCCATCGGCGGGGTGATCGGCGTGCTGCTTGGCCTGGGCTCGGCCTGGCTGATCCAGCATTTCGGCACCGCCGTGCAGTTCACCTTGGCGCCGGTGTTGCTGGCATTCGGCTGCTCCTTCGCCATCGGCCTGATCTTCGGCCTGATGCCGGCGCGCAAGGCAGCACACCTCGACCCGGTACAGGCGCTGGCCGCCGACTGAATTTCAGGATGATCACCATGCACAAACCGCTGCTTTCCCTGCTGGCTTCGGCCATTCTGCTGGCCGGCTGCAGCCTGGCGCCGGTATACGAAGAACCCGCGCTCGGCCTGCCGGCCCAGTGGAATGCCGAGCTGGAGCAGGGCCTGCCGCTGACACCAGACTGGTGGACACTGTTCGGCAGTGGCGAGCTGGATCGCCTTGTCCGCCAGGCCCAGGATGGCAACCTCGACCTGGCCACGGCCATGAGCCGGGTGCGCCAGGCGGACATCCAGGCGCGCATCGCCGGGGCATCCCTGCTACCGATACTGAACGGCAATCTGGGCGGCAATCGTTCGGATATCGAGAGTGGCACGAGCGCGACCCGCTACAGCGCCGGGCTATCGGCCAGTTACGAGCTGGATGTCTGGGGGCGCAATCGTGACGCCCTGGCCAGCAGCGAACTGAATGCCCAGGCCAGCGCCTACGAGCGCGACAGCGTGGCACTGACGGTGGATGCCTCGGTGGCCACCAGCTACTTCAAGGTGCTGGAGTTGCGTGAACGGCTGCGCCTGGCCGAGGAGAACCTGCGCGTTGCCGAGCAGGTGATGAGCATGGTGGATGCCAAGGTGCGTCTGGGCGCCGGCAGCGAGCTGGATCGCGTGCAGCAGCAGACCCTGGTCGAGCAGCGCCGGGCAGCACTGCCGGGCTTGCGTCAGCAGGTGGCCACCGCTGAAACGGCGCTGGCGCTGCTGCTGGGCGAAGCCCCGCAGGGGATCGCCGCACGTATCCGGGCCGGCTCTCTGGATGAACTGTTGCTGCCGGACCCGGTTGCTACCGGGCTGCCATCCGAGCTGCTGTTGCGCCGGCCAGACCTGCGCCGTGCCGAAACCCAGCTGCGCGCGGCCAACGTCAATATCGGTGTGGCGCGTGCTGCCTTGTTCCCCAGCATCTCCCTGAGCGCTTCGGCCAGTCTGCAGGATGCGGCCCTTTCCGGGCTGAGTTCGGCAGATCTGGCAACCAGCATCGGCGCTTCGCTGCTGCAGCCGATCTTCCGTGGCGGCGCCCTGCGCGGACAGGTGGATTTGAGCGAAGAGCGCTACGTGGAGCTGGTCGCCGGTTACCGACAGAGCATTCTGACGGCGCTCAAGGAAGTCGAGGATGCGCTGGTCACCGTGCGCGAAGGGCAGCTGCAGTACGCCAGCCAGCGCCAGGTGCTGGTCAATGCGGAGCGCACTTTCGAGCTGGCGCAAATCCAGTATCGCGCCGGGGCTAGTGACTTGCTGACTGTGCTCAGTGCGCAGCAGACGCTGTTCTCTGCGCGCGATACTTTTCTGCAGAACACCTCATCGCAACTGCTCAACCAGGTGAGCCTGTACAAGACCCTCGGCGGCGGCTTCGTCGCTCCGCAGGGCTGAGGAATTGGCTTTGTATGCGTTAACGCTACCAAACCGTAGCCTGGATTAGCCGAAGGCGTCATCCGGGTCGCCGCAGGCGATGGGCGAGGCCGAGTGAGCGCAGAAGGCAAGGGCAGGACCCTGCGCTGGTGTGCGTTGGTATAGGACCGCCAGTTGCCCCGGTTCGTGGTAAACGGTGGAAACGCCTTCGGCGGTTCCACCCTACGAGTCCGTGCCGCGATGTGAGGTCGTCATAGACATAGAATCTTCTACGCAAGCCAAATCGATCTATCAACAACCAATGAGGACATAGCCGAGATCAGTGCCTCAGTAGACATCCCGGCGATAGCGACCGGCTTCACGCAGCCGCTCCACCTCGTCTTCGCCGAGCAGGCCGTGGAGCAGGGCGTCCACCTCGCGGCCCATGCCCTGCAGGCTGCCGCAGACCAGCAGGGTGGCGCCGCGAGCAAGCCAGCTGCGCAGGTCTTCGGCGGCATCACGCAGCAGGTGCTGGACGTAGACGGGGGCGGCCTGATCGCGGGAAAAGGCCAAGTCCAGCCGCGCCAGGTGGCCGCTGTGCTGCCAGCGTTCCAGCTCATCGCGCAGCAGGAAATCATGGGCTGCATTGCGTTCGCCAAACAGTAGCCAATGGCCGTGCTGGCCGAGTCGTTCGCGCTCACGCAGGTGCGCGCGCAGGCCGGCCAGACCACTGCCGTTGCCGATCAGGATCAGTGGGCCGGCATGCTGCGGCAAGCGGAAGCCAGGGTTGGCGCGGATGCGCAGGTCGATGCAGGCAGTGGGTGCTGCATGCGCGCAGAGCCATCCGGAGCCGAGCCCCAGGCTACCGTCGGCGTGCTGTTGCAGGCGTACCAGCAGCTCCAGATGGCCGTCCTCGGCCAGCGAGGCGATGGAGTAGTCGCGGTGCGCCAGACGCGGCAACTGCTCCAGCAGTTGTTGTGGGGTGAGTCCGCGCAGGCCGCTCGGCTCTTCCGGCAGTTGGCGACGGCTCAGTTCGTCCGCCAGGGTGCGGCCATCGGCAAGCTCTGTAGCGCTTCGCAGTTGCAGTGCATCAAGCAGGGCGGCGACCTGCTCGGGGGTTTGCCGTGGGCCGATTTCGGCGATATCGCCGGCCTGCCACTGGACGTCGCCAGCCGGCGGCAGCAATTGCAAGTGATACAGCGGCGCGCCCTGGCTACCGGGGTTCAGCTGCTTGCGTGCGGCCAGCGTCCACGGCTGGTAGTCAGCCGGCAGCCAGTCGCTGAACTCGGCATGACCGGCGAGCTGGCCAAGTTGCTGTTGCCAGCGGCGCAGCACAGCCGGGTCCAGGGCATCGGCTTCCAGACGGTCGAACAGTGCGCTTGCTCCGCGTGCGCGCAGCGCGTGGTCCAGGTGTTGGGCGAAGGCGCAAAAGTGGGCGTACTGGCGATCACCGAGGCCGAGCAGGGCGTATTCCACGGCATGCAGGTCCAGCCCCGGCTGCTCCAGGCGGCGGGCAAAGCGTGCGACATGCTCGGGGGCTTCGCCGTCACCGTAGGTGCTGGCGATCAGCAGCAGGCGCGGCGGTAGTTCGCCCAGATCAAGCTTCTCCAGCGGCAACGCATGAGCCGGCCGGCCAGCCTGGGTGAGCTGCGCGGCGCTGCGCTCGGCAATGTCGCGGGCCTGGCCGCCCTGGCTGGCATAGGCGACCGGCAGGCTGTTCGCGCTGGCGGCAGGCACGCGACCGCTTCGCCAGTTGAGCCAGCTGTAAAGGCACAGAACCAGCCAGACAAGCAGAACAAGGAAGGCGGAAACCAGGCGGGGCGGTTCTAGCCAGAACAGAAGAATGGCCAGAACCAGGCCGGCGAGCAGAGGGAGCGACTTCAAGGGGCGAGTCCCGCGCTGGTGTCAGAAGTGGCGAGGGGCCGGCAAGCCGGCCCCCGCTGGGGGCGATTGCTGTGAGACGCTTGGCCTCAGGGCGCCTGCACTTCCAGGGTGGCGCTGTACACGGCGCGGCGCTCGGTGACCGGCTTGGCAACGCCTTCGGTAGTGCTCAGCTCGGCTTCCAGCCAGTACATGCCCGGTGTCGGCCAGGTGATGGCGACCTTGCCCTCAGCGTCGGTCTTGACGGTGAAATCGCCGGTCTCGTCGCGGTAGCGGTTGCCGCCGGGCACCACGCTGATTTCCACGTCCTTGGCCGGCTTGCCGTCGAGCAGGAAGGTGAACTCTGCTGCCTCGCCGGCGAACAGGTCATTGGGATGGGTGACCGGCACCAGTTCCAGGCCCTGGTTGGTGGGGGCCAAAACCTTGTCGGTGGGGTTGCCGGCGGTGACGAAGGTTTCCATGCGGCTGTTGCGCTGGATGACCTGCAGCTCACTGGCATTGGCCGGGATGGCCTGCTTCAGTTCCTCGGCCTTGCCCATCCAGCGGCGGCGCTCTTCGCCTTCCTTCCAGGTGGCCATCAGGCCGCTGCTGGCCACCGCCAGCTTGTAGGTGCCCTTCTGGGTCAGATGCACATCGAAGGTGCTGCGATAGCGACCGACAGCGCCGTTCTGTGCGTCCACTTCGCTGCCGTCCGGCGCGAGGATGACCAGCTTGTTGGCCGGGCGGCGCATCGGTGCCGGCGCGGGGGTGGCCGGCTTGTCGCCTTGGGCAGCCTGGGGCGTGCGGGCAGGCATTTGCAGGGGCTTGCCGATACCTTCCAGTTGCAGCGGGAAGTGCTCGAAGTAGAACAGGTCGTTGGATACGGCGGCATCCACGGTGATCCAGGGCTCTTCACCGGACAGCACAGTGGAGGAGGGCAGCATCCAGGCACGGTGGGCCTGGGCGGACAATGGCAGGGTTACGGCCAAAGCCAGGGCGGTCCATTTCAGCATGCGGTTCATATGTGGCTTCCTTGATCAGGGTTTGATGGTAAGGGTGATGGTGCCCAGCTCGGTGGCACCCTGGGCGCTGGCTGTCGAAGCCTGCGGCCAGGTGAAGGGCACGCGCAGCAGCTCGCGGCCACCCACTTCACGCACGGCCTCCACCACCAGGTTGTAATCGCCGTCTGCCAATGCCTTGAGCGGTGCGTCGCTGCCCTTGTAGTTCAACTGGTGGGTGCCCACTGCGCGGGTTGCCGCCGAGACGCCGTCAACCGGCATTTCCAGGCTGCGGCCACTGCGACGCCACCACTGGCGCAGGTCCTTGAGCCATTTCTCGCCTTCCTTGTCTTTCAGCTTCAGGTCGTACCAGACCGTCAGGTCGGCGACATGGCTTTGGTCCGGCTTTTCCAGCCAGATGGCCACGTACGGGCGGTGGTATTCGGCAACCTGCAGACGCGGGATTTCCACATCGATCTGCATATCGGCCGCCATCAGCGGCGCGCTGAGCAGCGCAAGGGGTAACAACAAGCGTTTACGCATGACACATCCTTAATGAATGAACAGCAGCGCCAGTAACAGCGGAATCACCAGCCCGGCCCCGACCAGTGGCCAGGTCGTCGGTCGACCACCCGCATGCCGTTGCAGCAGCAACAACCCGGTGAGGCTGAAGACCACGCAGGCTGCGGCGAAAATATCGATGAACCAGCTCCAGGCCGTGCCGGTATTGCGGCCCTTGTGCAGGTCGTTGAGGTAGGAAATCCAGCCACGGTCGGTGGACTCGTATTCGAGTTCGCCGGTTTCCAGTACCAGGCTCAACCAGGCGTCGCCACCCGGACGGGGCAGGGCGACATACAGCTCGCCATCGCTCCATTCCGCATCACGGCCAGCAAGGTCGATGCCCAGCTCCTGTTCGAGCCAGCCGCGCAAATCGTTTGGCAGCCCCACACCTGGTTGATCGCTCAACAACTGTTGTTGCAGGGATTCGGGCAATGAAGCCGTATGCTCGATGATCTTCGGTTTGGCTTCGATCTGCGCGGCGTGGTTGAGCGTGATTCCGGTCACCGCAAACAACAACATGCCCACCAGGCACAGCGCAGAGCTGATCCAGTGCCATTGGCGCAGGGTGCCGAGCCAGAGTTGCATGATTGTCCTTGAGTACGGTTGGTGACTGGATTCTAAGAGGCTTTCGGACTGAATGTTAAGGATTTACAAACAGCATACATTCGCGTCTTTGTCGCATGGCGGCCTGATGCAGATATGGCCAGGCCGGAGAGAACTCCGGCCTGGCCATATTGCATCGCTGAATCAGAAGGTGATGTTGGCGGAGAGCCAGAAGCGACGGCCTTCTTCCAGGGTGCCGGTGGTCGACTGGGCTGTTTGTGTGTAGTACGAAGCCCAGCCGGTAGTGGAGCCGGAGGTGTAGCTTTCTCCGTCGAGGAAGTCCTTGTCGAACAGGTTGTAGATGGTGGCGTTGAGCGTTACGTTCTCTGAGGCGCGGAATGAGCCGCCCAGGTGGAACACTTCATAGGCTTTGAGATCTCCGACCTGATCCATGAGATCCTGATTTACCGTGGTCAGAGTCGTGTAGCGTTGATTGAAGCGTGCTCGCTCACCTCGGTATTCCCCTTTGAACCACAGGTTCAGGCGATCGGTCGCTTCCCAGTTGAGGCTGGCATGTGCCATGTGTTTCGGAGTGTTGGTCAGAGGAGCTCCCTTGTCATCCCCACTTTTCTGTTCGCTGTCGGTGTAGGTGTAGTTGCCCGAGAGCGACCAGGCAGGTGCGAATTGCCAGCGGCCTGCCAGTTCTATGCCCTGGGTTTCCGCTTCGCCGATATTCACGTTCTGGGCGAAGTTTTCCTGCAGGAAACTGCTACCAAGATCCACGCAGCCAGGCTGGTTGGGGTTCGTTGGATAATTACAGTTGGGCAGAGGGGTGCCGCTGTCGATCTTGTCCTTGAACTTGGTGTGGAACAGCGTGGCGTTGGCGCTGAAGCCTGCCAGATTGTCGTAGTAGGCCCCGAACTCGGTGTTGGTGGTGATTTCCGGGTCCAGGTCCGGACTGCCGATGGTTATGGTGCGGCCCTGGCCGCTTACACCGTTGATACCGCCATGCAATTGATTGAGGGTCGGTGTTTTGTAGCCTCGGCTTACTCCGCCCTTGAGCGTCCAGCTTTCGTTGGTATTCCAGACCAGATAGGCGCGTGGGCTGATATGACCGCCGAAGGCTTCGTGATCTTCGTAACGGGCGCCCAGGGTCAAGGCCAGGTCATCGCGTAGACGCCACTCGTCTTCGATGAACAGAGCCCATGAGGTCTGCTGGAATTTTTCGGCTGCAATGCCATCCTCGACCTCCGCATCCCAATATTGGGCGCCGATGGTGGCGATATGTGATTCGCCGACAGGCGCGACCAGCTTGGTGTCGAATATCAGATCGGTAGATTTCAGCTTGCGGTCATTGCCTCCCACGATGCTTGGGTAACCGCTATAGGGGGTGCCTAGAGTACCGGGAATAGTACGTCCTAGAGTTTCGGTGGTGTTGTGGGTAAGAGTGCTGTCCAGTGTGCCGAAACCGAGACGTCCGGTATGCGTCAAGGCGAACTGATCGCGTTCGAAACGCAGCTCGTCCTTGTAGCCATTGATAGTCGCCGGTGCATCTACGGTGCAACCGCCGATGGCATTGCCACCAGACTTCCCATCCAGGGTTCCGAGCTGGCAGTCATCATTGTTATAGACCTGCCGACCGCGCTCGAAATCAAGGGAAAAATCGTGATCTTCATGGGGGGTCAGCGTCAATCGAGTGCCGAAGTTGGTGTTGCGCCCTTCAACGGGTGCTGCGCCGCGTTTGCTGACAGTGGTGTCGTTATCGAAGCTCAGGTCTGTCTCGCTACGGTCGTAAATGCTACCGCGTACTGCCAACCCCAGCAGGCCATCGATCAGCGGACCGCTGGCGTAAAGGCTGGCCTTGCTGGCATCGCCATAGTCGCGGTTGTCCTGATAGGTATGGTCAAGACTCAGCGAGCCGCCCCATTCCTCGGCGACCTTCTTGGTAATGATATTGACCACGCCACCCATGGCATCGGAACCGTAGAGCGTGGACATCGGGCCACGGATCACTTCGATACGCTCGATGGCCGACATCGGCGGCATGAAACTGGTAGAGGTTTCATTGAAACCGTTTGGCGTGACATTACCGGCAGTGTTTTGTCGGCGTCCGTCGATGAGTATCAGGGTGTACTCGCTGGGCAAGCCACGAATGCTGATGTTCAATCCACCGGTCTTGCCTGCACCCTGGCGTACGTCGATGCCTTCCACATCTTCCAGCGCTTGCGCCAGGTTACCAAAACGCTTCTGCTGCAGATCTTCCTGAGTGATCACACTGATGCTCGCCGGAGCGTCGGTGATCTTCTGCTCGAAACCGGAAGCACTGACAACCATCGTGTCCAGGTTTACCGGATTGGTTTCAGCGAGAACGGGCAGGCTGCAGCCGATAAGAGCGATGGCCAGTGCCGAACGGGTGGAAGGGACGTACATGCGCGGATCCTTTTTGTTGAGAATCATTCCGGCGCGCATGATAGTTATTCGCGAATAGGAATTCCTTACAAAAGATTTACCAAGATGGCTATTTGCTCATGCGGTCGGGCTGAAAAGCCCGGCGCGCAAGAGTTCCAGTAATTGTATCTAGGTGTGACAAGGTGTTGTAAGTGCAATGGCAACAGCCTGAGCCGAGCAAGCAGCTCTTGCAGCTGACCCGCGCGAACGTCGGATTACGCCTTCGGCTAATCCAGCCTACAAAAGCCTTGGCCGTATGATTCGCTTGTTCGTCCAGCTGTTCAGCCTCCAGCGCTTTTATCGGCTTTTACTTGTTATGGCATCAGCACTTCGATGACGCCGTCGGCATTGACGCTGACCTGGCGAGTGCCAGCCTCGATTTCCGGTGTCGCCATGGCATCCATGCTCTTCATCGCCATGGCGCGCATCACTGGCTGATAACCGCCGCCACTGCCGAGGTTGAGATTGACGATCCGGTAGTCGCTGCCGCCCAGTGCTTCGGTGGCCAGTTGTGCTCTGGCGCGAAATGCAGCGATGGCATCCTTGAGCAGGGCATCTTCGTTCTGTTTGCGGATCGCGTCGGAGACGCTGAAGTGCATGCTGCCCATCTTCAGGTCCTGCATCAACTCGCCGGTGAGCTTGGAAAGGGCGGCGAAGTCACCGCTCTCAAGACGCAGTTCGGCTCGTTCGCGCCAGGCGGTGATCTGCTGGCCTTTTTCCTCGTAGACCGGATAGCTGCTACGGCTGCCCTGGTTGACGAGGACACCCTTGGACTGGCGGGCACGTTGCAGCGCCCGGTTCATCACTTGGGTGGTCTGGGCGGCGAGTTGCGCCGGGTCCTGATGCTGGGCTTCGCTGTAGAGCGTGACATGCATACGGTCGTGGGCCACTTCGCTGGTGGCTTCGGCGCGCAGGGATATCTGGTTGTAGCGCTGGTCGTCGGCGACGACCGGGAGGCAGGCCAGGCAGGCCAGTAAAGCGACTGGACGGGCAAAAGAGGCAGACATGACGGCTCCTGAATAGGTGTGCACCGGGATGCGGGCTTGTGACTTTATCCCGTTGTGAATGGTTGCGCAGATTTTCCATGCGTCTCATTGCCGCAGACAGGGTGCCTTACGGGGCGCTTGGTTATACTCGCGAATCGATTGGAGACCCCATGTACGCATCCGTTCAACTGCTGTCGGCAAGCCGGCAGAATCTTCGTCTGCTCACCCTGATTCGCATCCTTGTGCTTGCCGCCCAAGCCGGGGCGGTGGGCCTTGCCTATGCCACACAACTGGTTGCGCTGCCATGGCTGCATCTGGGGGTGACGCTGGCCATTTCGGGCCTGATCTGTCTGGTGACCGCGCTGCGGCTACGAGGCCCCTGGCCTGTGACCGAGCAGGAGTACGCTTTTCATCTGGCGGCCGACCTGCTGATTCACAGTGCCCTGCTGTATTATTCGGGCGGCTCGACCAATCCGTTCGTGTCCTATTATCTGGTGCCGCTGACCATCGCTGCGGCGACCTTGCCGTGGCTGTATTCGATCGTCCTCTCTGGCCTGGCGCTGGCCGGGTATACGCTGATGCTGGCCTGGTACGACCCTGTCATCGTGCCGCCGGTCGATCGCACCACGTTGCTGGTCTACGGCATGTGGCTGAGCTTCGCGCTGGCCGCTGCGCTGATCACCTTTTTCGTCGCGCGCATGGCCGAACAGTTGCGGCGCCAGGAACAGCTCCAGGCCCAGCGCCGCGAGGAAAGCATGCGTGACCAGCAGTTGCTGGCCGTGGCGACCCAGGCTGCCGGGGCCGCTCATGAGCTGGGTACGCCGCTGGCGACCATGAGCGTGCTGCTCAAGGAGCTGCGCCAGGAATACCAGCAGCCGCAACCATTGAATGAAGATCTGGCGCTGCTGCAATCCCAGGTTCAGCTGTGCAAGGAAAGCCTGCGCCAGCTGGTGCGCGCCGCCGAGGCGGATCGTCGCCAGGCCATCGTCGAGCAGAATGCCCGTGAATGGGTGGAGTCGGTGATGCAGCGCTGGCACCTGATGCGACCGGAGGCGACCTATCGCTTCCAGTGCCTGGGCAAGGGCAGCCCGCCACGGCTGATGCCACCTGCAGACCTGGGACAGTCACTGCTCAATCTGCTGAACAATGCCACCGATGCCAGCCCGGACGACCTGGATATCCGCCTGGATTGGGACGCGCAATGGATCACGCTGACCATTCGTGACCACGGCGCGGGCGTGCCGCTGGCGATCGCCGAGCAGATCGGCAGGCCATTCATCACCACCAAGGGCAAGGGGTTCGGTCTGGGACTATTTCTCAGTCAGGCGAGCGTGACACGTGCCGGCGGGACTGTGAAACTCTACAATCACGAAGATGGCGGCGCGCTGACCGAATTGAGGCTGCCGCACGGCTCGGTACGGGCCTGATCACTGACGTGACCCAATCGCGAGGAATGCATAGATGACCGAAGAGCTGCAGCACGACGGCGAAGATCAGCCCCATCTGCTGCTGGTGGATGATGACCCGACCTTTACCCGTGTCATGGCGCGTGCCATGAGTCGTCGGGGGTTGCACGTCAGCATCGCCGGTTCGGCAGAGGAAGGACTGGAGATGGCCCGGCAGGAAACGCCCGATTACGCGGTGCTGGACCTCAAGATGGAAGGTGACTCGGGGCTGGTGCTGCTGCCCAAGCTGCTGGAACTGGACCCGGAAATGAAGGTGCTGATCCTGACCGGCTATTCGAGTATCGCCACGGCGGTCGAAGCCATCAAACGTGGTGCCTGCAACTACCTGTGCAAGCCCGCCGATGCCGATGATGTTCTGGCTGCATTGCTCTCTCGGCATGCCGATCTGGACACGCTGGTCCCGGAGAACCCGATGTCGGTGGATCGCCTGCAGTGGGAACACATCCAGCGCGTGCTGGGCGAGCATGACGGCAATATTTCCGCCACCGCCCGTGCGCTGGGCATGCATCGGCGTACCCTGCAGCGTAAGCTGCAGAAAAGGCCTGTAAGACGCTAGCCTGATCGTCGGGTTATGCCTTTGCAGGTCGGATTACGCTTCACCAACCCGACGAGCGATCTCCGGTCTTCTGATCGTCGGATTACGCCTGCGGCTAATTCGACCTACGAAAGCGGGCTCTGCGCTGTGTAGGTCGGGTTAGGCTTTACCAACCCGACGAGCGACTTTCAGCCTCCCACACTCCGAGCCCATCCATGCCTTCCCTTGTCGTTCAGACGCTGAGCGTTACCGCTCCGGTATTCGCAATGCTCTTCCTCGGCGTCGTGCTCAGGCGTATCGGCTGGATCGACAGCGCCTTTATCGGCAGCGCCTCGACGCTGGTGTTCAAGGGGTGCATGCCGACGCTGCTGTTTCTGTCGATTCTTCAGGCCGACCTCAGCGCTGCATTGCAGCCGGCGCTGATCGGCTATTTCGTGCTGGCCAATATCGCCAGCTTCGCACTCGCCTGGGTCTGGGCGTTGTGGCGTTGCCCGCAGGCCGATCGTGGCGTGTATGTGCAGGGGGCATTTCGCGGCAACAACGGCATCGTTGGGCTGGCACTGGCGAGCAGCCTGTATGGCGATTACGGACTGTCGCTGGGCAGCGTGCTCGCCGGCGTGGTGATCATCATCTACAACACGCTCTCGGTGGTCGTGCTGGCCATCTACAGCCCCGGCGGCAACAGCAGCCTGCGCTCGGTGTGCCTGAGCATTCTGCGCAATCCCTTGATTATCGGTGTGGCGACGGCGATTCCCTTTGCTTATTGGCAGGTGACGCTACCGGACTGGCTGCTGACCTCAGCGGGCTATTTTGCCCAGTTGAGCCTGCCGCTGGCGCTGATCTGCATCGGTGGGACCCTGTCGCTGAGCGCGCTACGGGAAAGCAGTGGCACGGCGATCAGTGCCAGCCTGATGAAGATGATCTGGTTGCCGCTACTGGCCACGCTCGGTGCCTGGCTGTGGGGGTTTCGCGGAGCCGAGCTGGGCATCCTCTTCCTTTACTTCGCCAGCCCCACGGCGGCGGCGAGTTTCGTCATGGCGCGCGCGGTCAACTCCAACTACCGCCTGGCGGCGACCATCATCGTGATCACCACGCTGTTTTCGGCGCTCACCATCAATGCGGGTTTGCTGTTGCTGAGCGGGTTGGGCTGGCTTTGAAAACTATTGCCTTTTCCAGGCCCGCCCGGCGATGACGATCAGGGTGATGGCGGTCAGCGGCAGGGCATAGCCGAGTATCGCGTCGCCGAAGGTTTCGGCAAATGGTCGTCCGGTGCTGCTCATCACCAGATACAGCGTGTAGGCGATGTAATAGGCGAGAAGCAGCAGGCCTTCCCAGCGATTGATGGTATAGCCGGCAAAGAAGATCGGCAGACAGGCCACGGCCACTGCGATCATCACCGGGAAGTCGAAGGCCAGTGCATTGGACGACACGGCAATTGCCTGCGGCGAGACGAGCGAGGCGAGGCCCAGCACGCAGAGCAGGTTGAAGATGTTGCTGCCGACGATGTTGCCCACTGCGATGTCACGCTCGCCGCGCAAGGCCGCCATGATCGAAGTGGCCAGCTCCGGCAGTGAAGTGCCGATGGCGATTACGGTGAGGCCGATGACCAGTTCCGACAAGCCGAGCGCACGCGCCAGCGCGACGGCACCCTCGACCAGAAAGTTGGAACCCACGACCAGCAGCACCAGGCCGGCGATCACCAGGCCGGCATTGATAAGCCCGGCATGGGGTTTGGCCGGCTCGTCGAGACCGAACTCCTTGGCGAACTCGTCATCGGCATCGGCTGCGTTCTCGCGGCGGCTGCTGATGACCAGGAACAGCGTGTAGATCACCACTGCGCTGAACAGGATGGTGCCATCGATACGGCTGAGCTCGCCATCCCAGGCCAGGCCGAAGGTGACCAGGCTGGCGCCGATCATGATCGGCACGTCGAGGCGGATCAGCTGGCGCGACACTACCAGCGGCGCGACCAGCGCGGTCAGACCGAGAATCAGCAGCACGTTGGCGATGTTGCTGCCGACCACGTTGCCGATGGCGATATCGCCACTGCCGTTCAGGGCGGCCTGCACGCTGACGGCGGTTTCCGGCGCGCTGGTGCCGAAGGCGACCACGGTCAGGCCGATGACCAGCGGTGAAATGCCGAACTGGGCCGCGAGTTTGGCGGCACCGCGCACCAGTACCTCCGCACCGGCAACGAGCAGCACCAGGCCGGCTAGAAGGTAGACGAAAGTCATCAGGGTCACGATGTGGCGCTCCGCAAGGATAGAGAAAGAGAGAGGGTTAGCGCTGGCGTCGCCAGGCGCGCAGGAAGATCACCAAAAGCGTGACGGTCGTCAAGGGGAAAGCGAACCAGAGCATCGCATCGCGCAGCAGATCGATAGCGCCGAGGCCTGTTGCGAACATCACCAGGTAGAACGTATAGGCGATGTAATAGGCGAAGAACAGCAGGCCCTCCCAGCGGCGAATGCAGTAGCCGGAGAAGAAAATCGGCAGGCAGGCGACGAACACAGCCAGCATTACCGGGAAATCGAACGACAGGGCATTGGGCGAAATGGACAGCCCTTCCGCGGATACTGCAGCGCCGGCGCCCAGGACGAGTAATAGATTGAAGATGCAGCTACCGACCACGTTGCCCACGGCAATGTCGCGCTCCCCTTTGATCACGGCCAGCACCGAAGTCGCCAGCTCCGGCATCGAGGTGCCGACTGCCACCACCGTAAGGCCGATGACCAGCTCCGAGAGGCCCAGTGCCCGGGCCAGGCCGACGGCGCCTTCGATCAGCAGGTTCGAGCCGCCCACCAGCATGCCGAGGCCCAGCAGGATCAACAACAGCTGGAACACCCAGGCAAACGGCTTTTCGCCATCGGCAGGGCCGAACTCTGCGGCGAACTCGTCGTTCTCGGGGGCCTGCCTTTCTCTTTTGCCGGCGGCCACCAGAAACAGGGTATAGCCGATCAGGCAGGCGAGCAGCAGGATACCGTCCAGCCGACTGATGCTGCCATTGAAGGCCAGCCCATAGCAGAGCAGGCCGGCGCCGATCATCACCGGAACATCCAGGCGTATCAGCTGCCGGGACACCACCAGCGGTGCGATCAGAGCGGACAGGCCGAGGATCAGCAGAATATTGGCAATGTTGCTGCCGATCACGTTGCCTACTGCGATATCACCGCTGCCGCCGAGTGAAGCCTGCACGCTGACGGCTGTTTCCGGTGCGCTGGTGCCAAAGGCGACCACCGTCAGTCCGATGATCAACGGTGGAATGCCGAAACGGCCGGCCAGTCTGGCGGCGCCACGCACCAGCGCTTCGGCGCCGATCACCAATAGCACCAGGCCGCCGATCAGGTAGGCAAAGGTCACCAAGGACATGCGTACGCTCCCGTCATTGCTGAGGCCGCGCTGCATGTTGCCGTGGTGAGGGCAAGCGTAGGATCGGTCATGGGAGCGTTTCGATACGTACGCGGACCACGCCGTGGTCCAGCATGTCCAGTTGTATTGCCGCCGCGCGCGAGACGTCGATGATGCGGCCGCGGCGGAATGGTCCGCGGTCGTTGATTCGCACCACTACCTGTTTGCCGTTCTGCTCGTTGATTACGCGCACTCGCGTCCCGAATGGCAGGCTGCGATGAGCCGCAACCAGTGCATTCTGATCATGGATCTCGCCGCTCGCCGTACGTTTGCCGTGGTGCAAACGAGCATAGTAGGACGCCTTGCCGCTCTGGCTGAAGCGATCCTGCACGGCAGGTGGCGCTTTGGATGGCTGGGTCGGCTGGCGTTCGGCGCAACCGCTGGCCAATAGCACCAGAAGCAGTAGGACGGTAATAAAGCGTGTCAGTTGCATGAAAATCCTTCCGTTGGTCGATCGCTGAGTCGGCGACGGCCCACGGCAGGTGTGGTGAAGCTCCGGCGGCGCCGAAAGCCGTGCTGCGGTCCTCTGCGCGGTTGCAGCGGGTGCCGCCGCGCAGAAGGCCATCGTTCAGCTTAGCCTTCGAGTTTCTGCTTCAGCAGTTGGTTCACCTGACCGGGGTTGGCCTTGCCCTTGGAGGCCTTCATGGCCTGGCCGACGAAGAAACCGAACATCTTGCCGCGCTTGGCTTCGTCACTGGCGCGGTACTGTTCGACCTGTTCGGCGTTGGCGGCCAGCACCTCGTCGAGCATCTTTTCGATAGCGCCGGCGTCGGTGACCTGCTTGAGGCCCTTCTTCTCGATGATCTCGTCGGCGCTGGCGCCTTCGCCGGCGGCCAGGGCCTCGAAGACCATCTTGGCGAGCTTGCCGCTGATGGTGTTGTCCCTGATGCGCAGGATCATGCCGCCCAGTTGCCCGGCTGACACCGGAGACTGCTCGATTTCCAGGCCTTCCCTGTTGAGCAGGCTGGACAGCTCGCCCATCACCCAGTTGGCCGCCAGCTTGGCGTCACCGCAGCTGGCGTTGACCTGTTCGAAATAGTCGGCCAGTTCGCGGCTGGCCGAGAGCACGCTGGCGTCGTAGGCGGACAGGCCGAACTCGCGCTCGAAACGCTCGCGCTTCTGCACCGGCAGCTCCGGCAGGCTGGCGCGCACTTCGTCGAGGAAGCTCTGCTCGATCACCACCGGCAGCAGGTCGGGGCAGGGGAAGTAGCGGTAGTCGTTGGCCTCTTCCTTGCTGCGCATGGAGCGCGTCTCGTCCTTGTTCGGATCGTACAGGCGGGTTTCCTGCACCACTTTGCCGCCGTCCTCGATCAGCTCGATCTGGCGCTGGACTTCGTGGTTGATGGCCTTTTCGATGAAGCGAAAGGAGTTGACGTTCTTGATCTCGGCGCGGGTGCCGAACGCGGCCTGGCCCTTGGGTCGTACCGAGACGTTGCAGTCGCAGCGCAGCGAGCCTTCGGCCATGTTGCCGTCGCAGATGCCCAGGTAGCGCACCAGCGAGTGCATGGCCTTGACGTAGGCCACGGCCTCCTTGGCGCTGCGGATGTCCGGCTCGGAAACGATCTCCAGCAGCGGCGTGCCGGCACGGTTGAGGTCGATGCCGCTCATGCCGTGGAAGTCTTCGTGCAGGCTCTTGCCGGCATCCTCTTCCAGGTGCGCGCGGGTGATGCCGATGCGCTTGGTGGTGCCGTCTTCCAGTGTGATGTCGAGGAAGCCCTTGCCGACGATGGGGTGGTCCATCTGGCTGGTCTGGTAGCCCTTGGGCAGGTCCGGGTAGAAGTAGTTCTTGCGCGCGAAGACGTTCTGGCCGGCGATTTCGGCGTCGATGGCCAGGCCGAACTTGCAGGCCATGCGTACGGCTTCGGCATTGAGCACCGGCAGGGTGCCGGGCATGCCCAGATCGACCAGGCTGGCCTGGGTGTTGGGTTCGGCGCCGAAAGTGGTGGCGCTGCCGGAGAAGATCTTCGACTGGGTGGCGAGCTGTGCGTGGATCTCAAGCCCGATGACGGTTTCCCATTGCATCTTCAATCTCCTCAGAATCCGACCGGGGCGCGCTGGTGCCAGTCGGTGACTTGCTGATACTGATGCGCGATATTGAGCAGACGCGCCTCCTGGAAGTACGGTGCCAGCAACTGTACGCCCACCGGCAGGCCGTCGATGAAGCCGGCCGGCATGGACAGGCCGGGAATGCCGGCCAGGTTGGCGGTGATGGTGTAGATATCTTCCAGGTAGGCGGAAACCGGGTCCGCATTCTTCTCGCCGAGTTTCCAGGCCAGGTTCGGCGTGGTCGGACCGAGAATCACGTCCACCTCGTCGAAGGCGCTGACGAAGTCGTTCTTGATCAGCCGGCGAATCTGCTGGGCCTTGATGTAGTAGGCATCGTAGTAGCCGGCGGACAGCGCATAGGTGCCGACCATGATACGGCGCTTGACCTCGTCACCGAAACCTTCGGCGCGCGAGCGTTTGTAGAGGTCGTTGAGGTCCGTCGGTTTTTCGCAGCGGTAGCCGAAGCGCACGCCGTCGAAGCGCGACAGGTTGGAGCTGGCCTCGGCGGGTGCGATCACATAATAGGACGGGATCGCGTGCTGCATGCTCGGCAGGCTGATGTCCTTTACCGTGGCGCCGAGCTTTTTCAGTTCGTCGACCACCGCCATCACCGCTTCGGCGATTTTCGGGTCCAGACCTGCACCGAAGTATTCCTTCGGCAGGCCGATGCGCAGGCCGGCGAGCGGCTGGCTCAGCGCGGCGAGGTAGTCATCCAGCGGCTGTTCGACACTGGTGGAGTCTTTCGGGTCGAAGCCGGCCATGGCAGACAGCAACAGGGCGCAGTCTTCGGCGGTGCGGGCCATGGGGCCGGCTTGGTCGAGGCTGGAGGCGTAGGCGACCATGCCCCAGCGCGAGACGCGACCATAGGTGGGCTTGAGGCCGGTGAGGTTGGTCAGCGCTGCCGGCTGGCGGATCGAGCCGCCGGTGTCGGTGCCGGTGGCCGCCGGCAGCAGGCGTGCAGCAAGGGCCGCGGCGGAACCGCCGGAAGAGCCGCCCGGTACGCGGGAGAGGTCCCAGGGGTTCTTCACCGGGCCGTAATGACTGGATTCGTTGGCCGAGCCCATGGCGAACTCATCCATGTTCAGCTTGCCGAGGGTGACGGTGCCGGCAGCGGCGAGTTTTTCCACCACGGTGGCATCGTAGGGGGCGGCGAAGTTGTCGAGCATCTTCGAGCCGCAACTGGTGCGGATGCCCTGGGTGCAGAACAGGTCCTTGTGACCGATGGGCGCGCCGAGCAGCGGGCCGGCTTCACCCGCTGCGCGGCGGATATCGGCGGCTTTCGCTTGTTCAAGCGCCAATTCTTCGGTGACGGTAATGAAGCTGTTGAGCTGCGGATCGAGCCGGGCGATGCGCGCCAGCAGGCTGCGTGTCAGCTCTTCGGAGGAGAAGTGCTTGCTGGCGAGGCTGCGAGCGATCTCGGCGAGGGTCAGTTGATGCATGTCGGTGTCCTTCATCACTCGATCACCCGTGGGACCAGGTACAGGCCGTCTTCCACAGCCGGAGCGATGGCCTGGTAGGCGTCGCGCTGGTTGGTTTCGGTGACGTCATCGGCGCGCAGGCGCTGGTGGGTTTCCAGCGGATGAGCCAGCGGCGCGACGCCACGGGTATCGACAGCCTGCATGCGGTCAATCAGACCGAGGATATTGTTGAGGGTCTCGGTGGTGCGGGGCAGATCGGCCTCAGCCAGACCCAGGCGGGCCAGGTGAGCGATCTTTTCCACCTCGGAGCGTTCAATCGCCATCGGGTTTCTCCAGCGCAAAGCGAATCGGATGCGACCTGCGTCAACCATCAGCGGTGCATGGGCAGCAGGGATGGGCCGCAGCAGTGGGCATAAAGCCCGGAAAAGCCGACAATGTTACATGCCCGCAGGATTTCCCGGTAGCATGGCTGCGGCTTGATGGTGTGCCGCTTGCACACTGTGCCAGTCGCCTTTCACCGAATCGCCCATGTCTGGCCGGTCAGGCGTGGACGCGCGCCTTGCCCTACGTTCGCACCATTGTTAGAGTTTGCGGCACTTTTTTCCCCACGCGTTTGCCCCAGGGCCATTTCCCATGTTCAAAAAACTGCGTGGCATGTTTTCCAGTGATCTGTCGATCGACCTGGGCACTGCCAATACTCTTATTTATGTGCGTGACCGGGGCATCGTCCTGGATGAGCCGTCCGTGGTTGCCATCCGCTCCCACGGCAATCAGAAAAGCGTTGTGGCGGTGGGTACCGACGCCAAGCGCATGCTGGGTCGTACTCCTGGCAATATCAACGCCATTCGCCCCATGAAGGACGGCGTTATCGCCGATTTCAGCGTTTGTGAAAAGATGCTGCAGTACTTTATCAACAAGGTTCACGAGAACAGCTTTCTGCAGCCCAGCCCGCGCGTGCTGATCTGCGTACCGTGCAAATCCACCCAGGTGGAGCGCCGCGCCATCCGCGAATCGGCCCTGGGGGCCGGTGCGCGCGAAGTCTTTCTCATCGAAGAGCCCATGGCGGCCGCGATTGGCGCAGGCCTGCCGGTGGATGAAGCACGTGGCTCGATGGTCGTCGATATTGGCGGCGGCACCACGGAAATCGCATTGATCTCCCTTAATGGAGTGGTTTACGCCGAGTCCGTGCGGGTCGGTGGTGATCGCTTCGACGAGTCCATCGTCACCTACGTGCGCCGCAACTACGGCAGCCTGATCGGTGAATCCACCGCCGAGCGCATCAAGCAGGAAATCGGCACGGCCTTTCCGAGCAATGATGTGCGTGAAGTGGACGTGCGAGGCCGCAACCTGGCTGAGGGCGTGCCGCGTAGCTTCACCCTCAATTCCAATGAAGTACTCGAAGCGCTGCAGGAGTCGCTGGCGACCATCGTCCAGGCGGTCAAGAGCGCGCTGGAACAATCGCCGCCGGAGCTGGCCTCGGACATTGCCGAGCGTGGCCTGGTGTTGACCGGCGGCGGCGCACTGCTGCGTGACCTGGACAAGTTGCTGTCGCAGGAAACCGGACTGCCGGTTATCGTTGCCGAAGAGCCGCTGACCTGTGTTGCGCGTGGCGGCGGTCGGGCACTGGAAATGATGGATCGCCACGCCATGGATCTGTTGTCCACGGAGTAAGCGACAGGCACCAGGTTCCAAGTGCAAGCCGAAAGCGGGGTCGGACCTGCTCTCGGCTTGTTGCGTTAAGTTGAAGCCTGCCACTGCGAGGATTCGCCGATCAAACCGCTATTTGCCAAGGGACCCATGCTCGGAGTGCGCCTGCTGGTGCTTTCCGTGGTCTGTGTCGTGCTGATGGTGGTGGATGCTCGCTTCGATACGCTCAAGCCGGTGCGTAGTCAGATGGGGTTGGTGCTGACGCCCTTCTACTGGCTGGCCGATCTGCCGGTGCGCACCTGGCAGCGGGCCACCGAACAGCTCAGCAGCAGCACCAGCCTGGCGGCTGAAAACGAAAAGCTCAAGGCCGAAGCGCTGCTGATGCAGCGACGCCTGCAGAAGCTGGCCATGTTGACCGAGCAGAACGTGCGTTTGCGCGAGCTGCTCAACTCCGCCGCTCTGGTCGATGACAAGGTGATCGTCGGCGAGCTGATCGGCCTCGATCCCAACCCCTTTACGCATCGCATCCTGATCGACAAGGGCGCACAGGATGGTGTGTTCGTCGGCCAGCCGGTGCTCGATGCCAGCGGGTTGATGGGCCAGGTCGTCGAAGTGATGCCATACGCCGCCAGGGTCCTGCTGCTTACGGATGTCACCCACAGCATCCCGGTGCAGGTCAATCGCAATGGCCTGCGTGCGATTGCCGTGGGCACCGGCAGCCCCGATTATCTCGAGCTGCGCCATGTCGCCGAGACGGCCGATATCAAGGAAGGGGACCTTCTGGTCAGTTCCGGCCTGGGACAGCGTTTCCCCAGTGGCTATCCGGTCGCCCAGGTCACTGAAGTGGTGCGTGGCTCAGGGCAGCCATTTTCCATCGTTCGCGCAACGCCCACGGCGATGCTCAACCGCAGTCGCTACCTGCTGCTGGTCTTCAGCGATTCGCGCACGCCCGAGGAGCGCGCCACGGATGCCGCCGAAGCGCAGGTCACGGCGGATCGCGAAGCAGCGCATGCACAGCCCGATCCGGCTGCACCCGTAGCTGAGCCGGAAACGCCGGCAACCCCTCCGGCGAACACGGAGTCGCGACCATGAACAGCGGGCGCACGAACAACAGCTGGGTCATCTGGCTGACACTGATGGTCGCGCTGCTGCTTTCCATTGCCCCCATGCCGTACAGCACCGGGCTGGGGCGCCCGCTCTGGCTGGCCATGGTCATTGCGTACTGGGCGATTGCCTTGCCGCATCGGGGAGCGATGGCAGCGGCGTTCGTCTGCAGCCTGGTGCTCGATGTGCTTTCCGGCACGTTGCTGGGACAGAACGGACTGCCGCTGATTCTGATCACCTTCCTTGTGCTCAGCCTGCAGCAGCGTCTGCGCATGTTTCCCCTGATGCAGCAGAGCCTGGTGCTGATGGTGATCTTCGGCATCGGGCAGCTGGTGCAGTTGTGGCTCAATACGCTGACAGGCAATCGCCCGCCGACCCTGTTGTTCCTGGTGCCTGTGCCTGTTAGCGCCTTGCTCTGGCCCTGGATGTTCATCGCCTTGCAGTGGATGCGACGCCGCTTCAACGTTTATTGAGCGCTGCGTGCGTCATCGGGCCGCGTCGCTTGTGTCCTTGTGCCGTCAGGCCTTTTCTGAAATTATCCACACTTTTAATAGCTAAAGGCCACATAGGCCTGAAACTTATAATTAGAACTATCAACGCTAAGCACAATACGGACGAATGGGTTATGGATACGGGCGTTTCGAGTTATTCCAAGCCGAGAAGAGTGTTCATTGGGGCGAAGGCGATGCTGGCGGGGGCCGGCTTCTTCGGTGCACTGGTCATGGCGCTTTTGGTGGGCAGTGATTATTCCCAGGCTGACAGCGCTGGCGTATCGGGCAAGGGCGCCGAACCCCAGATTGCGCCACTGAGCAGGGCGGCCCAGGCCGGCGGCGAGCAGTTCGAGCACTCCGATCAGTTGACGGCCAAGATTGCCGAACTCGACGCCATCCTGGCCGAGAAGCAGCGTCTTGAAGATGCCTTGCGCGTCGAGAAGAGCGCACAAAGCGCAGCCGCTCTGCAGTCGAGCAATGCCAAGAAGCTGATCCGCATGGAGCTGGAAGATTTCTTCGCGCAGAGCAGCAATCGCGAGCGCCTCGATACGTTGCTTGCAGATTACAAACGCAGTGCTGATGAAGAGCAGGCGGCGCTGCAGCGCGTGCAGTCGGTGGAGAAGGATCTGAGTGCCAAGCAGCTGAGCTTCTCCCAGGCGGCCAGGGACGTGGAGCGCCTCAAGGCGCAGCTGGCTTCCGAAGTACGCAAGCGCAACAGCAAGAAGATCCAGTCGATTGCCCGGCGTCTGGACAAGACCCTCTATTTCAACGAGTCGGTTTCGTTCCGCTGCTCGACCACCAAGAGCCTGGCCGCCTGCCTGGCTGGTTACGAGCACGATGGACGGATGTCGCAGTGGGTGCTCGACCACTATGAGAGGGTCCTTGGCGAAGACATCCGTGATCAGGTCGAGGAACTGAAACTCAGCCCCAGCTGGTATGGCTATCGCACCAAGACCGAGTTCTCCGAGGCAAGCATGAGCATGGATGGCACCGTCACTGCCCAGATGAGCATCCAGGCCAACGTGACCGCCAAGAAGATGATGGCCTGCGCGATTCTCGATGTGCCCTATGAAATGTGCGACAGCAAGACTCATTCGCTTATCGTGCGCAGCAACAAGTACAACGATCAGGTGCTGATCAATGAGCAGCCACAGGGCTCGACGCCCATTTCACTGATGCTCGACAGTGGTGTTTACGAGGTCCAGGTCACCTCAGGTGGTGTGACACAAAAGCGCACCCTGTCGCTCAAGGGCGATCAGGTCGTCAACTTCAAGTTCTGAACTGACCGGGCTGGCGTGCCCCGCACGTCGGCTTTCGGGCACTGCCCGAATATGCGAACCTGCCTCGTACCTTAGGGTCTGTTGACGTTTAGTCGCAATCCGCGAACGAAATGGCAACAGACCTTAAACAAGGATCAGGCATGCCCGCATTGTTTCTCGCCTCCGCGTCGCCCAGACGCCGTGAATTGCTGACCCAGATCGGCGTTCGCTTTACCCTTCTTCCCGTTTCCATCGACGAGACGCCGCATGCGGCTGAAGCGCCCGACACCTACGTTCAGCGTCTGGCGCGGGAAAAGGCGCTGGCCGGGCTGTCGCACATTGAAGAGCCCGCGGCCTGCGTGCTGGGCGCCGATACCTCGGTGGTGCTGGACGGGCGCATTCTCGGTAAGCCGGTCGACAAGGCCGATGCCCTGGCGATGCTGCAGGCGCTGTCCGGGCGTGAACATCAGGTGCTGACCGCCGTGGCGCTGGCCAGCGAGGCCGGCTGCGTGGTGCGCCTGGTCGGCAGCCGGGTGCAGTTCCGCGCGATCACGGCTGATGAAGCCGAACGCTACTGGGCCAGCGGCGAGCCGCAAGACAAGGCGGGCGGCTACGCCATTCAGGGTCTGGGCGCGGTATTCGTCAGCGGCCTGCAGGGCAGCTATTCCGGGGTGGTCGGCCTGCCTCTGGGCGAAACGGCACAGCTACTTGCTGCTTTTGGAATTCCCTTCTGGGCAACAGACACCTGTGCTTGAGCGTTCAAGTCGTTAGAATCGAGCTCATCTGTCAGCTTCGGCTGTTTCGTATCACGCCACAGGCCGAGAACAATAATGAGCGAAGAGATTCTGATGAACATCACCCCCATGGAGTCTCGGGTGGCGGTGGTGGAGAACGGTGTCCTGCAGGAGGTGCATGTCGAACGCACCCAGCGTCGTGGCATCGTCGGCAATATCTACAAGGGCAAGGTGGTGCGGGTACTGCCGGGCATGCAGGCGGCGTTCGTCGATATCGGGCTGGAGCGCGCCGCCTTTATCCATGCTTCGGAAATTTCTGCGCGTGAAGGCAATGCCGTCGAGCCCATCAGCGCGCTGGTCCATGAAGGCCAGGCGCTGGTGGTGCAGGTGACCAAGGACCCCATCGGCACCAAGGGCGCGCGGCTGACCACGCAGCTGTCGATTCCCTCGCGCTACCTGGTCTATATGCCCAGAACCAGCCACGTCGGGATTTCCCTGCGTATCGAGGACGAGGCCGAGCGCGAGCGCCTCAAGCAGGTGGTGGCCGAGTGCATTGCCGCCGAGGGCATCAGGGAAGTCGGCGGATTCATCCTGCGCACGGCGGCTGAGGGCGCTGGCAGCGATGAAATTCTCATGGATATCCGCTATCTGCGCCGGCTCTGGGAGCAGATCGCCGAGCAGATGAAGAGCGCCGGTGCGCCGACCATGATCTATGAAGACCTGTCGTTGGCGATGCGCACCCTGCGCGACCTGATCAATCCGCGTATCGAGAAGATCCGCATCGATTCGCGAGAGAATTTCCAGAAGGTCAGCCAGTTCGTCGACGAATTGATGCCTGAGCTGAGCGAGCATCTGGAGCATTATCCAGGCGAGCGACCGATTTTCGATCTGTACAGCGTCGAGGATGAGATCCAGAAAGCGCTCGGTCGCAAGGTGATGCTCAAGTCCGGTGGCTACCTGATCATCGATCCTGCCGAGGCGATGACCACAATCGACGTCAACACCGGGGCTTTCGTCGGTCATCGCACGCTTGAGGAAACCATCTTCAAGACCAATCTCGAATCCGCCACGGCCATCGCCCGGCAGTTGCGCCTGCGCAATATCGGCGGAATCATCATCATCGACTTCATCGACATGGCGGACGAGGAGCACCGGCGTCAGGTGCTGCGTACCCTGGAAAAGCAGCTGGAGCGCGACCACGCCAAGACCAACATCATCGGCATCACCGAGCTGGGGCTGGTGCAGATGACGCGCAAGCGCACCCGCGAGAGCCTCGAACAGGTGCTCTGCGAGCCGTGCATGTGCTGCCAGGGGCGCGGCAAGCTGAAAACGCCGGAAACGGTCTGTTACGAAATCTTCCGCGAGATCCTGCGCGAAGCCCGTGCCTACCAGCCTGAAGGCTATCGCGTGCTGGCCAACCAGAAAGTCATCGACCGCCTGCTCGACGAGGAGTCGGGCAATGTGGCCGACCTTGAGAGCTTTATCGGGCGCTCGATCAAGTTCCAGGTCGAGACCATGTACTCGCAGGAACAGTATGACGTGGTGCTGCTCTGAACCGACGCCTGCCTGGCGATGACCGGAGCGCGTGTCCGTGAGCCGGCTTTCATCGCTTTTCCTCGACGTCCTGCGTCGCAGTTTCTGGCTGGCTGCGGTCGGCCTGATGCTGGCGGCCCTGTACGTCAGTCTCGGGCGTCAGTTGATGCCACTGGTGGCCGAGTATCGTCTTGAAGTGCAGGACAAGGCGCGTGAGTGGCTGGCCATGCCACTCAGCCTCGGGCGTCTGGAAGGTCGCTGGAGTGGCTTCGCGCCGCGGCTGCTGGCCCACGATGTGGTGCTGGGCGAAGGGGGAGCGGCGATGCGTCTGGACCGTCTGGCGCTGGAGCCTGATATAGCCGCCAGCCTCTGGGCCCGCCAGTTGCACTTCAGGTCGGTGGAGCTTTCCGGGATTCACCTGAGCCTGGTACAGGATGCCGATGGACAATGGCGTGTCGAGGGCTTTCCCCAGCAGGACAAACAAGCGACCGATCCACTGGAAAACATCGCCGAACTGCAGCGGATCGGTCGGCTATCGCTGCTCGATAGCCAAGTCACCTTCGAAGCGCATGGCGAAGCGCCGCTGACCCTGACCTACGCCAACCTGGAGCTGCGCAGCCTCGATCAGCGCTTGCAGCTGAGCGGCAGCCTGGTACTGCCCGACGGTCAGCCGCTGAGCCTGAATGCCCAGGCGCGGATCGATGCCGATGACTGGCGCGACAGCGCGGCGCGGCTGTATCTCAGGTTGCCGCAAAGCGACTGGGCAGCCTGGTTGCCCGAGAAGCTGACGGGCGACTGGAACCTGGAGCGCCTGCATGCCGGTGGTGATATCTGGCTCGACTGGCGCGAGCGGGGCCTGACGCGTGGCGTCGCCCGCCTGGTCGCGACGACGCTTGAAGTCGGGCAAGCGCAGTCCGAGCTTGTGCGGATCGAGGATCTGGCGATAAATGCCTATCTCGACCGCGCCGCCGAAGGCTATCGGCTGCAGCTCGACGACCTGGCCTTCAGGCTCGATGAAACCCGCTGGAGCGATACCGCGCTGGTGCTGCAGCAGGATGCCGCCCATGATCACTGGCGGTTGCAGGTCGATCATCTGCCTGTCGCGCCGCTGGCTGCGCTGATCCAGGCCCTGGCGCCCATGCCCGAGGTCGCCGGCGAATACCTGCAGGGGCTGGCGCCGCGTGGAACGCTGCGCAATGTCCAGCTCGACTATCGTGCGGCGGCGCCGTTGGCCGAGCGTCTGGCGTTCGTCGCCAATCTCGACAGGGCGAGTATCGACGCTTATCACTGGATTCCGGCTGCGCGCAATGTCAGTGGCCTGGTGCGAGGCAATCTTGGCGGCGGCGAGCTGCGCTTCGACAGCCGGGATTTCAGCCTGCATCTGGCCGAGCTGTTTCCGCGTGCGTGGGACTATCGGCGCAGCCGTGGCAGCCTCGTCTGGACGCTGGATGAGCAGGCCTTCACCTTGGTTGCGCCTTATCTGCAGGTCGAAGGCGAGGAAGGCCGGATCGCCGGTGATTTCCTGATCCGTCTGATGCGCGATCCCGAGGCCGAAGACTATATGGATCTGCGAGTCGGGATCAGCGATGGCGATGCGCGCCATACGGAAAAATACCTGCCGACCCGCTCGCCGGCGATGAGCCCGGCGCTGAGCGAGTGGCTGACGGCGGCGATTCGCGATGGCTTCGTCGAGCAGGGCTATTTCCAGTATCAGGGTTCGCTGAGCAAGGCGGCCAGCAATACGGCACGCAGCCTGAGCCTGTACTTCAAGGTCAGGGACGCCGAGTTCGCCTTCCAGCCGGGCTGGCCGGCCCTGCGCGAAGGATGCGGCGAGGTGCTGATCGAGGATGACCGGGTGCGGGTGCGTCTCGCCGAGGGGCGCATGCTCGACAGCCGCGTGCATGATGTCCTGGCGCAGATCCCGCTCGGCCAGGGGGAGCAGCCGCTGCGGCTGGCCATCGACGGGCAGGTCGAGGCGGGCCTGAGGGATGCGCTGACCCTGATGCAGGTCGCGCCTATCGGTACCGCCGGGCTGTTTGCCGGATGGCGGGGCGAAGGGCCATTGAACGGCTCGCTCAAGCTGGATATTCCGCTGGCAGGCACTGAACAGCCGAAGGTCGTGGTGGATTTTTCCAGCGCTGATGCGTCGCTGTTCATCGCCCAGGCCGATCTGCAACTCGACGCCCTGAGTGGTGACTTTCGCTATGACAGCGAGCGCGGCCTCAGCGCTTCCGCCATCCGTGCCCGTGCACTGGGCAGTCAGGTCACGGGCAAGGCCAGCGCCATCGGCGCTCCGGGCAAGCCGGTCAGCCGTATCGAGGCGGGCGGCGTGGTGCCGCTGGCGCAGCTCAAGATCTGGCAGAAGATCGAGCAGCCCTTGCCGGCCTCGGGCGAGGTGCCGTTCCAGTTGAGCCTGACGCTGGATGGCGCTGACAACCGCCTGCAGATCGACTCGTCTTTGCTGGGAACGGCGCTGTTGCTGCCGGCGCCCTTCGCCAAGGCCGCAGGAGAGCGACGTGACACCACCCTGCGCATGACCCTGGGCGGCGAGCGCCGGCAGTACACGCTCAAGCACGGTGCGTTGGCGGCGCTGACCTTCAATACGCCGGCCAATCGCTGGGCCGAAGGGGGCGGTGAGCTGGTCCTGGGTGGCGCTGCGGCGAACCTGCGCAGCGATCAGGGCCTGCGCGTGCGCGGACGCCTGCCGCGCGTCGATCTGAGAGAGTGGCAGGCGCTGCTGGCCGAATACACCTCGCCCGCGCAGGGTCAGCAGGCAACCTCGTTGCTGCGCCGCGTGCAGCTTGATATCGGTGTCTTTGAAGGCCTGGGAACCCAGGTCGACAACCTTGCGCTGCATTTGCGCCGGCTGTCGAGCGCCTGGGCGCTGGGGCTGGACAGCCGGATCGTCGCCGGCAACGTCCATTTGCCTGATGCCGAGGGCGAACCCATCGTGCTGAAGCTGGCGCATCTGCGCTTTCCGGCAGCCGAGCCGGCGCAGCCAGACGTGCCACGCGAGGACCCGCTGGCAGGCATCGATCCGCGCAGCCTGCCGCCAATGGATATCACCGTGAACCAGGTGCTGCAGGGTGAGCAGCCGCTGGGCGCCTGGTCGCTGAAGATGCGTCCGCGCGGCGACGGGGTTGAGTTCTCGGAGCTGGATCTGGGGCTGAAGGGGCTCCAGCTCGCCGGCACGGGTGGCTGGAACGCATCGCGCAGCTGGTACAAGGGTCGGCTGGAAGGCGACAATCTGGCCGACGTGCTGCTTGCCTGGGGCTTTGCGCCCTCGACCACGAGTGAGCGTTTCCATCTGGATGCGGATGCCAACTGGTCCGGGTCGCCGGCGTTCTTCAGTCTGCAGCGCTTGTCCGGTCGTCTCGACGCCCGGTTGCGCAACGGCCAGTTTCGAGAGGTCGAAGGCAGCGCACAGGCATTGCGGGTGTTTGGCCTGCTCAATTTCGATTCCATCGGGCGGCGGCTGCGGCTGGACTTTTCCGATCTGTTCGGCAAGGGGTTGAGCTACGATCAGGTCAAGGGCGAGCTGATCGCTACCGAGGGTATTTTCGTGACGAAAGGCCCCGTCACGATGACCGGGCCGTCGAGCAATCTGGAACTCGACGGCACGCTGGATATGGTCAATGACCGGATCGACGCCAAGCTGCTGGTGACCCTGCCGGTGAGCAATAACCTGCCGTTGGCCGCGCTGATCGTGGGTGCCCCGGCCATCGGTGGCGCGCTGTTCGTGGTCGACAAGCTGCTGGGTGACAAGGTCGCCCGCTTCGCCAGCGTTCAGTACAAGGTCGAAGGACCTTGGCAATCGCCGAAGATCACCTTCGACAAGCCCTTTGAAAAACCTAACTGAGCCGTTTGGAGCTTGATGGTGGACGTAAGGGAGCTGTCCCTTATCATGTAGCGTCTGCAATGAACCTGATCCAGGGTCTTCGTCGCCCGCGCATACCGGTGCAGCGCACCGTCGTTTTCCGTACCGTGCTGGGCACGGCCCGTCTGGAGTGAATATGAGTGAACTGCTGTTACCTGTCACTGAGCGCCTGCTGACACCGGGCGGGCTGACCCTCGATGATCTGCCGGGGCTGCTCGGCGAGCTGGCCGGTCCCGGTATCGATGCGGCGGATCTGTATTTTCAGGATCAGGTGAGCGAAACCTGGGTGCTGGAGGATGGCATCGTCAAGGAAGGCGGTTTTCATATCGAGCAGGGTGTCGGCGTGCGGGCACTGTCCGGCGAGAAAACCGGATTCGCCTACAGCAACGCAATTACCGCCGAGGCTTTGCGACAGGCCGCGCAGGCGGCTCGCTCGATTGCCCGCAGTGGGCAGCAGGGGCGGGTCGAGGTGTTGTCGAAGGCGGCGTTCGCGCCGCTTTATGGCCGGGACAATCCGCTGGATGGCCTGGGCCGTGCGGAGAAGGTCGAGCTGCTCAAGCGTATCGATGTCGCCACGCGCGCGCTGGACCCTCGCATCAAACAGGTCACGGTGAGCCTGGCCGGTGTCTGGGAGCATGTTCTGGTGGCTGGGCTGGATGGCGGCATGGCGGCGGATATACGTCCGCTGGTGCGCTTCAACGTCAGCGTCATCGTCGAGCAGAACGGTCGCCGCGAGCGCGGCGGGCAGGGCGGCGGTGGGCGCAGCGGATACGATTATTTCCTCAGTGAAGACCGCGCCATGGGTTATGCCCGCGAAGCGCTGCGCCAGGCCCTGGTGAATCTGGATGCCGTGGCGGCACCGGCCGGCACCCTGCCGGTGGTATTGGGGCCGGGCTGGTCCGGGGTGCTGCTGCATGAGGCGGTCGGGCATGGCCTGGAGGGCGATTTCAACCGCAAGGGCAGTTCGGCCTATAGCGGGCGTATCGGCCAGCAGGTCGCCTCGCCGCTGTGCACCATCGTCGATGACGGTACTTTGGCCGGTCGCCGGGGTTCGCTCAGTGTCGATGACGAGGGCACGCCAACCCAGTGCACCACGCTGATCGAGAACGGAATACTCAAGGGCTACATCCAGGACAAACTCAATGCCCGGCTGATGGGCGTGGCGCCGACCGGCAATGGCCGGCGCGAGTCCTACGCCCATCTGCCCATGCCGCGCATGACCAATACCTACATGCTGGCCGGTGCGAGCGATCCGGAGGAAATCATCCGTTCGGTGAAGAAGGGCATCTATTGCGCCAGCCTCGGCGGTGGCCAGGTGGATATCACCAGCGGCAAGTTCGTCTTCTCCACCAGCGAGGCCTATCTGATCGAAGACGGCAGGATTACCGCGCCGGTGAAGGGCGCGACCCTGATCGGCAACGGCCCGGAGGTGATGAACAAGGTATCGATGGTCGGCACCGATCTGGAACTGGACAGCGGTGTCGGCACCTGCGGCAAGGATGGCCAGTCGGTGCCGGTCGGGGTCGGTCAGCCGACGCTGAAGATCGACGGGATTACGGTGGGGGGAACCGGAGCCTGAAGACCGATAAGAGCGCTGGAGGCTGTACGAAGGCGAGTAGCTTTACGTCCAGCCTCAAGCTTCTAGCGTTTTTGTCGGCTTTTCGCTTTTAACGCAGCCCACGCTGGGTTTCGTCCAGCTCCCGGATGTATTTGAAGATTTTGCGACTGGCGGCCGGTGGTTTGTTGCGGGCCGCTTCGTGCTGGGCATGGCGGATCAGGCTGCGCAGATGCTGGCGGTCGGTTTCGGGGTAGTCGAGGACGAAGGTTTCCAGGGTTTCATCGTTGCCGGCAATCAGGCGGTCACGCCAGCGTTCTAGTGCATGGAAGCGTTCGTTGTACTGGCGGGTGGAGGCGTCGAGCTGATCGACCAGAGCCAATATGGCCTCGACATCCTGGGCGCGCATGAGCTTGCCGATGTATTGCAGATGGCGCTTTTGCGCGATGTGCGCCGTGTGTTTCGGAGCATCGGCCAGCGCCTTGCGCAGGGCATCGGTCAGCGGCAAGCGGTCGAGGACGTCGGGCTTGAGCGTGGTGAGGCGCGCGCCAAGATCCTGCAGCGCATGCAGTTCACGCTTGACCTGGGTTTTGCTTTTTTCCTCGAAGCCATCGAGATCGGAAATATCAGACATGGGGCAGGTCCAGTAGGAGATGCCGCCATGATAACAGTAGCCTTGATGCCGGCGCAGTCGGCTCGGCGGGCGCATCTTGAACGAGTCAGTGGTGTGGAGTGCGTTATGAGTGAAGTTGAGGGGATCGGCCCGCAGGCATTGCCGGCATTGCGTGAACAGGTTGCGCGCATCATCGAGGAGGCGGGCAGGCAGGGCGCCAGTGCCTGCGAAGTGTCCGTCTCGATGGAGCAGGGACTGTCGACGAGTGTTCGCCGGCGCGAAGTCGAAACCGTCGAATTCAATCGCGATCAGGGTTTCGGCATCACGCTCTATGTCGGCCAGCGCAAGGGTTCGGCGAGCACCACCGGCAGCGGCGGGGATGCGATTCGGGAAACCGTGGCGGCAGCCCTGGCGATCGCCAGGCACGCTTCGGAAGATGAATTCGCCGGACTTGCCGATCCGGTCCTGATGGCCACGGAGGTGGTTGACCTGGACCTGTATCACCCTTGGGACATTTCTCCGGACGAGGCCGTGGAGTTGGCGCTCGGCTGCGAAGCCGCCGCCTTCGCTGCGGACAAGCGCATTCTCAATGCCGACGGGACCACGTTGAGCACCCACCGGGGCTGTCGTGGCTATGGCAACAGCAACGGCTTTATCGGCGCTCATTGCAGCAGCCGACACAGCCTGAGCTGTGTGATGATCGCCGAGTCCGAAGGGCAGATGCAGCGCGACTATCACTATGACGTCAGCCGTATCGCCAGCGAACTGGCGGCCCCGGAGGCGATTGGCCGGCGTGCTGCGGAGCGTGCCGTACGGCGCCTGGGCGCCCGTCCCGTGCCGACCTGCGATGTACCGGTGCTGTTTTCGTCGGAGCTGGCGACCGGTCTGTTCGGCCACTTTCTCTCCGCCATTTCCGGCGCGAATCTCTATCGCAAGTCGTCCTATCTGGAAGGCGCGCTGGGGCAAACGCTGTTTCCCGAGTGGCTGAGCCTGGATGAGCGTCCGCATTTGCCGCGGGGGCTGGCCAGCGCGGCCTATGACGGCGATGGTCTGGCAACCTACGCCAAGCCTTTCGTCGAGAACGGCAAGCTCGTGTCCTACGTGTTGGGTACCTATTCAGGGCGCAAGCTGGGCATGCCCAGCACGGCCAATGCCGGCGGCGTGCACAACCTGTTCGTCAGTCACGGTGATGAGGACCAGGCAGCCCTGGTCCGCCGGATGGGGCGTGGCTTGCTGGTCACGGAGCTGATGGGGCAGGGGCTGAATCTGGTGACTGGCGACTATTCGCGTGGCGCCGGCGGCTTCTGGGTGGAAAACGGCGAAATCCAGTTCCCGGTCCAGGAAGTCACCATTGCCGGCAACCTGCGCGACATGTTCAGGCAGATCGTCGCGGTGGGTTGCGATACCGAGACGCGCAGCAGCATTCGCACCGGGTCGGTGCTGATCGAGCGGATGAAGGTGGCGGGGCGGTAAGGCGGAAAGCCGATAAAAGCGCTTGAGGCTGGAAAGCTGGACGCAAGCTACTGAAGCTGGCAGCGGCTTTTCTTCGTCCAGCCTCCAGCGCCGTTACCGGCTTTTGACTTCCAGCTGTAGGTCGGGTCACGCTTCACCGACCCGACGAGCGGACGATCAGGCGCGATAGATGCTGAGCTGTTATGTCGGATAACCGGATTGGGCCTGTGAATCGTCGGATTACGCCTTCGGCTAATTCGACCTACATTCTTGCAACCGCCTTTACTCCCCTTCTTCGAAGTAGTCCTCGATCAGGGCAATCAGGGCCTTGAGGGCTTCTTCTTCCTGCTGGCCTTCGGTCTGCAGGTGCAGATTGGTGCCCTTGCTGGCGGCGAGCATCATCACGGCCATGATGCTTTTGCCGTTGATCAGGCTGGCCGGCCCGTGCCCGACGCGGATATCGCAGGGAAACTGGTTGGCGACGCCGACGAACTTGGCTGCCGCGCGGGCATGCAGGCCCAGCTTGTTGATGATGGTGATTTCGCAGGAGGGCATGTCGGTTCCTAGGCCAGGTCGCGGTGGCGGACCTGGACGTTTTTCAAGGGCTCGCGCAATGCCCGGCAAAGCCGTTCGGCCAGGTAGACCGAGCGATGATGGCCGCCCGTACAGCCAATGGCTACTGTGACATAGGCGCGGTTGCTGGCGGCGAATCGGGGGAGCCATTTGTTCAGATAGCCGAAGATGTCCTGAAACATTTCTTCGACATCGCCCTGGGTGTCCAGATAGTCGATGACGGATTGATCCAGTCCCGAAAAGTCCCGCAGCTCAGCTCTCCAGTAAGGGTTTGGCAGGCAGCGGACATCGAAGACCAGATCGGCGTCCACCGGCATGCCACGCTTGAATCCGAAGGACTCGAAGAGGAAGGCGGTGCCGGGCTCCGGCTTGTTCAGCAGGCGCAGCTTCAGCGAATCGCGCAGCTGGTAAAGATTGAGGTTGGTGGTGTCGATTTTCAGATCGGCCTGATCGATGATCGGCGCCAGCAATAATTCTTCATCACGTATGGCTTCGGCCAGGGAGCGTTTCTCATTGGTCAGGGGGTGTCGTCGGCGTGTTTCCGAGAAGCGCTTGAGCAGCGTCTCGTCGGCTGCGTCCAGGTAGAGCACGTCACACTGGATATGCCGGGCGCGGGCCTCCTCTAGTAGCTCAGGAAAGCGCTTGAGTTGACTCGGCAGATTGCGTGCGTCGATGGAGACCGCCACCTGCGGTTGCAGCAGTTCGGTATGCAACAGGGCTTTTTCCGCCAGCTCCGGCAGCAGCCCGGCAGGGAGGTTGTCGATGCAATAGAAGCCATTGTCTTCGAGAACGTCGAGAGCCGTGCTTTTACCTGAACCGGAGCGCCCGCTGACAATGATCAGGCGCATGGCAGCGAAGTATCCAACAGTGTTGGGCATCGGCGTTGCGAACCTTGCTGCTGGCAGCAGTGGCGCGAAATTCGTGAGGGACTGATTGCGGACACGTCTCGCTCCCTGGTTGCGGGTCATCCGGCCTGTTTAGTGGCCGTGCTGGATATCGACCACTGCCTGATACAGCTCCTGGCCGGTTGCGACGTTGCGCAGCCGCTCACGGACTTCTTCCTGGTCCAGCATGCTGGCAATCTGGCGAAGCAGTTCGAGGTGCTCGTCGGTCGCGGCTTCCGGTACCAGAAGCACGAACAGCAGATCGACCGGGGCGCCATCGATGGCATCGAAATCCACCGGCGCGTCGAGTCGCAGCACCGCACTGAGCGGCGTCGTGCAGCCGGGCATCCGGCAGTGCGGTATGGCGATGCCATTGCCGAAACCGGTGGAGCCGAGCTTTTCGCGTGCAACGAAGCTTTCGAAAATATTCTGTGTGTCGAGATCGGGAAGGTCCTGGCCGATCACCTTGGCGATCTGTTCCAGGACGCGTTTCTTGCTGCCGCCCGGTACGTTCACGAGTGAACGTCCGGGGGCGAGGATGTTTTCGAGTCGGATCATGGGTCAGCGAGCCACGGCACCCTGGTTATGGTCGAGTTGTTTCTCTTTGTGCTTGATCAACTGTCGGTCGAGCTTGTCGGCGAGCAGGTCTATCGCAGCGTACATGTCTTCGTGTTCGGCATTGGCGACTACTTCGCGACCAGCGATATGCATGGTGGCTTCGGCTTTCTGCTTCAGTTTTTCAACCTGCAGAACGACCTGGATATCGATGATGCGATCGAAATGCCTTTCCAGCCGCTGCAGTTTCTCATCGATATAGTCACGCAGTGCTTCGGTTACTTCCAGATGAAGGCCGGTGATCTTGACTTGCATACTGCTTCTCCTTGTTGCTTCGGGCGAATTGACGGGCCTGGAGCCCGTCACCGGAAGAAATCGGCCAGGTCGCCTGGTTTCTAGCAAACCTGTCTTTACAACAATCGCTTGCGCTCGCTGGATGGCGCAATGCCCAAGGATTCCCGGTATTTGGCGACGGTTCGGCGTGCCACCTGAATACCCTGCTCTTCAAGTAGACCAGCGATCTTGCTGTCACTCAATGGCTTTTTGGGGTTTTCCGCCGCCACCAGCTTCTTGATGATCGCGCGAATGGCGGTGGATGAGCACTCGCCTCCTTCGGCGGTGCTGACGTGGCTCGAGAAAAAGTATTTCAGCTCGTAGATGCCACGCGGCGTATGCATGTATTTCTGGGTGGTGACGCGGGAAATGGTCGATTCATGCATGCCCACCACTTCGGCAATGTCGTGCAAAACCAGCGGCTTCATCGCCTCGTCACCGTGCTCGAGAAAGCCGCGCTGGTGTTCGACGATCTGGGTGGCGACCTTCATCAGTGTCTCGTTGCGGCTGAGCAGGCTCTTGATGAACCAGCGTGCTTCCTGCAGCTGATTGCGCATGAAGGTGTTGTCGGCGCTGGAGTCGGCGCGCTTGACGAAGCCTGCATACTGGGCGTTCACCCGCAGGCGCGGCATCGCGTCCTGGTTCAGTTCGACCAGCCAGCGGTTGTTGTCTTTGCGCACGATCACGTCGGGAACGATGTATTCCGGTTCGCTCGTTTCGATCTGCGAGCCGGGGCGCGGGTTGAGTGACTGGATCAGGTCGATGACCTGACGCAGTTCGTCTTCCTTGAGCTTCATGCGCCGCAGCAGCAGGCTGTAGTCGCGGCTGCCGAGCAGGTCCAGATGCTCGCCAACCAGGCGCGTGGCTTCGCTCAGCCAGGCGGTGTGCTCGGGTAACTGGCGCAATTGCAGCAGCAGGCACTCGCGCAGGTCGCGTGCGCCTATGCCGGCGGGCTCGAATTGCTGGATGCGGTGCAGCACCACCTCGATTTCGTCGAGCTCGATCTCCAGTTCGGGATCGAAGGACTCCAGCACTTCTTCGAGGCTCTCATCCAGGTAGCCCTGGGGGTTGATGCAGTCGATCAGGGTGGTGGCGATGAGTCGGTCGGTGTCGCTCATCGGTGCCAGGTTGAGTTGCCAGAGCAGATGGGTCTGCAGGCTCTCGCCCGATGAGGTGCGGGTGGTGAAGTCCCATTCGTCGTCATCATTGCTGGGCAGGCTGCTGGCGCTGGTCTGGTAGATGTCTTCCCAGGCGGTGTCTACCGGCAGCTCGTTGGGAATGCGCTCGCCCCAATCGCCTTCATCGAAATTTTCCACCGTATTGATGGGTTCTTCGTACGGGCTGTCCGGGCTGCCGTGCTCGGCTGGGGTGTTCTCGGTTTTCTTGTCGAGTGCCTCGGCCATCGGATCGGGATTGTCGAAGTCGTCCCCGTCTTCTTCGCGTTCGAGCATGGGATTGGAGTCCAGCGCTTCCTGGATCTCCTGCTGGAGGTCGAGGGTCGAGAGCTGGAGCAGTCGTATGGCTTGTTGCAGCTGCGGTGTCATCGTCAGCTGCTGGCCCATCTTCAGGACTAGCGATGCTTTCATTGCAGAGGACTTCGAACCTTGTGTGCCGGCGCAACCGCGCCTGTTCCGACTTCGCTGGCGCTGCCGCGCCGGTGTAAGCAAATTATATGCCTGAAGAGGAAGCGGTTGGCTAGCCCTGAATGGTCCTGTCGGGTGAAAGGCGAACTGGCAGGCCGTTGAAAAACTACCTGCGTTGGCAATACTTCGTTAAAAAACAGCCTCAGAATGCTCATTTAGACAACTAAACTCCGCTTCTTCGGCTGTTTTTGCCTCATCTTGCCTGCCTCGCCTACATTTTTCAACGGCCTGCTACAGGCGGAATTCATGCCCCAGATAGACTTCCTTGACCAGCTGGTTGTCAAGGATGGTCTGTGCATCGCCTTCGGCGATCAGCTGGCCGTCGTTGACGATGTAGGCCGTTTCGCAGATGTCCAGCGTCTCGCGCACGTTGTGATCGGTGATCAGCACGCCGATGCCCTTGGCCTTGAGGTGGTGAATGATCTGCTTGATGTCGCCGACCGAGATCGGATCGACACCGGCGAAAGGCTCGTCGAGCAGGATGAACTTGGGCGCGGTGGCCAGCGCGCGGGCGATTTCGACGCGACGTCGTTCGCCGCCGGAGAGGCTCATGCCGAGGCTGTCACGGATATGGCTGATGTGGAATTCCTGCAGCAGCCCTTCGAGGGCCTGCTGACGACCGCTGCGATCCAGATCCTTGCGGGTTTCGAGGATGGCCATGATGTTGTCGGCAACCGACAGCTTGCGGAAGATCGAGGCCTCCTGCGGCAGGTAACCGATACCGGCACGTGCGCGACCATGCATGGGCAGGTGGGTGACATCCTGCTCGTCGATCAGCACGCGGCCCTGATCGGCTTTCACCAGTCCGACGATCATGTAGAAGCAGGTGGTCTTGCCGGCACCGTTGGGGCCGAGCAGGCCGACGATCTGCCCGCTTTCGATGGACAGGCTGACGTCGCGCACCACCTGGCGGCTCTTGTAGCTTTTGGCCAGATGCTGGGCCTTGAGGGTTGCCATTACTCGCTCTGCTCCGCAGCCGGTGCTTCTGTGGTGGAGGCTTCCTTCTTGCGCGGCTGGATGACCATGTCCACGCGCGGGCGCGGGCTGGTCACGTCGATGTTGGTGGCGCGACCGGCGTTGACGATCTGGCGCTGGGTGTCATAGACGATCTTCTCGCCCTCGAAGGTGTTGCCTTCCTGAATGACCTTGGCCTGATCGATGAGGATGATGCGTTCGTTGGCGGCGAAATACTGGATGGTCAGGCCGTAAGCCTGGACGATTTCCTTGTCCAGCGCCGGCTTCTGCTCGTAGTAGGCCGGTTTGCCGATGGAGGTGAAGACCTCGACATCGCCGTTGGCGTCCTGGGTGATGGTCACCGTATCGCCGGTGATCTTCATCGTGCCCTGGGTGATGACCACGTCGCCGCGATACACCGCGACGCCTTGGCGGTCGTCCAGTTCGGCAGTATCTGCCTGGATGCGGATCGGCTGGTTGCGATCTTCAGGAAGGGCGTGGGCGTTGCTGCCGAGCAGGAAAATGCTCAAGCCGAGCAGAAATGGGAAAGTCTTAACGCAGCTCATGCTGGCCTCTTACGTTGGATAGCAGGAGCATCCTGCCTTCATTCAGATACGCTTTCATGCCCGTGGCGGTGGTCACGCCGTTTGCGGCGACGATTCTAACGGGTTGGCGGGTCTCGGCATAATCCTTGTCGGGGAGTACCGTCATCCGGCTGGTGGTGAGGATGGTCGGGCGGCCCTTGGCGTCGGTGCGCTCGATCCGGACGTTGTCGATCAGCTCGACGTCCTCGCCTTGCGGGCCGACTTCGCCGCGCTCGCTGGTGATATGCCACGGCAGCTCGGTGCCGCGGTAGGATTGCAGATCGGGGCGGGTCAGCAGGCTGATGTCGCTGGCCTTGATGTGTTCCAGTTTTTCCGCGGTCAACTCGTAGTTGCGCTTACCGTCGGGTTGGTACTGCACCGTTCGAGAGTTGATCACATAGAAATCGATTGGCGACTCCTCGGTGGAAGTCATGCCCGGTTGCTGCATGAAGCTTTCCGGGCGGATGTTCCAGTAGCCGACCGCAGCCAGCAGCAGGGCGATCAGCAGCAGGATGGCGGGAAGGCGGACTTTGCTCAGCATCGAAACCTCTAGAGATAGGCGGACTGGGCGGCTTCGAGGCTGCCCTGGGCGCGCATGATCAGCTCGCAGAACTCACGCGCCGCACCCTCGCCGCCCCGGGCGCTGGTAACGCCGTGTGCATGCTGGCGGACGAAGGCGTCGGCGCTGGCCACGGCCATGCCCAGGCCGACCCGGCGAATCACCGGCAGATCCGGCAGGTCGTCGCCGAGGTAAGCCACTTCAGCGTAGTCGAGCCCCAGCTCGGCGAGCAGTTCATCGAGTACCACCAGCTTGTCTTCGCGGCCCTGATAAAGATGCTGGATGCCCAGGTTCTGCGCCCGACGCTCGACCACTGGGGTCTTGCGTCCGCTGATGATCGCGGTGCGTACGCCGGAATTGATCAGCATCTTGATGCCGTGGCCGTCCAGCGTATTGAAGGTCTTGAATTCGCTGCCGTCGACCAGAAAGTACAGCTTGCCGTCGGTCAGCACGCCGTCCACATCGAATATGGCCAGGCGGATATCACGGGCTCGTCGCAGGAGATCATTCATTCATATCACTCCCGCACGCAGCAGGTCGTGCATGTTCAGGGCGCCGACCGGGCGGTCATTGCCGTCCACCACGACCAGCGAGTTGATCTTGTTGTCTTCCATGATCTTCAGGGCCTCGGCAGCGAGCATCTCGGCATTGGCGGTCTTGCCGCGTACGGTCATGACCTGGTCGATGCTGGCCTGGCGCACGTCGATGCCCTTGTCCAGAGTGCGACGCAGGTCGCCGTCGGTGAAAATGCCGGCCAGGCTGCCATCGTCCGCGATGACTACTGTCATGCCTAGGCCTTTCTGGGTCATTTCCAGCAGCGCATCGCGCAGTGAGGTGCCGCATTTCACGCGTGGCAGGCGGTCGCCGGAATGCATCACGTTCTCGACCTTGAGCAGCAGGCGCCGACCCAGCGCTCCGCCCGGATGGGAGAAAGCGAAATCCTCGGCAGTGAATCCGCGTGCTTCGAGCAGGGAGATGGCCAGCGCATCACCGAGGACCAGGCTGGCCGTGGTGGATGAGGTCGGGGCGAGATTCAGTGGGCAGGCCTCGGTGGCGACGCCGGCATCGAGGTTGACGGCTGCCGAGCGCGCAAGCAGCGACTGAGGGTTGCCGGTCATGCTGATCAGGGTGATGCCCAGGCGCTTGATCAGCGGCAGCAGCGTGACGATTTCGTGGGTGGTGCCGGAATTGGACAGGGCGAGCACGACATCGTCCTGGGTGATCATGCCCATGTCGCCATGGCTGGCTTCGGCCGGGTGCACGAAGAACGCTGGCGTGCCGGTGCTGGCCAGGGTGGCGGCGATCTTGCGACCGATATGACCGGACTTGCCCATGCCGACCACGACCACGCGGCCCTTGCACTGGAGAATGAGCTCGCAAGCCCTGACGAACCGCTCATCGATGCGCACCTTGAGTTGCTCGACCGCTTCGATTTCCATGCCGATGGTGCGCAGGGCGGTTTCGATCAGCTGGCTGCTCTGGCTCATGTTCACATCTTCGCCTGAATGAAAGCGCGAGATTATAACGGCAATCCCGCGGCTGCTCATGGAAAAGCTGCGGTCTTTTGTCTGCGGTTTAACTGAACACTGGCTGAACGAACGATGTGATTCATGCGTCGACACAGTCATGCGCTTTGGAGGCCTTTGGCGCGATGCTATAGTTCGCGCCCGAAAACGGTCGCGTGTGAAGTATCCCCGGAGTGCCGGTGGACGTCTGATCCGCAGGCTGTATCCAAGGAGAACCGATGAGCGTTGCCAGCGGCTACGCTGTCGAGCTGAAGAATCTGACCTTCAAGCGCGGCGAGCGAAGCATTTTCAATAACGTCGATATTGCCATTCCGCGCGGCAAGGTGACGGCCATCATGGGCCCGTCCGGCTGTGGCAAGACGACTCTGTTGCGCCTGATTGCCGCCCAGCTCAAACCGGCCAGCGGTGAAGTCTGGGTGGCGGGTACCAATTTGCCGACCCTGTCGCGGCGAGAGCTGTTCGACATGCGCAAGCAGATGGGCGTGCTGTTCCAGAGCGGCGCGTTGTTCACCGACCTCGATGTTTTCGAGAACGTCGCCTTTCCGTTGCGTGTTCACACCAAGCTGCCTGAAGAAATGATCCGCGACATCGTTCTGATGAAGCTGCAGGCCGTAGGGCTGCGCGGTGCCATCGAACTGATGCCCGACGAGCTGTCCGGCGGCATGAAGCGGCGCGTGGCGCTGGCGCGGGCGATTGCGCTGGACCCGCAGATTCTCATGTACGACGAGCCCTTTGCCGGTCAGGATCCCATCGCCATGGGCGTGCTGGTGAAACTGATCCGTCTGCTCAACGATGCGCTGGGCATCACCAGCATCGTGGTTTCCCATGACCTGGCCGAAACCTCCAGCATTGCCGATTACATTTATGTGGTCGGTGACGGGCAGGTGCTGGGCCAGGGTACGCCGAGCGAGCTGCGCGATTCCGCCAATCCGCGTATCCAGCAGTTCATGCGGGGCGCGGCGGACGGACCGGTGCCTTTCCATTTTCCCGCGCCGGCCTATGCCGAGGATCTGTTGCGAGGTCCCGATGCGTAAAGTGTCCCTTGTCGAACGGGTCCGCAGGGTTGGCGAGGCCGGAATGAACGTGGTCGCCGCGCAGGGGCGCGCGACGCTGTTTCTGTTCCATGCCCTGTTTGGCCGCAGCGGGCTGGATAATCGCTTTGCCCTGCTGGTCAGGCAGCTGTACTCCGTTGGCGTGCTGTCCCTGGCGATCGTGGTGGTTTCGGGGATTTTCATCGGCATGGTGCTGGCGCTGCAGGGCTACAGCATTCTCAGCAGCTACGGTTCCGAGCAGGCGGTGGGGCAGATGGTTGCGCTGACGCTGTTGCGTGAGCTGGGGCCGGTGGTGACGGCGCTGCTGTTCGCCGGGCGCGCCGGTTCGGCTCTGGCTGCCGAGATCGGCAACATGAAGTCCACCGAGCAGCTCTCCAGCCTGGAGATGATCGGCGTCGATCCGCTCAAATACATCATCGCGCCGCGTCTCTGGGCCGGCTTCATTTCGCTGCCGCTGCTGACCGTGATCTTCAACGTCGTGGGCATCTGGGGCGGCGCCATGGTGGCGGTGGACTGGCTGGGCGTCTATGAGGGCTCGTTCTGGGCCAACATGCAGAACAGCGTCAGCTTTACCTCGGATGTGCTCAATGGCGTGATCAAGAGCCTGGTGTTTGCCGTCGTCGTCACCTGGATCGCGGTGTTCCAGGGCTACGACTGCGAGCCGACCTCCGAAGGAATCAGCCGCGCCACCACCCGGACCGTGGTCTACGCCTCGCTGGCGGTGCTCGGCCTCGACTTTATTCTGACCGCCTTGATGTTTGGAGATTTCTGATGCGTATCCGCACCCTGGAAATTGGTGTTGGGCTGTTCCTTCTGGCGGGCGTGCTGGCCTTGCTGCTGCTGTCGTTGCGCGTCAGCGGGCTGAGTGTGGGTAATGCCGATACCTACAGGCTTTACGCCTATTTCGACAATATTGCCGGTCTTACGGTCAGATCCAAGGTGACCATGGCAGGTGTGACCATCGGCAAGGTGACGGCCATCGACCTCGACCGGGAGAGCTACACCGGTCGTGTCACGCTGGAGATCCAGCAGGATGTCGATATCCTGCCGTTCGACTCCACGGCCTCGATCCTCACCGCCGGTCTGCTGGGCGAGAAATACATCGGCATCAGTGTGGGCGGGGATGAGGAAACCCTGGGCGATGGCGATACGATTCGCGATACGCAGTCTTCCCTGGTGCTGGAAGACCTGATCGGCAAATTTTTGCTCAATTCGGTAAACAGAGAGTGAGGGCCTGAACAGATGAGAAGCCTGAATATGATGACTGCCCTGCGTCGCGGCCTGTTGGTGTTGCTGGCGGCCCTGCCCATGCTGGCCCTGGCCGCACCGAGCGCCCATGAGGTGATCCAGAAGACCACTGACGAGTTGCTGGCCGACCTCAAGGCCAACAAGGACCAGTACCGCCAGGATCCGAATGCCTTCTACGCATCGCTCAACGACATCCTCGGCCCGGTGGTGGATGCCGAAGGCATTTCCCGTAGCATCATGACGGTGAAATATTCGCGCAACGCCAGCGCCGAGCAGATGAACCGCTTTCAGGAGAGCTTCAAGCGCAGCCTCATGCAGTTCTACGGCAACGCCTTGCTGGAATACAACAACCAGCAGATCCGCGTGCTGCCGGCCAGCGGCAGGCAGGATGCCGAGCGCACCAGCGTCGGCATGGAAGTGACCGGTCGCCAGGGCGAGATCTATCCGGTGTCCTACACCATGGTCAACCAGGACGGTGAATGGCTGGTGCGCAACGTGATCATCAATGGCATCAACATCGGCAAGCTGTTCCGCGACCAGTTCGCCGACTCCATGCAAAGAAACAATGGTGACCTGGACAGGACCATCGCTGGCTGGGGCGAGGTCGTCGCTCGGGCCAAGGACACCGAAGCCGGCCAGCAGGCGGCAGGCGATGACTGAGGGGCGCGTTGAGCGCGGCGCCGATGGCGTTCTGCGGCTTTCCGGCGTGCTCGACTACCTGTCCGGCCCGGCCTTGCGCCGGGAAGGGCAGGCGCTGATTCGCGCCGAGAAAAGCGGGCTGCTGCGGATCGATTGTTCGGCGGTGGAGAAGTCCAGCAGTGTCGGGCTTTCCCTGCTGCTGGCCTTCAGCCGTGATGCAATGGCGCTGGGGCGTGACGTGGCCATTACCGGCTTGCCCGAGGACATGCGGGAAATTGCCGCGGTCTCCGGCCTGCTGGAAGTGCTTTCGCTGGTGGATACTTTCGTCGATAGAGAAATGCAGGGAGCGGTCTGATGCTGTTGCGCCGGGCGGAAGCGATGCGTGTCAAGGTTCATTCGGTGGCCGAGTCGCTGGGTAACCTGTTTGTCGAAACCTTTCATTACCTGTCGCTGTTCGCCATCGGGGCGATCACGGCGTGGGCGGGGCTGGTGGCGTTTCTCGGCATGATCGAGAAGGGCAATATCACCGTCGACGATATCCTGCTGCTGTTCATCTACCTCGAACTGGGCGCGATGGTCGGGATCTATTTCAAGACCAACCACATGCCGGTTCGCTTCCTGATCTATGTGGCGATCACGGCCCTGACCCGGCTGTTGATTTCCGACGTGTCGCATCACCATCGCCCGGACATGGGCGTGGTCTATATTTCGGGTGCCATTCTGTTGCTGGCCGTGGCGATTCTGGTGGTGCGTTTTGCTTCCTCGCGGTTCCCGGCGGTGTCTGCCGGCAGTCGCCACCGGTTGCCGCGCGATAACGAAGCCGAAACGCTCGAATGATTCCCTTGTGTCCATCCCTGCGGGCTCGGGCTTCGCAGGCTTCGGGCTTTTTTGTATGATGTCCGGCTGTGCGCATCCGGCGCTGATCGAGGTTGAACATGCAGGCTGTAGAAGTTAAGCGTTTTCTGGAAGAGAAACTTCCGAATGCCCAGGTGGAAGTCGAAGGCGAAGGCTGTAACTTCCAGCTGAACGTGATCAGTGACGAGCTGGCCGGCCTGAGTCCGGTCAAGCGTCAGCAACAGATCTATGCCCATCTCAATCCATGGATCGCCGACGGTAGCATTCATGCCGTGACCATGAAATTCTTCAACCGCAACGACTGGCTCGCACGCGGCTGAAAACGCCATTCCAGGCAGCGCCGCAGCCTCCAACGCTGTGCGCCGCCCACTCTTAGGCAGGGCTTTCGGCCTGCGGGTTACAGGAACATCCATGGACAAACTGATCATTACCGGCGGTACGCGTCTCGACGGCGAAATTCGTATTTCCGGGGCGAAGAACTCTGCGCTGCCGATCCTGGCTGCAACCCTGCTGGCCGACACCCCGGTTACCGTCTGCAACCTGCCGCACCTGCACGACATCACCACCATGATCGAGCTGTTCGGTCGCATGGGCGTACAGCCGATCATCGACGAGAAGCTCAGCGTCGAAGTCGACGCCAGCAGTATCCAGACGCTGGTCGCGCCCTATGAGCTGGTCAAGACCATGCGTGCCTCGATCCTGGTGCTCGGACCCATGGTCGCCCGCTTTGGTGAGGCTGAAGTGGCGCTGCCGGGTGGCTGCGCCATCGGTTCGCGTCCGGTCGATCTGCATATCCGTGGCCTGGAAGCCATGGGCGCGCAGATCGAGGTGGAAGGCGGCTATATCAAGGCCAAGGCGCCTGCCGGCGGCCTGCGTGGCGCGCATTTCTTCTTCGATATCGTCAGCGTCACCGGCACCGAGAACATCATGATGGCCGCCGCCCTGGCCAATGGTCGCAGCGTGCTGGAAAACGCCGCGCGTGAGCCGGAAGTGGTCGATCTGGCCAACTTCCTCAATGCCATGGGCGCGAAGGTCTCCGGCGCCGGCACCGACACCATCACCATCGATGGCGTCAAGCGTTTGGGTGGTGGTCGTTACAGCGTGATGCCCGACCGTATCGAGACCGGCACCTACCTGGTGGCTGCAGCTGCGACCGGTGGCCGGGTGAAGCTCAAGGATACCGATGCCACCCTGCTTGAGGCCGTACTGCACAAGCTGGAAGAGGCCGGCGCTCACATCGATACCGGCAAGGACTGGATCTCGCTGGACATGAAGGGTAACCGTCCGCGCGCCGTCAACCTGCGCACCGCGCCCTATCCGGCGTTTCCCACCGATATGCAGGCCCAGTTCATCGCCATGAACGCCATTGCCGAGGGCACCGGCACGGTGATCGAGACGGTGTTCGAGAACCGCTTCATGCACGTGTACGAAATGAACCGCATGGGCGCGCAGATTCTGGTCGAGGGCAATACCGCCATCGTCACCGGCGTACCCCAACTCAAGGGCGCACCCGTGATGGCAACCGACCTGCGCGCCTCGGCGAGCCTGGTCATTGCCGGCCTGGTGGCCGAAGGCGATACGCTGATCGACCGCATTTACCACATCGACCGTGGTTACGAGTGCATCGAGGAAAAACTGCAACTGCTGGGCGCGAAGATTCGCCGCGTGGCGGGCTGAGGCCATTCAAGGAACAATGCAATGCTGACCATCGCCCTGTCCAAAGGCCGCATTCTCGATGACACCCTGCCGTTGCTGGCGGCGGCGGGAGTCGTCCCGACCGAGAACCCCGAGAAAAGCCGCAAGCTGATCATCCCTACCACCCAGGATGATGTGCGCCTGCTGATCGTGCGCGCCACCGATGTGCCGACCTACGTCGAGCATGGCGCTGCGGACCTGGGCGTGGCCGGCAAGGATGTACTGATGGAGTACGGTGGGCAGGGGCTCTACGAGCCGCTGGACCTGAAAATTGCCAACTGCAAGCTGATGACCGCCGGCAAGGTGGGCGCGCCGGAGCCGAAAGGGCGCCTGCGCGTGGCGACCAAGTTCGTCAACGTCGCCAAGCGCTACTACGCCGAGCAGGGCCGCCAGGTGGATATCATCAAGCTGTACGGCTCGATGGAGCTGGCGCCGCTGGTGGGCCTGGCCGACAAGATCATCGACGTGGTGGATACCGGCAACACGCTGCGCGCCAATGGCCTGGAGCCGCAGGAGCTGATCTGCCACATCAGTTCGCGACTGGTGGTCAACAAGGCTTCGATGAAGATGCAGCATGGGCGTATCCAGGCACTGATCGATGCCCTGCAGAGCGCCATCGACCATCACGCCTGATCTGTGCGGGTCCGCTATCCGCGCCATAGTCTGAATTTCAGGGTGCCCATGCGTCTGGCTTGTTAATCTAGGGCACCTGCAACAGCTTCGACGTATCCCTTCATGAGGCCCGTTATGACCGCTGCCACCGCCATTCGCCGACTCAACGCCACCGATGCCGATTTCGCCCGGCATCTGGATCATCTGCTGAGCTGGGAAAGCGTGTCCGATGAGGGTGTCAATCAGCGTGTGCTGGAGATCATCCAGGCCGTACGTGAGCGTGGCGATGCGGCGCTGGTCGAGTTGACCCAGCGTTTCGATGGCCTCGAAGTCGCCTCCATGGCCGATCTGATCCTGCCCCGCGAGCGCCTGGAGCTGGCGCTGGAGCGCATCAGCCCCGAGCAGCGCAGGGCGTTGGAGGTGGCTGCCGAGCGCGTGCGCAGCTACCACGAGAAGCAGAAACAGGATTCCTGGACCTACACCGAGGCCGACGGCACCGTCCTCGGCCAGAAGGTCACCCCGCTGGATCGTGCCGGCCTTTATGTGCCGGGCGGCAAGGCCTCCTATCCGTCCTCGGTGCTGATGAACGCGATTCCGGCGAAGGTCGCCGGCGTGCCCGAAGTGGTCATGGTGGTGCCGACCCCGCGTGGCGAGATCAATGAGCTGGTGCTGGCCGCTGCCTGCATCGCCGGTGTCGACCGGGTCTTCACCATCGGCGGCGCCCAGGCCGTGGCCGCACTGGCCTACGGTACCGAGAGCGTACCGCCGGTGGACAAGATCGTCGGCCCCGGCAACATCTACGTCGCCACCGCCAAGCGCCACGTGTTTGGCAAGGTTGGTATCGACATGATCGCCGGCCCATCGGAGATCCTCGTGGTCTGCGATGGCCAGACCGATCCAGACTGGATCGCCATGGACCTGTTTTCTCAGGCTGAGCATGACGAAGACGCCCAGTCGATTCTGGTCAGCCCCGACGCGGCCTTCCTCGACAGGGTCGCCGAGAGCATTCAGCGCCTGCTGCCGACCCTGGAGCGCGAGGAAATTGCCCGTACTTCCCTTGAAGGGCGCGGCGCATTGATCCAGGTCGCCGACATGGCCCAGGCCATCGAAGTGGCCAACCGTATCGCGCCGGAACATCTGGAGCTATCGGTGGAAAATCCCGAGCAGTACCTGGAGCAGATCCGCCATGCCGGTGCGATCTTCATGGGCCGTTACACCGCCGAGGCGCTGGGCGACTACTGCGCCGGCCCCAATCACGTGCTGCCGACCTCCGGCACCGCGCGTTTTTCCTCGCCGCTGGGGGTGTACGACTTCCAGAAGCGTTCGTCGATCATCCACTGCTCGGCGCAAGGTGCTTCGGAGTTGGGCAAGGTGGCTTCGGTGCTGGCCCGCGGGGAGTCGTTGACCGCTCATGCGCGCAGTGCGGAATACCGGATCAAGGGCTGAAAAGCCGATAAAAGCGCTGGAGGCTGGAGGCTGGACGAGGCGCAAACGTGCCCTTCGTTCAGCCTCCAGCCCCAGCCTTCAGCGATTTTTTGAAGGAGAGAAGGGCGGATGAGCAGATTCTGGAGCCCCTTCGTCAAGACCCTGGTGCCCTATGTGCCGGGTGAACAGCCGAAGCTGAACAAGCTGGTCAAACTCAATACCAACGAAAATCCCTACGGCCCGTCGCCCAAGGCCATTGCCGCGATGCAGGCGGAGATAGGTGACACGCTGCGCCTGTATCCGGACCCGAATGGCGAGCGGCTGAAGCAGGCGGTGGCCGATTACTACGGCGTGCAGCCCGCCCAGGTCTTCGTCGGCAACGGTTCCGACGAGGTACTGGCGCATGCCTTCCACGGCTTGTTCCAGCACGGCAAGCCGCTGCTGTTCCCCGATGTGACCTACAGTTTCTACCCGGTCTATTGCGGGCTCTATGGCATCGAGTACGAAACCATCGCGCTGGATGAAAGCTTCCAGATCGAGGTGGCCGATTACAATCGCCCCAACGGCGGCATCATCTTCCCCAACCCCAATGCGCCCACCGGGCGTGTGCTGGCGCTGGAGGCCATCGAGCGGCTGCTGCAGGCCAATACCGACTCCGTGGTGCTGGTGGATGAGGCCTACATCGATTTCGGCGGCGAGTCGGCGATTGCTCTGGTCGACCATTATCCGAACCTGCTGGTGACCCAGACGTTGTCCAAATCACGCTCCCTGGCCGGATTGCGTGTGGGGCTGGCGGTGGGGCATCCGGAGCTGATCGAGGCGCTGGAGCGCATCAAGGACAGCTTCAACTCCTTTCCGCTGGACCGCATCGCCATCGCCGGCGCCGCCGCCGCGTTCGAGGATCGTGACTATTTCCAGCAAACCTGCCAGAAGGTGATCGCCAGTCGCGAGGAAGTCGTCGCCGCCATGACGGCGCAGGGCTTCGAGGTGCTGCCCTCGGCGGCCAACTTCATCTTCGCCCGGCATCCCGCCCGCGACGCCGCTGAACTCGCTGCCGCGCTGCGTGAAGAAGGTGTCATCGTCCGCCATTTCAAGCTGCCGCGTATCGACCAGTACCTGCGCATCACCATCGGCACGCCGGAGCAGAACCGGGCGCTGCTGGATGCCCTGAAGCAATAAGCAGGTCGGGTCACGCTTCACCGACCCGACGAGGGGCCACGGAAGGCAGGAGCCGTGCCTATCGTGGCTCTGGGGTGATCTGTGAGTTCGTTCGTCGGATTACGCCTGCGGCTAATCCGACCTACGGCCTTGCTTCCACCGGTGGTCGCATTCCCACTTCGGCGTCCTGTAGGTCGGGTCACGCTTCATGACCCGACGAGGGGCCACGGAAGGCGGGAGCCGTACCTGTCGTGGCTCTGGGGTGGTCTGTGAGTTCGTTCGTCGGATTACGCCTGTGGCTAATCCGTCCTACGGCCTTGCCTCCACTGGCGGACGCATGCCCACTTCGGCGGCCTGTAGATACCGTCTTGCCCCTCACTTCGCAATAGCGAGTTCGGGGTTGAACGGTTCGCCGGATTTCAACACGCCATAGGCGATACAGAGCAATTTACGCATCGCCGCGCAGACGATCTGTTTGCCGGCTTTGCCTCTGGCTTTCATCCGCTCGACCATTGCCCGAATGGCAGGGTTACGGCTCATGGACGTAATGGCTGGCATGTAGAGCCCTGCGCGCAAGCTGGCCGACCCCATGCGGGAAATCCGCACATACCCTTTGAGTATTCCCGAGTCCTGTAGCTTGGGATTGAGCCCTGCAAAGGCGGTGACCGCTCGGCTGCTGCCGAAGCGTTGAATGTCCCCCAGTTCAGCCAGCAGAAGCGCTGCTGTCCGCTCAGCAATGCCGTCGATGCTCGTGAGCAGGTCACGCTGGCCGCGCAAGTCATCGTTGTCGTCGAAATGCTGCTTGATCGCTTCCAGCGTCTCGGCGATTTGCTGGCGTAAATGTTCAAGAACCGACTCGATCGACGCCTTGACCTTGGTCTCGCGGGTCACGTCCAGGCGGTTCTGTTCCATCTGCTCCAGCTCCTGAAGATCCTTCAGGCGATGCACCAGGGCCTTGAGGCGGCGAATGGACGGTGGATCAGGCTGCCAAGCACGCAGCTTGGCCTGATGCAGGCTGCCATAATCGGCAATGAGCTTGGCGTCGACCTTGTCGGTCTTCACCCGCTGCAATTGGCTGCGGGCGTAATAGGTAACTTGGGCCGGGTTGAGGACGCACACCCGGTAACCTCGCGCGAGCAGCCATTCGGCCAGGGCTTCGTAGTAGATGCCCGTCGCCTCCATGACGACCCATGCCTGCGGCTCGGCGTACTTGAGCAGCCATTGCTGGAACACCTCAAAGCCTGCTGAGTCATTGGTCAGCTTGCCTTTGGTGCGGTGCTTGCCGTTGCTCTGCAAGGTTGCGATGTCGAATGTGTGTTTGGCGATGTCGACGCC
>NZ_JAAMQZ010000022.1 GCF_013522825.1 Stutzerimonas stutzeri
CCGGTTGAGTGGCCGGATGGCCGTGGAATCAGTGGCCGGATGCGCGTGGAATGGGTGGCCGGATCAGCGTGGAATCGGTGGTCAGATGCTCATGGAATGGGTGGCCAGATGACCGTGGAATCCGCACAGCTGTTGCTACTGCCAAGACCAAGGGTAAAGCGATCAGCACTACGAAGGCCTCAACAAATGGGCCGACCGATATAACCACCGCCGAGTCATTACCCACCATGAAGGCTAGATAGAGGGGCAGTAGCACAAGCTGAAGCAAGAGTAGTAATGGCGTTGCCGCCAGAGTCAGTTTGGAGTCGCCCTTACCGATATGGGTAAACACCACCACATAATCGATACAAGGCGTCAGCAAGACCAATAGTGCGCCCACCAAAATCGCCGGGTGGTCGGCTAGGCCCATCGTCAACGCCCAAACCAACAGGGGGATGGCGACGAAATTGGCGGTCAGCAGCGCGGTCATGAAACGCTTGTTTGCAAGCCCTTCGCGGAGATCCAGGAATGGGATCTGTAGAAACATGGCGTACATCAGCACAGCGATAGCTGGTGTCACCAACGCACCTAACGCTTGAGAGGCATCAGGTGCGAGCAGGCCTCCGATAGCCGCGACAATGACCGCGACGAAGTAAACGGGAATCTGGTTCTTCTCTAGCTGTTCTCTGTCCACGGAATGCCCTTAAAACGCGTGAAATCATTTTTCGATTGAGCAGGTTAATATCTGTAGCTACTACAGGTTCAAGAAAATGCTTGGGGAGTTTGGATGTCAGGAATCGGAGCGCTGTCGAAATCAACGGGTTGCCACATTGAAACGATTCGCTACTACGAGAAAATAGGCCTTCTCCCTCCGGCCCTACGGTCGACAGGGGGGCATCGAATCTATACCGAAAAGCATCGGTCACGACTCATCTTCATCCGGCAGAATCGTGAACTGGGCTTTCCACTCGACGATATCCGCGAACTCATTGCGCTCGCGGCAGATGCTGATCGTCCGTGTGCTGATGCGTTGTCGGTGGTCAAGAAGCACTTGGCAGAAGTGGAATCTAAGGTAGCTAAGCTCCAGCAGATCCGGATAGAGCTGCTCTCAATGGCAGGCACGTGTGAGTCAACATGCCTAGGCTCGAACACTCCAGACTGTACGATTGTTGAGTCACTGTTCGAACCCGCTGCTGGGGCTCGCTCTGGTTGCTGCTCCTAGACGAGTCAAGAGCATAGGGGGAGCAAGCTGCCATCGAAACCGAATAGCGCGATAGTCTCGACAGGGTGTTTCGAGCGTCCGTCTACACCAAGCGGGCTGGTGCAAGATGTGTTGGGCAGACGCTTGCAGGAGAGACGTCTAAAACGATGAGGCTAGGCCTAGACTTGCCATTCGACACCCGCATCCTGGCCAACCAAGATTGGCTAGCCAGGCATCGACTCAGTTAGATCGATACAGGAGCGGGGATATGAGGATGTGGGTCATAGCCCACAACCTCAAAGTCTTCAAATTTGTAGTCGTAGATGCTCTCTGGCTTACGCTTGAACACCAATTTTGGAAGAGGGCGCGGATCACGAGTCAGTTGCAGCTTAACTTGCTCAATATGGTTCAAGTAAATATGCGCATCACCCATGGTAACTACAACTTCGCCAACTCCCAAATCGCACTGCTGTGCGAGCATATGAGTTAGAAAACTAACTCCAGCCAAATTGTAGGGATTGCCAAGCAATAGGTCACTAGACCGAATATATAAGTGCGCGGACAACTTATTATTTGCCACATAGAATTGATAGAGCAGATGGCACGGTGGCAAAGCCATCTTCCCGTTCCGGGCATTCTCCTGAGGGCTCACAGACTCATCGGGAAGGTACTCGACGTTCCATCCGTGGAAGAGGATGCGACGGCTGTTCGGGTTCGTCTTGAGCGTGTTGATGACGTAGTCAATCTGATTGATGGTCTTGCCGTCCTGGGTAGGCCAGGCCGTCCACTGCTTGCCGTAGATCGGGCCGAGGTCACCGTCTTCAGTTGCCCACTCATCCCAGATGCTGACACCATGCTCCTTCAGCCATTTGGTATTCGTGTCACCATTCAGGAACCAGATCATCTCGTTGATGATGCTCTTGAAATGCAGCTTCTTGGTGGTGAGGAGCGGGAAGCCATCCTCCAGGTTGTGGCGGAATTGGCGACCAAAGACACTCAGCGTGCCGGTGCCGGTGCGATCGCCTTTCTCGACGCCATTCTCTAGCACGTCGGCCAGCAAATCGTGGTACATCTTCATTTCGGTTCCTCAAGGTTCGCGCTGACCAAATCCAGCGCGTCACGTAATTTCAGAATTTCGGCATCTTGCTCTTTGATCTTCCGGCGCAGCTCATCTGCGACCTGATTGAAATAGTCCCTAGACTCGCGGACAGTGTCCAATCTCTTCTTGAACGTGGCACAAGAGTTCTCAGATTCCTGATACCTATTGAACCAATAAAGCACTTCCAATCGACTCTTTTCAAGGCGTTGCATCAGAATCGTCTTAGGATCCTGCTTCTTCTCAGCCTTGACCCTCTGAGCAAGCACTGCAATGCGACGGTTGTCCTTGATCGCCTCAAGCCGCTGCGCCGGGAAGTCACGTTGCCGGATAGTGTTGCGATGAATGCCTGTGATGCGGCTCAGCTCCGCCATCGTCGGCTTCAGTTTCGGATCAGAGGCAATCTGCATAAGCCCCTGAGCCAGCAGCTCAGTGTTCCGGTCGTAGTCGAGCTTATTCTTGGCATCAAAGGCCTGGACTGTCATACCTCAACCTCCTCACCCAGATGTTCCAACACACCCTTGGCTTCCTCCATCGCCGCTCGCAATTCCTCCTCCGCGCCTGCTGAGTTCGGAGAGCTCAAGGCCAAGCTGTTCTGCACATAGATCTCCCGCCATTTAGGGGCATGAGCCTTTGTGACAACGGCGTTTTTGCACCGATTCGGATTGCAACGCAGCGATCCGATGCAGGGAAGAGACTCGTCAAATAGCTCGCGCTGACCGCCATAGCAGAAGCCTTGTCCCACATTGATGATCGCCATGCGCTTCTTGGCCATCTGGGCGATGATTTGCTCTTTGGTGTAGCCAGCCGCCATGTACCCGCTGAACACCTTCTTCATCCGCGCCTTGTGGCTCTCTGCATTGGGGCCGGCGTAGTTACCGTCAGGATCGCAGTAGCTCAGGATGTACTCCTCCTCCGCCATTTGTGTCGGCGCCTTACTAGAAGAACGCCCACCCTTGGACAAGATCTCAGCGATTGCTCCGTACCCAAGCGTCACCGCACTGAACGCCTTGTTCTGGCCAGCACTACCGATGAGGTCACCGAAATGCTTCAGCTGGTGAGAGATAAACGGAAGACCAAGCTCTGCCCTGGCCATCTGATAGGCCAGGGTGTGCCGCAACGTGTAAGGTGAGAACTCCAGGCTCTCGAACTCCTCGTCCGTCAGAATCTCCTCAAAAAACGTGCTGAACTGGCGAGTGATGCCGACGGAGGACATCGAGTTCGGTTCAGCCTCCTGATCGACGGTGTCCACACTGGAGAACAGGTAAGGGTTTTGCTTCACCTTAGCGATGAAGCAAGCAGCACGAATCGCGTCACGCACGATCGGAATCGCGATCCATTTGTCGTCGAACAGCTTGGCCAAGCCTTGGCGATGTTTGATCACGTTGCTGATCAGCAACCAGTAATCGCTCTCCTCCTCCATGCACGACTCAACCAGGATCTCTGAAAGCTCTGAAGGCCGCATGCCGGTGTACTGCGCCACAAGATAGCAGGCACTGTACGAGACGAAATTGATGTACCGACGAAACTCATCGTCCAATCTCGCACTGGTGAGCTTGACCAGGGTTTCAGGTGCCTTGAAATCATGCTGACCGATTTGCGACAGGTACTCAGGTCGAACCTCATCCAATGCTTCAGCCATCGCGTCGGACTCGTAGCCTTTCCTGCGGAGCCGCAGAGCCACGTAGAGATCGAAGTTATACCGCGACAGCTCCTGGGCCCTTGCCAACGAATAGCCACTGGCATTTTGGCGGGTCAGGGCAACCAGATCATCTACAGGCTCCCCTAGAGTGCTTAGGAAATCGACGACTGCGAACGACGCCTCGCGGGAAGCCTTCTCGAACACATCGTTCGGCAGAATACGGTATGTGCGCTCGGAATCAGGGACGTGCTTGAGTACCTTGGCCCAGGCCAGCGACTCCAGCTGAACGTACGGCAGTGGCTCTTCGAAAATCTGCTCCTCGAAAAATGGCGACCTGACCAAGGTAAAGAACTTCTTGAGATCAGGGCCAAAGGCGTAGGGATGAATGAGCGCTGCCTCCCGGTACATACCCGTGTCAAAGTACGTCAGACCATGGTGTGCAACCTCGAAGAACTCATCCGTCATCAGCTGACGCGCCTGCCCCGACATCGTATCCAGGAAGCTCAATCCAGCCTTCATGCATGAAATGGCGGTGTTGGCCTTGATGTTCCTTGGCGAGGCAAACGATCGGGTTGCCGCCGGCATCTTCAGCCAGCAATACAGGGCCACCTTGACCTCCAAGACCGCCGACTGATTGAGCAATGGATACGATTCAAAATTGAGCCGTAGCTTGGCTCCTTGGACGTTCCTGGCTGCGTTCGGATGATCGTCATTGAAGTCCCATACGGCGTCGCCCAAGACGGACGTCTTACTGACAGGCAACGCCATAAGCGCCTGGTACCAAGAGAGTGCTTCCAGCGACACAGGAGTCGGATCGGCGATGTTTCTGCGCAACTCAAGCAGCAGGGTGTGAGCAGCTGTACGCCACTGTTTGTACGCAGCGAGTTCAGGGATCAGAGCATGGTTCACAGCGTTACCCCCTCGGTCAAAATACTGACCTGCAGGTTTTCAGAGAGGCGCTCAGCCTTGGTCAACTCTTCTACGGAAAAGTCCGATGTCTCAGGATCTAGAAGGTTGTTCAGCACATCAAGGTTGTCCAGGATGACGGCTCCGTAAGGCGTATCGAGCACCCGGTTGACCTCAATCATTCTTTGGTAGTCGCGCCGCATGGCGAAGAGCTCCGGCAGGTGCGATACCGTGATGATGCTGTTGCTGCATGAAAGGCACTTGTTAAACAGCGTGCAGGGCTTGCTGGGGTCGTAGCTTGCCAAAGCCTTGATGAATGCTGGTGGATCAAAGACGTTCATGCAGGTCGCCAGGCCAGAACGCAGCGGCATAGCTTCAGGCGCGGACTCGATAGTCGTGGTCGGGATGAGCTTCGGGGCCTCCTCCAGCGTGTCTTGCTGCATTTCATGGAGAACCTTGTTCAGCATCCGGCGCGCCATGGGGTTGAAATCCATCTGATCCAGATAGGCCATGGTGGTGCTGAGGCTCTTATGTCCCAGGAGCACCTGAATCTCACGCGGAGAGACGCCGCGCTCGATCAGCTCGCTCACGAAACTTGGTCGGAAACGTGACGGTGATAGTTTGAGAGGATTGCCATCTTCGTCAAGCAGCCCGTGATCCTGAGAGAACTTATCCAGGGTCTTATTGAGCTGGTTGCCACCAGAGTTCTCAAAGGAATCTACAACACCGTATTTCCTGGGAGAGCTTGAACGGTAGATGAAGAGCTTGTTCTGAGCCTCGACAGGCGCATTCAAGCGGATCTCACGGGTCAGATGCTTCACATCGTCAAAGATTTTCTTGACCACACGGCCTTGAGACGTCGTCAGCCAAGAAATTTCCGCATGGAAAATATCGAGATGAAGCATCTTCGCGCCTTCAGAACGCTCTTTCCAATACAGCAAGCAAGGCCGATCGGTTAAGTCATGGCGTTCAATGAAATCATCCAGCTCCAGTCCAAGCAAAGAGTCAGCGTTCATGCCGGTGACCTGGGCAAGCCGAGCGATGTATGGCGCAATGACTCGACCATCGATCTGATACTGCACGCCCCAGCTTTTATAAACCTCGAAGATAGAAATTGACGAAGTCGAAATAATCGACATAAACGCCCGTTGATAGGGGTCGTTTTTATCTACGGATTCGAAGCTCAAGGGCTTGCAGTCGAGTTTGTTCTCAAAAATCCACCGCGCATTATCGAGAGTGTTAAAGCCTCGGCGTACTTTTCCGTCAGGGTTCAGCGGATTTTCCCCTACCTGGCTTGGAACGTAAGGCTGGGCCAAGCGATTGGTTTCCTCAATCTCTTGCTCAATGACTTTCGAGATTCGGTTTCGCACAGCCTGGGGATAAGGCTTGTACTGGTCAGTCTCACGTTCAGTATCAAACCCTGCAGCACCGACGAAACTGGTCAGCCCCAGGCCCTCAATCTGGATAGCGCGTGCCATCATTTTCCGAGCAGAGCTCATAAGGGTACTGCTGTGGCTGGTCGACAGTGAACGCTCAAGGATCTTGTCCTGGAGATATCCCCTGAGCTTAGGAAGGGAGTACGGCGTTACCAGCTCCCGGATATCCTCCTGGCCTGTGTAGTTGGCCTCCATGAGATAGGCTCGGAAGTATTTAAAAGCCTCGATGAAGTTGTTTTGACCAGACGTACTACTGCTCTTCATTGATGAAGCGCTGAATAGGTGCAGCAAGTGCTGGAAGGGATGCTCCGCTTCCGGGCTTGCGAGGTCAGACAGGCGATGGATGTGGACTGAGCGCAAAGCGCTGAAGACGTCTCGCAAAGATTTAGTGGGTTTGCTCTCTGTTTTCGAGGCAACCCGTTGCTCAACAGTTTGGTAGCTGGAATCAAGTACGCCGAGCTTTCGGAGGTCATCGACGATCTCCTCGAATGTCATCCTCACGAGTTCATATCTCGTCCTCGCGCCATTGAAGCCTGATAACTCAGGAATCTCGCTCAAGAAGCCTCGATCCTTGATGCTATTGCCAAACACCGGGATGGCCAACTTCTCCTCCATAGGCATGCCTTCATACCAAGCAAGCAACCTACGGCGCCAATCGCAAGCGTTCGACGAGTGACCTGGGACAATGATGCCTTCGGAGCGCATCGCATCGAAGATCGGCTCAAAGTATGAAGTGCGCTTAGAGATCGCCATTGGGCTGAGGTTGGTCTGTTCAATGACGTAGTTAGGGGCTACGGCCAAGTCCTCCCCCCTACTGAGGCATACCCTAAGCAACGATTCACGATCATCAGTGACGCGGGCCACAAACGATTCAATGACAGCATCTACCTGAGCGCTAGTCAGCCGACTCATTTCATATCTCCCGCATCAATTTTCAGGCGCGTCTGTTGGGAAAGCTCGGCCATCTCGCCTGCTTTCGTCTTGGTTTCAGTTCCGGGGCGTACGAGCTTCTGGTAGAGGTCGTATGGGATCTGGGTATAGGTTTCCGACGTGCTGAGGCGCGAGTGACCCAGCGTCTTTTGCACGGTCACTAGCCGGTCAAGGTAATCACTACCAATGTCTGGCGTCCTCAACAGGGCATAGGCGTTCCCGTGCCTCAACTTGTGGGGAGAGATCATCCTGTCGATTTTCAGCAGGTTCAGCGCTCGCTCGGATGTGCGCTCCAAGAGCTTGGAGATCGAGCGAGGGGTGTACTCACCCCCCTCCGCATTCAGGAAAGCAGGGGTGTTCTCAGCCCCCTTGAATTGACGCTTAGTCATTTTGTACAGCGGCGAAGCATGGTACTTCTTGATGCGCAGCAGCGTGGCGCGGCTGACCAACGTCTGACGGGGTTTGAAGGAGTCCGCAGGGCCTTTGCTTCCATCAATATGCAGCGGGCAGTAGTCCGCGTTCACCGGTTCTGAGACACCAGGCGAGATGAACAACGTGTCCTGGAATTGAAGGGCATCATCGATGGCTTTGAGGGTCACTCGCGGGACTTCTGAGCGGCGCACGCCTGCGTCGTACATGAACTGGAGCAAGCAACGCTCACGCTCACTCTGCGTGGCCAGGATGAGCTCTCTGAGATTATTCAGGGAACAGGCTACCACCAAGTTCTTGTTAGGACGGGGAGATAGGTACCCGGCAGTGTAAGGGTTAGGCGCGGTACGAGGCGCGGGTACGTCGTCCACTCCCCGGCATAGAGAATCGTTGAAAAACGCCATCAAAGACGAATCCCGGTTGCGCACCGTCGTCTTGGAAAGACCTTCTGCCTCGAGTAGGTGAGCGAAGTACTCCTCGATCACGTGGGTACGGATTTCCAAGAACGCTGAGTCACGCTCGCAATCACGGAACTCACGGCGGTTCATCAGGTACTCGCAGGTGTACCCGAGGTTGCGACCATAGGTGATGGCCGTCTGCTGGGATATATCGGCTTCCCGGAGCGCGTGGGATAGGTAGCCCGAAATCAAAGGCATTAGGCGCTCATCATCATCAAAGACGGCTGTCCCTATGACGTTCACGGCTTCCTGAATTGGGGATTCTTCAGATGGGTCGTCCCGCCTGGTTGGGGACTCTCTGAAATCTAGGGGGGTGCCCCTAACTGCGATGACCTTCACTGCTTCCGTTCTCCTCAAAGCGGCCCGTACTATACACAATGTGCATTTCGTACCGGGGCACAATAAATGAGCTTGGAAGTAAAGCCTTACTACGCAGCCATTGCGTACTGTGCAGGTTCTTCGAGGGGGTATAATAGGAAGATGTCCGCCGAGCGCTGGTAGAGCTGGCAACTGAGCCTGCCGTCGGCGACGTAGAACTGGAACAGCGCGTGGCACGGCGGCAGGGCCATCTGGTCGACCAGCGCAGGGTTCCAGGCCGAGACGATCAGGCGGCGCGAGTCCGGATTGCTTTTGATCATGTCCACCAGCTTGGCGATCTGGTCCACCGACTCGCCATTGGGCGCCGGCCAGTTGCGCCACTGGTAGCCGTAGACCGGCCCCAGCTCGCCATTTTCGTCGGCCCACTCGTCCCAGATACGCACGCCGTTTTCCTGCAGGTAGCGCACATTGGTATCGCCCTGCAGGAACCACAGCAGCTCGTGGATGATGGATTTGAGGTGGCACTTCTTGGTGGTTACCAGCGGAAAGCCATCGGCCAGGTCGAAGCGCATCTGATGGCCGAACACGCTGTAGGTGCCGGTGCCGGTGCGGTCGCTCTTGAAGGTGCCGTTCTCGCGCACATGGCGCATCAGGTCGAGATACTGTTTCATGCCTTTGCCTCCCCCTTGTTATAGCCCCACACCATGAATGCAGCACCGAGCAGAATCATGGGTATGCACAGCACCTGCCCCATGGTCAGCCAGCCGAAAGCCAGATAGCCGAGCTGGGCATCCGGCACGCGGACGAACTCGACGATAAAGCGGAAAATCCCGTAGCACACGGCGAACAACCCGGACACCGCCATGGTCGGCCTTGGCTTGCGCGAATAGAACCAGAGGATCAGGAACAGCGCGACGCCTTCCAGCGCGAACTGGTAGAGCTGCGAGGGATGCCGCGCCAGCTGCTGCGGGTCGGTGGGGAAGACCATCGCCCAGGGTACGTCGGTGGCCTTGCCCCACAGCTCGGCATTGATGAAGTTGCCGATACGCCCCGCGCCCAGGCCGATGGGCACGAAGGGCGCGATGAAGTCCATCAGCTCGAAGAAGCTCTTGCCGTTGCGCCGGGCGAAGATCCAGGTGCACAGCAGCACACCGATCAGACCGCCATGAAAGGACATGCCACCCTTCCATACCTGCAGGATCAGGCTCGGGTCGTTGAGATAGGCGGCCAGGTCGTAGAACAGCACATAGCCCAGGCGACCCCCGACGATCACCCCCATGGCCACCCAGAACACCAGATCGGAGAGCTTGTCCTTGTTCCATTCCGGGGCGAAGCGCTGCACCCGGCGCGACGCCAGCCACCAGGCGCCGCCGATGCCGATCAGGTACATCAGGCCGTACCAGTGAATCTGCAACGGCCCCAGGGAAACGGCCACGGGGTCTATCTGCGGATAGGGCAGCATCCAGCGCTCCTCACTTCAAATCAGGAAATTGATACCAACGCTCAGCAGCAGCAGCGCAAACAGCCGCCTGAGCACTTTCGGCGACAGGCGATGCGCCAGATTGGCGCCATGCCGGGCGAAATACATGCTGGTGACGGCAATACCGACTATCGCCGGCAGGTAGACGAAACCGAAGCTCCACTGCGGCAGTTGCTCATTGTGCCAGCCGACCACCATGAAGCTCAGCGTTCCGGCGATGGCAATCGGCAGGCCGCAGGCGGCAGAGGTGGCGACCGCCTGCTGTATCGGTACGCTGCGCCAGCTGAGAAAGGGCACCGTCAGCGAGCCGCCACCGATGCCGAAGATCGCCGATGCCCAGCCGATCACCACGCCGGCCAGGGACAACGCCGGCTTGCCCGGCACGTCACCACTGGCCTTGGGCATAAGCTCGAAGCCCATCTGGATGGCCATGAGGATCGCGAACACACCGATGATCTTCTGCAGAACCGGGCCTTGGATCATATGGGCGGTCAGGCTGCCCAGTACGGCGCCAAGGATGATACCGAGGGTCATCCAGTACACCAGCGGCCAGCGCACCGCGCCCCTGCGCTGATGCGCCAGGACCGAATTGATCGAGGTAAAGACGATGGTCGCCAGAGAAGTGCCAACGGCCAGATGCGTCAGAATTTCCGGCGCGAAGCCTTGCAGGGTAAAGCTGAACACCAGCACCGGCACGATCACCATCCCGCCGCCGACGCCAAACAGGCCGGCCGTCAAACCGGCCAGCGCGCCAAGAAACAGATAAAGCACGAACTCCATCGGAGTCACCCAGAAAAAACAAAGCGGCATGGTAGCTGAAAAGCGGGCTGGAAGCTGGACGAGACTGGGCCAGGTTCCCGTCAGGCCTCTCCTCCGGCTTCACCTTCGCACGTCGGGTCGGTGAAGCGTGACCCGACCTACCGAGGTTGCCGAACCGGGTCGCTTGGCTTCAAGCTTGTCGCTTCGAGCTTCCAGCTGAGATCCTCATGTGCCTGATCGTTTTCGCCTGGCAGCCTGCGCAGGCCGTACCGCTGGTGGTCGCGGCCAACCGTGACGAATTCCATGAGCGCCCCAGCCTGCCGCTGGCGCCCTGGGCAGAGATGCCCGAACTGATCGCCGGACGCGATCTGGAAGCAGGCGGCACCTGGATGGGCGTAACGCTGGACGGACGCTTCGCCGCCCTGACCAACATCCGCCGTTCCCGACAGACTTCCGGCCCTCGCTCGCGTGGCGAGTTGCCGGAGCGCTACCTGCGCAACCAACTGTCACCCGAGGCCTATCTGTCGGAACTGCAAGCACAGCGCTCGGACTATGCCGGCTTCAACCTGCTGGCAGGCGACACCCAGACGCTCTGGCATCTGAACTCCGACGAAGGCACACCGCGCCGGCTCGAACCGGGCATTTACGGGCTGTCCAACGCTTCGCTGGATACGCCCTGGCCAAAACTGGTGCGAGCAAAACATGCGCTAGCCAGCCACCTGGAGCACCCTGACAGCGAAGCCCTGCTGCAGCTGCTGGCCGACACCTGGAAGCCCGCCACACATCAGTTGCCGAATACCGGCGTAACCCCTGAGCTGGAAGCATTGTTGTCGAGCGTATTCATCGCCAGCCCGAACTACGGCACCCGCGCCAGCACGGCGCTGATCCGCCGCAGCGATGGTTCATTGGAGATACGTGAGCGCAGCTTCGGACCTGAGGGCAGACTGGGCGAAGTCCATTTCGTTCACACCGAGAATCGCTGAGAACCTGACCCGTAGGGCCGAATAAATTCGGCCCTACGAACGTGAAAAACCCGCTGAAGGGCGCCGACTCAAACCGCCGCAGAAGGGTTGGTCAGCTTGTTCAGACCCAGATTGCGCAGCGTCAGCTGCACGGTGGCATGGGTGACCTCGGGGCTGTCGATGCTCATCACCCTGGTCAGCAGATCCTTCGCGGTTTGCATGCTGATCTGGCGCAACAGCCATTTCACCCTGGGCAGGTTGGTGGCGTTCATCGACAGGCTGTCGAAGCCCATCGCCAACAGCAGCACGGCAGCGGCAGGATCGCCGGCCATCTCGCCGCAGATGCTCACCGGCCTGCCCTCTTCATGGGCTTCCTTGACGATTCGCTGCAGCGCTTCGAGCACGGCTGGATGCAAGTAGTCATAGAGGTCGGCGACCCGTGGATTGTTGCGGTCCACCGCCAACAGATACTGGGTCAGGTCATTGGAGCCGACCGAGATGAAGTCCACCTGCCGTGCCAGTTCGCGTGTCAAGTAGACCGCCGCGGGCACTTCGATCATGACCCCGATCGGCGGCATCTGCACATCCATGCCTTCATCGCGCACTTCGCCCCAGGCGCGATGAATCAGGTGCAGTGATTCCTCCAGCTCGCGCGTGCCGGAGATCATCGGCAACAGGATGCGCAGATTGTTCAGCCCGACGCTGGCCTTGAGCATCGCGCGAACCTGCAGCAGGAAGATTTCCGGATGGTCGAGCGTCACCCGGATGCCACGCCAGCCGAGGAAGGGGTTTTCCTCCTTGATCGGAAAGTACGGCAGGGATTTGTCGCCACCGATATCCAGGGTACGCATGGTCACCGGCAAGGGATGGAAAGCCTGGAGCTGTTCGCGATAGATCGCCATCTGCTCCTTCTCGCTGGGGAAACGCTCCTTGATCATGAAGGGCACTTCGGTGCGGTACAGGCCCACGCCCTCGGCGCCACGCTCCTGGGCGCGCGCCACATCGGCAAGCAGTCCGGTATTGACCCACAGCGGAATACGATGGCCGTCGATGGTCTCGCAGGGCAATTCGCGCAGCACATCCAGCCCGGCCGACAGCTGGCGCTCCTGCTCGGCCAGTTGCAGGTATTGCTCGCGCAGCACCTTGGCCGGGTTGGTAATGATTTCACCACGGGTGCCATCGACGATCAGTTCGATGCCATCGACCTTCGAGTACGGCAGGTCCACCGCCCCCATCACCGTCGGGATGCCCATGGCACGGGCGAGGATGGCGACGTGGGAGTTGCTCGAACCCAATACCGAGACCATGCCCGCCAGACGGCCTTCCGGCACCTCGCCGAGCATCGCCGGGGACAGCTCTTCACTGACCAGAATGGTCTTCTCGGGATAGGTCAGCGCCTGCTTGTGCGCTTTCTGCAGATAGCCGAGCAGGCGCCGGCCAATGTCCTTGATGTCCGAAGCCCGCTCGCGCAGATAATCATCGTCCATCATCTCGAAGCGTGCGATATGGTCGCCGACCACCTGGCGCAAGGCCCCCTGCGCCCATTGTCCGGTGCGAATCACCGCGGCCACTTCGCCCCCAAGAGCGGAGTCGTCGAGCATCATCAGGTAGACGTCGAACAGCGCCAGTTCTTCCTTGCGCATCTGTGAAGCAAGCTTCTCCGACAGCGAGCGCATGTCCGCCCGAACGGCCTCAAGCGCCACCTCGAACAACGTCAGCTCAGCGGGGATGTCGTCGATGTGCTTGTCAGGCACCACATCCAGATCTGCGGGTGGAAGAACCACCACCGCCGTGCCGACAGCCGCGCCGGGCGCGCCGGGAATGCCGATGAAGCGGGTTTCCTGGATGCCCTTGCCCTGGCGCCCGAGGCCACGGATCGAGCCGGTCGCCTCGGCATGCGCGATGACCCCGGCCAGTTGCGCGCTCATGGTGACCAGGAAGGCTTCTTCGCCCTCGTCGAACTGGCGGCGCTCTTTCTGCTGGATGACCAGTACACCCATCACCCGTCGATGGTGGATGATCGGCGCACCGAGGAAGGAGGCATAACGCTCTTCACCGGTTTCGGCGAAGTAACGGTAGCGCGGGTGCTCGGAAGCGTGTTCGAGATTGAGCGGCTCTTCACGCGAACCCACCAGGCCCACCAGGCCCTCGTTGGGGGCCATGCTGACTTTGCCGATGGCTTTCTTGTTCAGGCCTTCGGTGGCCATCAGAACGAAGCGATCCGATTCCGGATCGAGCAGATAGACCGAGCAGACCTGGCTGCCCATGGCCTCCCGTACCCTCAGCACAATGATGCCCAACGCTGCCTTGAGGTCCTTGGCAGAGTTTACTTCCTGGACAATCTTGCGCAGCGTGCCGAGCATGCTCAGAGGCTTTCTCCCGTCAGTCCCGCGCCATCAGGCGCGGGGCAAGTTCTTTTAGGGCGCGACGATAGACCTCGCGCTTGAAGGTGACGACCTGTCCCAGCGGATACCAGTAGCTGACCCAGCGCCAGCCATCGAATTCGGGCTTGCCGGTGACATCCATGCGCACTCGCTCGTCGGCGCCAGTCAGACGCAGCAGAAACCACTTCTGTTTCTGGCCGATGCACAGCGGCTGGCTATGGGTACGCACCAGGCGCTGCGGCAGACGATAGCGCAACCAGCCCCGCGTACAGGCCAGAATCTTCACGTCCTGCGGCTCCAGCCCGACTTCTTCGTTGAGTTCGCGGTAGAGCGCTTCTTCCGGCGTCTCGTCTGAATTGATGCCGCCCTGGGGAAATTGCCAGGCATCCTGATTGATCCGCCGTGCCCACAGCACCTGCCCGACATCATTGGTCAGAATGATGCCGACATTGGGGCGAAAACCATCGGAGTCGATCACGGCATACAACCTCGCAGACGCATGTGCGCCGCATTGTTCCACAAAAAGGCGCGAAGCCGAAAGCAGGATAATCACCTGCTCTGCAACGGGCTCTGCAGGCCGTCGCCGCTGTTCCTCGGGCTGCCGTGGCCGGGCGATTCCCGCTATGCTGCGCGTTTTCCATCGTGAGGGTTCGCCACGTGCGCCTGGCTCTATTCGATCTCGACAACACCCTGCTGGCCGGAGACAGCGATCACGCCTGGGGTGAGTTTCTCTGCCGCCACGGCCTCGTCGATGCCACGGACTACAAGGCACGCAACGATGCCTTCTACCAGGACTATCTGGCTGGCGAACTGGACGTACTGGCGTACCAGAACTTCTGCCAGGAGTTGCTGGGACGCAGCGAAATGGCGCAGCTGGAAGGATGGCACCGACAGTTCATGGCCGAATTCATCGAGCCCATCGTGCTGGCCAAAGGCGAGGCACTGGTGCGCCAGCATCACGAGGCAGGCGACCGCGTGGTGATCATCACCGCCACCAACCGTTTCATCACCGGGCCGATCGCCGCGCGACTGGGCGTTGACACCCTGCTGGCCACCGAATGCGAGATGCTCGATGACCGCTACACCGGTCGCCTGACCGACATCCCCTGCTTCCAGGAAGGCAAGGTCACACGGATCGAACGCTGGCTCGAAGAAACCGGGCAGAGCCTGGACGACAGCTATTTCTACAGCGACTCGCGCAACGACCTGCCGTTGCTGGAGCGGGTCAGCCATCCGGTGGCGGTGGATCCGGACCCGATCCTGCGTGATATCGCCGAACAGCGTGGCTGGAAGATTCTGTCTTTGCGCTAGCGGGCGATTGGGTCGCAGGGCCGGATTTATTCGGCCTTGTACCTGTCTGCGGTCGAATGAATTCGACCCTACGGATCAGACCGGCTTGGCGCCCATCAGGCCCATGATGGCGACCAGTATCAGCAGGATCAGCCCGGCGTAGGCCAGCGCGAAGCGCGGCAACCGGGCCGGCACTGGCGCATCACCCAGCCCCTGCCAGGCGCGCAGGCGACCGCCGAGCAGCAGGAACAGCGGCACCAGCGCCAGGAACAGCAGCGAGCTGGCCAGCAGCCACAGCTGACCCAGGGCGAAGCCGGCCAAGTGCACCAGCCACCAGCCGCTGACCGGCAGCAGCAGGGCCAGCACTGCCAGCAGCGGCAGGGAAATCTGCCGGGTCCGTTTCAGTTTCTGCTGCAGCACGGCAGCCTCGGCGCGGCGCCAGGCCTTCCAGAGGATGACCATGTGCACGATCAACCCCAGCGGCAGCAGGATCGCCAGCGCGGCATGACCGATGTACAGCAGCGTGTAATGTTCCATCTGTCCCCTCGTCAGCCCAGAAAAAGCTGATAGGCCGGATTGTCCGTCTCGTCCCAGTAGCGATAGCCGATCTTTTCCAGCGCCGCCGCCAGCAGTTCGCGCTCGGTCTCCGGCACCTGCAGACCCGCCACCACCCGGCCATCGGCGGCGCCGTGGTTGCGGTAGTGGAACATCGAGATATTCCAGCGCCCGCCCAAGTTGTTGAGGAAATTGAACAGCGCGCCGGGACGTTCCGGGAATTCGAAGCGCAACACCATCTCGTCGCTGACACCGGCTGCGTGGCCACCCACCATATGACGGATGTGCAGCTTGGCCAGTTCATTCTCGGTGAGGTCGTGCACGGGAAACCCTTTGTCGCGCAGCCCTTCGACTAGCGCCTCGCGCGGATCGTTTTCCGGGTGCGTCTGCACGCCGACGAAGATGTGCGCCTCGCCGTTCTGGTGGTAACGGTAGTTGAATTCGGTGATCTGGCGCTTGCCGATGGCCGCGCAGAAGGCCTTGAAGCTGCCCGGCTGCTCGGGAATGGTCACGGCAATGATTGCCTCGCGCTTCTCGCCCAGCTCGGAGCGCTCGGCGACATGGCGCAGGCGGTCGAAGTTGATGTTGGCGCCCGAGTCGATGCCCACCAGCACCTGATTGGCGACGCCATCGCGCTCGACGTACTTCTTGATCCCGGCGACGGCCAGCGCGCCCGCCGGCTCGGTGATCGAACGGGTGTCGTCGTAGATGTCCTTGATCGCCGCGCAGAGCTCGTCGGTGCTGACCGTGATCACTTCATCGACATGCTGCCGGCAGATATCGAAGCAGTGGGCGCCGATCTGCGCCACCGCCACGCCGTCGGCGAACAACCCGACCTGCGGCAGCACCACCCGCTCGCCAGCGGCCATGGCCTGCTGCAGGCAGTTAGAGTCGTCCGGCTCGACGCCGATCACACGGGTTTCCGGGCGCAGGTACTTGATGTAGGCCGCGACGCCGGCGATCAACCCGCCGCCGCCCACCGGGACGAAGATCGCATCCAGCGGCCCCTGGTGCTGGCTGAGAATCTCCATCGCCACGGTGCCCTGCCCGGCGATCACGTCCGGATCGTCGTAGGGATGGATGTAGACGAAGCCCTTTTCCTCGACCAGCTTCAGCGAATGCGCCAGCGCATCGGGGAAGGCGTCGCCATGCAGCACCACCTTGCCGCCACGGGCGCGCACGCCCTGCACCTTCAGCTCCGGCGTGGTGCGCGGCATGACGATGGTGGCCTTGATGCCCAGTTCGCGCGCCGCCAGCGCCAGGCCCTGGGCATGGTTGCCCGCCGAGGCGGTGACCACGCCGCGGGCGAGCTCCTCGGCCGTCAGCTGCGCCAGTTTGTTGTAGGCGCCGCGAATCTTGAAGGAGAACACCGGCTGCAGATCCTCGCGCTTGAGCAGAATCTGGTTGCCGAGCCGCTCGGAAAGCTGGCGGGCGGGCTGCAGCGGGGTTTCCACGGCCACGTCGTAAACGCGCGAGGTGAGGATCTTCTTGACGTACTGTTCGAGCATTCTGGCTATCTTGGCGGGCTTTTGCGGAGCCCACGAGTCTACTCCGCAGAAAACCCGCCGACCACCGGCAATCGGCGTGCAACACACCGGTACAGCTTCGCGAACAAGACCCACCGGTAAGGCCCGGCTATAATTCCGCCTCTCGATTCTCCGCCCGGACCCCAGAACGCCATGAACCAGGATCAACTCAAGCAGGCCGTTGCCCAGGCCGCCGTCGACCTCATCGTCCCGCAGCTCAACGATCGCAGCATCATCGGCGTCGGCACCGGCTCGACCGCCAACTTCTTCATCGACCTGCTGGCGAAACACAAGGGCTTCTTCGACGGCGCGGTCGCCAGCTCGGAGGCCACCGCCGAACGCCTGAAGGGGCATGGCATTCCGGTCTACGACCTGAACTCGGTCGCCGAGCTGGAGTTCTACGTCGACGGCGCCGACGAAGCCAACGACCACCTGGAGCTGATCAAGGGCGGCGGCGCGGCATTGACCCGCGAGAAGATCGTCGCGGCGGTGGCACGCACCTTCATCTGCATCGCCGACGGCAGCAAGCGGGTCGAGCGCCTCGGCGAATTCCCGCTGCCGGTGGAAGTCATCCCCATGGCCCGCAGCCATGTGGCGCGCGAGCTGGTCAAGCTGGGCGGCGACCCGGTCTACCGCGACGGCGTGGTGACCGACAACGGCAACGTCATCCTCGACGTGCACAACCTGATGATCGGCTTCGCCCCCGACGTCGAAGCACAGATCAACAACATCGTCGGCGTGGTCACCAACGGCCTGTTCGCCGCACGCCCGGCGGATATCCTGCTGCTCGGTACCCAGGACGGCGTGCAGACGCTCAAGCGCTGATCCGATACCTCCACCCCTGCACTGGAGACGGTGTGTAATCCGTAGGAGAGCCATGCTCGCGAATGCCGCGCATAGAAGCCTCGCGAGCATGGTTCGTCCTATAAAAAAGCTACAGCAGCGTCTCAGCGCGGCACGAACCGATAGAACAGATTCGGTTCGCTGATCAGGTAGAGCACACCGCGGTCGTCCAGCGTCACGCCCTCGGCCTGGGGCACGCTGCGCGTCAGGCCGTGATGGCCGGCCAGCAGCGACAGCGAGCTGATCGGCCGACCATCGCGGTCCAGCTCCAGCAGCAGCCGGGACTCGTCGGAGAGCACCAGCAGATGACCGCTGGCGGCATCGAAGTCGAGGCTGGAAAGATCGCGGAGAAACAGCCGCGCATCGCGCTCGACGCTCTCCAGCAGTTGCACGTCCAGCGCCGCCCCCGGCTGCCGATGCGGGAAGCCGCGGATTGCAAAGATACGCACCGGATCACGCTCCTTGGCCACCAGCAGGGTCTCGCTCACCGGGTCGTAGGCCAGGCCCTCCAGGCCCTTGTTGCCGTTCAGGCCGATGCCCAGCGACAGTTGCGGCGCGCCGGCGGCATCGAACACCTGAGCGTCATTATCGAGGCGCACCTCGACCAGCCGCTGCTCGCGCTCGTCGGCGATCACGAACAGCCCCGGAGCGATGTACTCGACAGCTTCCGGATCACTGAAGCCACGCAGCTCGACAGTGCGCAGCAATTCACCGTCCAGCGACAGCTCCACCAGTTGCGGAGGCTGGTTGGTAACGCTCACCAGTACCCGCCGCTCACGGTCGAAAGTCAGCGCGGAGAGATCATCGGCCACCCCCTCCACCACCTTGGCCTGGATCTCGGCGCGGTAATCCGGCAACCAGAGGGAGCGCTCGCGGCGCTGGTCCTGCTGGAGCCAGGCGACCGTGTTGAACCAGGCCCGCTCGAACAGGCGAAATTGCTGGCCGGCCAGCACACCCAGCAACAGCAGGCATACCGCCAGCGCCGCCAGTGAATAGCGTAAGAATCCGGGCTTCATTGAAACGCTCCTGGAAAAGTCCAGCTGCGTTCTAGCACAAGCGGCTTACGCGAAACTGAACGGCGTGCGATCAGCGGGCCGAAGCCGGTCGGCGACTGAACACGTAGAAGCGGTTGGGTTCACCCACGACGTAGATGTTGCCCTTGGCATCCATCGCCACGCCCTCGGCCTGGTCGATGCCCTGTACCAACCCATTGAGTCCGCCGAACAGGCTGATGAAGCTGCGTGGCCTGCCCTGCAGGTCAAGCTCGACCAACAGGCGCGACTCGTCGGAAAGCATCAGGGTATGCCCGGTTCGCGGATCGATGGTCACCGAGGAGATATCGCGCACCGGCAACGGCTGCTGCCGTGGCAGCGCCTCGAGCGCTCCGGCGGCACCGTTCTCGCCGGGAAACGGCAGTGCGAACAATCCCAGCGGATCACGCTCCTTGGCCAGCAGCAGGCGCTGGCCATGCGGGTCCCAGGCCAGGCCTTCGAAGCCCTTGTTGCCGGCATCGGCGAAGCCCAGGTCGTAACTGGCCAGATCGTCCAGATCGAGCGTGTCCACCCCGGGTTCGAGGCGGAACACAGCCACCAGCCTGCGGCGCTCATCGACGATGGCCAGGCGCCCGTCATCCAATGCCTCGACCGCCTCCGGATCGGAAAAACCGTTCAGCCGTATACGGCGCAGCACCAGGCCACCCGGCGTGAATTCGACCAATTGCGGATTCTGCCCGGTGACGGTAAACAGCGTGCCAGACAGCGGATTCCAGGTCAGGCCGGAGGTTTCGTCTTCTTCCAGGCCCGCCAGCGTCGTCTCCAGCACCAGCTCGTAATCGGGCAGCCAGATGCTGGCAGCCCGCTGCCCGGCATCGGTCCCCTGTTCACGCCAGTAAAGCCTGAGCTGTTCGTCCCAATGCAACAGCACACCCGCCAGCAACACCAGCGCGATGATCAGAAACAACAGGGAAAACAGAACGAGGCGCAGGCGCGAAGCGTGTCGGGCGATGGCAGACATGGGGTCAAGTCGCGGAAAGGGGCGCGATTACAACATGGGCGGATACGAGAATAAAACGACAAAGCCGGTCGACGGCGCGGAAGCGCGGTCGACCAGCACAGCCTTTATAGAACGTGGCTTTCGAAGCGCGACAGCCCTACCAGCTCCAGAGCCAACTGGTCGCCCTGATTCAGCGGCCCGACACCCGCCGGCGTGCCGGTCAACACCACGTCACCCGCTTGCAGGCTGAAATGCCCGGCGATGTGTTGCAGCAGCGGCACAATGGCGTTGAGCATCTGGCTGCTGTTGCCGTCCTGGCGCACTTCGCCGTTGACGGTCAGGCGGATGCCGATATCGGTCAGCTCTTCCACCGCGCTGACGGGCACGAAGGGCGCGAGCACGCAGGCACCGTCGAAGCTCTTGGCGATCTCCCACGGATGGCCCTTTTCCTTCAGCTTCGCCTGCACGTCGCGCAGGGTCAGGTCCAGCGCCGGAGCGAAGCCGGAGATGGCATCGCGGATCTCTTCTTCGTTGGGCTTGCGCGATAGCGGCTTGCCGATCAGCACGGCGATTTCCGCTTCGTAATGCACGGCACCACGATCGACAGGAATGCCGAAACCGCCCTCCAGCGCCACCGTGCAGCTGCCAGGCTTGATGAACAGCAGCGGCTCGGTGGGCACCGGGTTGTTCAGTTCTTTCGCGTGCTCGGCATAATTGCGACCGATACAGACCACCTTGCCCAGCGGGTAGTGGATCAGGGTGCCGTCGGTGTACTGGTGCTGGTAGTTCATGGGGACTCCTTACGCGCAAAAGCCGAGAAAAGCGCTGGAAAGCTGAAGGCTGGACGAACAGCAGTCCGAGAGAAAATGGCGACTTATCGTCCAGCTCTCCAGCCTCCAGCGCTTTTATCGAATGATCGCGCCATCGGCGCGATTGCCGCTGTCAGTTGAAGATCTTGCCGGGGTTCATGATGCCATTGGGGTCGAACACCGCCTTGACCGCCTTCATGTACTCGATTTCCGCAGCCGAGCGGCTGTATTCGAGATAATCGCGCTTGGTCATGCCCACGCCATGTTCTGCGGAGATCGAGCCGTTGTACTTCTGCACGGTCTCGAACACCCACTTGTTCACCGTGGCGCACTTGCCGAAGAACTCGTCCTTGTCCATCGCATCGGGCTTGAGGATGTTCAGATGCAGGTTGCCGTCGCCGATATGGCCGAACCAGACGATCTCGAAGTCCGGGTAATGCTCGCCGACGATGGCGTCGATTTCCTTGAGGAAGGCCGGTACCTTGGCGATGGTGACCGAGATGTCGTTCTTGTACGGCGTCCAGTGGCTGATGGTTTCGGAGATGTACTCGCGCAGCTTCCACAGGTTCTGCAGCTGCTGCTCGCTCTGGCTCATCACGCCATCGAGCACCCAGCCCTGCTCCACGCAATGCTCGAAGGTGGCCAGCGCCTGGTCGGCGCGCTCTTCGGTGGTGGCCTCGAATTCCAGCAGCGCATAGAACGGGCAGTCGGTCTCGAACGGCGCGGGCACATCGCCGCGACCGAGCACCTTGGCCAGCGCCTTGTCGGAGAAGAACTCGAAGGCGGTCAGGTCCAGCTTGTCCTGGAAGGCATGCAGCACCGGCATGATCGAATCGAAATCCGGGGTGCCCAGCACCAGCGCGGTGAGGTTGGTCGGCTGGCGCTCCAGGCGCATGGTCGCTTCCACCACGAATCCGAGCGTGCCCTCGGCGCCGATGAACAGCTGACGCAGGTCGTAGCCGGTGGCGTTCTTGATCAGGTCCTTGTTCAGTTCCAGCAGGTCACCCTTGCCGGTCACCACCTTCATGCCGGCGACCCAGTTGCGGGTCATGCCGTAGCGGATCACCTTGATCCCGCCGGCATTGGTGCCGATGTTGCCGCCAATCTGGCTGGAACCGGCGGAGGCGAAATCCACCGGGTAATACAGGCCCTTGTCTTCGGCGAACTGCTGCAGTTGCGCGGTGACCACGCCCGGCTGGCAGACGGCGGTGCGATCCATCTCGTTGAATTCGAGGATCTGGTTCATGTAGTCGAACGACACCACCACTTCGCCATTGGCCGCCACCGCCGCAGCGGACAGCCCCGTGCGCCCGCCGGACGGCACCAGCGCGACCTTGCGCTGATTGGCCCAGCGCACGATGGCCTGCACCTGCTCGATGCTTTTCGGAAAGACGATGGCCGAGGGCGCCGGCGCGAAATGCTTGGTCCAGTCCTTGCCGTAGGCATTCAGCGAATCGGCGTCGGTCAGCACCTTGCCGGGCTCGACCAGGGTTTGCAGCTCATCGATCAGGGCGGGATCGGTCATCGCGGGAACTCTCATACAATTCATGGTCACCCTGAGCACGCTTCAGCTCGGGGATGGGTGTTTCAGGGGGCTCGTATGCTAGCATACGCACCCCTTTGAAACGTGCCTCGGCAGACTCCCGAACCGGCATTTCCGGCTCGGCCAGCCTTCGCTGGACACTTGTCACAACCTCCGGCCTTAAAGGTTTTAATGCAGATGAGCCAGACCTCTCTCGACAAGAGCAAGATCAAGTTCCTTCTTCTGGAAGGCGTCCACCAGAACGCCGTCGACACCCTGAAGGCCGCCGGTTACTCGAACATCGAATACCTCAAGACGGCGCTGTCCGGCGACGAACTGAAGGCAAAGATCGCCGATGCCCACTTCATCGGCATCCGTTCGCGTACCCAGCTCACCGAGGACGTCTTCGAGGCGGCGAAGAAGCTGATCGCCGTCGGCTGCTTCTGCATCGGCACCAATCAGGTCGATCTGAATGCCGCTCGCGAGCGCGGTATCGCGGTATTCAACGCACCCTATTCCAACACCCGCTCGGTGGCCGAACTGGTGCTGGCCCAGGCCATCCTGCTGCTGCGCGGCATCCCGGAGAAGAACGCCTCCTGCCACCGTGGCGGCTGGATCAAGTCGGCGGCCAACTCCTTCGAGATCCGCGGCAAGAAGCTCGGCATCATCGGCTACGGCTCCATCGGCACCCAGCTTTCGGTACTGGCCGAAGCGCTGGGCATGCAGGTCTATTTCTACGACGTGGTGACCAAGCTGCCGCTGGGCAACGCCACGCAGATCGGCTCGTTGTACGAGCTGCTGGGCATGTGCGACATCGTCTCCCTGCACGTTCCCGAGCTGCCATCGACCCAGTGGATGATCGGCGAGAAGGAAATCCGCGCCATGAAGAAGGGCGGCATCCTGATCAATGCCGCCCGCGGCACCGTGGTCGAGCTGGATCACCTGGCCGCCGCGATCAAGGACGAGCACCTGATCGGCGCCGCCATCGACGTGTTCCCGGTGGAGCCGCGCTCCAACGATGAGGAATTCGAAAGTCCGCTGCGTGGCCTGGACCGTGTGATCCTCACCCCGCACATCGGTGGCTCCACCGCCGAGGCGCAGGCCAATATCGGCCTGGAAGTGGCCGAGAAACTGGTCAAGTACAGCGACAACGGCACCTCGGTGTCCTCGGTCAACTTCCCGGAAGTGGCGCTGCCGTCGCATCCCGACAAGCACCGCCTGCTGCACATCCACCAGAACATTCCGGGTGTGATGAGCGAGATCAACAAGGTCTTCGCCGACAACGGCATCAACATCGCCGGCCAGTTCCTGCAGACCAACGAGAAGGTCGGCTACGTGGTGATCGACGTGGACAAGGAATACTCCGAGCTGGCGCTGGAGAAACTGCAGCACGTCAACGGCACCATCCGCAGCCGTGTGCTGTTCTGATAGCTGAGCGTTGAACGATAAGGGAGACTTCGGTCTCCCTTTTTCATGCTCAATCGAACGCCCAGTTGACCGGCATGGCTCTGCCGCTGGTTTCGATGCCCTGCGGCTTGGGCCGTTCCGGCAGCGGTTCGACCGGCTCCAGTGGCGGTACTTCTGGCGGCGCATCCAGCGTGGGTGGCCGGGGCTGACGCTCATCCGGAGCGTCGATGACGTCCTGTCGTGGCTCGCGGGTATCCAGGGGATGCTCGCGGCTTTTCTCCGGGATCGTCGGGCCGGTTCCAGTCGCCAGCACCGGGGCGGCAACTGCCAGGGTTGCGGTGAAGATCAGCGTACGCAGGTCCATGGCTCACTCCAGAAGTGACACCTCATTGGGCAACCACCTGCGGCACGAGTTTCAGCGATACGGCAGGCGCACCCGGCTCATCAATGCAAAAAGCCCCGAGCAGAGCCGGAGCTTTTTGAACTGCCTCATCACATCAGTTACCTGCGCCACCGCCCATTCCGCCTGCGCCACCACCGGTACCAGTGCCCATACCGCCGCCACCAGTGCCAGTGCCAGTGCCAGTGCCAGTGCCATCAGAACCGGTGCCGGTGCGAGTATCGGCATCAGAACCTGTTCCGGTGCTCATGCCGGGATTGGTGGGCATACCTGAACGACTGGTATCGTCTGTGGTAGTGCCATCGATCGTCTCGTAACGATTGTCACCGCGCGTGGTGCTATCGGTATCACTGGTGCCCGCTGCAAATACGGTCGTGGACATCAGGCCGGCCAGTGTCAGAGCTGCGAGTTTTGTCGTTTGCATGTTCGTTCTCCTTATTTCAGAGGGGTTACCTTCAATCGGGCAACCCGCCACGCTGAGGGTTTCATCCAGGGCATTACAAAATCTTTCCCCTCGCCACAAATGCCCGCAGTGCGCACTGCGTTCACCTCACCGTTCGTCGCATCGTCATCCCTACGCCATGGACAGCACCCGGAATGAACTTCGCAGCCAGACACCGGTCGTTTAGGAACTTTGCTACCTATATGGATCGAACATGGACGAGGCGGATCTGACCGACCAGGAGCGCAACCTTTCTTGCGTAAGCCTGCTCACCGGCAACGAGTTGCTGGGACTTTTCTTCAAACACTTTCTTGGCGAACAGACCTGGCTGGACGTCACCCTGACGCGGCCCGGAGACGACACTGCGCAAACACCCGACCTCTATCTGGTAGATGCCGACAACAACGACACCGAGCAACTGTCCAGCCTGCTGGAGCGGCTGGGTGAAAAAGCGCCCGTGGCATTGCTGAACATCGCACCGGAGCAGGCCGAACAGCTGGTGGAACAATATCCGGCCATTCGCGGCGTGTTCTATACCCACACCACACCCGAACACTTGCTGGAAGGCATTCAGATACTGCTCGATGGCGGCGACTGGTTGCCACGGTTACTGACCGAGCGCCTGCTCAGCCAGTGGCGGCGCATGCGCCAGCGCGCCGGCAGCAAACCCTCGCTGACCCTGCGTGAGCGCGAGATTCTCAGCCTGGCCGGCAAAGGGCTTTCAAACGCCGAAATCGCCGAACGACTGAACCTCAGCCCACATACGATCAAAAGCCATATCCACAACCTGCTGCGCAAGATTGGCGCATCCAACCGGGCCGAGGCTGCGTGTCTGCTGCGCGGGCACCTCAATTGGGACAAATCCTGCACCGCCTGAGAATCTGCGCGCCCGGTAGCATCACCACCCCTACGCAACCAACCGTACGATGACGCCGGCGTGGGCGATCAGAGCGAGTCGCAGCAGCTTGCATAAGGCTGGTGCCGGACCAACGGCGTGACATGCGGCACTCGTTCAGCGCAGGTTCAGGCTGGGTTCAGGAAAGGTTCAGTGACAAGCGTTCAGGCTAGGGACCGTCAGTATCCCGCTGCCTGAAAAGGAGTCACCGATGAAAAAACTTAGCACTCTGGCCCTTGCCACCACCCTCGGCATCTTCAGCTTCGGCGCTCACGCCGCCGAGAACTTCGCCGGCTTCACCTGGGGCAAAAGCACCGTCAACACCGACCGTTCCGGCTCGCTGAAGCAGAACATGGCAGGCAAGAACCGCTTCGATGACGTACTCAAGAACAGCGGCACCTGGGGTGTGCGCGCCGGCCAGATGACCGACGAGGCCCGCTACTACATGACCTACGAGAACGTTTCGGACGACTATGGCAGCAGTCTCAAGCTGCGTCAGCAGAATCTGATCGGCAGCTACGACATGTTCGTCCCGCTGGGCGACACCACCCGCCTGTTCGGCGGTGCCAGCGCCGGTCTGACCAAGCTGGATAACGAGTCCAAGGGCTACAGCCGTGACAGCGACATCGGCTACCTGGTCGGCGTGCAGGCCGGTATCCTGCAGAAGCTCGGCGACAACACCTCGGTGGAAGCCGGCTACCGCTACCTGCGCAGCAATGCCGGTACCGAAGTGTCCGAGCGCGGCGTCGGCAAGCTGGGTTCGATCGACGTGCACAGCAGCAAGCAGGCCTATCTGGGCCTGAACTATCACTTCTGACGGCGACTGTGCCAACAGAACGTTGAATGACGACCGGGCAAGGCCCGGTCGTCTGTATTAGGGAGCACAAACATGAAAGTGCTGGTGGTGGAAGACGAGGCGCTGCTGCGCCACCACTTGCAGACCCGGCTCGGCGAGAGCGGGCACATTGTCGATGCCGTACCCAACGCCGAAGAGGCGCTGTATCAGACCCACGAATTCAATCACGACCTTGCCGTTATCGATCTCGGCCTGCCCAGCATCAGCGGGCTGGACCTGATCCGCCAGCTGCGCAGCCGCGGCAAGACCTTTCCGATCCTCATCCTCACGGCGCGTGGCAACTGGCAGGACAAGGTCGAAGGCCTGGCTGCCGGCGCTGACGATTACGTAGTCAAGCCCTTTCAGTTCGAGGAACTGGAAGCACGCCTGAACGCCCTGCTGCGCCGTTCCAGCGGCTTCACCCAGGCCACCATCGAAGCCGGCCCGCTGGTGCTCGACCTCAACCGCAAGCAAGCCACGACCAACGGCGAGACGCTGGCGCTGACCGCCTACGAATACCGCATCCTCGAATACCTGATGCGCCACCAGCAGCAGGTGGTGGCCAAGGAGCGGCTGATGGAGCAACTCTACAGCGGCGACGAGGAACGCGACCCGAACGTGATCGAAGTACTGGTCGGGCGGCTGCGGCGCAAGCTCGAAGCCCAGTGCGCGATGAAACCCATCGAGACCGTGCGCGGCCTGGGCTACCTGTTCACCGAGCGCTGCCGATGAGCCGACGCTGGCGCCGGTTCCAGGCGCGCGCGCGTACCCTGCTGACCAGCGCCATGTCGTTGCGCCTGCGGCTGATGCTTGGCGCCGCAGGCCTGGCCGTGCTGTTCATGCTGGTGCTGCTGCCGGTCCTGCAGGGCGCCTTCAGCCTGACCTTCGAACGGGTCATCGAGCAGCGTCTGGCCGCCGATGCCAACACATTGATCAGCGCCGCACAGGTGGAAAATGGGCGGTTATCGATGCCGGAGCGGCTGCCGGACGAAGAATTCAACCTGCCGGATGCACAACTGCTGGGCTTTATTTATGACCGCCGTGGCGAGCTGGTCTGGCATTCGCGCTCGGCGGCCGACGAGCGCATCGACTACCGTCCGCGCTACGAAGGCCGCATCACCGAGTTTCTGCGCATACGCGACGCAGATGGCGTCGAGTACTTCGTTTACGATGTCGAACTGCATCTGACCGGCAGCCGCGACAACGCCTTCAGCTTCGTCACCATGCAACCGACCAGCGAGTACGTGAGCCTGTTCGAAGAGTTTCGCCGCCAGCTCTACCTGTGGCTGGGTAGCGGGTTGCTGGTGTTGCTGGTACTGCTCTGGCTCGGCCTGACCTGGGGCTTTCGCACCCTCAAGCGGGTCAGCGTTGAACTCGACGAGGTCGAAGCCAGCCAGCGCGAACGACTGAGTGACGATCACCCACGCGAGCTGCTGCGCCTGACGCGCTCGCTCAACCGCCTGCTCGATAGCGAGCGCCGCCAGCGCGAGCAATACCGCAACTCCCTCGGCGATCTGGCGCACAGCCTGAAAACACCGCTCAGCGTGCTGCAGGGCGTCGGCGAAACACTCTCGGCGCAAGCGCATAGCCGCCAGCAGGCGCAGGTGATGCAGGCGCAGATCGAACGCATGAGCCAGCAGATCGGCTATCAGCTGCAACGTGCCAGCCTCGGCAAGAGCGGCCTGGTGCGTCATCGGGTCGAACTCAGGCCGCTGCTGGTCAGCCTCTGCGGTACGCTGGACAAGGTCTACCGTGACAAGCACGTGCAGGTCGACATGCAGCTCGCCGAACCATGCCTGGTACCGATGGAGCGAGGCGCGCTGATGGAGCTGCTCGGCAACCTGCTGGAGAACGCCTATCGCCTCTGCCTGCGGCAGGTGCACATCAGCGCCAGCAACAGCGAAGGTGACCTGCTGCTCGGCATCGAGGATGACGGACCGGGCGTGCCGGTCGATCAGCGTGCGCGGATCATCCGCCGCGGCGAACGCTTCGACAGCCAGCACCCCGGTCAGGGCATCGGCCTGGCGGTGGCCAAGGACATCCTCGACAGCTATGGCGGCGAACTCAGCCTGGGCGAGTCCGGGCTCGGCGGCGCAGCGTTCCGGATCAGGCTCGGCAACGACTGAGCCTGACCCGGCAGTCACCGCGAGCATGGCCGGCTCACACCGGCAAAGCGGCTTGCGATGAAGCAGGAGCAGCCCCTAAAGTGCGCGCTCGATCACATCCCGACAGGCACCCTGGAGCGCGTATATGTCATTGGACGACTACAAGAAACTGGTCCGCCAACACATCGAACTGACCTGGAATCGCGGGCACATGGCCCTGGCCGAGCAGTTGCACAGCAAGGATTTCCTCTACAAAAGCTCGTTCATCGGACGCTCGCTTTACAGCGCCGAATTTCTCGACATGGTCCGTCAGATCCGCCACGCCATGCCTGAGCTGGAAGTGGTCGTCGAAGAGTGCATCGCCGAGGGCAACAAGGTCGTCACCTGGAGCACCCTGATCGGCACCATCGAGCGCCCCGCGTTCGGCTATCCGTCCAGCGACAAGGTGCTGAGCATTTCCGCCATGGCCTTCTGGACCCTCACCCCCAGCCGGCAGATCGAGGAAATCTGCACCATGTTCGACATGGAAAGCTTTCGCGCCCAGCTGGGGCTCGTGACCCGCCCCTTCGCCGAGAAGGCGTTGCCTTGAACGCGCCTGGCGACCAGCCGGCGCGCCGGGCAATGTTCAACCCGTGATGACGAAACGCAAGGCACGCTGGTTCAGGCTGGCGGCCAGTTGCTTGAGCTCTTCGGCGTAACCGGCTGAGTTCTGTACCAGGAAATTGTTTTCATTGGCCATGGCGGCGATCCTCGCCACATTTTCGGCAATCTCGTGCGAGGCCGTAGTCTGTTGCGCCAGCGCCTCGGAAATGTCGTTGACGGCCCGGGAGACCTGATCGGCACTGAGGCGAATATCGGCGATGCTGCCACCGGCCTGGGTGGCGAACGTAACGCCCTCCTCCACCTGCCTGACGCCGGTTTCCATATTGCACACCGCTTCGCTGGTGCCGTCCTGGATACGTCCGATCATGCCTTCGATTTCCTGGGTGGAGAGCGAGGTGCGCTCGGCCAGCTTGCGTACCTCATCGGCTACCACGGCAAAGCCGCGCCCCGCCTCGCCGGCCCTGGCCGCCTCGATCGCGGCATTCAGGGCCAGCAGGTTGGTCTGGCCGGCAATGCCCTTGATCACATCAATGATGGCGGAAATCGCCTGGGACTCTTCTCCCAGCTGGGCAACCGTGGCAGAGGCGTCGCGCACCGCGCCGGCGATGCGCGTCATGCTCCCCACCGTCTGCTGGATCACCTCCGTGCCCTCGCTGGAAACCTGCCCGGAGGAAGCGGAAATTTCCCTGGCATTCTGCGAGTTCTCGGCGACATGGCCGATGCTGGCGTTCATTTCTTCGATGGCCGCAGCCATGGAGGTGGCCGCCTCGCTTTGCAACCCCGACTTGGCGGCGACCTCGCGAGTGGTCTCGGACAGATGGTCGGCGCACTCTCCCACTTGCCGGGCGGCGGTCTGGATGCTGGCAATAGCCTCGCTCATGTTGCCGGCCATCGTCCGGGTGGCGTTGAGCAGCAGTCCGCTTTCATCCTTGCCCTGGGGCGGGATATGCACTGCCAGGTTGCCGCTGGCAATGTGCTGAATTGCGACCACCGCATCAGCGAGGGGCCGGCTGACCCAGCGGCGCACGACCAGCACGCTCACCAACAGCAGCGACAGACCGAGCACGATGGCTCCGATGATCAGCCGGTTACGCACCGCGCTCGCCTCTTCCATCAGATCGTCGCGGTAGAGGGAGGCGCCCACCACCCAATTCCAGGGGGCGAAATGACCGAACGGGACCACCTTGTCCCTGGGCCGGCGCTCGCCAGGATTGGTGAACAGATAGCGGAGGGTGCCTGCCTTGCCATCCACCATCTCACGAATGAAGGCGACACCGTTGGCATCCCTGGCCTCCAGCAGATTGGCGCCCTCCTGGGCCGGATGGATCACCAGGGTTCCCCTGTCCTCACCTGCGTCCACGGCAAAGATATAGCCGGTACGACCGAGTCTGATGCTGCCGATGCGCTCTTTCAGGAATGCCAGTTCCCGGGTGAAGTCCAGGCCGATGAGCAGCACGGCGACGACGCGCCCGGATGCATCCCGCTGCGGCAGGTAGCGGGTCATGTAGTCGCGACCGAACAAGTTGGCCTTGCCGGTGTATGGCTCCCCCTGCAGCAACCGTGCATGGGCAGGGTGCGCCGAACCCAAAAGGGTACCCACGGCGCGCTCGCCGTCTTCCTTCTTCAGCGAAGTGGCCACCCGGACGAAATCGTCCCCCGTGCGGGCGAACAGGGTGGCTACCGCCTGGGTGGTGGCGGTGAAGTCATCGACAATCGCGAAATCAAGGTTGAGCACATGATCGCCGGAGCGCAACAGGGGCGTGACAATACCGCCGATGGCGATGCCCGCCCCCTCATCCAGGCTGAAGCCGTCCGGATAACGGGCGGCCAGTACCTCGCCCAGTCTTTCCGCGCTTTGCTCTGTGGCGCTGTTATAGACCGCCAGCATGTCGATGGCTTGCTGATTGCTCTGGCGCACGCTCTCCAGGCTCTTTTCCTCAAGCACCAGGCCCAGCCACAGCACCAGCGCGGTGATGGCGATGGCGAGCAATACCCCCATGCTCAAGAACTGCACCACATTGAGCTTGGCGGCGATCGGCCAGTCGCGGAAGGACGGTAAAGCGGACATCGATTCGACTCCAGTTGGTCAGTGAAATGCACGAGGCAGGTGCGGTTGGACTGTGCCGGTGCACCGGCACCAGCAAATTCACAACGCAGGGACTTGCTTCGAATTTCTACGAATGTCGGCCAGTCGAGTTCGCACCGATCTTTTTATTTATTGTTTTCATTTTTGCTTCAGAACGCCGGAAACCTCTTTAAAGGCTGATGGTCAACCTTAAAATCCCTTCATGTCAACAAGTTGAGATACCACCATTTAAGTTGGATGGAGGTCATCATGAAAATGAATGAACACGCCTTGGCACGCGTGGTGGGCAAAGCTATCTCGAAGAGAAGAGTGGCCTGCATGCTCACTCAGGAGGAGGTCGCCGAGCGGCTCAACATTGGCAACGAGGCGGTATCGCGCATGGAGCGGGGCATTGTGATGCCGACTGTGGCGCGCCTGGTGGAACTGGCCGGCATTTTCGACTGCCCGGTGGGTGATCTGCTGATCGAATCCAGCAACAGGGCGGAAGATCAGGGACGCGCGATCACGAATCTCATCGGCACGCTATCGAACAAGGACCGCGCATTCGTACTGGAAATGGTGGCGAGCCTTTCAGCCCATCTGGCAAAGCCGTAACCGCGCGTCGCCTATGCAGATGAGAGGCCTTCCCAGCGGCATTCGCCCACCGGGTACGATCACCACAGCCAGCCCAGCCACAGCAGCCCAACCAGCAACCAGGCGCTGACAGTCAGCGTGCCGCCTTCCCAGAAGCGATTCCAGCGCCGTTCGCGCACGCGCCAGCGGTTGCGTTCGAGGTGAATTGTAAGGGTAGGCAACGGCGGTTGGCGCAGCACTCGCGTGATATACAGCGACGCCCACAGTGCCAGGTTAGGCAGCCGTGCCAGCAGCGACGGTACACGCCAACGCAGATACAACGCCAGTCCAGTCAGAGCCAGCGCGAGCAACAGCGGCCAGAGCGATGCCCACAGCCCAGCTGGATAAAGGCTGGCCAGCAGCGACTCGCGCATCACCGGCCAGCCCCATGGCAGCAACAGCGACGCCACGCTGAGCGTCGCCCAGGGCAACCACTGGCCAGCCGGCGGCGGCTGCACCGCATGCTGCTGGTCGCGCCACATCAGCCGGAGCGCGCGCATCAGCAACAGGGCAGTAGCGAAGCTGGCCAGACTCAACCAGGGCACCCAGGCGGCGAACGTGCTTTCATGCCAGGCATCCTTGAGCAGGTATTTCACCGCCGCACCGCTGCTTAGCGGCGCACCCATGATCGCCAGCGCCGGCAGTAGCAATAGCACCCAGGCCAGACGCGGCAGACGCCCTTCATGGACCATTCCCGCCGCCAGGAACAAGGCGCCCTTGGCCAGGCCGTGATGCATGCCGAACAGCAGCAGTACCGCGAGAAGCGCTGCCGAGGGCGCTTCCAGGCTCCAGGCCAGCGCCAGGATCATCAGCATCCAGCCCATCTGGCTCACCGAGGAAAAGGCCAGCACCGCCTTGGATTTTCCCGCACAGAGCCCGAGCGCGGCGGCGTACAACGCGCCGAAGATACCGACCATCAGCAGCGGCGTGCTCCAAGCTGCCAGTGTCGGGTCGGCCTCTGGCATGCAACGCCAGAGGCCGAGGATGCCGGCCTTGAGCATCGCCCCTGAAAGCACCGCACTGGCTGGCGCCGGAGCTTCGGGATGGGCCAGCGGCAGCCATACATGCAGCGGCCAGAACCCGGCCTTCAGTCCGAGACCAAGCAGCAGCAACGCCAGGGTCAGGTCGTCGATCGGCTGCGTCTGCCAGCTGGCGAAGTCGAAGGCGTAATCGCCGGCGTGGCTGCGCAACAGCAGGCCCGCCAGCAGCAGCATCTCGCCACAGATTGCCAGCTGCAGATACAAGCGTCCGGCACGTCGTGGTCCCGGCCCGCGACGATGCACGATCAGTCCGTAGGCCGACAGGCTCATGGCGCTGAAGCCGAGGTAGAAGCTCAGCGCGTCGGTGGCGATGATCAGCAGCAGGTTGCCGGCCAGCGCCAGTTGCCAGAACGCCCAGAAGCGCAACCTGTGTGGATCGCGAGCCAGACTGCTGCTGGCGAACACCGCCGCGCAGCCCCAAAGCAGCGCGGAAAAACCCAGCCAGGCGCGCGTCAGCGCATCACCCGCGCCCCAGCGCACCCCCTCCCATAGCCAGGGTAGCTCCAGCGCTGGCGGAGGTTGCAGTGCCGCCAGCAAAGCCGGCACACAGGCCAGCCACAGCCAAGGCAGGACGTGCTGGCGCAGCATCAGCAGCAGCGCGCCGCCGACCAAGGGCGCGAAGGGCACGAGCAGCCAGAGCCAGGCGCTCACAGGGCGAACTCCCGCTCGACGATCAGCTGGCTCCAGCCCAGCGGGCTCAATGCGGTGGCCGCCAGCAGCCCGACCAGCAACGACAGCAGCGCCGTGATCAGGGGCGGCAGCAGCAACATCCAGTGGGTTTCGAAACGCTCGCCGGCCCAACGGTTCTGCTCCCAGTCAGCCGGTTCGGCGAACCAGCCACGCCAGAGCAGCGGCAGGAAGTAGGCGCCATTCAGCAGTGCCGAACCGAACAGCACCAGCAGCACCCAGTCCTGGCCGACCTGCAGCGCGCCGAGGCCCAGCGTCCATTTGCTGATGAAGCCGGCGATCGGTGGAATACCGATCATGCCCAGCGCGCCGACGGTGAACGCCGCCATGCTCCAGGGCATGCGCCGACCGACGCCGTCCATCTCGCGGATGCGGTGAATTCCCAGGGTTTCGGCGAAGTTGCCCGCACAATAGAACAGCGTCACCTTCATCAGCCCCTGGTGCACCAGATGCACCAGCCCACCCACGGCGGCAATCGGCCCGAGCAGTGCGACGCCCAGGGTCACGTAGGACACCTGGCTGATGGTCGAGTAGGCCAGGCGCTTCTTCAGCTCCTGCTGCTGCAGCGCGCGCAACGAACCGTAGAGGATGGTCGCCGCCGCCAGCCAGAGCAGCGGACCGGTGAGGTCCAGGCGCGTCAGCGCCTCGGCGCCGAATACGTCGTAGACCACCCGCACGATGCCGAACGCGCCTGCCTTGACCACGGCCACCGCGTGCAGCAGGGCGCTGACCGGCGCCGGTGCGACCATGGCCCGTGGCAACCAGCCGTGCAGCGGAATCAGCGCGGCCTTCACGCCGAGGCCGCAAATCAGCAAGGCAAAGGCCACGCGCAATGCCAGGTCATGCTCGTCGACCTGATCGAGCAGGTAGCCGGCGGCCTGGAAGTCCGGCGTGCCGGCCAGGCTGTGCAACAACGCCACGCCCATCAGCACCAGCGCGCCGCCACCCACTGTGTAAGCCAGATAGACGCGCCCGGCTGCCAGCGATTCCGGCGTGCCGCGATGCACCACCAGCGGGAAGGTCGCCAGCGTCAGCAGCTCGTAGAACAACAGGAAGCTGACCAGATTGCCCGCCAGTGCCAGGCCTACCGTGGCGCTGACGCACAGGCTGAAGTAGCCGAAGAAACGCGAGCGCAGCGGCGAGTCTTCCAGATAGCCGATGGCGTAGACCGTGGTGACCGCCCACAGCAGCGACGACAGCGCGACGAACAGCAGCGACAGCGCATCGGCCTGCAGCACCAGCGGCGCGCCGGGCAGCAGCGGCACACTGAAACGGTACTCGCTGCCCTGGCTGACGCCATAGAGCATGCTGCCGACCAGCAGCAGCTTGAGGGTCACGCCGAGCAGGTTAAGGGTTACACGCAGACGCTGGCGATCCTCGCTCAAGGCGAAGATCACCAGCCCCGGCAGCAACGAGCTGAGCACGATCCCCAGCGGCAGCACGCTGTACCAGTTCATCGACCGAGCCCTCCCAGCCAGAGCAGCAGCGGCTCGCTGATCAGCGCCAGCCCCCAGACCAGCAACGCCGGCAACAGCGCCAGCCACTGGGCCGGACGATCCGGGTGGATGCTCGGTGGATTCGGTCGTGCCCGGTCGAACCCATGGGCGACGACACGGAATACGTAGGCAGAGGACATCAGCGTGCCGAGCAGCACCCCGACGGCCCAGGGCCAGTGTTGCGGACGCTCGAATAGCGGCTGCAGCAGCAGCCACTTGGCCAGAAAGCCGCCACTGGGCGGCAACCCGACCAGACTGCCGCCTGCAACCGCGAAAGCGGCCAGGGCAATCGGCACGTTCTGGCTGGCGCCCTTCATGCCTGTCACCCGCCTGCTGCCCAGAATGCTCTGCAACTCGCCGGCAGCCAGAAACATCGACACCTTGGCCAGTCCGTGGGCCAGCACGAACAACCACAGCGCCGCATGCAGACGCGGTTCGTCGAGATGCAGCAGCAAGCCGAGGGCCAGCAGGGCATAGCCGAGCTGGGCGACGGTGGAATAGGCCACCAGCGTTTTCAGATGGGGTGTCCGCAGTGCCGACCAACCCCCGGCAACCAGCGCCAGCACACCCGCCGTGCCGAACAGCAGACCGGCGTCACGCCCGAATGCTTCCGGCGCGATCTCGCTCCAGAGCAACCAGAGGATATACAGCGGCCCCTTGACCACCAGCGCCGAGAGCAACGCGCTGACCGCGGTCGGCGCCGCGGCGTGGGCCGGCGGCAGCCACAGGTGCAGCGGCCATAGCGCGGCCTTGAGCATCAGCCCGACCGTCATCAGCAGCAGCGCCAAATGAGTCACACCATCGGCCTCGGTCAGCTGCGCCAGCAAGGCCAGATCGAGCACGCCGTAGCGCCCGTAGATCAGCGCCACACCCAGCAGATAGGCCAGCGAGCCGGCCAGCGACAGCAGCAGGTAGTTAAGCGCCGGCTTCCAGGCCTTTCGCCCGGCCAGCGCCACCAGCGCCACGGCCGCCATGCTGAGCAACTCCAGGGTCACATAGAGGTTGAACAGATCCGCCGACAGCCACAGCGCGGCCAAAGCCGCATGCAGCAGGCAGGACAACGGCCAGTAATCCTCGCTGCCGGCGGCATGGGCGATGCGCGCCGCATACAGCGCCACCAGCAGGTGCAATCCGGCGCTGAATACCAGCAGCAGCGCCGCCAACGGCGTCAGCCGAAAGCGAATCGCCAGCCCGGCCTCCCAGCCACCGATGAGCAGGCTGCGCTCGCCATGATCGAGCACCAGATGCAGCGCCATGATCGCCGCCACCAGTGCGCCCAGGCTCAGCGCGATCACCCAGCGCCCGCTATGCGCCGGGCGCAGCAGAATCAACAGCAGCGCGCCGGCCAATGGCAGCAGCAGGCTGACCAGCGCGGCACTCATCGCTTGCGCTCCGATGACGAGGCCAGCGCACTGCTCAAGCGCAGCGCCAGCGCGGTGGCGCTGACTGCCACCACCAACCCGGTGACCACCAGCGCCACCAGCAACGGATCGCTCGGGTCGTGGCGCGTGGCCAGGGCAATCATCACCAGAAACACGCCGCTGCCCATCAGGTTGATGGCGATGATCCGCCGCAACGCCTGGCGCAGCGTCAGCAGCCCGTGCAGGCCGATCAGCCACAGGGCCAGGCCGATGGCGATCCAGAACAGAGTGGCGCTCATGGCTGCCGCTCCGCTTCGTCGCCGATCACCAGCAGGCTCAGGCTGGCCGCGATGGACAGCGTCGCCGCAGCCTCGATGAAGAGAATCAGCGGCTTGGCCCAGGCAGCCGGATAACGCAGCCAGCCGTCCCCGAACCAGGCGCACGACGCAGCCACGCCGATGAACAGCAGCAGACCCGCCAGCACCAGCAGCCGCAGCGGCCAGAAGCGCCAGCGCAGCGCCGGTAGCGCACCGGCCAGACGCAGCAGGACGATACCCGCCGCCAGCAGCGCGCCCGCCTGGAACGCCCCGCCCGGCGAAGCCGCGCCGCGCCAGAGCACATAGCCGCCGGCCAGCACCAGCAATGGCGCAAGCGTTCGGCTCCAGGCCCGCAGCAACGGCCAGGGTTCGCTCAGTTGCAACCGCACCGGCCCCAACTGGCGCGCGCCGAGCAACGCCAGCAGCAGCACCGCCAGCTCCAGCAGCGTGTCCCAGGCGCGGAAATTGAGCAGTACCGCCGTCACCGGATGCTCGACGCCGCTGTGCGCCAGCGCGGCATCGATCTGCACCGGAACCCGCGACTCCAGCTCGCCAAGCGGTGCCAGCGGCGGCAACAGCAGGAACAGTAACGGCAGCAGCACCAGCACGGCGGCCAATCGCCGGCGGCCTGGCAGACGTGGCTCGCGGCATTCCAGCGGCTGACGCGAAAGGGCGGCGAACAGCAGTACGCCAGTCAATCCTGCGCCGATAGCCGCCTCGGCCAGCGCCAGGTCGGCGGCGCCCAGACGTGCCCAGACCAGCGCCAGCAACAGCCCAAAGGCGATGAACAGCAGCACCCCGGCATACAGCTGGCGCACATGCAGCGCGCCGCCGGCCAGGCCCAGCAGCAACAACCCGAGCACCGCATCGAGCAGCCAGTCAGTCATCGCCGCTCTCCTCACACTGGCGCGCCAGCAGCTGGCAAGCGGTGGTGCCCGAAGCCAGCACCAGCAACCAGATCAGCAGCATCTGCGCCACCTCCAACAGGCTGCCCGCGCGCAGCGCAAGCCCGGCGACCACCAGACCGAGGCCGAGGGTGTCGGCCTTGGTCAGCGCGTGCAGGCGGCTCAGGGTGTCGGGAAAGCGCAGCAGCCCGATACTGCCGGCGGCAAAGAACAGCAGCCCGCCGGCCAGCAGCAGCCAGCTGAAAAGGGCGAGCCACTCATTCATGGTGGCTGCGCCGCAGCAGTTGTACCAGTGCGACGCTGATCATCGCCGCCAGCAGGGCCAGCACCAGCGCCGCATCGCGCAGCGCCGGCGCGTCCTGCCACTGCGCCAGCACCAGCAGCAGCGCGGTGCCGGTAGTACCGAACAACTGCACCGCCAGCAGCCGACCGACCCACCCCGGCCCACGCAGCACCCGCCACAGGCCCATGATCAGGGTCAGCAACAGCAGCGCCGAAAACACGGCCATCAGCGCTTCCCACTCGCGCCAAGCAGCCGTTCGAGGCGCTGTTCGAGTTCAGCGATGGTAGCCCGCCAGGGCAAGCGCTCGTCCAGCACGTGGACCTGCATCTGCTCACCATCGATACGCGAGACCAGCGTCCCCGGCAACAGCCCGACCATGGCCGACAGCAACAGACGCATCCGCGGCGACTGGCTGGCAAGCGAATATTGATGCCATGCCGGTTGCAGCGGACATCGAGGATGCAGGGCACGCCACGCCACGTCCCAGCCACCCATGACCATCCTGCAGAGAAAGAACCGGAGAAAGCCCGGCAGAGCCGTCAGCGAGAGCCGCCAGGGCCTGATTCCCAACCACAACGAAAGCCCCACCGCCGACAAAATACTCGGCACCCCCAGCAGCCAGCCGCTGCCGCCGGTGAACAATGCCCAGAGCGCGCCGTAAAGCAACGCCCAGCCCAGTCCATCGGCCCAGCGGCAACGCAATCCGGTCTGGTCCATCACTGTTACTCCTTGGTGGCGAGTCGTTGTGTTGGACTGAGCGCAGCCACGACGTTCCTTGGCTTCCCCCCTCCGGCTTGTTTCAGCGCATTGCGGAAGCTCAGCACTATGAATATAGCGACTGTCGCATTCCGCTGACGGGAGCAAAAAGGATGAGCCGTTGAAGCCGTGCTGCATGCGGGGGAACACGGATCAGACCGAATCCTCTCCAGCGGCTCCGGCGGGGTTGTCGCGAGTCGGCATGCGCAGCATTTCGGGCAATACTTCGCGCTCGAACACCCCATGCAGCCGGCGTAGCTCGGCCACCGGGTCCGGGTGATGGTCAACGCGAATATCCCAGAGCGGATACGCTTCGCGATCGACCACATAGATGGTTGCCGAGGACTCACCATGGCGGTCGCCACCGCAGTCATCACCCGCGGAAAGCGCCTCCAGCAAACGCTCCACCAGTGGCAGGGAACGGGTGCGGTCGAGCGTATCGGCCACCACCTCGAGCACCTGCCTTCCGACCAGCCGATTGCCCTGTGCGGAAAAACCATCGCCGCCGACGGCGCCAGACCAGGGCAGGCATTGAGCCCCGGTCCAGCAATCGGTCCGTCCCCGGCTGTCGATCACGGCTACCTGCCGTTGTGACAGACAGGGGTCGGTACTCTTGAGATGCTCGATCACCTCAGCCGCTGAAAGGCCCTTCCGCAGAAAATCCAGCCCGTCGATACCCAGATAGGGATTGATCCGCGCCTGGGTTGCCACGGCACCGACACCCGCCGCGGCATGGGCCAGCAATTTACCCACCGCGGGCATGGCGGTGGCGGCGGCGATACCGAACTGGCCGGTCCGTGGACATCTGGCAACTATCGAGAACGTCATGCGGCACCCTGTCCAATGCTTTCACCCGTTGGGCTGCAGCCGTGGCTGGATCGTTCCGCGCGCCTATTGCATTCACACTCGATCCCGCTCACCCAGGCGCCGCTAAACGCTGCTTGCGCAACATGCGGCCAGGGCTGGAGTGCTCGGTACAGGGGCCATGCTGGCGATGAATGCCAGGGTGATGCGCCGACGCCATAAAGGCTTCGGCACCGGCACTGGCCGATTATCTGCAGCGCAGCGTCAGGCCCTTGAGGAAGTTGCGCAGCAACTGATCGCCGCATGCGCGGTAGTTGCTATGCCCGGCCTTGCGGAACAGCGCGCTGAGTTCCGGCTTGGATATCGGGAAATCGGCGGCCTTGAGAATCTCGTGCATATCCTCTTCCTTCAACTCGAAGGCCACGCGCAGCTTCTTCAGGATCAGATTGTTGGTAATGGGCAGCTCTATCGGCGGTGCAGGCCGGCTTTCGTCCCTGCCGCGCTTGTAGATCACCAGCCCATCGAGGAAGTACGCCATGATACGGTCGCCGCAGGGCTTGTAACCGATCTCGTCCTCCTTCTTCAGGTAGGCCAGCATTTCAGCTTCGGGAATTTCGCAGCCTGTGAGCTGGGCGATCTCGGCCATTTTCGCGTCGCTTGCGTTCAGGGTATAACGCAGGCTGCGCAGGACATCGTTGTTGAGCATGAATATTCCTTCCGGGCGATTGAACCAGGCAGGAACGCTGCCAACGGTTCAGCCATTCGATTCGTTGCGTCCGCCACAGTGGCTGACAGGTGGTTTTTCGACAGCCTCTCAGCGGCAACCGGAAGCCAGTTGGGCAAGTATATAGCGGCCATCCCCGTGTAAAGGTGCAGATCATTGGCGTCAAAATATTCATATTTGCGCCCGGGGTGCCGATATTGATCGAAGACATCGGAAAACATCTGCACGCCCCTATGCTGCATGCCGAATCCGCCGTGCACTCAGCGCTTCTGCAAACGCATAACAAGAACATGACGAGGAAATATCGATGGGCATCCTGAAGGAGTTGTACGAGTGGAGCGAGAAGACCTTCTGGAATTCTCTGAGCAAGAAGCTCGCGAGCTTTTTCCTGCTCTACGCGATCAACCTTGGCTACCTGTACATCTACCTTGAGCAGAAGCACTACATCGCCGCTGCGCTGGCCAGCGATGATGTCTCCGCTGAACTGGCGGCGCGCATCAACGCCTCGCTGGATGGCGGCCTCACGGCGGTCATCATCCTGAGCGTGCTGGGGCTGGTATGGCTCGTCGGGCAGACGCTCTACCTGCGCCACCTGATCCTCACGCCGGTCCGCTCGATGATCGCGGCCTTCAACGAAATCGGCGACGACGGTGGCGACTTCTCCCAGAACCTTCAACCTCGCTCCCACGATGAATTCCGTGAACTGGCCGAAAGCTACAACCGCTTCGCCGCGCAGATGCGCCAGGTCATCAGCGAAATCCGCAAGATGACCATCCCCATCGCCCGCGAGGCCCTGCTGGTCAAGACCCGCATCGCCGACACCGGCCAAAGCGCCCGCGAGCAGGTGAGCATGACCGAAACCGTATTCACCGCCAGTACCGAGGCCACCGCAGCGATCAGCGAAGTGTCGCGCAGCACCCAGATCATCTCCGACTCGACCAACGCCAACCTCGAAAACGCGCGGGTTTCGCTGGGCGAGATGCAGGACATTTCCCGCAAGATCAACCAGGTTGGCGACAAGGTGCAGACCTTCAACCAGACCGTCGAGGACCTGTCCCAGCGCTCGGCCAGCATCAACCAGATCGCCGCGCTGATCCGCGACGTGGCCGACCGGACCAACCTGCTGGCGCTCAACGCCGCCATCGAAGCCGCCCGCGCCGGAGAGGCCGGGCGCGGCTTCGCCGTGGTCGCCGATGAAGTCCGCACCCTGGCCGAACGTGTCAACAAGGCCTCGGTGGAAATCTCCGGCAACATCGACACCATGCTGAAACTGGTCAGCCACACCCGCGAAGCGAACGACGAAATCAACGCCGATGTGCAACAGACCCGTGACGTAGTCAGCCGCTCGGCGCAGCAGTTCGAAGAGATGGTCGCAGACTTCGAACAGACCGGCGTGCAGCTGCTGCATATCGCCAGCTCCATGGAAGAGCTTTCCGCCTCCAACGTTCAGGTGCACGAGAACGTCACCCACATCCACCAGCTTTCAGCGGACGTGGCCAGCCACATGAGCGACTCCGAGACACGCACCGGGGAGCTGGCTCAGGACACCGAAGCCGTTCAGGAACTGGTCTCGCGCTTCAAGATCGGCATCGGCGTATTCGATCTGGTCGTGGCCAGGACCCGCGAACTGCGCGATGCCCTGCAGGCGGAGCTGATCGCGATGAGCCGCGAAGGCATCGACGTCTTCGACCACAACTACCAGCCGCTCGGCAACAGCGTACCGCCCAAGTACAAGCTGGCCTGGAGCGAAGCCTTCACCCAGCGCTGCCAGAAACACCTGGAAGCCGGCCTGGCCGCCACACCCGGCTGCAACTATGCGGTCGGGGTCAACGTCGATGGCTACCTGTCGGCGCACAACCTGAAATTCTCCAAACCCCTGACCGGCGACCAGGCCACCGACTTGGTTGGCAACCGCTGCAACCGCAAATTCGAAAACCCCGGCGAACTGCGCGCCGCGAAGAACACCACGGCCCTGCTGGTACGCACCTATATCCGCGACACCGGCGAACTGCTCTGCGACCTGGCCATGCCCATCTACATCGATGGACGCCACTGGGGCAACACCCGCGTCGGCTGCGCGATCGATGCATTGCTCAATGACTGAAAAACCGTGCCGTATCCTGCCGGCATCTCTGTATGGCCGGCATGAATGTCAGCGCCCCCAAAACATTCCTGTCGGCACGGCCATCAGACTCTCATCGAAGCACACGACCTGCTCGCCGTTTATCAGCACCGCAGGGAGTCGCTCAGGGCATCCAGCGGCGCGGCTTGCCATCGAGCATGATCAGCTCGCGGCGGCGCCCTTTCCGGCCTGACCATCAAGCAGCGCCTGCAGGCCATCGAGCAGGCTGCGGTTGAGGCTTTCGGCCTTTTCCAGGCGGGGAAGGTCGAATCGCTCGTTGAGCGAGAAGCCACCCTTGAGCAGGTCCTTGAGCAGGCCACCGGCGTCTTGCGTCAGGCCGCTGGCACTGCGCAATGCATCGAGCAGGCCCTGCGCATACGCCTGCAGGTCGGTGTTGACCGCACTGGCGCCCTGCCCGGCCACGGCGCCGTAGGCATCGGTGGCCTGGCGCACGCTGGTCTGGGTCAGGTGCAGTGACATCGACGCCAGTTGCTCACTGTCCATGTCCAGCGCCATGGCGCGATCGAAAGCGCCGGCCAGGTCGCCCACATAGAATTTCTCGGACAGCTCCTGTACCTGGCTGAAGAGTTTCTCCAGCGCCTTGATCTCGCCATCGTCCAGCTCGCCTTCGACACTGACCTGCCAACCGCCGATCTGCAGGCTGCCGGACTGACTGCTCGCCACCACAGCCGTAGAGCCGCCATTGCCAGCCACAGCGAAACCCTTCTGCGTCCAACTGGCCGAAGCCTGCGCCACGGAGATGCGCAGACGGTCACCGTCGCGGGTGGTGACGGACAGCTCGAAGGTTTCCGCCAGGGCGCTGAAGCGCTCGCTATAGCCGCTCAACGCAACCTTGTCCGCCATTGCCGGCGCGCTGCCGAAACGCTTGTCGAGGCCACTCAGGCCATCCTGAATGCGCGCGTAGGTGTCATCGATATCGCTGGCGACCTGGCCACCCAGCACCCCCATGCCATCGAGAATCTTGCGGGCCTCGGCGAAGCCCTTCTCCACGCCATCGCGGGCCTGGCCAAGCAGCTTGTTCAGCCTGGCCGGATCGGCACCGGCAGCCGCTTCTTGCTGCAGGCGTTGCTCGATGAAACCCAGCACTCGCTCAGCGACCTTCTCGGGCGTGAAATCATCGCGCTTGCCGTTGAGCGCCCCCGGCTGCAGCCCCAGCTTTTCAGTGAGCCGATTGGCCAGAGTGGCCTGGGCATCGGCGACATCGTTACGCGCTGTGGCGGGCTGGCCGGCTTGCGCGGCACGGGAAGTGGAAGAGTTGAGCGAGGCCAGAGGATTCATGGCTAAGGGACCCAGGCAGGTTATCTGCTGAGGTTAGCGGCAACGACGGGGCACACTTTAGCCTTATCGATTGACGGCCCCTTGCCTGTCCCAACCCAAGCCCCGGTAAGACAAGGCAGCAGATAGCGGGATGCAAGACTGACGAATGCGGGACACCCGCATCACCTGAACGAAAAAGCCCCCGCCAGCTCACGCTGACGGGGGCTTTCAGCTACCGCTGAACTCAGTTCTTGGCGGCGCGCTTGCGCTGGTTCTCGTCGAGAATCTTCTTGCGTAGGCGGATCGACTTGGGCGTCACTTCGACCAGTTCGTCGTCGTCGATGAACTCCAGAGCCTGTTCAAGGGTGAACTTAATCGGCGGCACCAGGGCGATGACTTCATCCTTGCCGGAGGCGCGCATGTTGTCGAGTTTCTTGCCCTTGGTGGGGTTGATCACCAGGTCGTTATCGCGGCTGTGGATGCCGGCCAGCTGGCCTTCGTAGATTTCCTGGCCGGGTTCGAGGAACAGCTTGCCACGGCTCTGCAGGGTTTCCAGCGAGTAGGTCAGCGCCTTGCCGGTGGCCATGGAGACCAGTACGCCGTTCTGCCGGTTGGTGACTTCACCGCCCTTGATCGGCCCGTAGTGGCTGAAGGTAGAGGTGAGGATGCCGGTGCCCGAGGTCATGGTCAGGAAGTTGTTGCGGAAGCCGATCAGGCCACGCGCCGGAATGGTGTATTCCAGACGGATGCGGCCCTTGCCGTCCGGCGCCATGTTGGTCAGATCGCCCTTGCGCAGGCCCATCTGTTCCATCAGCGCGCCCTGATGCTGCTCTTCGATGTCGATGATGACGTTTTCGTAGGGCTCCTGCTTCTCGCCGTCGACTTCCTTGATCACCACTTCCGGACGGCCCACGGCCAGCTCGAAGCCTTCACGGCGCATGGTTTCGATCAGTACCGACAGGTGCAGCTCGCCACGGCCGGAGACCTTGAACTTGTCCGCCGAGTCGCCTTCCTCGACGCGCAGGGCGACGTTGTGCAGCAGCTCCTTCTCCAGACGCTCCTTGATGTTGCGGCTGGTGACGAACTTGCCTTCCTTGCCGCAGAACGGCGAATCGTTGACCTGGAAGGTCATGGATACGGTCGGCTCGTCGACGGTCAGCGGCGGCAGCGCCTCGACGTTGTTCATGTCGCAGAGGGTGTCGGAGATGAACAGCTCGTCCATGCCGCTGACGCAGACGATATCGCCGGCCTGGGCTTCGGCGACTTCGACACGCTGCAGGCCGGAGTGGCCCATGATCTTGAGGATGCGGCCCTGGCGCTTCTTGCCGTCGGCGCCGATGGCGATCACCGGGGTGTTGGTCTTAACCTTGCCGCGAGCGATACGGCCCACGCCGATCACGCCGAGGAAGCTGTTGTAGTCCAGCTGGGAGATCTGCATCTGGAACGGACCTTCGGGATCGACGTTCGGAGCCGGGACGTGATCGACGATGGCCTGGAACAGGGCGTCCATGTTGTCGGCCAGGTTCTCATGATCGAGACCGGAAAGGCCGTTCAGGGCGCTGGCGTAGACGATCGGGAAGTCCAGCTGCTGTTCGGTGGCGCCGAGGTTGTCGAACAGGTCGAAGATCTGGTCGACGACCCAGTCCGGACGCGCGCCGGGACGGTCGATCTTGTTGACCACGACGATGGGGTTCAGACCGGCCTGGAAGGCCTTCTGGGTCACGAAGCGGGTCTGCGGCATCGGGCCGTCGATGGAATCGACTACCAGCAGTACGCAATCGACCATGCTCATGACGCGCTCGACTTCACCGCCGAAGTCGGCGTGGCCGGGGGTGTCGACGATGTTGATGTCGTAGTCTTTCCACTTCAGCGCGGTGTTCTTGGCCAGGATGGTGATGCCACGCTCCTTCTCCTGGTCGTTGCTGTCCATCACGCGCTCGTTTTCCAGCTCCTTGCGGTCCAGGGTGCCGGACAGGCGCAGGAGTTTGTCGACGAGGGTGGTCTTGCCGTGGTCGACGTGGGCGATGATGGCGATATTGCGGAGATTCTCGATCACTGTTTGTTTACCTGAGTAAGAGACTGGAAGCCTTGAAAGCCGAAAGCGAATAGGAAAGGACGCACATCCCGGTCGGGAGGCTGCTTGCGTCGGATGACCACGCGGTTGTTGGACCAGTCGCTCATTACGTCCGGCTTCCAGCTTCCAGCGTCCCGCGCGCGGGCCGATAGACCCGCACATTCTGATGCCCCTCGCAGAGCAGATGATGAGCATGCAGGCGGCTCATGACACCTTTGTCGCAATACAGCAGGTACTGGCGGTTCTCATCCAGTTCCTTGAAGCGATTGTTGACGGCGTAGAACGGCAGTGTCTGCACTTCGATGCCGGCCAGTTGCAGAGGTTCGTCCTCGGCCTCGTCAGGATGACGAATGTCGAGAATGACCTGATTGGCTGTCGGCTCCGACACGTGCTCGACCTGGATATCCTCGCCCAGCTCGTCGATCACCTGGTCGATGGCCACCTGGCGGGCATTTTCCAGGGCGCGCTCGAGCACCGTCATGTCGAACTGTTTTTCTTCGTGTTCGATACGGTAGCGCTTGGCCCTGGTGGTCGGGTTCTTGGAGATTACGCCGCAATACTCGGGCATGTTCTTGGCGAACTCGGCGGTGCCGATCTCGAACGCGGTGTTGATGATGTCCTGCTTGTGGGCGGCGATCAGCGGGCGCAGCACCAGCATGTCGGTGGCCGAATCGATCACTGCGAGGTTGGGCAGCGTCTGGCTGGAAACCTGCGAAATCGCCTCGCCGGTGACCAGGGCATCGATATGCAGACGCTCGGCGATCTGCGTCGAGGCGCGCAGCATCATGCGCTTGAGCACCACGCCCATCTGGCTGTTGTCGACCTTTTCGAGAATCTCGCCGACCACTTCCTCGAACGGCACGCTGATGAACAGCACGCGGTGCGAACTGCCGTATTTCTTCCATAGATAGTGGGCGACTTCCATCACGCCCAGCTCGTGGGCACGACCACCGAGGTTGAAGAAGCAGAAATGCGTCATCAGCCCGCGGCGCATCATCTGGTAGGCGGCCACGGTGGAATCGAAACCGCCGGACATCAAGACCAGGGTCTGCTCCAGCGCGCCCAGCGGATAGCCGCCGATGCCGTCGTGCTGGGCATGCACGACGAACAGGCGCTGATCGCGAATTTCCATGCGCACTTCGATCTCGGGCGCCTTCAGGGAAATCCCCGCCGCGCCGCATTCTTCGCGCAGACGGCTGCCGACGTGGCGCTCGACATCCATCGAGCTGAACGGATGCTTGCCGGCACGCTTGCAGCGCACCGCGAAGATCTTGCCCGGCAGACGGTCGGCGAAGTGCGCGTGGCACTTCTCGAAGACGTCATCCAGATCGCCCAGCGGGTATTCATGAACTTCCAGGCAATGGCCGATGCCCGGCGTGCAGCGCAGGCGTTCGATCATCTCGCGCAGCACTTTCGCATCGCTGAGCGCGGTTTCCACCTCGATGTTGTCCCACACCCCTTCCACCCGCAGGTCGGGATCGAGCTCGCGCAACACGGTGCGGATGTTCTTCGCCAACTGGCGAATGAAGCCCTTGCGCACCGGTGGGCTCTTGATGGTGATTTCGGGGAAAACCTTGACGATCAGCTTCATGAAAAAGAGCGCACGCGCCTGCATGGCATAAAAAGAGGGGGGCGGAGTATATCGGAATCTGATCAACTTTCAGGCAGTTTTCTGCCAAGCAGTTGAAAAACTGCCTGCCGGCGTTTTTTGCTCCCAAATCGCTCGAAAAACCAAGCCGCGCACTATTATGGTGCGCCAAACAGGCGATGACGGTCGGGCTGGAATTCACGCCCCGGAAAAGCGCCCCGACTCAGGCACTTCTTGTCCATAAAAGAGCAATGGCACGCAATTTGCTCTCTTGTGAGGCAGGTCGCCTTTGGCGGAACATCGCCGCCCGGCTTCACCCTGCTTCGGAAGCATCCCTGTCAGCGCTTCCACTATCTGGAGAACACCATGTCGAAGTCGCTTCAACTGATCAAAGATTACGATGTGAAGTGGATTGATCTGCGCTTCACCGACACCAAGGGCAAGCAACACCACTTGACCATTCCGGCTCGCGACGCCGAGGACGAGGATTTCTTCGAGCACGGCAAGATGTTCGATGGCTCGTCCGTGCATGGCTGGAAAGGCATCGAAGCCTCCGACATGATCCTGATGCCCGTCGACGAAACCGCCGTGCTCGATCCGTTCACCGAAGAGCCGACACTGATTCTGGTCTGCGACATCGTCGAGCCGAGCACCATGCAGGGCTACGACCGCGACCCGCGCTCCATCGCCAAGCGCGCCGAGGAATTCCTCAAGACCACCGGCATCGGCGACACCGTGTTCGTCGGCCCGGAGCCGGAGTTCTTCATCTTCGATCAGGTGAAATTCAAGTCGGACATTTCCGGCTCGATGTTCAAGATCTATTCCGAGCAGGGCTCCTGGATGACCGACCAGGACGTCGAAGGCGGCAACAAGGGCCATCGCCCCGCCGTCAAGGGCGGCTACTTCCCGGTTCCGCCGTGCGATCACGACCATGAAATTCGTACCGCCATGTGCAACGCCATGGAAGAGATGGGCCTGGTCGTCGAAGTGCATCACCACGAAGTGGCGACTGCCGGCCAGAACGAAATCGGCGTCAAGTTCAACACCCTGGTGAAGAAGGCCGACGAAGTCCAGACCCTCAAGTACTGCGTGCACAACGTCGCCGACGCCTACGGCAAGACCGCCACCTTCATGCCCAAGCCACTCTACGGCGACAACGGCTCGGGCATGCACGTGCACATGTCCATCTCCAAGGATGGCAAGAACACCTTCTCCGGCGAAGGCTATGCCGGCCTGTCCGAGACCGCGCTGTACTTCATCGGCGGCATCATCAAGCACGGCAAGGCGCTGAACGGCTTCACCAACCCGTCGACCAACTCGTACAAGCGCCTGGTTCCGGGCTTCGAAGCCCCGGTGATGCTGGCCTACTCGGCGCGCAACCGCTCCGCCTCGATCCGCATTCCGTACGTGTCCAGCCCCAAGGCTCGCCGTATCGAAGCACGTTTCCCGGACCCGGCTGCCAACCCTTACCTGTGCTTCGCCGCACTGCTGATGGCTGGCCTGGACGGCATCCAGAACAAGATCCACCCCGGCGATGCCGCCGACAAGAACCTCTACGACCTGCCGCCGGAAGAAGGCAAGCTGATCCCGCAGGTGTGCGGCAGCCTAAAGGAAGCGCTGGAGGAACTCGACAAGGGTCGCGCCTTCCTGACCAAAGGCGGCGTGTTCAGCGATGACTTCATCGACGCCTACCTGGAGCTCAAGGGCGAAGAAGAGATCAAGGTGCGCACCTTCGTGCATCCGCTGGAATACGACCTGTACTACAGCGTCTAAACAGCAGCTATACATCACAAGGCCTCCTTCGGGAGGCCTTGTCGTTGATGGCGCAGGATTGTTCGCGGGCATGGCCCGCTCCTACCGGTTCGTGAACATTGACGCCCCTGCTCCCCACGGCTCATTCGCAGCTGAAGCCGGCCCGCCTCCACGCAGCGCCGCACATCGACAGCGCCACAATTCACACCGTTCGAACTTGCCTGTCGGCCCAAGCGGTGCAAGGCTTCAGCCTTCAAACCACGCGGAGCTTCCCATGCGCACTGCATTGTTCAGCCTGCTTCTGATTCTGAGCGTCCCGGCCCTGGCGCAGATCTACAAATACACCGACGACAAGGGCAACACCGTCTTTACCAACCAGCCGCCGGACGGCATTGCAGCGGACGAGGTGAAGTTGCCCCCGGCCAATACCGTGCATATCAAGACCCCCGAACCACCGCCGCCCCTGGCCGACGAGCGACAGAACGAACAGCGGCAACCCTACCGAAGCCTGGCGATTGGCGGCATCCCGGATGACGAAGCACTGCGCGCCAACAACGGCACCTTCACCGTCACCGCACACCTCGATCCGGCGCTGCAACAGGGCCATCAGCTGCGCTTCCTGCTCGATGGCGTACCGCAGGCACCGGCCAGCCGGGCCACTTCGCTGCAGCTGAACAACATCGATCGCGGCACCCACCGGCTGGAAATCGAAGTGCTCGCCGGCGAGCAGGTACTGCAACGCACCGCAGAGACCTTCACGGTACAGCGCGTTCATACCTCCAGCCCGGCCCGTCGATGAGGCGGTATACCCGGCCCGCAACGCTCGGCCTGCTGCTGGCGCTTGCACTGCCAGCGGCTGGCCAGATCTATTCCTATGTTGACGAGCAGGGCAACCGCGTCTTCACCGATCGCCCCGGCGGGCAGGCTGTCGAAGCGGTCAGATCCAGGCCCACCAACAGCATGTCGGTGCAGCCGGTCGCAACACCCGCGCCGGTCAGGAAAAAAGCCCACAGCGAATTCGCAGCCGTCTACCAGCGGCTGGAAATCCTGCAACCGGCGCCGGACGCCACTCTCCGCGACAATGCCGGCTCGCTGGTCGTCAGTGTGATCAGCGAGCCAGCCCTGCAACCCGGCCATCAGTACCGGCTGCTGCTCGATGGCAACCCGACCGCCGCCGTCAGCGGTGGCGCGACCCTTGGGCTGGAAAGCATCGACCGCGGCAGCCACCAACTGGTCGTGGAAATCATCGATGATCATGGAAAGACGCTGCTACACAGCCCGCCCCGGACCTTCCACATGCTGCGCACCTCGCTTGCGCAGCGACGCATGGTCAAACCCTGCCAGAAGGTCGATTACGGCGTGCGCCCGGAATGCCCGCTGAAGGACAAGCCGCCCGAAAAGAAAAATATTCCTTTCGTGCCCTTTCTGTGAGCATTCTATGCACCTGAATGGTGCATGGACGTATCCGCTCGCCCCGTTTCATTTCCCTCCCGAACGCGCCGCTCTGGTGCATGGCGCTTCTCGCCGAAGAAATGAAAACCTGGTTTGCTTCTTGCATTTTCCGCACTTCATACCGGATGCAGACAGCCATGATCAATGAAGCCCTGCAGCGCCTGCTGATCGAGAACCTGACCACCGCAACCCTGCTGCTGGATTCACGCCTGCACGTGGAGTACATGAATCCGGCCGCTGAAATGCTGCTCGCCGTCAGCGGTCAGCGCAGCCATGGGCAGTTCATCAGCGAACTCTTCACCGAATCACCGGAAGCGCTGGTCGCCTTGCGCCAGGCGGTGGCAGAGGCGCACCCCTTCACCAAGCGCGAAGCGACGCTGACCTCTGCCAGCGGCCAGTCGCTGACGGTCGATTATGCAGTCACGCCCATCCTCAGCCGCCAGCAGACCAGGCTGCTGCTGGAAGTGCTGCCGCGCGACCGGCTGCTGCGCATCAGCAAGGAGGAGGCGCAGCTATCCACCCACGAAACCACACGCATGCTGGTGCGCGGCCTGGCCCATGAGATCAAGAACCCGCTCGGCGGCATTCGCGGCGCAGCGCAGCTGCTGGCCCGCGAGCTGCCCGACGAATACCTCACCGATTACACCGCAGTGATCATCGAGGAAGCCGACCGGCTGCGAAACCTCGTGGACCGCATGCTTGGCTCGAACAAGCTGCCGTCGCTGTCGATGACCAATATTCATGAGGTGCTGGAGCATGTGGCCAGCCTGATCGAAGCGGAATGCCAGGGCAGCCTCACGCTGATGCGCGACTACGACCCAAGCATCCCCGAAGTGCTCATGGACCGCGAACAGATGATCCAGGCCGTGCTCAACATCATGCGCAACGCCATGCAGGCGCTCGCCGGTCAGAGCGAGCTGGGCCTCGGTCGTCTGACCCTGCGCACCCGCACCCTGCGCCAGTTCACCATCGGCCATGTGCGTCATCGGCTGGTGGCGCGCATCGAGATCATCGACAACGGTCCGGGCATCCCCGCCGAACTGCAGAACACCCTGTTCTACCCCATGGTCAGCGGTCGCCCGGACGGTACCGGCCTGGGCCTGGCCATCACCCAGAACATCGTCAGCCAGCATCAGGGCCTGATCGAATGCGAGAGCCATCCCGGCCACACCGCGTTCTCTCTCTTCCTGCCGCTGGAACAAGGAGCCTGCTGAGCATGAGCCAAAGCGAAACCGTCTGGATCGTCGATGACGACCGCTCCATCCGCTGGGTGCTGGAAAAAGCCCTGCAACAGGAAGGCATGACCACACGGAGTTTCGACAGCGCCGACGGCGTCCTCGCCCGCCTCGCCCGGCAGCAGCCGGACGTGATCATTTCCGACATCCGCATGCCCGGCGCCAGCGGCCTGGAGATGCTGGCGCAGATCCGCGCGCAGCACCCGCGCCTGCCGGTGATCATCATGACCGCGCACTCGGACCTCGACAGCGCGGTCGCCTCCTATCAGGGTGGCGCCTTCGAATATCTGCCCAAGCCGTTCGATGTCGATGATGCGGTATCGCTGGTCAAGCGTGCCCATCTGCACACTCGCGAACAACAGGACCTGCAGGAGCCAGCCAACCGCCATCACACGCCGGAAATCATCGGCGAAGCGCCGGCCATGCAGGAGGTATTCCGCGCCATCGGTCGCCTCAGCCATTCCAACATCACCGTGCTGATCAATGGCGAGTCCGGCACCGGCAAGGAACTGGTCGCCCACGCCCTGCACCGCCACAGCCCGCGTGCCGCCTCACCGTTCATCGCGCTGAACATGGCGGCGATCCCCAAGGACCTGATGGAGTCCGAACTGTTCGGCCACGAGAAAGGCGCATTCACCGGCGCAGCCAACCAGCGCCGCGGGCGCTTCGAGCAGGCCGATGGCGGCACCCTGTTCCTCGACGAAATCGGCGACATGCCCGCCGATACGCAAACGCGGCTGCTACGGGTGCTGGCCGACGGCGAATTCTACCGGGTCGGCGGGCATACGCCGGTGCGGGTAGACGTGCGCATCATCGCCGCCACCCACCAGGATCTGGAAAGTCTGGTGCAGGCCGGCAAGTTTCGCGAAGACCTGTTCCACCGCCTGAACGTCATCCGCATCCATATCCCGCGCCTGGCCGATCGCCGCGAGGACATTCCGGCACTGGCCGAGCACTTTCTCGCCAGCGCCGCGCAGGAGCTGGCGGTGGAGACCAAGCTGCTGCGCCCCGACACCGCGCAGTGCCTGCAGAACCTGGCGTGGCCCGGCAACGTGCGCCAGCTGGAAAACACCTGCCGCTGGATCACGGTCATGGCTTCGGGGCGCGAAGTACATATCGACGACCTGCCGCCGGAGCTGCTCAACCAGCCCGCCGACGCCACGCCGGTACAGAACTGGGAACAGGCGCTGCGCCACTGGGCCGATCACGCGCTGGCACGCGGTCAGTCCGGCCTGCTCGACGAAGCGGTGCCGGCCTTCGAGCGGATCATGATCGAAACCGCCCTCAAGCACACCGCCGGTCGCCGCCGCGACGCCGCCCTGCTGCTGGGCTGGGGCCGCAACACCCTGACCCGCAAGATCAAGGAGCTGGGCATGGGTGATGGCGGCGAGGATGAAGACGAGGAGTGAGGGTGGAAGCTTGAAAAACATTGTGGAGGACGGTGACCTGCGATCCTTGGCTGTGCACCACGCTCCCTGGGTTCCCGACTCGGCTTCTTGCACCGTAGGGCCGAACTTGTTCGGCCTTGTGTGAATCCCTGGCCGAATGAATTCGGCCCTACAGGCCCTATTCAATCCGCTTGCGGCTTCAAATCCAAAAGCCAATCACCACCCTCTTCCTGTTCGCTCGCCTGCACCTTCAATGGCCGCAGCGCGACCAGATGCAGCGTCAGGCCGTGCTCGGCGTGCTGCACGCGCCAGCGAATGCTCTGGCCATTGAGCGTCAGTTGCCCGGCACGCTCGCGGCCCTGGGCCTGCAACAGCAGGGCGTAGGCGCCCTCGATGGCTTCCTCGCGATAAACCGTCGGCACATTGAAACGCAGCCGCAGGCCTGCATCGGAGGCTTGCACGTCGATCAGCCGTGCCGGTTCCGGTGTCGTCAGCCGACCGATCATCATCCCCACCAGCAGGCCGATCAGCACTAGCGACGCAAAAAAGCGCCGGCGCAGACGCGGTAGCGGGTCGTGCGCCGCAGGGCCGCCTGCCGCAGGATCGCCTGCCGCAGTAGAATGCTCGCCGTTTTCCGATTCGGTGCCAGCCATGTTCCACGTGATCCTTTTCCAGCCGGAAATCCCGCCCAATACCGGCAACATTATCAGGCTCTGCGCCAATGCCGGCTGCAGCCTGCACCTGATCGAACCGCTGGGCTTCGAGCTGGACGACAAGCGCCTGCGCCGCGCCGGCCTGGATTATCACGAATACGCGCCGCTCAAGCGCCATCCCGATCTGGAAACCTGCCTGGCCAGCCTTGGCCATCCGCGCCTGTTCGGCTTCACCACCAAAGGCTCGCAGCCTTTCCATGAGGTCGCCTACCAGCGCGGCGATGCCTTCCTGTTCGGCCCGGAAAGCCGCGGCCTGCCCGCCGAGATTCGCGATGCCCTGCCGAACGAGCGCCGCCTGCGCCTGCCGATGCGCCCCGACTGCCGCAGTCTGAACCTCTCCAACACGGTGGCGGTGGCCGTCTATGAAGCCTGGCGGCAGCTCGACTTCGCCATGGCGTGATCCGAAAAAACCGCACACATTTCAAGGCTGAACGTTCCGCAGCGCACCGCGTCGTAATTTGAACCTCCCGGCGAAGACCAAGGAGAACGACGTGAGCCAGCCCACCTTCAAGCCTTATCGCGCACCCTCCGGTGGCTGGGGCTCGGCCTATTCGGTCGCCAATATCCTCATCCGCGAGAAGATTCCGCTGGCCGGCGCCGCGCTGCTGCTCAAGCAGAACAAGCCCATAGACGGCTTCGCCTGCGTCAGCTGCGCCTGGGCCAAGCCGCACCCGTCACGCCCCCTGTCGTTCTGCGAGAACGGCGCCAAGGCCACCGCCTGGGAAAACACCAGCCGTCGCTGCGGCCCGGAATTCTTCGCCGCGCATACCGTCAGCGAGCTGCTGAACTGGACCGACTTCGACCTGGAAAACCAGGGCCGCCTAACCCACCCCATGCGCTACGACGCCGCCAGCGACCAGTACCAGCCGGTCAGTTGGGACCAGGCCTTCGCCGAGATCGGACAGGAACTGAAAGCCATAGCCGACCCCAACCAGGTGGTCTTCTACATGTCCGGTCGCGCCTCGCTGGAAACGGCCTACATGTATGGCGTACTGGCGCGGATGTACGGCACCAACAACCTGCCGGACAGCTCCAACATGTGCCACGAAAGCACTTCGGTGGCGCTGCCGGAGAGCATCGGCGTACCCGTGGCGACCGTCACCCTGAATGACATGGAGAAGACCGACGGGCTGTTCTTCTTCGGCCAGAACACCGGCACCAGCAGCCCGCGCATGCTGCATGAACTGCAGGAGGCCCGCGAGCGCGGCGCCGAGATCGTCACCTTCAACCCGATCCGCGAGCGCGGGCTGGAGCGCTTCGTCGATCCGCAATCGCCCAGGGAAATGCTTACGCCGGACAGCACGGTGATCAGCACCCAGTACCACCAGCTGACCATTGGCGGAGACATCGCCGCCATCACCGGCGTCTGCAAGGCGCTGTTCGCCATGGACGACGAGGCGCAGGCAGCGGGTAAACCACGGGTGCTCGACGTCGACTTTATCGAACAGCACACCCACGGCTTCGAGGCCTTCGAGCAGCACGTGCGCGGCTATGCCTGGCCGGTGCTGGAACGCCGCGCGGGCCTCAGCCGCACGGCGATGGAAGCCGCCGCCACGGCTTACGCCAATTGCCAGCGGGTGATCGTCGCCTACGGCATGGGCATCACCCAGCATCGGCATGGCGTGGAGGCGGTGCAGATGCTGGTCAACCTCCTGCTGCTGCGCGGCAATATGGGCAAGGAAGGCGCCGGCATCCTTCCGGTACGCGGTCATTCCAATGTGCAGGGCCAGCGCACCGTTGGCATTACCGAGAAGGCCGCGCAGGTGCCGGTCGACAACCTGCGCCGACAGTTCGGTTTCGAGCCACCGAGCGAGGATGGTGTGAACACGGTCGAAGCCTGCGAAGGCATCATCGACGGCAGCATCCGCGGCTTCATCGCCATGGGCGGCAACTTCGTCCGCGCGGTGCCCGATACTTCGCAGATCGAACCGGCCTGGCGCAAGCTGCGCCTGTCGGTGCAAGTCTCCACCAAGCTCAACCGCAGCCATCTGATTACCGGCGAGGTGGCCTATATCCTGCCGTGCCTGGGCCGCACCGAGATCGACCGCCAGGCCACGGGCGAGCAACGCAACACCACCGAAGACAGCACCGCCTGCATCCGTGCCTGGCGTGGCGTGGCCGAACCTGCCGGCGATCTGCTGCTATCGGAGCCGGCCATCGTCGCGCGGCTGGCCAAGGCAGCCCTGGAGCCCAACCCGAACCTGGACTGGGACGCCTGGGTCGGCAACTACGACCTGATCCGCGAGGCCATCGCCGAGAGCTATCCCGACATATTTCATGACTTCAACGTACGCATGATGGAGCCGGGCGGTTTTCATCGACCGCTGGGCGCCAGCCAGCGTCAGTGGGACACCGACACCGGCAAGGCCAACTTCATCAACCCGCCGCAGCTGGCGGCGAACCCCGACACCGAGGAGGGTGGTCACGAGTGGCACGACGTGCTGCAACTGATGACGCTGCGCAGCAATGACCAGTTCAACACCACCGTCTACGGCTACAACGACCGCTTCCGCGGCATCCACGGCACCCGCGCGGTGATCATGATGAACCGCAACGACATCGTCCGCCTGGGCCTGGCCGAAGGCGACCAGATCGAGGCGCTGACCGAGGTGGACGATGGCGTGCATCGCTCGGTCGGCCCGCTGCGCGTGACGCCCTACAACATCCCCGAAGGCTGCTGCGCCGGCTACTACCCCGAGTGCAACGTGCTGCTGCCGGTCTGGCACCACGCCAAGCGCAGCAAGGTGCCGGCGGCGAAATCGATTCCGGTGCGCCTGCGCAAGGTCATCGCCGCGGTCTGAAACCGAACGCGACCTTCGTCGCACCCCGTCCTGTAGGGCCGAATTCATTCGGCCACAGGTGAGGCAAAGACCGAACAAGTTCGGCCCTGCCAGATCGTGCGTGACCTGACCGGTTGAAAAGCGCCTTGCCCTCCCCCATATCAACCGCATTCGGGCATCGATGCCCCGCCGTGTGGAGATTATCCCTTGACCACCATCGTTTCAGTGCGCCGCAACGGCAAAGTCGTCATGGGCGGCGACGGCCAGGTTTCCCTGGGCAATACCGTCATGAAAGGCAACGCCAAGAAAGTTCGCCGGCTCTACCATGGCCAGGTGCTGGCCGGTTTCGCCGGCGCCACCGCCGACGCCTTCACCCTCTTCGAGCGCTTCGAGGGCCAGTTGGAGAAACACCAGGGCCATCTGGTGCGTGCCGCCGTCGAGCTGGCCAAGGACTGGCGCACCGACCGTTCCCTGAGCCGCCTGGAAGCCATGCTCGCCGTGGCCAACAAGGACGCCTCGCTGATCATCACCGGGAACGGCGACGTGGTGCAGCCCGAGGACGACCTGATCGCCATGGGCTCCGGCGGCGGCTTCGCCCAGGCCGCGGCCATGGCGCTGCTGCGCAAGGGCGGCGACGAGATGTCCGCCCAGGACATCGCCGAGACCGCGCTGAACATCGCCGGCAGCATCTGCGTCTTCACCAATCAGAACCTGACTATTGAGGAATTGGATAGCGCCGTCTGAGCGCGTCCGATTCCGGAGTACGAACATGTCCATGACGCCCCGCGAGATCGTCCACGAACTCAACCGCCACATCATCGGCCAGGACGACGCCAAGCGCGCCGTGGCCATCGCCCTGCGCAACCGCTGGCGGCGCATGCAATTGCCCGCCGAGCTGCGCCAGGAAGTCACCCCGAAGAACATCCTGATGATCGGCCCCACCGGCGTCGGCAAGACCGAAATCGCCCGCCGCCTGGCCAAGCTGGCCAACGCGCCCTTCATCAAGGTGGAAGCGACCAAGTTCACCGAAGTCGGCTATGTCGGTCGCGATGTCGAGTCCATCATCCGCGACCTGGCCGACGCCGCGCTGAAGATGCTGCGCGAGCAGGAAGTGCAGAAGATGCAGCACCGCGCCGAAGATGCCGCCGAAGAGCGCATCCTCGACGCCCTGCTGCCGCCGGCACGCCCTGGTTTCAACGAAGACCCTGCGCCGAGCAGCGATTCCAACACCCGCCAGCTGTTCCGCAAGCGCCTGCGCGAAGGCCAGCTGGACGACAAGGAAATCGACATCGAGGTCGCCGAAAGCCCCGCTGGCGTCGAGATCATGGCCCCACCCGGCATGGAAGAGATGACCAGCCAGTTGCAGAACCTCTTCGCCAACATGGGCAAGGGCAAGAAGAAGAGCCGCAAGTTGAAGATCAAGGAAGCCTTCAAGCTGGTGCGCGACGAGGAAGCCGCACGCCTGGTCAACGAGGAAGAACTCAAGGCCCGCGCGCTGGAAGCGGTGGAACAGAACGGCATCGTCTTCATCGACGAGATCGACAAGGTCGCCAAGCGCGGCAACACCGGCGGCGCCGACGTGTCCCGCGAGGGTGTGCAGCGCGACCTTTTGCCGCTGATCGAGGGCAGCACGGTCAACACCAAGCTGGGCATGGTCAAGACCGACCATATCCTGTTCATCGCCAGCGGCGCCTTCCACCTGTCCAAGCCGAGCGATCTGGTGCCTGAATTGCAGGGCCGCCTGCCGATTCGCGTGGAGCTCAAGGCGTTGTCGCCGGAAGACTTCGAGCGCATCCTCAGCGAACCGCACGCCTCGCTCACCGAACAGTACCGCGAGCTGCTGAAGACCGAAGGGCTGCATATCGAATTCGCCGCCGACGGCATCAAGCGCCTGGCCGAGATCGCCTGGCAGGTCAACGAGAAGACCGAGAACATCGGTGCACGCCGCCTGCACACCCTGCTCGAACGCCTGCTGGAGGAAGTCTCCTTCAGCGCCGGCGACCTGGCCGGCCAGCAGAACGGCGAGCCGATCCGCATCGACACCGCCTACGTCAACGAGCACCTGGGCGAGCTGGCGGCAGACGAGGATCTTTCGCGTTACATCCTTTAAGCACGGGCCAGGCGTAGGGCGGATCAATGCTTCACCGATCCGCCGAACGAAGGCTCCAGCGGGTAACATGTTGCTGGCTTGCACGTCGGATGACGCTTCGCCCCCGGATTACGCCTACGGCTAATCCAGGCTACGGCTGGACGAAAAAGCGTCCGTCGTTCAGCCTCCCAGCCTCTTTTCGGTTTTTCTCATGCGCATCCCCACTCAGATAAAACTCCGCAAGGCCTCGAAAACCCTGGAACTGGAATACGGCCCCAACGAGCGCTACAGCCTGCCGGCCGAGTTCCTCCGGGTGCATTCGCCCTCCGCCGAGGTCCAGGGCCACGGCAACCCGGTGCTGCAGACCGGCAAGATCAACGTCGCGCTGGAAGGCGTGGAGCCCGCCGGGCAGTACGCGCTGAAACTGACCTTCAGCGACGGCCATGACAGCGGCCTCTACAGCTGGGAATACCTCGACCATCTGTCGCGCAACCAGCAGTCACTCTGGGACGACTATCTCCAGGCCCTGGCCGACGCTGGCAAATCCCGCGACCCGGATATCTCGGCGGTCAAGCTGATGCTTTGAGGGTGGCTCGGCTGCGTCGCATGGCAGCCACCCCTGACCTTCCCCGCCCAACGGCAGCGGAAACGACGAGCGCGCCGACACGCACGCGGTCAAAGCTCAGGTTCGAACGTAGTCAATCGCCCATCACCTGCGACTACCGGAGCCCAGCCATGCCCGTCTGCCATGTTACCCACCACCGTCTCGATCTCGACGGCATCGACATCTTCTACCGCGCCGCCGGGCCGCAGGACGCGCCTGTCGTGCTACTGCCTCACGGTTACCCTTGCTCGTCCTATGAATTCAGGGGCCTCATGCCGTTGCTTGCCGACCGCTGGCGGCTGCTCGCGCCGGATTTCCCAGGCTGCGGCTACAGCGCGACGCCGGACGACTTCGCCTACGATTTCGATGGCTATGCCGATTTTCTCGAGCGCTTCACCCGCCAGCTGGGCATCGAGCGCTTCGCGCTCTACCTGCACGACTTCGGTTCGCAGATCGGCCTGCGCCTGGCCATCGCCCAGCCGCAGCGCATTACTGCGCTGATCGTGCAGAACGGCGACATCTACGAAGACCAACTGGGGCCCAAGTACGCCGCGCTGCAACGCTTCTTCGCCAGCCCGGCCCCGCAGGCGCGCGCCGGGCTGGCCGACGCGGTCAGCCTCGAAGGCTTCGAGGAGGAGTTTCTCAACGAAGTGGAGCCGGAACTGGCCGAGCGCATCCCGCCGGATCTCTGGCACCTGCATTGGGCGCTCATGTCGCCGCGCCGCGAGGAAATCGCGGTGCAGGTGATCGCGGGGCTCAAGGAGAACCTGGCCTGGTTTCCCCGCTACCAGGCGTACCTGCGCGACCATCAGCCTCCCACCCTGATCGTCTGGGGCCCTCGCGACGGCTACATGCCCGAAGGGTCGGCACGGGCCTACCTGCGCGACCTGCCGAACGCCGAGCTGCACCTGTTCGAGGATGGCGGCCATTGGCTGCTGGAAACCCACCTCGATGAAGTGGCGCGCCTGTCGCGGGATTTCCTGGAGCGGAGTCAGCGTTGAACGAGGAGCGCACCCGGCGACGGGTCTGGCAAGCGGCAATCCGCACGATAGAAGCCGAACGCCCCGGACAAATTTTCTCGAGGCTTGCCGCTTGAAGCTCACCGCTGCCTTTTAGGTTTAGAATGCCCCGCACATTCTTCCGGTGACAGTGACATGACCGATCCTCGCAAAGAGCATGACGCAGAACCCACCACCCACTTCGGCTACAAGAACGTGGCGGAGAGCGAAAAAGCGCACAAGGTGGCCGAGGTTTTCCATTCCGTAGCCGCCAAGTACGACCTGATGAACGACCTGATGTCCGGCGGCGTGCATCGCCTCTGGAAGCGTTTCACCATCGAGTTGTCGGGCGTGCGGCACGGCAACCGCGTGCTGGACATCGCTGGCGGCACCGGCGATCTGGCGCGCCAGTTCTCGCGCATCGTCGGTCCCACCGGCGAAGTGGTGCTGGCCGACATCAACGCCTCGATGCTCAGGGTCGGTCGCGACAAGCTGCTGGACAAGGGCGTGGCGGGCAACATCAGCTTCGTCCAGGCCGACGCCGAGAAGCTGCCCTTCCCGGACAATCACTTCGACGTGGTCACCATCGCCTTCGGTCTGCGCAACGTCACCCACAAGGAAGATGCCATCGCCTCGATGCTGCGGGTGCTCAAGCCGGGCGGACGGCTGCTGGTGCTGGAATTCTCCAAGCCCACCAATCCGCTGTTCTCCAAGGCCTACGATGCCTACTCGTTCAGCCTGCTGCCGATGATGGGCAAGCTGATCACCAACGATGCCGACAGCTACCGCTACCTGGCCGAGTCGATCCGCATGCACCCGGACCAGGAAACCCTCAAGGGCATGATGGCCGACGCCGGTTTCGAGCGCGTGACCTATCACAACATGACCGGCGGCATCGTCGCCCTGCATCGCGGCATCAAGCCCTGATGCTGCAGCTCGCCGTGCTGGCCGCAGCCGAACGCGGCATCAACCGCGTGCTGCGCCTGGATCCGACCGCCCTGCCGCGACTGGCGCGGCTGAGCGGTCGCGTCATCGAGATCGACTGCACGGTGCCGGCCTGGCGCCTGTTCGTACTGGCCGATGACGAAGGCCTGCGGCTGGCGACCGACTGGGGCAGCGACGCCGATTGCCGCCTGCGCGCGCCGGCAGCCAGCCTGGCGCGTCTGGCCGCGAGCCGCAACAAGACCGCCGTGCTGCACGACCCGGAAGTCGAGATCGACGGCGACAGCGCCCTGCTGATGCACCTTGCCGAAGTGCTGCAGGATCTGGAACTGGACTGGGAATACGAAGTGTCGCGCTGGCTCGGACCGGTCGCCAGCCAGTTTCTCAGCAGCAGCCTGCGCGGGCCGCTCGCCTGGGCCAGGCAAAGCGGCGACAGCCTGCGCCTGAACCTGGCCGATTATCTCAACGAGGAATCCCGTACCCTGGTCGGCGACAACGAAGCGCAAGCCCGCTTCGCCGAACTCGACCGACTCAAGCTGGCACTCGACCGCCTCGAAGCGCGGGTCGAACGCCTCACCCACTCCCTGCAACCAGATCAAGCCGAATGAAGCCGTTCGCCGCCATCCACCGCCTGTTCCGCATCCTGCTGGTGGTGATCCGCTACCGCCTGGACGACCTCATCCTCGATCTGCCGATGCCCTGGTGGCTGCGCGCGAGCAGCTACCTGCTGCCCTGGCGCTGGCTGCCACGGCGCTCCAGCGAACTGTCCCGCGGGGCGCGGCTGCGCCTGGCGCTGGAGGGACTGGGACCGATCTTCATCAAGTTCGGGCAGATTCTTTCCACCCGCCGCGACCTGCTGCCATTGGACATCGCCGAAGAGCTGGCGATGCTGCAGGACCGTGTACCGCCCTTCGATTCGGCCATCGCCACTGCCCTGATCGAGCGCCAGCTGGGCGCGCCGGTGGGCGAAGTGTTCGCCCGTTTCGACAGCACGCCGCTGGCCTCCGCCTCGGTGGCCCAGGTGCATGCGGCGCAACTGCGCAGCGGCGAGGAAGTGGTGGTCAAGGTGGTGCGGCCCAATCTCAAGCCGATCATCAATCAGGATCTGGCCTGGCTGTTCATGCTCGCCAGAACTGCCGAGCGCGCCTCCATCGACGCTCGCCGCCTGCATCTGGTGGAAGTGGTCGAGGATTACGCCAAGACCATCCACGACGAGCTCGACCTGCTGCGCGAAGCCGCCAACGCCAGCCAGCTCAGACGCAATTTCCAGGACTCGCCGCTGCTCTATGTACCGCAGATCCACTGGGACTACTGCCGCCCCCAGGTACTGGTGATGGAGCGCATCTACGGTGTGCCGGTCACTGACATGGCCAGGCTGGCCGAGCAGCGCACCGACATGAAGCAGCTGGCCGAGCGCGGCGTGGAGATCTTCTTCACCCAGGTCTTCCGCGACAGCTTCTTCCATGCCGACATGCACCCCGGCAATATCTTCGTCAGCACCCAGCAGCCGTGGAACCCGCAGTACATCGCGGTGGACTTCGGCATCGTCGGCAGCCTCACACCGGAAGACCAGGATTACCTGGCGCGTAACCTGATGGCCTTCTTCAAGCGCGACTACCGCAAGGTGGCGCAGCTGCACATCGATTCGGGCTGGGTGCCGGCGGAAACCAAGGTCAACGAGTTCGAGGCGGCGATCCGTACCGTATGCGAGCCGATCTTCGAGAAGCCGCTGAAGGACATCTCCTTCGGTCAGCTGCTGGTTCGGCTGTTCCAGGTGGCGCGGCGCTTCAACATGGAAGTGCAACCGCAGCTGGTGCTGTTGCAGAAGACCCTGCTCAACATCGAAGGCCTGGGCCGCGAGCTGTACCCCGACCTGGACCTGTGGAGCACCGGCCAGCCCTACCTGGAACGCTGGATGCGCGAGCGCATGAGCCCCAGGCAGCTGCTGAAGAACGTGCAGGGCCAGATCGAGCAGATACCGCACCTGGCCGGCATGGCCCGCGAGCTGCTCGAACACATGTCGCAGCCGCATGCCGACAATCCCGCACCGCCCTGGCGCGAGCGCCACCATGGCTGGTCGCTGCGACTGATTGGCGCAGCGCTGCTCGCCGGTGGCGCTGTTCTGGCTGCCGGCACCGAGTCATTCGTCACCTTCGGCAGTTGGCCGGCGTGGCTGATGCTGGGAGCCGGCGCGTACATCGTCGTGCGCCGATAGCCATGGCCGATTCGGGCTGGCACACTTGGCGCCATCAGCGGAGAAATCGATGAACTGGCTGGACGAGATCAAGTGGAGCGCCGATGGCCTGGTTCCGGCCATCGCGCAGGATTACCAAACCGGGCGCATCCTGATGATGGCCTGGATGAACCGCGAAGCGCTGACGCTGACCACGCAGGAAAACCGCGCCATCTACTGGTCGCGCTCACGCGGCAAGCTGTGGCGCAAGGGCGAGGCGTCAGGACACATCCAGAAACTGCATGAGCTGCGCCTGGACTGCGACGCCGACGTGATCGTGCTGATGGTCGAGCAACTGGGCGGCATCGCCTGCCATACCGGTCGGGAAAGCTGCTTCTACCGGGTGTTCGAGAATGGCGAATGGAAAACCGTCGAGCCGGTCCTCAAGGACCCGCACGCCATCTATGCGGAGCACAAGCATGAGTGAAACCTTCGCCCGTCTGGCCGAGGTACTGGAAGCCCGCAAGGGCGCCGAACCGGACAGCTCCTACGTGGCCAGCCTGTACCACAAGGGCCTGAACAAGATTCTGGAAAAGGTTGGCGAGGAGTCGGTGGAAACCATCCTTGCAGCCAAGGATGCCGCCGCCAGCGGCGATGCCCGCGAGCTGATCGGTGAAACCGCAGATCTGTGGTTTCACAGCCTGGTCATGCTGGCCGCGCTGGACCAGCATCCCCAGGCGGTACTGGACGAACTGGACCGCCGCTTCGGCCTTTCCGGGCACGCGGAAAAAGCCGCGCGCCCGCACAACTGATTCATTTTTCGGAGGTAGCACCATGGGTTTCGGTGGAATAAGCGTCTGGCAACTCCTGATCATCCTGCTGATCGTCGTCATGCTGTTCGGCACCAAGCGCCTCAAGGGCCTGGGTTCGGACCTGGGCGATGCGATCAAGGGTTTCCGCAAGTCGATGGGCGCCGATGAGGAAAAGCCCGGTGTCGAAGAGAAGCAGAGCCACACCATCGACGCCGAGGCCCGCAAGGTCGAAGATCCGACCAAGAAGAACTGAGGCATGTTCGATATCGGTTTCACTGAACTGCTCCTGGTCGGGTTGGTGGCCCTGTTCGTACTCGGCCCCGAGCGTCTGCCCGGCGCGGTGCGCACTGCCGGCTTGTGGGTAGGCCGCCTGAAACGCAGTTTCAGCAACATCAAGGCCGAGGTCGAGCGAGAGATCGGCGCCGACGAAATCCGCCGCCAGCTGCATAACGAGCGCATTCTCGACCTTGAGAAGGAGCTGAAGGAGAGCATCATGCCACCCTCCTCCAGCACCACCAAAGCCCCGACCGAATCGACTGAACCGGCCAAACCGACCGAAACGGCCACGCCTGTCGAATCAGCCCCCGCTCCTCGCACGGACAGATCCCCCGAACCATGAGTCACGATACCGGCACCGATCAGGAAATGCCCCTGATCGCTCACCTGACCGAACTGCGCAAGCGTCTACTGCGCTGCGTAGTGGCGATATTGCTGCTGTTCGCCGGCCTGTTCTATTTCTCGCAACAGATCTACGCTCTGGTGGCAGCGCCCCTGCGCACGTACTTGCCGGAAGGCGCGACCATGATCGCCACCGGCGTCGCCTCGCCGTTCCTGACGCCGTTCAAGCTGACCCTGATGGTGTCGCTGTTTCTGTCGATGCCGGTGATCCTGCACCAGATCTGGGGCTTCATCGCTCCGGGTCTGTACAAGCATGAGAAGCGCATCGCCGTACCGCTGCTGATTTCCAGCATCATCCTGTTCTATGCCGGCATGGCATTCGCCTATTTCGTGGTCTTCCCCATCATGTTCGGCTTCTTCGCCAGCGTGACGCCCGAAGGCGTGGCAATGATGACCGATATCGGCCAATACCTGGATTTCGTGCTGACGCTGTTCTTCGCCTTCGGGGTGGCTTTCGAGATTCCGGTGGCAACCTTCCTGCTGATCTGGGTCGGCCTCGTCGATGTGGCGACACTGCGCAAGAGTCGTCCCTACGTGATCGTCGGCTGCTTCGCGATCGGCATGGTGCTGACGCCGCCCGACGTATTCTCGCAGACGCTGCTGGCTGTGCCGATGTGGCTGCTGTTCGAGGCCGGTGTGATCTGCGGCAGCATGATCAGCAAGCGCGAAGCGGAATTTCGCGGCGACGCCGATGAAGACAAGCCCGAGCGCGACCAACCACCCGTCTCGCGTCCGTGAACCTGCTGCTGCTGGAGCCGGCGGATTTCGTTGCCGCCGACCGGGTGCTGCTCGATGGCCGCCGGTTGAAGCACCTGCAGGAAGTCCACCGCGCCGAGGCCGGTGAAACCCTGCGGGTCGGCCTGCTTGGCGGCGAGATGGGCGAAGGCCGACTGCTGCGCCTGGACATGGCGTCTGCCGAGCTGCAGGTCACCTTCGACCAGCCACCACCAGCCAAGCTGCCCATCACCCTGCTGCTGGCCCTGCCGCGCCCGAAGATGCTCCGTCGCGTGCTGCAGACGGTCGCCACCATGGGCGTACCACGGCTGGTGCTGCTCAACAGCTATCGAGTGGAAAAGAGCTTCTGGCAGACGCCCTTTCTGGAGCCAGCAGCGATTCGTGAACAGCTGTTACTCGGCCTTGAACAGGCACGCGACACGGTGCTACCCGAGGTCATCATCGAAAAGCGCTTCAAGCCCTTCGTCGAGGACCGCCTGCCGCAGCTCGCCGCCGGCAGCCTTGGACTGGTCGGTCATCCCGGTGATTTTCCGCACTGCCCACGCGCGGTGGAACGCCCGGTCACCCTGGCCATCGGCCCCGAAGGTGGCTGGATACCCTATGAAGTGGAGAAGCTGAGCGAGGCCGGTCTCACGCCGGTGCAGCTGGGCGAACGCATCCTGCGGGTCGAGACCGCCGTCAGCGCGCTGCTGGCACGGCTTTTCTGAAGAACCCGCCTGGCTGAACAAGCCATCTCGTCAGAACGCGAACCAGTACCGATAAACGTAATGCACGCAATGGATGCGCGCGATGCCTGCGAGCATTACCTGGATCTGGAAAGCGGCGAAATCCGCGCTGTATTTCCGGGGGAATCGCGTCCAGGCGCCGATGAGAAATACGACGTCCAGCTCGACCGTTTCCTGCATATCGAAGCGCTCGACCTGCCGCAGTCCATCGCCATGCGCGAGGCCTTCCTGTTCACCCAGCACGATCCCAACGCCCATGCCGTACTGAGCACCGCTTTGCGCAGTCGCAGGCCTCTGCGCACCTTTGATTTCAAGCTGGAGGATTTTCCCGAAGTGCGCCAGGCCTGGCTCGACTACCAGGCCGTCCAGCTGCGCGAATACGCCATCACCTGGCTGCACGACAACGGGCTGGAGCCTTCCGGACGCTAGACGCTCAGCTTTCCAGCAGAAAGGTCACCGGGCCGTCGTTCTGCAGATGCACCTGCATATCGGCACCAAAGCGACCGCTGGCGACCAAGGCATGCTGCTGCCGCGCCTGGGCCAGCAGATACTCGTAAAGTTCTTCGCCCTGCGCCGGCGATGCGGCACTGGAGAAACTCGGTCGCAACCCACTGCGGGTATCGGCGACCAGGGTGAATTGCGAAACCAGCAGCAGGCCGCCGCCGATATCGCTCAGCGAGCGATTCATCCGCCCCTCGTCGTCGGCAAATACCCGATAGCGCAGCAGCTTGTGCAACAGTTTGTCCGCACGGGCACGGTCATCCTCACGCTCGACGCCGACCAGCACCAACAGCCCCTGATCTATGGCTCCGACGATCTCGCCGGCCACTTCGACCCGCGCCTTCCGCACACGCTGGATCAATGCCTTCATCAGGCATCCTCGGGCGGCAGGTTCAACAGCCGGTGGGCGATACCACTGGCGGCACGCACCAGCGCGTCGCAGATGCCTGGCTCGGTAGCCGAGTGCCCCGCTTCGCGGATGATCTGCAGTTCGCTGCCGGGCCAGGCCTCGTGCAATTGCCAGGCGTTTTCCAGTGGGCAGATAACGTCATAACGGCCATGGACGATGATGGCCGGCAGGTGCGCGATCTTGTGCATGTCGCGCAACAGCTGGTCAGGTTCGAGAAAGCCATCGTTGACGAAGTAGTGGCACTCGATCCGCGCCATGGCCAGCGCCCGGTGAGTATCGGCGAAGCGCTCCGCCACGTCATGGCTGGGCCGTAGCGTGGCGGTCCGCCCTTCCCAGCAGGACCAGGCCTTGGCTGCGTGCATCTGGGCGATCTGGTCGGTGCCGGTCAGACGCTTGTAGAACGCCTGCATCAGGTCGCCGCGCTCTTCCGGCGGAATCGGCGCGATGAAGTCCTGCCAGTAGTCGGGGAACAGGCGGCTGGCGCCCTCCTGATAGAACCAGGAAAACTCGTGCGGGCGGCAAAGGAAGATGCCGCGCAGGATCAGCGCATGCACATGCTCGGGATGCGCCTGGGCATAGGCCAGCGACAGCGTCGAACCCCAGGAGCCACCGAACAGCACCCATTTGTCGATGCCGAGAAATTCGCGGATGCGCTCCATGTCGGCGATCAGATGCGCGGTGGTGTTGTTTTCCAGGCTGGCATGGGGTGTCGAGCGACCGCAGCCGCGCTGATCGAAGGTGATGATGCGGTACAGGTTGGGGTCGAAGAAACGCCGACTCAGGGCATCGCAGCCACCGCCCGGGCCACCATGCACGAACAGCACTGGCAGACCGTCCGGCGAACCGCTTTCGTCGACGTAAAGCACATGCGGCGCTTCGACCGCCAGCTCATGCCGCGCGTAGGGTTTGATCTCCGGATGCAAGGTCTGCATGGCACACTCCAGGTTCTGTGCTGCGGGGTTCAGGCATCATAACGGGGTTCACCGGGTTCGGCATGCCCGTCTGGAAATCAGCCGTGGCGACACCGCTTTCAGGCCGCTTGGCAATGGCTACAGAACGAAGGGGATAAAGCGTTTGCTGCGCCGCATATAGTGGCGATAGTCCTCGCCGAAGTAGGCCAGGCATTCTTCCTCGTCACGTAGCGCCGTCAGCCACAGGAACAACGAGGCGGCCAGCGCCAGCAGCAGGCCGAGCAGCCCCGGCTGCTTGAAGAAGATGCCCCAGGCCAGCAGCAACAGCGAGCAGTACATGGGATGGCGGATGTACCTGAAGATGCCCACGGTCACCAGCTGCGAGGTTTTCTCGAAGGCGAACAGTTCGTCATCCCCGCGCGCCTGATCCGTCTTGCCGACGCGCCGCAGCATGTACAGCCCGGCGATCAGCACGGCGATGGAAGTCTGCAGCAACACCCAGGACACCATCTGGTGCGCGGCATAGCGGTCATCGAACCAGACCGGACCATTGAGCGCCAGCAGTGCAAGGATCGCCTCCCAGGCCAGAAAACGCGGGAAGCCGTGCGAGCGCGGCTGGCGCAACGAGGCACGCGACAGCCAGGCCAGGATCAGCGTACCCAGCAGGAAAAAACCAGCCTGCAGCATCATTAATCTCCTTCGAGCGTTTCAGGCCGTTGAAAAACCACCTGCGTTGGCAATACGTCGTTAAACAGGCTCCTCTTGCCTGCCTCGTCTACGTTTTTCAACAGCCTGGTAGCCCACCATGTGGACGGCACCCTCATGGGGCCATCTGATACACTTCGGCCCGCCAATATTCACGCAGTCTTCACGATGGATCGAACCCAACTGCTCAGCCTGCTGCCGCATCAGGGGCCTGCGCTCTGGCTGGACTGCGTGGTCGAACACGACGCCAGCAGCATCAGCGGCCTGAGCGCCTGGTCCCATCTGCAGCCATTCGGTCCTGACGCCTCGCCCTGCCTGCTGTTCGAGGCGGCGGCGCAATTATGCGGCGCGCATGGTGCCCTATACGGCGACGGAAAATCCATCGAGATGGCGCTGGTGGGCAAGCTGAGCGCGCTGCAACTGCACCACGAACCCGCCGAGCGCAATGGCCCGCTGCTGGTCAGCGCGACCCGGGAAGCGCTCAGCCCGGCCGGCGCGCTCTACGCGTTCAGCATTCACAGCAACGAGCGGCGGCTGCTCGATGGTCGCCTGTTGCTGGTTCTCGTCCATGCTTGAGCTGCATGACCTGAGCTTCCGCTATCCCGACGCCGAACGGCCGGCGCTGGACGGCATCGATCTACGCATCGCCGCAGGCGAATGCGTCGGCCTGCTGGGCAGCAACGGCGCCGGCAAGACCACCCTGCTCTCGCTGATCGCCGGCCTGCGCCAGCCGCAGCAAGGCGAAATCCGCTGGCACGGCGAACCCGGAATCGGCCTAGTGCCGCAGCAACCGGCCTTCTATGCCGAGCTGAGCGTTCGGGAAAACCTTCAGCTGTTCGCCGATCTCTACCGGCTGCGCGGCGCCGAACGTAACACAGGACTGCAGCGCTGCATTCACGCAACCCGCCTCGAACGACTGCTCGGGCAGCGTGCGGCGCGCCTGTCCGGCGGGCAGCAGCGTCGGCTCAATTTCGCCATCGGCCTGCTCCAGCCCGCCGGCCTGTACCTGTTCGACGAGGCCACGGTGGGTGTCGACGCGCACTCGCGCGAGCTGCTGCTCGATGCTGTGCAAACGCTCACCCGCGAGGGCTGCGCGGTGATCTACACCAGCCATTACCTGGACGAGATCGAACGCCTGGCGCAGCGGATCGTCCTCCTCGCCGAAGGCCAGGTGCACCTCGACCTGGACAAGCGCCAGCTGCTCGGCGATGACCACGGCTTGTTGCTGGAATGGCCCGCGGCGCCGCCCAGCGGCTTCGACGCACTGCTCGCGCAATTGCAGCTCGAATGCCTGCCGACCACCCGCGGCTGTCGCATCGAGCGCATCGACAGCGCCCAGCTGGCGCGCCTGTGCCAGTTCATCGCCGACCAGCCGCAGCCGCCCAATCTGCTGCGCTTTGGACGCCCTTCGCTGGAACAGCTCTACCTGCACCTCAGCGGAGGTTCGCTGTGAGGCTCGGAGCATTGGTGCGCAAGGAATTCCTTTTGCTCACGCGCGACTACCATGCGCTGGCGGTACTGTTCCTGATGCCGGCGCTGTTCGTTCTGCTGATGGCCTTCGCCCTGGCCGAGGTCAATCAGGATCGCCTACCGGCGCTGAGCCTCGAACTGGAAATTCCCCAGGCCAGCGAGCAGAGCGCCTTCTTCGCCGCCGCGCTGGGCCAGCAACTGCCCGACGGCCAAATGCTGGATGCCAGCGACCAGCCGCTGCCACGGGTGCGCCTGAGCGCCGACTTCGCCGAGCAGTTGCTGGATACCGAACAGGCCAGCCTGGGCCTGGTCTTTCCCGCCGCCACCGACGCCCTGACCCGCCAGCGCCTGCGCGCGGCAGTACAGGTGGCACTGGCGCAGACACGGCTGATGACCTTCCTGCTCGACAGCGGCGAGCTCGATCCCGACTCGACGCAGGACGAACGGCTGGCGCTGGTCACACAGCGCACCGCAGTGCGCATCGACGAACAGCAACAACTGGCCAGCGGCGCCCTCGCCCAGCGCGCCAACGCCAGCCAGCACAGCGTGCCGGCCTGGCTGATCTTCGGCATGTTCTTCGTCATGCTGCCGATGGCCAACGGATTCCAGCGCGAGCAGCAGAGCGGCGTCCTGCTGCGCCTGCGCTGCCTGGGCGTCAGCATGGGCACCCTGGCGCTGAGCAAGCTGCTGCCGTATCTGGCGATCAACCTGCTGCAGTTCGCCTTGCTGCTGGCCATCGGCGTCTGGGCGCTGCCGCTGCTCGGCTTGCCCGGTCTGCAACTGCCGGGCAGCGTCGCGGCCTATGTGCTGCTGGCCGGTTGCCTGGCGCTGGCGGCCTGCAGTCTGGGACTGGCCATCGCCAGCCTGGCGCGCAGCGGCGAGCAGGCGCTGATGCTCAGCGGCGGCATCAACCTGATTCTCGCCGCCATCGGCGGCATCATGGTGCCCAGGAGCGTGATGCCCGAGGCCATGGCCCGGCTGGCGGAGATTTCACCCATGAGCTGGGCGCTGGACGCCTTCCTGGCGCTGCTGGTCGGCCAGGGCTCGCTTTCCGACGTTGCGCCCTGGTGCGCCCGGCTGCTGCTGTTCGCGGCAATCGTCGGCGCCGCGGCGCTGTTCCTGTTTCTCAAACGACTGAACGACACGCAATGGACGACACACAACTAAAACAGGCGCTCAAGCAGTTGCTGATCCGCGAGTGCGACAAGCAGGACGACATCGACTGGCAGAGCATCGCCGACGACGAGCCGCTGTTCGGCCAGCAGAGCCGCATCCAGATGGACAGCCTCGACGCCCTGCAGGTGTCGCTGGCCCTGCAACAGCATTACGGTGTGCGCATCGAAGGCGCCAAGGATGGCCGGCGCATCCTCAATAGCATCGACAGCATCGCCACGTTCATCCGGCAGGCTTCATGAAGCCGGTCTACCTGCAACGCGCGCAGCTGTGCAGCGCACTGGGCGAAGACCTGCACGCCGCCGCGACGGCCTGCCGGCAAGGCCGGTTGCCGCAGCCGGAATGGTTCGAGTTGCATGAACGCAACGAGCGACGACCCTACCTGGCCGTGGCTGGCGCATCGCTCGCCCTGCGCCAGCGCCTGCACCAGCTGGTCGCCGCCAGCAGCGACGGCGCGCTGGACGACTGCCTGCTGATCCTGGCCTCCACCACCCTGGATATCGTCGCCATCGAGGCGCGGGTGAAAGCCGGCGAGGCGACCGGCAACCCGATGGCCCCGGCACTCGATGCCCTCGCCGAAGAGCTGCGCCAGGAATGGGGTTTCGCCGGCGCCTTCACCCTCAACACCGCCTGCACCAGTGCCGCCAATGCGCTGCTGTATGGCGCGCGGCTGGTGGCCCGCAATCACTATCGCCGCGCCCTGGTGCTGGCCTTCGAGACGCCCAGCGAAGTCACCCGGCAAGGCTTCGGCGTGCTCGAACTGACCAGCCCCAGCGCCGCCTACCGGCCCTTCCATGCCGAACGCGACGGGTTGATTCTCGGCGAAGCCTACGCCAGCGTGATGCTCACCGGCGAACCCGGCCCGGAGCCACTAGCGAAGCTGCTCGGCGGCTTCAGCGCCTGCGACACCAGCAGCCTGACCAACACCGCCGAGGACGGCAGCCATATCGACTGGGTCATGCGCCGCGCCCTGCACAGCGCACGAACCACAACGGCGAAAATCGCCCTGGTCAAGCTGCACGGCACCGCCACCGCCGCCAACGATCAGGCCGAAAGCAACGGCATGCGCCGCACCTTCGCCCACGCACTGCCGCCACTGTGCGTGCTCAAGCCCTATCTGGGGCACACCCTGGGTGCCTGTGGCCTCAGCGAAACCCTGTTGCTGCTGGAAAGCCTGCGCCAGGGCGCGCTGCCGGGCTGCGATTACACCGAGCAGGCGTTGCTGCCGCTGGCCGCCGGGCCGCTGTCGGTGGCCTCCGGCAGCCTGCTGCTGGCCAACTATTTCGGCTTCGGCGGCAACAACGCCAGCCTGGTACTGCAAGGAATTCCAGCATGAAGGTGATCGCCGCCAGCGAGGTTCGCGGTTGCAACCACAGCGACAGCCAGCTCAAGGCCGCCCTCGGTACTTACCTGTCCAGCCCGCCACGACGCACCGATCGCCTGACCCTGCTGGCGCTGCTCGCCGCCGCGCCGCTGAAGGCACACATGCAGGCGGACAGCGGGCTCTATCTCGCCGCCACCTACCCGGCGCGGCAGAACATGTTCGCCCTGCTGGAGAACGTCTGCGCCCAGCAGCGGCTGCCCAAGCCCTTCGAGTTCGTCAACAGCGTCAGCAATGCCGCGGGTTTCCACGTGGCGCAGCAACTGGGGCTGCAGGGGCCGAACCTGTTCATCGGCGCGGGGCCGCAGGTCTGGGGGCACCTGCTCGACCTGGCCGGTAACGACCTGGAGCGGGCACAGGTACGCCAGGCGCTGGTGCTGCTGGTCGAGGAAGATCAGCAGGACGGCTTCAGCGCTCAGGCGCTGGTGCTGGAGCCGGGTGGCGACGCGCTCAGCGCACGGGATTTCTCCGTGCTGAGCGATTCGGTGGAGGTTGTTCGGCTGGAACTGGGGACTGACTCGACATCCGTGTAGGGCCGAACTTGTTCGGCTGGCTTTGTATCCGTGGCCGAATAAATTCGGCCCTACAAGCCCCTGGCCCAACCCGCCAGTCTGGTAGGTCGGGTCACGCCTCACCGACCCGACGACGAACGGTCAGATGCAAGAGATGCCAAGGCATTACACCCGGATGATGTCTCGAACGTTGGATTACGCCTTCGAATTGTCGGGTTACGCCTTCGGCTAATCCGACCTACAACTTCGGCGTGCAAGCCACCCATGCGTGCCCACGCAGGAGCATTGGCACGATCAGTGCCGGATCAGCGCCGCTTGGCCCAGCCGGCCAACCGTCGCACCAGCTCGCGTTCCTGCACCGCGATACCGTCCAGCATCCCGGCAATGGCATTGAAGTCGCCGTCGCCCTGCTTGTTGCGCGACTGGCGCACGCAGGCCGAGGCGAACTGGCGCCAGTCGTCGCCGATGCGGGTCAGTTGCGTGGCCATGTCGTTGAGTGCCGGATCGCCCAGCAGCGTGCCGGATTCCTGCAGGAAGCTGGCGTACATGAAGCGGAAACCCGCGCCGCCGGTGCCGATCTCCTCCTGCATGCGCACGATATGGGTGAGGTAGAGCCGGTTGTATTTCGCCTGGGCCGGATCGAGCTTGCGGATCTGCGCGGCCAGGTGACGGATGCCACGAATGCCGATCCAGGGCAACGGCATGCCGTCGAGGATGCGCGTGGTGGACACCAGGCTCTGGCGCACCAGGCGATCCCAGTCCTGTTCCGGCGGCACATCTTCGAGCCAGTACATCAGCCCCTTGGCGGCCAGCGCACCCTTGGCGAAGCGCGCCTTCTGCAGGTCGGCGCTGGCGCAGCGCACCGGCTCTTCGAAGACCGGGTCGCTGAGCAGGTAGTCGTCGCCATCACGACCGTAGGCCAGCAGGTTGTGCGCGTTGAAGTGAAAGCGCATCTCCGGCGGAAAGTACGGCAGCCAGAACACCGAGCTTTGCAGCCCGGCCAGGCGCCCCTCGGCCAGGGCGCGGTCCAGCGCCAGGCGGCCCTGTTCCGGCTGGCGGAAGGTGGCCGTGTGCAGCCGCGCGCCGAGGCGCTTGCTCAGCGTCCTGATGATGTGTTTCGGCGGCATCCGGTAGGCGATCAGCGGCATGCCGCCGAGCTTGACGATGGGCAGATAGGCGAACGCCAGCCCCGAAGCCAGGCCGAAGGCCATCGGCTCGCTCATGGGCAGGCCGGCATGGGTCAGCAGGTTGGCCATCACCCCGCTTTCGCAGTGGGCGCTCTGGCGGTGCTGGAAGGCGCTCATCGCGGCAACTCCTGCTGGTAGCGGATCAGTTCGACGACGTCCAGGCCGAAGGCCTCGGCGTAGCGCGCCAGCTGCTTGCTAGTCAAACGGCGATAGATGGCTGGGCGGAAATGCCGGCGGATGCGCCACTGCCAGAAGCCGGTGATCTGCGCCAGCGCCGGCTCGTCGAGTCGGTAGCGGTACATCAGGCATTTCAGCGGCGAGGCTTGCCCGCTTTGCCACTCGGCCAGGGCCTGGGCTTCCTGCTCTTCCAGCTGCGCCACGGCCAGTTGCGTGGCGTAGGACTCGGGCTCCCAGCCAGCGCTCTGGGTACCCCGGTAGCGGCCCTGTTCGTCCACGGCGTAGAGCAGCTTGCTGTGGCCGCCGTAGCTGCTGTCGGGGTCCTGCGGGACCTCGTCAAGCCTCATCGGGCCGGACCACGGTCATGTGCAGGAAGGCGCTGGAGAAGCGGCCACTTTCCGGCACGTAGCCCAGCAGGCGCTGGCCGGCACGGAGCTGGCCGCTGTGGAACAGCTCGTCGAGCATGATGAAGAAGGAGGCTGCGCCGGTATTGCCCTTGCGCGTCAGGTTGGTGAACCAGCGCTGCTGGGGAATGGCGAAGTCGATGCGGGCCAGGCCTTCGGCCAGACGGTCGCGGAAGAACTCCGAGGAATAGTGCGGCAGGAACCAGTCGATGTCCTCGGCGCGCATCTCGCGGCGGCGGCGGATGCGTTGCAGCGCCTCCTCGACGGTGACCTGGACGATGTTCTCGTTGAGCAGCTTGACGTCCTGCTTGATGGCCATCACCGAGCGGCGGTTGCGTTCCTCGACATCCATGCGGCTCCAGCCGACCAGGCGCTCGCCCTGCCTGTCCGCGCCGCCGTACATGCAGGCCGGAAAGCGGTCGGCGAAGGACAGAATGTCGATCCAGTCGATGCGCAGGCTCAGGCCCTCGGGGTTGGGGCGGTCTTCCAGCCAGACCGCACCGGCGCCGTCGGAGAGCATCCAGCGCAGGAAATCCTTCTCGAAGGCCAGTTCGGGGCGACGCTCCAGCTCTTCGGCGGCGCTGTCGATCTCGGCGCTGAAGTTGCGCGCCTGCATCAGCGCCGAGGCGACTTCCGACCCGCAGGCCACAGCGTTGCGGCTCTCGCCGCTGGCCACGTTGAGCCAGGCGTATTTCAGCGCGCTGACGCCGCACAGGCAGATGCCCGCGGTGGTCACCACCTCGCAGGGCGGATTGCCCAGTTCGCCATGCACCATCACCGCATGGCCGGGCAGGGTCTGGTCCGGCGAGGAGGTGGCGGCCACCAGGCACTGCAGCTCCGCAAGCTCGGCGGGGCTGGCCAGGCCGCGAACGGCCTCGGCGGACAGCTGCGCGTTGGTCATGCTCGGCTCGCCGGTGGCCGGATCGATCACGTAGTGGCGCTGGCGAATGCCATTGCGGCGCAGGACGATGGAACGCGCCCGCGAAGGACGGTCGCCGACCTGACCGAGGCGTGCTTCCATCTGCTCGTTGTCCACCGGGTCGTGCGGCAGGCAGGCGCTGATGCGATTGATGTAGACGGGCTTGGCCACGGGACGGTCCTCGAAACGTTATTCGCCGGACGGCGCGGCAAAATAGGCTTTTTCCCGCTGGATCCGGGCGCGGGTCAGGGGGCTAAGCAGCTTTTTCAGCAATGCGGTGACCGGCACCACGGTGAGGATCAGGCTCAGCAGAAAGACGATATAGACGATCAGCCCGGCACGTCGGCGCAGGCTGTGCTGCGGGCCGAGCGCCGCCAGCAGCGTGCCCCAAGCCTTGAAACTGCGGGTGCCGACGCGCTCGCTGGCGATCAGTTTTTCATCGATGCGCACCGCGCCCAGGCCGCGCAGCATCGGCTGTTCGATGGGGCCGTCTTGCGCCAGGCGCTCGCCGATGGCCACGCCGAAGCGCTGCGCACCGGCGATCTCGGCCTCGCTGATGCCCGCCTTGGGCAGCCAGGCGAAGGGTTGCTGGTGACCGGTGAACATCCACAGCGGCGTGGCCAGGAAACTCGCCGCGCTGCCGCATGCGTCGGTCAGCACGATGTTGTCCAGCAGCCGCGCACCCAGCGCATCGAGGCGTGCCTTGAGCTTTTCCTGGGCCATCAGCCACATGTTGCGGCAGCCGATCAGCGTCACCACCGGCGTACCCCGCAGCAGCCGCGCCGCTTCCGGCGAGGCGAGGAAGCTGGTGATGGGCCGCGACGGCGAGAGGAACCAGACCTGGTACGCGAGGATCACCAGGTCGTAGCGCTTGTTCGCATCCACCTGCAGCGGCTGCAGTGGTTCGTGTCGCATCAGCACGGTTTCGGGGAAGATGCTGAAAAAGGTGAGGAACGGCCAGGGAAAGGGATAAGGTGTGGCCGGTTGCACGGCGAGGAAGTCCAGCTGCACATCGTCACGCGCCAGCAGCGGCGCACAGACGGACTGCACCAGCCGGCCGAGCTGCCCCGTTTGCGAATAGTGAACGACCAATACCTGGCGCATCGAAACTTCAGTCCCCGAAAATGGTCGCGATTATGCCACAGCATGTAAATCAGAATGTAACGCGCACATGGCTCTTTGCCGGCCTTGTGACGACCGGCGTGGCTGCGGCGCAGGCGGCGGATATTCGGTTGCAGGTCGAGAATGTCGCCCAAGGCGTGCTGCATGCCGAGCTGCATTCGGCCGACGCGACGCGCTGGGACGCGCCCTTGCAGCGGATGAGCGGTTCTCGGGAGGCGCTCGTTTTCCACGATGTCCCGCCCGGACGCTATGCGGTGCAACTGTTCGTCGACGTGAACGCCAATGGCCGGCTCGACCTCACGCCCCGAGGCCTGCCAACCGAGCCGGTGGGATTCTCCAGCAACCCGCGCCTGTTCAAGGGCAAACCCGCACCCTCGGGTTGTGCCTTCGAACATGGCGAGGCCCCTAGCCTGGTGTCGATCGAACTGCGCCAGCGGGGTGCCGCCCAGCGCGCTGCGGACGAAACGGAGCGGTAATCAGCGAGCCTCGCCGCGCCAGATCAGCTCGTCGGTGTCGTAGCCACGCCTGTGCGCCTCGTCGAGCAGACGTTCGCGCGTCGCCGGGTCGATCCGCTCCTCGCGCGACAGCAGCCAGAGGTAGTCGCGATCCGGACTGCCGACCAGCGCGACGCTGTAGTCGTCATCCAGATAGAGCACCCAGTAATGGCCCTTGCTCAGGCCGGGGAAAAGAGTGCTGAACCAGTTGTCGAAGCGCACCCAGAGCTTGTCGGTGCGGCCCGGCTGCTGCGGCACCGCCTCGCCCCTGGCTTCCTTCCACTCGCCGCTTGCCGTTTCGCAGCGGTTGACCACCTCGACGCGGCCCTCGTCCTGCAGCCGGTAACGCGCCTCGGCGCGAACGCAGTCACGCTGGAAGAACATCGGCAGCCGCGCCTGTTCGTACCAGGTGCCCTGATAGCGCTGCAGATCGACGTCACCTACCGTCCGTGGCGCATCGACGGCGTTGGAGCTGGCGCACCCGGCCAGCAATAAGGCACTGAACAGAGCTACTGCGATACGCATGGTTCTCTCTCCTGTCTCGAGACGCTGACTTATTTCAGGCCCTGGCCGGAAAACATCATGACCTTGTCCCCGGCGAACTGAATGCTGATGAAGCGGTTCTTCTGCCCCCAGGTACAGCTGGACATGCCCAGCGCCCCGGCACATTCGCCCGGCTTGCCGAGCAGTTCTTCCACCTGCTGGCGCGACATGCCGGCTTCCAGCTTGGCGAAGTTTTCCTGGGTGACGGGATTGCAACCCGCGATGGCCAGCAGTCCGGCCAGCAGCCCGAAATAACGCAACGACATGGTTCACCCCCAAAGCAGCATTCGCAGTATAGGTAAGCCTCATACATAGGCTGGCTAGTGCTGGACTACCTTCAGACCTCCCCCATCGCCCTTTGTCGCGGTACCTGGCAGGGGTGTCAGCGCCCCGGCTGCGGGCGAAAACCCGGTATCGCACCGGGACGATCCATTCGGGTGGCGGGCATCGTGCAGTTGAGATCGCGAAACGGCTGATCGCTGAGACGTTCCCAGCCATGTCCAGGCGGGGTCTGCCGGCAGATGACCGTGCCATCGGTCTTGCTTTGCCACTGGTAATAGGGCGCCGGGGCGGCGCTCGCCAGCAGCGGCACTGTCAGGCTGAACGCGAAAAGCAGCACACGCATGGTCGGGCTTCGCTGGAAAGGACGGGACTACTGTAGCGCCATCGGCAGGTTGCACAAGCACCACCCGGCGCCCGCTCCCGGTCCTCGGCGACACCGCGCCACCCCCATGAGCGCAATATTGCCCATATCGAAGACCCCATAAGCGGTTTTCCGCCGATCAGCCTTCATCTTTCTTGTACGAACCCGTCTGGATGGGTGAGTTGAGGCTGGCACGGCTTCTGCAGAGCATAAGCACTCGATGCGATACTAACGACAAGAAGATTGCAGCGATAAACCCGCCTTGCGGGATGCTTCCAGCACCAACGCTGCCCTGCTTGTCCACTCGGTCGCTACCTGCACGCCGAGGCAATCGTCTATCGTGATGCTGCGTCATCCAATAAAAACGAAACGGAGATCCACCATGAGACTGACCAAAAGCCTGGGCCTGCTCGCTGCAGCAGCGGCGTTCACCGCCAGTACGGCAGCTGTAGCCGCACCGACCTTCATCAACATCCTCACTGGCGGCACCAGCGGCGTTTACTACCCCATCGGCGTGGCCCTGTCGCAGCAGTACAACAAGATCGATGGCGCCAGGACTTCCGTTCAGGCCACCAAGGCCTCGGTAGAAAACCTCAACCTGCTGCAAGCGGGTCGTGGCGAGCTGGCCTTCTCCCTGGGCGACTCGGTGGACGATGCCTGGAACGGCGTCGAAGATGCCGGCTTCAAGGCACCCCTCAAGCGTCTGCGCGCCATCGCGGCGACCTACCCGAACTACATCCACATCGTTGCCAGCAAGGAATCCGGGATCAAGACCCTGGAAGACCTGAAGGGCAAGCGCATCTCCGTCGGCGCGCCGAAATCCGGTACCGAGCTCAACGCCCGCGCGATCTTCAAGGCCGCCGGCCTGACCTACGAGGATATGGGTCGCGTGGAGTTCATGCCCTATGCCGAATCGGTCGAACTGATCAAGAACCGCCAGCTGGATGCCACCCTGCAGTCCTCGGGCCTGGGCATGGCCGCGATCCGCGACCTGGCTGCCATGGTCCCGATCACCTTCGTGGCGGTACCCGAGGACGTGGTGACCAAGATCGGCAGCGCCGCCTACCAGCCGAAGATGATTCCGGCAGGCACCTATGACGGTCAGGACGCCGACGTTCCGACCGCTGCCATCACCAATATCCTGGTCAGCCACGAGAAGGTTTCCGACGAGGTCGCCTACCAGATGACCAAGCGCATCTTCGAGAACCTCGATCACCTGTCCAGCGCACACTCGGCAGCCAAGGACATCAAGCTGGAAACCGCCACCGAAGGCCTGCCGATCCCGCTGCATCCGGGCGCCGAGCGCTACTACAAGGAAGCCGGCGTGCTCAAGTAGCGGCAAGCTGCAAGCCGTGTAGGTCGGATTAGCCGAAGGCGTAATCCGACGGGCAAGGTACTGCCTTTCACAGTGTCTGCTCATTCGCTCGTCGGGTCGGTGAAACGTGACCCGACCTACAGGCTTCGGAGCTTGAAACAACGCAGTGTTCAGGCATCAGCGACGGGCATCGAACCCCGCACTGACGGCTTGAAACTTGAAGCTCACAGCTTGAAGCTGTTTTTTCAGAGAGCCATCCCATGAGCGAGACCCAAGGGCTGCACAGCAGTCCCAGCGAATGGCCGAAGACGTTGTTCTACGTCGCCCTGCTGTTTTCCACGTACCAGATCATCACTGCCGCCTTCCACCCGGTATCCAGCCAGGTGCTACGCGCGGGCCACGTCGGCTTCCTGCTGCTGATGGTGTTTCTCTGCTACCCGGCCAAAGGTAATGGCCGCCCCTGGCAGCCACTGGCCTGGCTGCTCGGCCTGGCCGGCATGGCGACGGCTTTCTATCAATGGTATTTCGAGGGCGACCTGGTTCAGCGCTCGGGTGACCTGACCGGCACCGACATGATCATCGGCATCATCCTGATCGTGCTGGTGTTCGAGGCCGGGCGCCGGGTGATGGGTATCGCACTGCCGACCATCTGCGCGATCTTCCTCGCCTACGGCCTGCTCGGCGAGTACCTGCCGGGCGACTTCGCCCATCGCGGCTATGGCTTCGATCAGATCGTCAACCAGCTGTCGTTCGGCACCGAAGGCTTCTACGGCACGCCGACCTATGTCTCGGCGACCTATATCTTCCTCTTCATCCTGTTCGGCTCCTTCCTCGAGCAGGCCGGGATGATCAAGCTGTTCACCGACTTCGCCATGGGCATGTTCGGCCACAAGACCGGTGGCCCGGCCAAAGTATCGGTGGTGTCATCCGCGCTGATGGGCACCATCACCGGCTCCGGCGTGGCCAACGTGGTTACCACCGGCCAGTTCACCATTCCGCTGATGAAGCGCTTCGGCTACCGTCCGGCCTTCGCCGGCGCAGTGGAGGCCACGGCCAGCATGGGCGGGCAGATCATGCCGCCGGTGATGGGCGCGGTAGCCTTCATCATGGCCGAAACCATCAACGTGCCGTACGTCGAGGTGGCCAAGGCGGCGCTGATCCCGGCGATGCTGTACTTCTTCGCGGTGTTCTGGATCGTGCACCTGGAAGCCCGCAGCAAGAACCTCAAGGGCCTGCCGAAGGACCAGTGCCCGAGCGCCTGGGGTTCAGTCAAGGAGCGCTGGTATCTGCTGATCCCGCTGTTCGTGCTGGTCTACCTGCTGTTCTCCGGCCGCACGCCGATGTTCTCCGGCACCGTGGGCCTGGCACTGACCGCCATCGTCATCCTCGGCTCGGCGATCATCCTCAAGGCCAGCAGCTTCTGGCTGCGCGGCGCCTTCTGGATCGCGCTGGGCGTACTCTGCGCCGGCTTCTTCCAGCTCGGCATCGGGGTGATCTTCGGCGTCATCGGCGCACTGGTAGCGGTCTGCTGGTTCATCCAGGGCGGTCGCGAGACTCTTCGCGCCTGCCTGTTCGCCCTGGTGGAAGGCGCGCGCCATGCAGTGCCGGTGGGCATCGCCTGCGTGCTGGTGGGGGTGATCATCGGCATCGTCTCGCTGACCGGCATCGCCAGCACCTTCGCCGGCTACATCCTGGCCATCGGCGAGAACAACCTGTTCCTCTCGCTGGTGCTGACCATGATCACCTGCCTGGTGCTGGGCATGGGCATCCCGACCATTCCCAACTACATCATCACCAGCGCCATCGCCGCCCCGGCACTGGAGCAGCTGGGTGTGCCGCTGATCGTCTCGCACATGTTCGTCTTCTACTTCGGGCTGATGGCCGACCTGACGCCGCCGGTGGCGCTGGCCTGCTTCGCCGCGGCGCCGATCGCACGGGAAAACGGCTTCAAGATCAGCCTCTGGGCGATCCGCATCGCCGCCGCCGGCTTCGTCGTGCCGTTCATGGCGGTCTACGACCCGGCGCTGATGATGCAGGGCGACAGCTGGCTGGCCACGGGGTACATGGTGGTCAAGACGGTCTTCGCGGTGTGCCTGTGGGGCATGGCGGTGACCGGCCACCTGAGCCTGCGCATGCCGATCTGGGAACGCCTGTGGGCCTTCGCCGCTGGCGTCGCGCTGATCCTGGCGCTGCCGATCAGCGATGAAATCGGCTTCGTACTGGGCATCGCCCTGATCGCCCAGCACCTCTGGCGCGCCCGTCGTGCCGAGCCGGCGGTGGCGTGATCGGGCTCTGCCTGGGGTTGGCGGGCGTGGTGTGGGCGCAGCTGCCCACACCATCCTTCACCCTGGCCTGGAACCATACGATCGAAAAGATCCGCTGGGAAGAAGACTACCGCGTGACGCCGGACGGCCTGCTGCTCGGCGAAGCGCGGATCAAGGGCAGCGGCGCCGGAATGGATGCCCCGGACGACGCCGAACTGCGCGACGGCAGCTGGCACTACCGGCGCCAGCTGCCACCGATGCAGCCACTGCGCGTGGGGCGCACCCCCGAAGCCGGGGATTACCAGTTGTGCTTCGAAGGTACATGCCACGCGCTGAGCGAATGGCTCGGCCCGCCGACGGCGGAGCGGCCTGCGCTGGAGCTGTGGAGCTGCGCATCGGATCGATAAAGCGCGACCCGACCTTGTATCTCGACTGCAGCCTTTCAGGAGGCGATAGTCCCCGGCTGATCATCGGGGGAGAGAGTGCAAGTAGTACCCGCCCTTAAGCTTCGAGCTTGTGACGTAGATAACGCTGCACTC
>NZ_JAAMQZ010000023.1 GCF_013522825.1 Stutzerimonas stutzeri
CGGACGGCAGCACTTGTGCTGGCTGAACTGGGGGACATTCAACGCTTCGGCAGCAGCCGAGCGGTCACCGCCTTTGCAGGGCTCAATCCCAAGCTACAGGACTCGGGGATACTCAAAGGGCATGTGCAGATTTCCCGCATGGGGTCAGCCAGGTTGCGCGCAGGGCTCTACATGCCAGCCATTACGTCCATGAGCCGTAACCCTGCCATTCGGGCAATGGTCGAGCGGATGAAAGCCAGAGGCAAAGCCGGCAAACAGATCGTCTGCGCGGCGATGCGTAAATTGCTCTGTATCGCCTATGGCGTGTTGAAATCCGGCGAACCGTTCAACCCCGAACTCGCTATTGCGAAGTGAGGGGCAAGACGGTATCTACCGAAGCCACACCATTCGTAGGTCGAATTGGCCGAAGGCGTAATCCGACATTCCTCACCGCAATTTGACAATCCCCCACCATTCAGCTTTCGTTGACGTAAAGGTAAAGCACGGTTCGCCGATTATTGCCAGTCGCGCGACGTCCACTGATCAGAACAACGACAGGCAGGTGGCCTCATGAACCATTCCGTGCTCAATTTCGCGCTTGGCGAAACCCTCGACATGCTGCGCGATCAGGTGGCGGGTTTCGTTGCCGACGAACTGGCGCCACGCGCCGAAGCCATCGACCGCGACAATGCCTTTCCGCACGACATGTGGCGCAAGTTTGGCGACATGGGCCTGCTCGGCGTGACCGTTCCCGAACAATACGGCGGCGCCGGCCTCGGCTATCTGGCGCATGTGCTGGCGATGGAGGAAATCAGCCGGGGCTCGGCCTCGGTGGCGCTGTCCTACGGCGCGCACTCGAACCTGTGCGTCAACCAGATCAACCGCAACGGCACCGCCGAGCAGAAGGAAAAGTACCTGCCGAAACTGATCAGCGGCGAGCACGTCGGCGCACTGGCCATGAGCGAACCCAATGCCGGTTCCGATGTGGTCTCGATGAAGCTGCGCGCCGAGAGAAAAGGCGACCGTTTCATCCTCAACGGCAGCAAGACCTGGATCACCAACGGCCCCGACGCCAACACCTACGTGATCTATGCTCGCACGGTCCCGGACGCGGGCGCCCACGGCATCAGCGCCTTTATCGTCGAGCGCGACTGGAAAGGCTTCTCCCGTGGCAACAAGTTCGACAAACTCGGCATGCGCGGTTCCAACACCTGCGAGCTGTTCTTCGACGATGTCGAGGTCCCGGAAGACAACCTGCTGGGCGCCGAGAACGCGGGCGTCAGGGTGCTGATGAGCGGCCTGGATTACGAGCGCGTGGTGCTCGCCGGAGGCCCGGTCGGCATCATGCAGGCCTGCCTGGACGTGGTGCTACCCTATATCCACGACCGTCAGCAGTTCGGCCAGAGCATCGGCGAGTTCCAGTTCATCCAGGGCAAGGTGGCCGACATGTACGTCCAGCTCAACGCCAGCCGAGCCTACCTCTATAGCGTTGCGCAGGCCTGCGACCGTGGCGAAACCACCCGCAAGGACGCCGCCGGGGTGATTCTCTACACCGCCGAGGCGGCGACGCAGATGGCGCTGCAGGCGATCCAGATTCTCGGCGGCAACGGCTATATCAACGAGTTCCCCACCGGGCGCCTGCTGCGCGACGCCAAGCTCTACGAGATCGGCGCCGGCACCAGCGAGATTCGCCGCATGCTGATCGGACGCGAGCTGTTCAATGAAACCAAATAATAAAAGCCGCTGGAGGCTAAAGGCTGGAGGCTGGACGAAAGCAGCCGCAGCCCCCGTTCAGCCTCCAGCCTATAGCGCTTTTATCGAGGGCTTTATGGCTATCCTGCACACCCAGATCAACCCCCGCTCGCCGGAGTTCGCCGCCAACCACGCCGCGATGCATGCGCAGGTGAACGACTTGCGCGCCCTGCTCGAGCACATTGCCGAGGGCGGCGGCGCAACCGCCCAGCAACGCCATGTTTCACGCGGCAAGCTGCTGGTGCGCGAGCGTATCGACACCTTGCTCGATCCCGGCTCGGCGTTTCTCGAACTGTCGCCGCTGGCCGCGCACGAGGTCTATGGCGAAGAGGTACCCGCCGCCGGCGTGGTGGCCGGGATCGGTCGCATCGAAGGCGTCGAATGCATGATCATCGCCAACGACGCCACGGTAAAAGGCGGCACCTACTACCCGCTGACGGTGAAGAAACACCTGCGCGCCCAGACCATCGCCCAGGAAAACCGCCTGCCCTGCCTCTATCTGGTGGATTCCGGCGGCGCCAACCTGCCGCGCCAGGACGAGGTGTTTCCCGACCGCGAGCACTTCGGGCGGATCTTCTTCAACCAGGCCAACATGAGCGCCATGGGCATCCCGCAGATCGCCGTGGTGATGGGCTCCTGCACCGCCGGCGGGGCCTATGTGCCGGCGATGGCCGACGAAACCATCATGGTGCGCGAACAGGCGACCATCTTTCTCGCCGGTCCGCCGCTGGTCAAAGCCGCCACCGGCGAGGTGGTGACCGCCGAGGAACTGGGCGGCGCCGAGGTGCACTGCAAGACCAGTGGCGTCGCCGATCATTACGCCGAGAACGACGAACACGCCCTGGCCCTCGCCCGCCGCTGCGTGGCCAATCTCAACTGGCGCAAACAAGGGCAATTGCAAGCGCGCGAACCCAGACCGCCGCGCTATCCGGCGGACGAGCTGTACGGCGTCATCCCGGCCCAGAGCAAACAGCCCTACGACGTGCGCGAAGTGATCGCGCGGCTGGTGGATGACAGCGAGTTCGATGAATTCAAGGCACTGTTCGGCACCACCCTGGTATGCGGTTTCGCCCATCTGCACGGCTACCCCGTCGCCATCCTCGCCAACAACGGCATCCTGTTTTCCGAAGCGGCGCAGAAAGGCGCGCACTTCATCGAGCTGGCCTGCCAGCGCGGCATTGCGCTGCTGTTCCTGCAGAACATCACCGGCTTCATGGTCGGGCAAAAGTATGAAGCGGGGGGAATTGCGAAGCATGGCGCCAAGCTGGTCACCGCCGTGGCCTGCGCGCGGGTGCCGAAGTTCACGGTGATCATCGGCGGCAGCTTCGGCGCGGGGAATTACGGCATGTGCGGGCGCGCCTACGACCCGCGCTTCCTGTGGATGTGGCCCAACGCCCGCATCGCCGTGATGGGTGGCGAACAGGCCGCCGGCGTACTGGCGCAGGTCAAGCAGGAACAAAGCGAGCGCGCCGGTAACAGGCTCGGCGCTGACGAAGTGGCGGCCATCAAACAGCCAATCCTCGAACAGTACGAGCGCCAGGGTCACCCGTACTATTCCAGTGCAAGACTGTGGGATGACGGCGTGATCGATCCGGCGCAGACGCGCGACGTGCTGGGCCTGGCAATCTCGGCCAGCCTCAATGCGCCCATCGAGCCGACACGCTTCGGCGTGTTCCGTATGTAAAGCCGCTCTGTACTGGAGTTCAAATGACTGATTTCACGACCGTACAGCTTGAAACCGACCCACGCGGCTTCGCCACCCTCTGGCTGAATCGTCCGGAAAAGCACAACGCCTTCAATGCCGAAATGATTCGCGAACTGGTACTCGCCATCGATCAGGTGCAGGCGGACCCTTCGTTGCGTTTCCTGCTGTTGCGCGGACGCGGGCGGCATTTCTGCGCCGGTGCCGACCTGGCCTGGATGCGGCAGTGCGCGGCGCTGGATTTCGAGGCCAATCTCGGCGATGCGCGCCAGCTGGGCCAACTGATGTACAGCCTCTACCATTTGAAACTGCCGACGCTGGCCGTGGTTCAGGGCGCGGCGTTCGGCGGTGCGTTGGGGCTGATTGCCGCCTGCGACATGGCCATCGGCGCGAGCAGCGCGGAGTTTTCGCTGTCGGAAGTGCGTATCGGCCTCGCCCCGGCGGTGATCAGCCCGCTGCTGTTCAAGGCCATCGGCGAACGCGCGACACGCCGCTACGCCCTGACCGGCGAGCGCTTCAGCGCTGAAAAGGCCGGCGAGCTGGGCCTGCTGTCGGATATCTACGCAGACGAAGAACTGGATGAGCGCCTGGGCGGCTGGACAGACAACCTGCTGCGCAACGGCCCGCACGCCATGCGCGCCTGCAAGGACCTGCTGCGCGAAACGGCCAGCGCATCGCTCAGCCCTGCCCTGCGCCGCTACACCGAAAACGCCATCGCGCAGATTCGCGTCAGCCCCGAGGGTCAGGAAGGACTGAATGCCTTTCTGGAAAAGCGCCGCCCCGCCTGGCAGGAGACACAGTCATGAGCCGCCCCCTCGACACCCTGCTGGTGGCCAACCGGGGCGAGATCGCCTGCCGCGTGATGCGCACCGCCAGAACCATGGGCCTGACCACGGTGGCGGTGCACAGCGCCATCGACCGCGACGCCCGGCATGCCCGCGAAGCCGATATCCGTATCGACCTCGGCGGCGCTAAACCGGCTGAGAGCTATCTGCTGATCGACAGGATCATTGCCGCCGCGCACAGCAGCGGTGCCCAGGCGATTCACCCCGGCTATGGCTTTCTGTCCGAGAACGCCGCTTTCGCCCACGCCGTGGAAAACGCCGGCCTGATCTTTCTCGGCCCACCCGCCTCCGCCATCGACGCCATGGGCAGCAAGTCCGCCGCCAAGGCACTGATGGAACAGGCCGGCGTGCCGCTGGTGCCCGGTTATCACGGCGACGATCAGGCGCTGGAGCGCTTCCGCGCCGCCGCAGAAAACATCGGCTATCCGCTGCTGCTCAAGGCCACTGCCGGGGGTGGCGGCAAAGGCATGAAGGTGGTCGAGCGCGAGGCCGATCTGGCCGAAGCCTTGCAGTCCGCCCGGCGCGAAGCGCAGTCGGCGTTCGGCGATTCACGCATGCTGGTGGAAAAATACCTGCTCAAGCCGCGCCACGTGGAAATCCAGGTGTTCGCCGACCAGCATGGCAACTGCCTCTACCTCAACGAGCGCGACTGCTCGATCCAGCGACGCCACCAGAAGGTCGTCGAGGAGGCGCCCGCGCCCGGCCTGACGCCGGAGCTGCGCCGCGCCATGGGTGAAGCGGCGGTCAAGGCGGCGCAGGCCATCGGTTATGTCGGCGCCGGCACCGTGGAGTTCCTCCTCGATGCCACTGGCGAATTCTTCTTCATGGAGATGAACACCCGCCTGCAGGTGGAGCATCCGGTCACGGAGATGATCACCGGGCTGGATCTGGTGGCCTGGCAGATTCGCGTCGCCCGCGGCGAGCCATTGCCCATCAACCAGGAGCAGGTGCCGCTGAACGGCCATGCCATCGAGGTGCGGCTGTACGCCGAAGACCCGGACAGGGATTTTCTCCCCGCCACCGGCTGCCTCGACCTGTACCGTGAGCCGGAAGCCGGACCCGGTCGGCGCGTAGACAGCGGCGTGAGCGAGGGCGATAGCGTCTCGCCCTTCTACGACCCCATGCTCGGCAAGCTGATCGCCTGGGGCGAGAACCGCGAGCAAGCGCGCCTGCGCCTGATGGCGATGCTCGCTGAAACCCATATTGGCGGGGTTCGCACCAACCTCGCCTTCCTGCGGCGCGTGCTCGGCCATCCGGCGTTTGCCGCCGCCGAGCTGGACACCGGCTTCATCCCGCGCCATGCGGATGAATTGCTGCGTAAAGCCGGCGAGCTGACGGATGAGTTCTGGCCGCTGGCTGCCGAGCTGTTCGTCGAAACCGAACCGGCTCGGGTACGCAGCGATGATGTGCATTCACCTTGGGCGAAACGTGAAGGCTTGCGCTTGGGCATGCCTGCGCAAAGCCATGTGCATTTGATGTGCAACGGTGAAAGCCGTCGGGTACGCCTCGGGGCAGCGTCCACAAGGGTCTCGCGCCAGCCAAAGGCCATTCGCCAGGGTCATGTCCTGTATCTGCAATGGAACGGCGAAATGCAGGCGGTCACTGCCTTCGACCCCATTGCCGAGGCGCAGGCCGACCACTCGCATCAGGGCGGGCTGACCGCCCCCATGAACGGCAGCATCGTCCGCGTGCTGGTCGAGGAAGGCCAGGCGGTGGAAGCCGGCACCGCGCTGATCGTGCTGGAGGCAATGAAGATGGAACACAGCATCCGCAGCGCCCAGGCCGGCGTGGTCAGGCAGTTGCTCTGCAGCGAAGGCGAGATGGTCAGTGAAGGCGCGCTATTGCTGGAGATGGACGAGTCCTGAATATCGTAGGGTGGAAAACGCCGAAGGCTTTTCCACCACACACGCAAACCATGATCAGGTGGAAAATGCTGCGCAGTTTTCCACCCTACGGAGCACTTATGACCCTGCCCAAACACGTTCGTCTGGTCGAAGTCGGCCCGCGCGATGGCCTGCAGAACGAGAAGCAGCCGATCAGCATCGCCGACAAGGTGCGGCTGGTGAACGACCTCTCCGCTGCCGGTGTGCAGTACATCGAGGTCGGCAGTTTCGTCTCGCCCAAATGGGTACCGCAGATGGCCGGTTCCGCCGAGGTGTTCGCCCGGATCGAACAGATGCCCGGCGTGACCTACGCGGCGTTGACGCCCAACCTCAAGGGGCTGGAAACGGCCCTCGAAGCGGGCGTCAGCGAAGTCGCGGTGTTCGCCGCCGCATCGGAAGCCTTTTCGCAGAAGAACATCAACTGCTCCATCGACGAGAGCCTGGCGCGCTTCGCTCCCCTGCTGGAAATGGCACGCGCCAATGGCGTGCAGGTGCGCGGCTATGTCTCCTGCGTGCTGGGCTGCCCCTATGAAGGTGAGGTCGATCCGGCGCATGTTGCCCATGTCGCGCGCGAGCTGTTCGCCATGGGCTGCTACGAGATATCCCTGGGCGACACCATCGGCACCGGCACCCCCGGCAAGACCCGCCAGCTGATCGAAACCGTCAGCCACGGCGTACCGCGCGACAAGCTCGCCGGGCATTTCCACGACACCTACGGCCAGGCGCTGGCGAACATCTATGCGAGCCTGCTCGAAGGCCTCTGCGTATTCGACAGCTCGGTCGCCGGGCTCGGCGGCTGCCCCTACGCCAGGGGTGCCAGCGGCAATGTGGCCAGCGAGGACGTGCTGTACATGCTCGACGGGCTGGGTATCGACACCGGCATCGACCTGGATGCGCTGGTTGCCGCCGGGCAGCGCATCAGCGATGTGCTGGGCCGGACCAACGCATCGCGGGTCGCGCGGGCGCGGCAGAACGCGGTCTGACGGGCGTTCGAGGAAGACAGCCATGGCACAGCAGACCTACAGCATTTCCGATCTGGCCAACGAGCTGGACATCACCACCCGCGCCATTCGCTTCTATGAAGAACAGGGCATGCTCGCCCCCACACGGCGTGGCCAGGAACGCATCTACAGCCCCAGGGACCGCGTTGCCCTGAAGCTGATCCTGCGCGGCAAGCGCATCGGCTTTTCCCTGGCTGAATGCAAGACGCTGATCGAGCTCTACGACCCCAGGGCCGGCAACCGGAAACAACTGCAGATCATGCTCGACATGATTGCCGAACGCCGCCAGCAACTCGAACAGCAGCTGCTGGATATCCAGCAGATACAACGGGAACTCGATACCGCCGAGGAACGCTGCCTGAAGGCCCTGGCGGGCCGCTGAAACAGACGGGCCTACACCTGCAACAGTCGCTCGCGCAGTTTGTGGATCTCGTCGCGCGTCTGCGCTGCGGCTTCGAACTCCAGATCACGGGCATGGGCGAGCATCCTTTCCTCTAGCTGACGGATGCGTTTGGTGATCTCGCTGGGTGAACGCAGCTCATTCTCGTAGCGTGCCGCTTCCTCCGCCGCCTTGGCCTCGCCACGCCGTTTCTTGCTGCGCGAACCCGGCACGGTGGCGCCTTCGAGAATGTCCTGGACGTCCTTGACCACGCCCTGCGGCACGATGCCGCGGGCCTCGTTGAAGGCGATCTGCTTGTTGCGCCGGCGCTCGGTCTCGTCGATGGCGCGCTGCATCGAGCCGGTCATGTTGTCGGCATAGAGAATCGCCCGACCGTTGAGGTTGCGCGCCGCGCGGCCGATGGTCTGGATCAGCGAACGCTCGGAGCGCAGGAAGCCTTCCTTGTCCGCATCGAGGATCGCCACCAGCGACACCTCGGGCATATCCAGCCCTTCGCGCAGCAGGTTGATGCCCACCAGCACGTCGAACACACCCAGGCGCAGGTCGCGAATGATCTCGACCCGCTCCACGGTGTCGATATCCGAATGCAGATAGCGCACCCGCACGCCATGGTCGCCGAGGTAGTCGGTCAGGTCCTCGGCCATGCGCTTGGTCAGGGTGGTGACCAGCACACGCTGCTCCTTGGCCACGCACTTGTTGATTTCCGAGAGCAGGTCATCGACCTGGGTCAGCGCCGGGCGCACCTCGATCTCGGGGTCGACCAGGCCGGTGGGGCGCACCACCTGCTCGACCACGCGCCCGGCGTGCTCAGCCTCGTAAGGCCCCGGCGTGGCGGAAACGAAGATAGTCTGCGGGCTGATCGCCTCCCATTCATCGAAGCGCATGGGCCGGTTGTCCAGCGCCGACGGCAGGCGGAAGCCGTATTCCACCAGGGTTTCCTTGCGCGAGCGGTCGCCTTTGTACATGGCGCCGACCTGCGGCACGCTGACGTGGGACTCGTCGATCACCAGCAGCGCATCGGCCGGCAGGTAGTCGTACAGGGTTGGCGGCGCCTCGCCACTGTCGCGCCCCGAAAGATAGCGCGAGTAGTTCTCGATGCCGTTGCAGTAGCCCAGCTCCATGATCATTTCCAGATCGAAGCGCGTGCGCTGCTCCAGGCGCTGCGCCTCCACCAGCTTGTTCTGGCTGCGCAGGTAGTCCAGCCGGTCCTTGAGCTCGACCTTGATCTTCTCCACCGCCTCCAGCAGCGTTTCGCGCGGCGTCACGTAGTGGCTCTTGGGATAGAAGGTGAAGCGCGGTAGCTTGCGGATCACCTCACCGGTCAGCGGATCGAAGGCCGACAGGCTTTCCACCTCGTCGTCGAACAGCTCGATGCGCACCGCTTCCAGGTCGGATTCGGCGGGGAAGATGTCGATCACGTCGCCACGCACGCGGAAGGTCGCGCGGGCGAAATCCATGTCGTTGCGGGTGTATTGCAGGCCGGTCAGGCGGCGCAGCAACTCACGCTGATCGAGGCGGTCGCCGCGATCGACGTGCAACACCATCTTCAGGTACGACTGCGGATCGCCCAGGCCGTAGATGCACGACACCGTGGTGACGATGATGGCGTCCTTGCGCTCCAGCAGCGCCTTGGTCGCCGACAGGCGCATCTGTTCGATATGGTCGTTGATCGAGGCATCCTTCTCGATGAAGGTATCCGACGACGGCACGTAGGCTTCGGGCTGGTAGTAGTCGTAATAGGAAACGAAATATTCCACCGCGTTGCGTGGGAAGAAGGACTTGAATTCGCCGTAGAGCTGCGCCGCCAGGGTCTTGTTCGGCGCCAGCACCAAGGTCGGGCGCTGTACGTGGGCGATCACGTTGGCGATGCTGAAGGTCTTGCCCGAGCCCGTCACGCCCAGCAGCGTCTGGTGCGACAACCCGGCCTCGATGCCTTCGATCATCTGCCGAATGGCTTCGGGCTGGTCACCGGCGGGCTTGAAACGCGTGACCAATTCGAACTGCGACATATGGACCTCTTGGTTGACGGACCTGCTGGGGTATCGATTGTGCCATTTCATGCGCCGCACGGCAGTGAAGACGGTCGGCAGTGCGCCCATGTGAACGGACCGATTCTGGCAGAAAAACCATCCCGGCATTCGCAACGAAAGCCCGGGATGGCTATAATCCTGCCCGTTTGCCCGCAGCCCTCAGCGTGAAGCGAGGGTGCTGTATCACTCACCTTCTTCTCTTCGAGCCTCCCCACCATGAGTTTGTTCTCTGCTGTCGAAATGGCGCCGCGCGATCCGATTCTCGGCCTCAATGAAGCCTTCAACGCCGACACGCGGGCGAACAAGGTCAATCTCGGCGTTGGCGTCTATTACAACGAAGAAGGTCGCATTCCCCTCCTGCGCGCAGTCGCTGCGGCGGAAATGGCGCGTCTGGAGCTGAACGCACCACGCGGCTACCTGCCCATCGAGGGTATCGCCAGCTACGACATGGCGGTCCAGGGCCTGCTGTTCGGCGCGGATTCGGCGCTGGTCGCCGGGGGTCGCGTCGTCACCACCCAGGCTCTGGGTGGTACCGGCGCGCTGAAAATCGGTGCCGACTTCCTCAAGCGCCTCCTGCCGGACGCCGTGGTCGCCATCAGCAACCCGAGCTGGGAAAACCATCGCGCACTGTTCGAATCCGCCGGTTTCGCCGTGCAGAACTACAGCTACTACAACGCAAGCAGCCATGACGTCGACCGCGCGGCCATGCTCGAAGACCTGAACAATCTTCCGCCGCGCTCCATCGTCGTGCTGCACGCCTGCTGCCACAACCCCACTGGCGTCGACCTGCTGCCCGAAGACTGGAAGCAGGTGCTGGAAGTCCTGCGCGCCAGGGATCACGTGCCCTTCATCGACATCGCCTACCAGGGTTTCGGTGACGGCATCGAGGAAGACGCCGCCGCCGTGCGCCTGTTCGCCGAATCCGGCATGAGCTTCTTCGTCTCCAGCTCCTTCTCCAAATCCTTCTCGCTGTATGGCGAGCGCGTCGGCGCGCTGTCGATGGTCACCCAGAGCCAGGAAGAATCGACCCGCGTGCTGTCACAGATCAAGCGCGTGATCCGCACCAACTACTCCAACCCGCCGACCCATGGCGCCACCGTGGTTTCTGCCGTGCTCAACAACGCCGAACTGCGCGCCATGTGGGAAACCGAGCTGGGCGAGATGCGCACCCGCATCCAGGAAATGCGCCTGAGCATGGTCCGCCAGCTGGCCGAGAAAGGCGCCCGGCAGGACTTCAGCTTCGTCGCCAAGCAGCGCGGCATGTTCTCCTACTCCGGGCTGACGGCCGCACAGGTCGAGCGCCTGCGCGTGGAATTCGGCGTCTACGCCATCGGCACCGGACGCATCTGCGCCGCCGCGCTGAACCACAACAACCTGGACCACGTCACCGACGCCATCGTGCAGGTAATTTGAGCCAGTCTCAGGGTTGACTTCCCCTTGATAAACAGTAGGATACGCACCGCAGTTCCGCGATAGCTCAGTCGGTAGAGCAAATGACTGTTAATCATTGGGTCCCTGGTTCGAGTCCAGGTCGCGGAGCCAAATTCAGAAGCCTCGGGTAATACCGGGGCTTTTTTGTGGCTGCAGGACTCTCACCAGGGACTACGTCCCAGGTGATTCGCTTCGCTCACCCCTCCGGGGCCGCGCTGAAGCGCGTTCTGCTGCGCAGTCGAGTCCAGGTCGCGGAGCCAAATTCAGAAGCCTCGGGTAATACCGGGGCTTTTTTGTGGCTGCAGGACTCTCACCAGGGACTACGTCCCAGGTGATTCGCTTCGCTCACCCCTCCGGGGCCGCGCTGAAGCGCGTTCTGCTGCGCAGTCGAGAGATTTGAAAGCCTCAGATGAAAATCTGGGGCTTTTTTGTGAGCGATGGAAACCACCCAAGTGCATAGATGGGTGGGCCGAATGCTGAGCTTGCTTGCAGGCACAATTAACCCCGCTCCCCTGATGGGGAACGGGGTTAGATCGCAGCCGGACAGGATCAGTCGATCACTATGCCTTGTGCCTCCAGCTTCACTTCCGTTCCGTTGTGGCCACTCACCCAGGAATTTCCTTGCTGCGCCCAATCCATGTCCAGCGCCGCCGAGTCCTCGTTATCACCGAGAATGTTCAGGATGTCGCCCTGATCGGGCATCTCGAATACATCTTCAGCACTCAGAACCAGGATGTCATTGTCGCTGCTGGTACTTGGGTCATCGCTGACGCTGTCCTGCACTGGCAGCTCCACCTCGGTTCCATTGTGATCACTTATTCCGAAGTCTTCGTCCTGTATCAAATCCTCACCCAGCGGCACCAGGTCTTCATTGTCATGAAGAATACTCAGGGCGCTGTCCTCGTCCTCACCGGTCGTCTCCTCGACGCTTAGAGCAAAAATGCTGTCGGCTCCGCTGGGGCTCAGGCCAACGGCTATGCCTTGAACCTCGAGTTTCACTTCGGTTCCGCTGTGATTGCCAACCCAGGAGCTTCCCTGCTGCGTCCAGCCCTCGCCCAGCGTTACCGAGTCCTCACTATCACCGAGAATGTGCAGCGTGTTGCCCTGATCGGTCATCCCGAACACATCCTCGACGCTTAGATCAGTGATGCTGTTGGCCCCCGCGACACTCAGATCAATCACCTCGATATTGCTCAGGTGGGCGGCCAGTTGACTGCCACTCAGGCTCTCTCCATAGCGCAGTTGAATGGTGTCATTGCCATCACGGCCATCGATCGCACTGCCGGTCCAGAGCAACGTGTCGTCGCCATTGGTTGGCAGCTTGTCCGCGACGTTGATCTGCACCGTTCCGGTTGCCGGAGTGCTGGCTGCTCCCACAGGATTGCCCGCCGCATCCACCTCCTGGGTCCAGGCATTGACCACAATGTCTTGCACCCCACCTGTCCCCTGATGCTTGAAGCCCAGACCATCCAGCTCCGCCTGGGTCAGGTCGCTGATGATGTGCTTGCCACCAACGAAGCTGACACGATCAGCCGCCAACGCAACGCCATTGACGAAGAACAGCACTTTCGCCTGATCCGGGAAACCGCTCAGCTCCAGGGTGGTGAGTTCACGATGGGCATCGGAACTGCCAACCGCTGCCGGGTCCTTCATCTCGGCGTTCAGGTTCAGAGCGATGATGTCACCCGCCGTACCGAAGCTGAGCGTGGGACGCAATTCAAGACCGTCTGCCTGGGGCGCGATGTGAAGATCGAATTCGACCGGCCAGGCTGTGGGTTGCAGACCCGCTTCGCCACTCACCAGGTACAGCTTCAGCTCTTCCAGTGTGCCGCTCCAGTGAGCGGGTGGCTGGATGCCTATGTACGCAGGCAGGCTGCCTCCTGACAGCGGGATTGACCAGGTATTGGTAGTGGCGCTTCCCCCGGCGTTGCTGGCAAGAATGGCCCCTGAGCCATCTGCATTGCTTCCGTAGAAAACGGTGAAGTCCTTCGGCAGGCCTTCGATAAAGGCCGCCTGCAGCGTCTCGCCGGAATCCGGCAGAACCTCGCCATCAATCTGCAGCGTCGCCTGCGACTTCACTACACCATTGTGCTCGATACCCTGCGCCGTGATCGTCACGTTCGGCTCGGTGTTGGTCGGGTTGACCGTCAGGTTCTGCTGGCCGGAAGAGATCATTGCCGAACCACCATTTTCCTGATTCTGCACCCAGGCCTTGAGTTGTACGCTGCCATTGTCGTGCGGGTTCGCCGGGCTGTAACTCAGGTTCAATGGGGTATCCGCCACGACACCTTCGATAACGTAGTACTGGCCGTCAGCCAGACCGGGCACACCCGCCACGTTCTGCAGCGTCAGGGTCACATCACCCTGCTTGAGTTCGCCGGCAAGGGCACTGCCTTCCAGCTGTAGATAGAGCCTGCCATCGAGGATCGCCCAATCCCCGCCTGCGTCGGCGGAGTTGGAAACGGTAATGGCAATCTCGACTTCCTGCCCTTCCTCCACCGGGGCAGCCACAATCGAGACTGTGGCAGCGTCGGTGACGGGCTCCAGCGAGATGTTCGGCTTGACGTTGCCTTCGCTATGCACGCCGTTGTGGTGCAGGGTCACCGTGACATCCAGCGGCAGCCCCGCGCCCAGATTGTTCGGGTTGCTGTTGGCATGTTCCGGCGGTGTGACGTTGATGGCTGCCAAGGCATCATTCATTACCTGCTGGGCGGTCGCATTGGTCACACCAGTGATGGTCTGTGTCCACAGCACCACCGGCTCGCCATTTTCCATCGCAAGCGTACGCGTCATGCCGGAGAACGTCGTCTCGTCACCCGGTGCCGTACGCAGGGTGATGGTCATGCTGTAGGTGGCCTGATTGGCCCCCGTCGTATCGATGGTTCCCGACACCACCTCGGACAGATTGAAGGAGTCATCCTCCGTCTGCGGCACCTCGATGGCATGCAGCGTCACCGTCGGCAGGATCTCCGGCTCGCCGTCGGCAAAATCGGTACTCAGATGCCAGACAAGGCTGGCTTCTTCTGTGTTTTCAGCAGCACCGTCGCGCGTCACGACCGTGATGGTGATAGGCACAGCGGTGAGATTTCCAGCCTGCCCGTTCACGCTGAATTCGATGTCTTGGGTGATGGCGCCCGGCTGGAAACTGCCGGTGACCGGCAGCAGCCACTGGCCATTGCCGGTGAATTGCGCGCCTGTCACAGCCACCCCCTCGGGCACGCCCTGGATGAGGATATGGGTCAGGCGCTCGCTGCCATCGTAGTCACGCTCACCATCCGCATTGCTATCGGGCTCTTTGCTGATGTTCAGGCGAACGGTGACAGTGCCCGCCGCCGTCAGCTCAAAGGCCGAACTGCCCGCCTGGCCATTGATCGATTCCAGCGTAAGGCCGACCTCATCCGTGACCGGCTGGAAGTTCAGTGTGTGGCCGGCGTTTTGCCAGTCGCTCTCAACCGCATCGACAGTGCCGTCCCGAGGAGCATCGATAACCTTGTACTGGACGGTCAGCGCCACATCGCCACTGAAGTTGGGCGCGCCCTTGACATAGATACTTTCAACCTCGCTGACCCCGCTGATCTCATACCAGCCGCCCACCGCAACGAGTGGCTGAGTACCTGCCGCATCGCGGTAGAACGTCAAGCCGGAAACCTCCTGAATCCGAACCGCGCTGATCTGCTCGTCGGTGTCGCCATTCTGATAGACAGGCGATAGATCGACCTGGCGAACCAGATCCTCGATCACGCTGGAGCGAATGGTCAGGGTCGCCTCGGGCGAGGGATTGACCTTGAACTCGACGTTCTCCGGTGCGAAGAAGGTTTCCGATGGGTTGTCGTTTTCGGTGACCACCGGCTGGGCAGTGAATTTGACCGTGCCGCTGTAATTGGGCGGCAGCTTGATTTTCACCGAACCATCGGCAATCTGTTCGGGGGTCACTACCCAGACGCGACCGGTTCCCGTGCCGTTGCCGATAACCGGCCCGGCACCGACGATACCGAAGCCATCCGCTAACCCGCTGATGCGCAGGGTGATGCTCTCCGAGCCGTCACTGGTCGTTTCACCGGAAGCCAGGCTGGTGATCATATCCCGCAGGGCAACCTCATTTCCGCTACTGTCCAGGGCGTTTTCGTCATAGACCTGGGTATTGTCGGGCGTCATCTGCGGTTCATCCGGCACACCCGTCACCGTGATGGTGATCGGCAGGGTATGAGGCGCGCTCGGAGCCGAAATGATGGTCTGTTCAACACCATGCACGTCGGTATAGGTCAGCGTATCGATAGAGACCGCTTCCACCGACAACTGAATGATTTCGTTACTGTCCTTCGGAGGTGTCAGGGTTGGTTGCTTGGTCCTGTCGAAGCTCTCCAGCGTCAACTGGTAATGGCCACTGCCATCGGCGACCAGACCGCTACCGACGCTATAGACAACCCCGTCATAGATGATGCTCGCCCCCGCCGGAATCCCCTTGATGGTGACGTTGAAATCTTCGGTCAGATCATCGCTGGTTGGATTGATATGCAGCGTGACAGGCGCATCTTCCTGAGTGGTGATGCGCGCGCCCACCTGCAGCGTCACCTGGTCGGCTACTGGCGCCAGGATCAGGTTTGACAGCCAGGCCTCACCCGAGACCTGAGTATCGGTCAGGCTGGAATCCTCGTCCTCGTCGATGGTGACAGCCTCGACTTTGATCCTGACCATACCCTTGAAGTTGAGCGGCCCCTTGAACTCCACGGTATCCAGGTAGGCGATGGGGATATCCACCGGCGTGCCGTTGTAGGCGACTGTTCTGAGGCCGGTGCCATCGTGGTATTGGAACCAGGAACCATCGAGGGCGACATCACTTCCGCCCTCGACCTTGAAGGGCGTGAAGCGGGCGAAGGTCTGCTCGCTGCCACCGCTCGGGCCGCCGTTGGCAGCACCGTTGCCATCTTCGTTGGACCAGGGGCCCTTGAGGTCAAAACCATCACTATTCAGACGGAAATAGACGTCCTCTTCACCCACAGTGCTATAGGCGTGCGAGCCGTTCATGCTCAGATCGTTACCAGCCTGACCACCCGAATCCGTATCGGTACGCTCACCAACGGGCCTGACGGTAATGTTCACATCCAGGGAAGGCCTATCCAGACTGGTGACCGTTCTGGTATCGGGATCGCCGGTTACAGCATTGGTGTCGGTGGTCGTGACGGTCAGCCTGATGGTCTCATCCAGGCTGCTATGAGCCGGCGGCCTGATCATGAAGCCATCCAGAACGGCTTCGCGCTCTGCCTGGGTGCCACCGGTAAATTCGATGGTATAGGTCGAGTCCGCCAGGTTTACTGTCCAGGTCGCGCCGTTACTGACCGTTGAGTCCGTTACGAGCCAGTTCGTTGGCACCTCGAAAGACACCGAATCGATGACTTCCGTGCCAGTCCCTGTATCCGTTACCCGCAGGTGCTGCAGGAAGGCCACAGCCGTGTCTTCATCAGTGGTGACATTGCCTGCCGCCACGTCGCCCGCAACCGGCGTGACACGCAGGTTCAGCGTAACGCTATTGTTGCTGGTATCTGCCTCGGCAACGCCATCCGGCGGATTGGATGCGTTGCCCGCAGTGCCTTGGAAGCCATCTGCGTCCTTGTCCTGGGCATTGATGGCAATCACGATGCCATTCAGATCGCCACTGAAGTCGCCGACCGCACCGATGCGGATATCCGGGAAGCTGTCGAGGTCTCCCGTCTGGCCATTGGCGCCGCTCCTAGCGTTGATCGTCCGGGCACCACCCGCCGCCAGCTGCGTGCCATCGACCAGGATCGCCTGCCCGGTAGTGTTGGTGATGGTGATCGAGCGCACCTCGGAGCCGTCCAGGTCGGCAAACTGCGCTTGCAGGATGTCGTTGAGGCGGAAGGTGGTGTCTTCCTTGAGCGTGACGGTGGCTTGCGTATTGTCGGTATAGGTCACGCTGTCGATGTCAGTGCCGCTAACCACGCCAGTGTCGAACAACAGCTCAGCATCATCGGTCACAGCCTGCACCCACACCTTGAAGGTGGCCTCGGATGTTGCGCCGGGCACCGGCGTACCGTTCACCACGGCGATATTGCCTGCATCATCCACTTCATGGCTGGTGGCCTTCACGCTGACGTCGATATTGTCGCCGCGGTGTACAACCGGCAGCAGCTGCAACGCCTCGAACTGAGCCGAGGTCATCTGCACGGCGCCAACCGGTGGTGTCATATCGGCAGGATGCGGCGCGTCCGTCAGCCAGATGGTGACGGGACCGCTGTACGTGATATCCACCGCACCCGAAGAGCCATCAGCTGCCGCCGTCAGCTTCACGCCATTGACCTGCGCACCGGTCAACTCCAGGGTGATTGCGCCCAGGCGTTCGGCTGCATCGCCGACCGCTGCAACGTTCTGGTCGGTGGCATCAGTGATGATGGGCGCCTTCAGGCCCAGCGCTACGGCTGTATCTTCCAGAGTGCTGACATCGGCAAGGGTAACGTCACCTCCTGTCGAGGGCCCCGTACCGTCCATATCCGGCGCATCGGCTACCGGGTTGACCGTCACCTCGATGGTGAAGGTCTTGGTCTCGTTATCCGTCACCGTGGTGTAGGTGAAGGTATCCGTGCCGCTGTAATTGCCATGCGGAACGTAGGTGATGGTGCCATCGGGGTTGACCGTGGCGGTGCCATGGGAAGGTGCGACCGTCCCGCTGCTGCCATCACCGATGGTGGTATTGCCGCCCACGCCGCCTACAGGTCCGACAGCATCAGCGTTGGTGTTGAAGGTAATCTCATCGTCTTCATCCACTTCGACACGGCGTGGCTGAGTCGCGTCGGGTGTGTCATCGAGGACAGTGACGGTAAAGCTTGTATGCACCTGGTCGCCATCACGATCGGTGATACGCACCTGGCCGAATACAAGATCGAACTCATCAACCGGAGCATTCGATCCATCGACGTGATCCAGCGGTTTGTGCAGCCTGAACTCGTAGCCCGGATTGGTCGCCGGGTTGGTGATGACGACGGTAAAGACCTCATTACCCACGCTCTCGCCACCACGATAGGCCGTCAAGGTGTGACCGTCGGCGCTGACGACATAGCTCAGCGTCTGGCCGTTCGACTCCAGGCCAAGAGCCTCCAGCGCTGCCGCAGTAGCTGGTGTGAACTGGGCATCGCCAGCACCGTCGCTGCCGAACTGCACATTCAACGAAGCGCTGACGGTGGTCTGCGGCACATCCGGATCACTGCCGTTGGCCAGGTTGGCCTCATCGACAGTCGCCGACGCGGGCTGGGCGCTGATGCGGGGGCCATCGTCCTTGAAGGTAAACCGCCCTCCCACTTCGACCGCTGTGCTGGAGACGACATCGCCATCGCCATCGGTGGCCGTTGCCGTCAGGGTGATGGCGTCGGAAGCGAGAGTCAGCGAATCATCATGATCATTTACGTTCGGATGCTGCAGGGGACGCTTCTGGGTCAGGGTCACCGCGCCTGTTTCACTGTCGATGGCAATACGAAAGGCTTCCGTCCCCGAGGCGTTGGCCACACCGCCACTGCCGACCAGACCGACAATATCGCTACCCTCCTTGTACAGGTACACACCTTGACCGGTGGCGGTATCGACGACACCGCTGGCCACGCCTGGGCTGGCGACGTTCAAGGCATAGATGAGCGCATTGCTGGTTGCTGCGCCATCGGCGCCGTAGTGGATAGCGAATACGTCTTGCACGAAATCGGTATCGATCGCACTGACGGAGCCATCTACAAAATCCGTTTCATCCACCACCAGATGGCCGAGTTGCGCCGCATCCGTACTCACCTGCGGCACGTCATCTTCCACTTGGACAGTCAAGGTACCGTTGCTGGTGATATTGCCTGCATCCGTCACGCTCAGCGGGATATCCAGCGTCAGCGTGTCATTGCCCGGGCTGCCGTGGGTACGCTGCTCGGTGAGGGTGTAGGTGTAGCTCAGATTGCCAGCAGTGGGCACTTCGCCCACGCTGGCAGTGGCGGTAAAACCGGTCAGAACCAGAGTGCCGCCGGTAACGTTGATGGGAGCCGACGGGTTGGCTGCAAGCGCCTGGAGTTCGGCCACCGTAAAGACTTGACCGCCAACGCTGATGCTTTGCAAACCATCAGCGGCATTGATGCTGATGGTGCCACTGGCTATTTCACTGTCAGCCATACTATCGCTGCCGTTCGCCAGGCCGCTTTCCATGACCGTGACGTGGCCGCTGATCGCCGCGCCATTGGTATCCTGCGGCACGATGCTCGGCGAACCATCGGTTACGCCATCGATGGTGATGGTGAGGGTGGTAGTGCTCCAGTCACCATCGCTGTCCCTGATGGTATAGCTGAACGTCTCGATCAAATGATCCCCATCCTTCAGCGCATTGACCGCAGGGTTGCTGTTATCGAGCGTGTAGCTGTAGCTGCCATCGCTGTTCAGGACCAGAAGACCGTACTGCCCGCTCACCCCGGCGCCCGCAACACCGCCAGCAAGCTCGCTGGTTTCGATGCCTGCGGCGACGCCTACAACAAACGTTGCATCTGCGCCCAGCTCGTCCTCTCCGCTGCCCGCGTCAGTGACGACGTTGCCTCGCAGCGGCCCTGCGGCATCTTCAGTGATGCTTCCGGTGTCCGGGTGGGCTACAGGCACGGTGTCGGTGATCAGGACGATCAGGTCCACAGGAGCGGAGGTCTGATCGGCATTGTCGGTCACGGTAATGGGAAAGCGATCGGTCACATCGCCGCCGCCATGATCCTTGCTGGTCCCGGTCTGCTGGTAGCTGTAATTCACCGTTCCTGTTGCCGGGTCGTAGCCCGTCAGCCTCAGGGTGCCCTCGGAGCCGGGGATCACTCTGGGCGTGGTGTCCAGCGCCGCCAGTTCGCTGGCCGTGACAGTCTGCCCGCCGACAATGATGTGCTTGAGACCATCCGGCGCGCTGATCTGGAACTCGCCGGTCACCGGTGTGGCGGCATCCTCGGCAATGCTGTTGACCCCTGCCTCGAGCCCGTTATAGTCGGTGACGGTAACGACGGGGATGCCATCGGTATGGCCATGGATGGTGATGGTGAGGGTGGCGGTGGATTTGTCGCCGTCATTGTCAGTAAGGGTGTAGCTGAACACTTCGTCGTTCAGGCTTTCGTCGGTCCTGAGTGCGTTGACGATCGGATTGCTGTTGTCCAGTTCATAGGTGTAGCTGCCATTGGCGTCGAGCGTCAGCGTGCCGTACTTGCCGGTGATGACCGTGGCCAGGCCTCCATCGGCTACATGCGTACCCTCGGCTACTCTGCCGGCCTGCACACCCGAAATAGCTGCGCCATCCGCGCCCTGGCTGTCTGCCATATCACCGGCACTCGCCCCACTGCCGCCCAGGACATTGCCGCTGATCGGGTTCGGAGTACTGTCCTCCCAGATGCTGTTGACGTCATCGACCGCTACCGGCACATCATCGACGATCTTGATGTTCAGGATATTGCTGTCGCTGTCGTCATCGCTGTCGTTAGCCGAAATGTCGAATACATCGCTGATGTCAGTAGCCGACACGTCGGGCGCGTTTTTCAGCGTATAGCTGTAGTCGATGCGGACAAGGCCATCGGCGCCTTTGCTGTAGCCATCCAGTACCAATTCACCGTATTCGGTGGTGATGATCTGCGGAGTCGTGCCAAGCGCTTCCACCTGAGCCTTGTTCAAGGTCAGGGTCTGACCGGTGCCGCTGGCATCCTTGTAGCCGATGGTGAGCGCTACGGTCGAATCGAGGCCATCCAGCGCACTGATGGTGAAACTGGAGATGACCTGGGTATCGGGCGTATTCGGATTGGAACCGTCTACGAGACCGCTCTCGAACACCACATGGTCCTCGACGTTCCCCGCCTGAGGATTGACGGGGTGTACGACCGGCACATCGACGATGACCGGATCATCCACCGGCGTGACCTCGATGACCAGATTCGCACTGTCGCTGCCACCCTCACCATCGCTGATGCCGTAGGTAACAGTCGGCACCGTGCCGTTCCAGCCCGGCACGGGCGTGAAGGTGTAGCTGCCATCGCCATTGATGATCAGCGTACCGATGCCGGGAATCGTCGCAGTACTGCCAGCCGTATGTTGTGTAGGATCGCCGGCCACGACGAAGGTCGTCACCGTCAGCGGATCGCCGTCGGGATCGCTGTCGGCAGAGGCACCCGGAACGGTCGAGCCAGCGCCCGTGAGCACATTACCACTGACCGGAGTACTCTCTGGGGTCGTCGCATCGTCATCCCTGGCTGCTGGCCCGGGATTGGTCACGGTCCAGATAAAAGTGATCTCGGTGCTGTTGCCCGACGGGTCGGTAACGGTCAGGGTGACCGGGTAACGGCCATCGTCATTCGGGCCATTCTGACTGGCGGAGCGATCGATGGAGCCTGTGATTTTACCGGTATCGGGGTCGATGGTCAGGCCATCCGGGAGTCCCGTGGCCTCATACTTCAACGGACCGCCGCTGTTGTCGCTGACGAGGGGCGAGAGATCCAGATCGATGATATCCGCATCCACGTCGCTCCGGTCCGGCACCATGCCCGAAGGCGGCGTGGCATTCACTGGCCTGTTGTCAGTGGCACTGCCGCTGTTGCCGGAAGGCTCGGTGATCGTGGCGGTAACCGGCACATCGGTGTCACCCGGTGACACCGGCACCTGAACGATGATCCCATTGTCCAGATCGTCCTGAGTCACTGGACGATTGAGCAGTTCGTTGCCGTTCCTGTCGGTGACCACCAGCGTGTCACCAACCCGAACCTTGTCATCCAGAATTATCAGCGCCGCAACGGTGCCGTCCGGGCCGATTTCAGCCTCGTTATAGATCCCATCAGGACCAGCGCCCTGCAGCTCGATGGATACGCCGGGAGTGCGCGGCTCGGGATCATCTTCGTGACGCAGAGAGCCGCCCCGATGCTCCCGCCATTCTTCCGGCTCGAATACACGATCAGGCAGGCTCATGCCCATCGGGCGCAGCAATTCCTGAATGCGGGCGACAGTAAGCGGGGTGATGCCGTCGGCTTCGATGATCTCGCCGATGCGTACCAGCTGGACGAAGTTATGGCCTTCGGCCCTCGGCTCATCATCGCGGGCGTTCGAATCGAGTGGCCGTTCGGCCTGTTGACGAATATTCAGCGGGGCAGGCGCCGGAACCTGCATGGTGGTCAGGGCGATGGCGTCATCGACCAGGGCATTCTGCTCGCCGATGAAACTCAGCAGCTGGTTGTCACCGAAGTCGAGATCCACCTGGGCGCCCGGCGCTGTGATCAGCACTTCATCGCCGCGCAGGCGGTCACCAACCCTAAGTTCACGGCGATCGCCATTGGCGGCCTGGGCCCAGGCCTGGCCAACGAGAGAGACAACAATTGCCAGAGTGTTCATATGGACCTCGATACGGGTTTTCTATGCTGAATGATGTCAGGCACGTAAATGATCAACGCTCGCTCAAGGCATTGGCCTTGGCGCGCAGTACGGGTTTGAGCAGGTAGGACAGAATGCTTTTTTTGCCGGTCATGATGTCCAGCTGGGCGGTCATGCCCGGAATGACGGACAACCGCCGGGCGAAATCACTGTCGGTAGTGACGGCACGTACCAGATAGAAGGTGTTGTCGCGTTCATCGGTAATGGTGTCGGCGCTGATGTGCTGCAGCGTCGCCTCGATGCCGCCGTAGATGGAAAAGTCGTAGGCATGCAGCTTGATCGTGGCGGGCAGCCCCGGACGGAGGAAGGCGATGTCCTTGGGCGATATCTTGGCCTCGACCAGAAGCCGGTCGTCGTTGGGCACGACTTCGATGACCGCATGTCCCGGCTGCACCACACCACCGATGGTGTTGAACAGTACGCGCTGCACGGTGCCGTTGACGGGCGAGCGGATTTCCGAGAATTTCACCCGATCGGCCAGCCCATCGACGTTTTTATCCAGGCTGTTGAGCTGCGCGGAGGCCTCGCTCAGTTCAGCCCGCCACTGATTGCGGGCAGTCAGCTCCACTTCGCTCAGGCGCGCATCGGCCTCCTGGATACTGGCCTCGATCTGCCGCGCCCGCGCGGCGGCCTGACGCCGTTCGCCATCGGCACTGGCCTGGTCGCGCTCAAGGCGCAGGATATCCATCTCCGATACGGCGCCGGAGTTGAGCAAGGGCCGGGTCACTCGCAGCTCCTGGCTGGACATCTGCCAGGCCTGCTCCGCTGCGCGCAGGCGCGCCTTCACCTCGTTGAGTTCCTGTTGCCGCTGGGTGCGCTGCTCACGGGCGATGGACAGCCGCTGGCCGAGTTCCTTCAGGCTTTCCTGGTAGTAGTTGTGCTCCCGGGCGATGACCTGTGCCTGGGTCGCACTCATATCCTCCGGCGTCAGCGGCTGGTACGGCTTATCGTCGATCAGCGCCTGCAGACGCTCGACCTTGACCCCGAGGGCAAAGGCCCGAACGCTGCCTTCCTGGTAACTGGCGACGAAGCGAGTAGGGTCTATGCGCACCAGCAGGTCATCCTTGCGCACCGCGTCACCTTCCTCGACGAAGACTTCCTCGACCACCCCGCCGTCCACCGACTGGACGATCTGCAATTGCCGCGAAGGGATGATCTTGCCTTCTCCTCGGGAGACTTCATCGACGCTGGCGAAAGCCGACCACAGCAGCAACAGCACGAAGGTCAGGGCAATTGCGTAGAGCAGGCCGCGGGCGCGCAACACCCGCTGCCCTTCCAGCGCCTGCTCGGCATCCTGCTGCCAGTCATGCGAGCCGTTGCGCAAGGCCGAGAAGAACGGGCGAAATAGCCGGTCGATGCCGCGACGCCCATGTACACCGACGGAATCCATCCGGCTCAGGTGCTCGAAGGCCAGCTGCTCGGTCTGTTTTTGTGTCACGTCCTTGCTGATCACGGCGCCACCTTCTGCATGGAACCGCTCTCCAGGGCTTTCAGCACACTATGCTTGGGGCCGTCAGCGATGATCTGCCCGCCATCGACGACGATCAGCCGATCCACCAATGCCAGCAGGCTGGTGCGGTGGGTTACCAGCAGCAGTGTCTTGCCCTGGCTGTATTGCCCCAGCGCCTTGGCGACATGGTTCTCCAGAGCGCTGTCCATGGCGCTGGTGGGTTCATCCAGCAGCAGGATGCTGCTGTCGGCCATGACCGCTCGGGCGACGGCGATGGTTTGTCGCTGCCCGCCCGAGAGCCGGCTGCCACCCTCGCCCACCGGCATCGAAAGGCCGTCGGCATGGCTACCGATCAGAGACTTGAGGCCGGAGATATGAATGGCTTCCAGCAGCTTTTCGTTGCTGGGGTTCTCCACGCCCAGGGTGATGTTTTCGTAGACCGTGCCGCTGAGCAGCTGCACGTCCTGCGGGATATAACCGATGTTGCGCCGCAGCTCCGCCGGATCGATCTGCTCGATATGCACGCCGTCCACCAGAAGAGTGCCGGCGCTGGGCCGATAGAGACCGAGCACGAGCTTTTCCAGGGTGCTCTTGCCAGAGCCGACACGTCCCAGAATCCCGACCCGCTCGCCAGCGCGGATATGCAGAGAGACGTTGGACAGAGCATCGCGCTGCTCGTCGGGATACCTGAACGAAACATCCCTCAGCTCAATCTCGCCACGCAGGCGGGGCCGGCTGATCAGTTGCCTGCCGGGCGTGCGCTCCTGCTCGTTGGCCATGATCTGTTCCAGCGAGGCCAGCGCGGTTGCCGCCTGGTAGTACTGCGTCAGCAGCGAGGCGGTCTGCGCCACCGGCGCCATGGCACGGGACGAGAGCATATAGGCGGCGATCAGCGCGCCCTGACTCATCTGCCCGTCGATGACCAGATAGACGCCGACGATGATCATCGACACGGCGACCAATTGCTGAATCCAGGACGCTCCCGAGCCCACCGAAGCCCCCAGCAGACGCAACTTCGCCGAGCAGCCGGAAAGAAAACGGGTCGCCTGCTCCCAGCGGCTCTGCATTCTGCTGGTGGCGTTGAAGCTCTTCAGGGTCTGCGCCGCCGCCAGGCTTTCGATCAGCCCCGAACTGCGCTGGGAACTGGCCTGGCTTATGACTTCGGACAGCTGTCGCATCCTGGCCTGAACGGACAGTGCGTAAAGAATGATCAGCGCCGCGCCGAGCAGCACCGGGATCGCCATCACCCAGGAGATCAGCATGATGATCAGCGCGAACAGCAGGAAGAACGGCAGGTCGATCAGCGCCGTGACGGTCATCGAGCCGATGAACGAGCGCACCGACTCGAAAGACTGCACGTTGGAGGCGAAAGAGCCGACCGAGGACGGGCTGTGCTCCAGACGCATCCCGAGGATGCGCTCCATGATGCGCGCCGAAAGCGTGATATCGGCACGACTGGCCGCCAGCTCGACGAACCAGCTGCGCAACATGCGCAGCGCCAGGTCGGCACAGACGATAATGGCCGCGCCCAGGGCCAGCACCCACAGGGTGTCGGTGGCATGGTTGGGCACGACGCGGTCGTAGACATTCATCACGAACAACGGCATGGCCAGAGCGAACAGGTTGATGACGAAGGCCGCGATGAGGATGTCGCGATACACCGGACGATTGGCGCGGATCACGCTCCAGAACCAGTGCCCGTCCGGATCCTGGCGTGCTTCACTCTTCTTGCGCCCTTCCTCCAGACGAAAGCCGGGGCGGCAATAGAGGACGACACCCGAACAGCATGGCCTGAACGCCTCAAGTTCCAGCTCCTGGGCTTGCATGCCCAGCTCGGGAAAGATCACCCGGACCTTCTGCTTGTCCAGATCCATCTCCTGCAGCAGGCAGGCCTTGTCGTCCTTGAGCAGGAGAATGCAGGGAAGCAGCAGACCGTTGATGCTTTCCAGCGGCTGCCGCGACAGGCTGGCGTTCATGCCAACACGCTCTGCGGCCCTGGGGAAAACCGAAGGTGTCAGGCGCCCCTGCACCAACGGCAGGCCGTCGGTGATCGCGTCACGGCTGGTCGTTGTGCCGTTGGCGTTCGCCAGCCACAGCAGGCAGGCGCTCAAGGGGTCGTCTGGCAAGGCTTGCATGGGTTGTCCTGTACGGGTGCAACTGAGGGCGCGGCGCAACCGCTGGCGGTTGCGCCGGTCGGTTCGGGGTTACGGCGCGCGGTTGATTTTCAGTTCGACCCGGCGGTTTTCCGCACGCCCCTCTGCCGTCTCGTTGCTGGCGATGGGCTGGTCCGCACCCACCCCGGAGACGGCGATAATGGCGCTGTCAACACCCCTGGAAACCAGCAAGTCACGCACTGCAACCGCGCGGGCCAGGGACAGCTCGCGATTGAGCGCGGCGGAGCCCGTGCTGTCGGTATGGCCAACGATGCTGATCGCCAGCAGATCGCCCTGCCCGGCCACGCGCTGGATCAGGTGCTGCAGACGGACAATCGAGGCCGGCTTGATTTCAGCGCTGGCGGTATCGAACAGGGCATCGCCACTGAGATCGATGGTTTCTGCCAGTTTGACCGAGGGCAGATACAGATTCAGGTCCAGCCCGGCGTCCGGCGAGATCTGGCAGAACGGGCTGGAGGCCGGGGAAGCCGGGGATGCGTAGAGGTCGTCCAGGGTCGGGATCGCTTCGCTGGAGAGCGACAGGGTCTGCAACAGACGCCCCATGCTGTGCAACGTACGGAAGCGGGCCGTTTGCAGGTCGAAATTGCCATCGACATAGGCACGTTCGGCCTGGAAGGCTTCGTTTTCAGAGTCGAGAACATCGAGCAGCGAACGTCGCCCGATATCGAACTGCTCCCGGTAGGCCACCACGACATTGGCCGAACCGTCACGATGCGCTTCGAGGAAGACACGCTTTTCCTGCAGATTCATCACATCGCCGTAGGCGATGGTCGCGGTCTGGCGCAGATCGACACAGGCCTTGTCACGCAGGCTTTCGGCCTGGTTGATACGGCGGAACGCGGCACGCTCCGCCGCGCGATCGCTGCCGCCACGGAACAGGTTATAGCGGGCGCGCAGCTCGACGATGCTTTCGTTGCCGTAAGGATCGGGGTCGGTGCGGTTGTCGAAGCTGTTGTTGTTCTTGTACAGCCCGTGGCGCAGGCCAAGCTCCAGAGTCGGATAGCGATTGGCCTTGGTTTGCGCCAGGGCGGCTTCCGCCGTCTGGATATTTTCAAACGCGGCATACAGCGCGGGATTGTTGAGATAGCCCTCTTTCAATACATCCCGCAGCTCAGCCGGAACACCCGCCGCATCGACGGGTTCCAGGGTGCTAGCCGGTGTACGGCCAACCAGGCGCTGGAAACGCGCGGTAACGCTTTGCAGGTTGGCAATTTCGGTCATCAGGTTGGAGCGCGCCAGCGACAGGCGCCCATTGATCTGTTCCAGATCCGCACGGTTGCTGACGCCACGCTGCGCCCGCTGCCCGATCTGATCCTGCACACGCTGGTGGTTGGCCAGGTTGCGCTGCGCCAGTGCGACCAGCTCGCGATGACGAAGCACGCTCAGGTAGGCTTCGCTCGCTTCCAGCGCCTTGGTTTCGGCCTCGTCCAGCAGCTCGTAATAGCGCACCCGGCTGGTGTGATCAGCCCTGGCCAGGCTGTTACGCACACGGAAACCGTCGAACAGCATCTGCGTCAGGGATATTTCGGCGTAGTTGCGCGAATAGTCGCTGCGGCCATCGAACTGGCGGTTCGCCTGGCCGGCAGAGGCACTTATGTCAATGGAAGGCAGGTAGCCGCCGAAGACCTCACGGCGATCTTCCGTGGTCGCATGAAACGCCTCCAGTCGCGTTTGCAGCTCGGGATTGAACGCGAGCGTTTCCTTGACGACACCCAGCAGGTCGTCCCTGGGCTCCGAGGCGCTGACGACGACGGGCGCAAGGCCGAAAAACATGGCAAGCGCGAGTTTGCGGAACGGAAATTCAACGTGCATAAGGTCCTCTAAGCAATCTGATGCTCAATGCTGTGCCCGGCAGGGCTTGGAGTTATCTTTGGGGCTGGGGCTGGAGCGGCTGCCGTCGGCATGGCCAGGCCGTCTGCGATGCCAGCAGCAGGCAGGAAAACCACGCGCACTGAAGCGGACAGCACCAGGCAATCTCGGTACGCGCAATGGGATACAGGTGCTGCTTGCGCTATCTGGCTGGCGACGAAAGCCCGTGCGCTCCCCAAGACCAGCCGCCGCTTCCCTCGAACACGCCGGCTGTATCCCGTCTTGAATCATTGCTGCTTCCCTGTGGTCATGGTGTCCTGTGCCCGTCCACCCTGTACGGGCCGTGGGCAATGTAGGGAGTGAGGGCAGCAGCAAGAAGCCCGGCAAAAGGAAAACAGCGTTTCACACAGGGAACGGTCTTGCGCTTGAACAAAAGCAAGATTGGAAGGAATCACGGCAAACAAAGATGCCAAAAGGCCACGGGATTAATCCCTGCTTTTGCCTGGGCGGAAACGCAAGCGCTTCTAAAACAGGCCTATGGGCCTAAAGTCTGAACCTTTCGTCGCACAACGACGGCCCATGCACGTCGGAATAGGGGCACGCTTCATCGTTCCAGACATGCAACGGGCAGCAGCATCAACAAACAGCCGGCCTGCGCATGTCGCTCCGGTGCGACCACGACGCAATGGAACGGACGCTAGTAACGCGCCCTCAGCGTCATGCCGAACGTGCGCGGATCGCCCGGCAGGACGCCATAGTCGCCAGCACCGAGCAGCGCATAGACGGCGGTGATGGACTCCCTGTCGAACAGGTTGTGCACCCAGGCCTCGACCTCCCAGCGGCGGTCGATACGACGCAACCCCAAACGCAGATGAGTCAGTCCGAAGGCCGGCTGCCAGCTGCCCTCTCCGCCTTCGAGCGTGCCGTAGTAGCCGCTGCGAAAGCTGTAGTCCAGAACCCCGAAAGCCTCATGCCTCGTCGTCAGCGGTTGACGATAATCGAGCCCGGCGCTGGCATTCCACTCGGGCGCGTTATAGAGCCGCTTGCCCCCGAGGTCGCAGACATAGGCGTCACTGCCTGGAGCACAGGGCCCATTGGGGAAGCGCTTGTAGCGCGCATCGCTCCAGGCCGCGCCCAGGCGCAGATCGAGTTGCTCGTGCAGGCGCCACAGCGAATCCAGCTCGACGCCGCGCAGCCGCACCCTGCCCACGTTCAGCAGGTTGTCACGCAACGGCGGCGCCAGGGAATTGGCCGGAGGGCTGTAGGTCAGCGCCTGGTAATCATCGACATCGGTCTGGTAGACGGCAAGGTCCAGGGTGGCGCGCTGGCCCCACAGCCGGGTCTTGAGACCGGCTTCCAGCGAGGTGGCACGTTCCGCGCCGTAGGTTGGCCCCACATGCGTGCCAGTCACGTCGAAGTTGATACCGCCGGCCTTGTGACCACGCGACCAGCTGACATAGCCCAGCATCTGGTCGGTGAAATGGTAGCTGGCGCCCAGCAGACCGGAGTGATTGCTCTCCCCGATGGAGTCACGCCGGTAGTAGCTGCCGCCCAGCGCCACCTGGCGCAGCAGCGGCCCACCGATCTGGGACACCATGTCGGGACCAAGCGGGCGCTCACCCGTAACCTCGCGGGAAATCCAGCCATCCTTGCGCTCACGGGTGTAACGCAGCCCCGCCGTCACCTCCAGTTGCTCGAAGGGACTCCATGCGAGCTGACCGAACAGGGCGCGGCTGTCGCCCTTCTGCTCGCCGTCGAATGCCTGGGACGTGCCTGCCAGCAGCTCGCTGGGGATTTGCGCAGGATCGGTGATACCCAACAATGCAAGCTCGGGCCTGTCACCCAGGAACCAGGCAGCGGCCTCGTCGCCGAAACGCACGCCGATATCGCGCTCCAGGCGCTGGCGCAGATAATAAAGGCCCAGCACATAATCCAGCTGCTCACTGGCCGCCCCGGACAGCCGGAACTCCTGGCTGAACTGGCTGTGCTCGAGACGGCTGCCTGACCGCGCCACGGCCAGGGCGGTGCCGTCAGCCTCGCGCTGGTCGGTGAAGTCCCAGTCGCGGTAGGCGGTGATACTGGTCAGGCGCAGGTCGTCGCGCATATCCCAGTTGAGTTCGAGGGCGGTTGCGTTCTGTTCCGTGCGTGAGCGGGTCGGTGAATTCTGGCGCACCTCCCGCCGGTAAGGGGCGGACGGTGAAAGGCGATAGCCGACGAAGTCGGCACGCTGCCGGGTCTGGGTGCTGTAGTGGTTGCTCATCAGCACGGGGCCGTGATTTTCCTGCCAGGCGTTCTCGCCGCTCAGGCGTACGCTGAAGCGATCATTGGGCGTCCACAACAGTTGACCGCGCAGGCCTTGGCTATCCAGATCGTTGAGTGAAGAGCCATCATGCAGGTTGTCCACCTGTCCATCGCGGCCACTGTGAAAAGCGCTCAGGCGGCCCGCCAGCTCGCCCTCCAGCAGCGGCCCTGAAATATTGCCGCGATACTCGCGCGTACCGCGCTCGCCCAGCGTCATCTCGCCCGCCGCCTCGAAAAACGGCGTCGGCGGGCGTGTCACGATATTCACTACCCCGGCACTGGTGTTCTTGCCGAACAGCGTACCTTGGGGGCCGCGTAGCACTTCCACACGTTCTACATCGAGCAGCTCCGCGAACGCCATGCCCTGGCGCCCCAGGTAGACGCCATCGACAAAAACCCCAACGCTGCCGTCCAGCCCGTCGTTATAGGCTGTCGCCCCGAAACCACGCAGCCCGAAGCCCGCGTAGCGAGCGCCATGCCCGGACACCACCAGGCCAGGCACCCTTTGCTGGATGTCCTGCAGACGATGCAAACCGGCCTCTTCCAGTGCGTCACCATCCAACACGCTGAGCGCGATGGGCACCTGCTGCGAGACCTCCTCGCGGTGACGCGCGGTGACGGTCATCGCCTCCAGCACCACGCCCTTCTCGCCATCGACACTCGTCGGCTGCTCGGCCAGTGCCTGGGAGCACAGCAGCCAGCCAAGCAGCAGCCAGCCTGTAGGTGGCAAAGCGTGGACGAATTTCAGCATTGCAAGGGATCATCCGCCAGAGAATTGGATTGATTGCTCCGTGCTCTCTGGATAAGCGCATCGACACAGGCCAGCAGCTCGCCACTGGCAGCCGGCTTGAGCAATGCGGCATCGAAATCCAGCTCCGCCGCCGTGTCCCGCGGGCGTAACGCGGGGGCGGCGGAAAGCAGCAGAACGGGCATCTTCGGCCAGTGTTCGCGCACGTTCTGCAGCAGTTCCCAACCGTCCATTTCCGGCATCATCTGATCGGTGATCAGCAGATCCACCGGCTGGCTCCGCAGACAGGCCAGGGCGTACAGGCCATCCTCCGCGGTCTCTACCTCGAAGCCGTAACCCGACAGCAGATCATCGAGCCATTCGCGGTTCTGCTCCATGTCATCGACCAGCAGCACGCGCCGCCCGGCGCCCTCGACCTGCACGGCATGGGTTTCGATGAAGGTCGTGTCCATGTCCTCCTCTGCTGCGAGCTGGAGCTGGAGTTGAAAGCTGAAGCGGCTGCCGCATGGTTCGAGGCGTTCCAGTTCGAGTTCGCTCGCCATATGACCAAGCAATTGGCTGACGATGGACAGCCCCAGCCCGCTACCATCGTAGCGCTCGACGTCGTTCCCGCGCTGGAAGGGCCGCAACAGACGCTCGCGCTCGCTCGGATCGATGCCGATACCGGTGTCGCTGATGCAAAACTGCAGGCGCACCTGTTGCTCATCGCGGCTCATGCAGCTCACTTTCAGGCTCAAGGTGCCGTCGTGGGTGAACTTGGCGGCGTTGGACAGCAGATTGATCAGAACCTGGCGAAGCCGGCGGAAATCGGCTCGCACCAGCAAGGGCAGGTCCTCGGCAATCTCACTCTCGAAGCGGTTGTTCTGCCTGTCGGCGAGAAAGCCGGCCTCTCCTTCTATCTCGCGCAGGAAGCCATACAGGTAACCGGGCGCAATGATCAGCTCCAGCGGCTGCATCTCGCTGCGCGAGAACTCCAGCAGCTCGTCGATCAGCTCCAGTTGATGCCGCGCATTGCGCTCGATCTTCTGGCCGAAGCCACTGTCGCCGGAAGCACCTTGCGAACGTCCCGCATAGTCGATGATGCTCACCAGAGGCGAGCGCAGGTCATGGCTGATCCGGGCCATCAAGGCACTGCGAGCCTGCAGCGACTCGCGCAACTGGCCGGTGCGCAACGCCACCATGCTTTCCAGGCGCTCCTGTTCGGCCTTGCGCTGTTGATCCAGAGCGGTCAGGGCATGCTTTTCGCGACGGCGGCTGCGGCTGACCTCGATGACCAGGGTGCAGACCAGCAACAGCACGCCAGGCAAGGTCGATGACAGGCTGAGGAAGTTCTGCCGCGATTGCCAGGGCAGCACATGCCCCAGAGGCAGCACATAACGCACCAGAAACTGCAGCAGGTACAGCCCAGGCACCAGCCAGACCATCCAGTTGTAGGTGAGCCCGCGCCGCCAACCCGCCAACAGGGTAGCCGGCAGGAGCAGGTAAAGGGCTATGCGCATGGACAACTCGGCAAAGGGCCTGCCCTGCTCCGGCTCCACCAGCCCCCACAACTGCCCGGCTACATAACTGAGCATGAACAGCGTGAACAGCCGGCCCCAGATATCGGGCAGTTGGCGAACCTTGAGCAACACGCGCAGATAGCCGAGAACGCACAACAACGATACGCCGCCGAGCAGCAGCTGCAGCAACTGAGCCCAGGGCAGCAACTGCGGCAAAAAGATCAGATAGCCATTCACGGCACAGGTGTAGAGGATATAGCTGAGCACTGCACCGGCATGCACCACCAACAGCCGCGAACGCACAATCCTGCCGACGATCAGACTGAAGGGCACGACCAAAAGCACGATGCCCAGGGCGATGCCGTCGATCATGGAGGCCCACTGGCGCTCCTGCAACAAGACCAGCTCATCCCAGAGCATCGGTTGCAGAAGCAGCAGAGTACTGCTCACTACCCGGACCAGAACCGTGGTGCTTTCGTGCGCGGGGAGCTCCAGCGGGAAAATCGGGTGACGCTCGGCTATCGCCCAATCCTTCAGGGCATGAGCGCTACCAGCCCGCTGCACAAGCCAGCCATCACCCTGCAGGACATACACCCGGACATCTTCCAGGCGCGGCTCACCGACCGTCAGCCAGCGCAGACAGGCCCGTTCATCCTTGTTGTGCAGTTCGAAACGCAGCCAGAACGCCGAACTGCTGTATTCCCTGAGCAGATTCTCGCGTGTCGCCGCCTGAAAATGCCGCTCCGGCATGGCCAGTACCTGGTCCGCGGCCAGGCTTCTGCCAGGGTCTTCGAGGATCTGCAGGCGAGGCGCGAGATCCTGCTCGGGTACCCTACAGTCATTCGCGGCCAGTGCCGTGGCGGCGCCCAGCAAAGCGAGAATGGTTACGGCGATACGCCAGATGACACCAGGCCAGACCCGCTTCAATGCCATCCCCTACAGCCTGTCGGACTGCTCCCGTGCCTGCTGACGGAACTGGCTCGGGGTCATGCCCAGGCGCTCACGGAAGGCGGTGGTGAAGTTGCAGGCGCTGCGAAAGCCCACCAACACGGAAATATCCTGAATCTCCATTTCGCTGTCGGCCAGCAGTTCCTGTCCACGTCGCAGGCGGGCTTCGCGAACATAGGCGAAGACCGTCATGCCCAAGCGCTCACGAAAAATGCTCGACAGGCGCTTGTCATAGGTACCTACCTTGCGCGCTATCTCGGCCAGGGATGGCAGCTCGTCCAGGTGCTGGCCGATCAAGCGCATGGCGGCGCGCAGGATCATCTGCTCGGCATCCGGCACCTCGTTGACCGCGCCAGCGGGCGCCGGCGTCTCGCGCCACGCCAGTTGCAGGTGGATGCGGATACGCGCCAGCACTTCTTCGGGTGCGCAGGACTTCAGCACGTAATCAACACCGCCCAGCGACAACCCCTCCAGACGTTCATCCACCGCCCCGGCGGAGGTCAGAAAAATGATCGGTACCTGCCGGGTAACCGGAGCCTCGCGCAGCAGTCGCGCCAGGGTGAAACCGTCCATGTCCGGCATTCTCACATCCAGCAGGATCAGGTCGGGACGCAGTGCCAGGGCGCGCTGGTAGCCCTGCCTGGCTTCACTGGCGATCGACAATCGCCAGGGCTGCACACGCAACAGCGCCAGCAATAAACGGATATCTTCGGTGGTGTCGTCGATAACCAGAATATGCGGGGCATGATCAACGGGCGGAATGCGATCTCGCATCAATCTGAAGCTCCTATGCCCACCCAATGGTTAGTGGCTGTTCTTTTATTCATGCTAATCCCTTCAAGCAAACACGATATCCGCCCGGGCAAAAGCTTCGCTGGCAAGGGGGCAACAAGATAGCGCAATCGAAACAGGGAAGACATGATGAGCCGCTCCTCCCCGGACAACACAGTGTTGCACAGGCGACAAACGAAAGCAGCGATCCAGGCTGACACCTTGAGCGAGCTTTACTGGCTCATCCAGGTCATCGAAGCCGGCAGCTTCTCGGCTGCTGCCGAGCGTACAGGGGTCGCAAAATCGAGTCTGAGCCGCCACGTCAAGCAACTGGAAACACGCCTGGGTGTTCAGCTGCTCTACCGGAGTACCCGCGCATTCAGCGTGACCACGATCGGCAATCAAATCTACCGTCACGCACTCGACATGCTGGCGGCCGCAGAAGCTGCCGAAGCCGAAGCCCAGGAAAGCAACGGTACGCCAAGCGGGCTCATTCAAATGGCAGCCCCAGGCATACTCGGTAATTGGCTGCTCGGCCTGCTTACTGGCTTTCAGGCCTGCCATCCCAATGTGCGCTTTGCCCTGACGGCAAAGGATGCGCTTATCGAGCTGAGCTCACACAGCCTGGACCTGTCCCTGAGCCTGGATGAAGCGCCTGCGGACAGCAGCGAAATCGTCGCCCGGCCCCTGGCCAGCCTGCAAAACGTGATCGTCGGCTGCCCGGCACTACTCGACCGCCTCGACAACCCGCGCACCCTCGACAAACTGGAAGACAGCGCCCTGCTCGCCCTGGGCCCACCCCAGGCGTTGCGTCCGTGGCGACTGTCCGACACACAGCGCATATTGCAGGCTCCCGCGTTCAGCGCGCAAAGCCTGCAGACGCTGCGTGAAGCGGCCAAGGCCGGAATCGGCCTGGCCTGCCTGCCATTGAATACATGCCTCGAAGAACTTGCGACGGGCGCGCTACGAATCGCCTGCGCAGAAGAAGCACTCCAGCCTGCCACGCTCTATGCATTGACTCCGTCATCGCGGGCCATAACCCGGACCACACGCAGCTTTATCCAGCATATCCGCAGCACCATCACCGACGAGCCATGGCAAGGGATCAGCTCTCTCTAGCCGCCACGCATCGGCGGCGTGCGTCATTTCACTGCCAGCACGCGGCAAACTGAACAGCAGGCCAAAGCACCGCTACAGGCCCAGCCATAAAAAAAACCGCTTCCCTTGCAGGGGAAGCGGTTTTTTCTATTCACGACAGTAGGGCCATCAACAAAAGCGTTCGAAAGGCCACCCGCCTGGATTACTGCCCAGAGGCTTCTTCGGCAGCTTCCGGCTCGACTTCTTCTGCCGGCGCCTGGGTTTCATCACCCTTGATACCCAGCAGTTCCAGCTCGAACACCAGCACGGAGTTCGCCGGAATCAGCGGGCTCGGGCTCTGCTCGCCATAGGCCAGCTCGCTCGGAATGTACAGTTTGTACTTCTCGCCGACATGCATCAGCTGCAAGCCTTCGACCCAACCCGGAATCACGCCGCCGACCGGCAGGTCGATCGGGCTGCCACGCTTGATCGAGCTGTCGAAGACGGTGCCGTCGACCAGGCTGCCTTCATAGTGAACGGTAACCACATCCTCAGCGGTCGGCTGAGCACCATCGGCCTGTTTGATGACTTCGTACTGCAGGCCGGATTCGGTGGTTTTCACACCGTCACGCTTGGCATTGTCTTCAAGAAATTTCGCGCCTGCCGCTACTGCTTCCTGGTTCATCTCGAGCATGCGCTCTTCGGCGCGAGTCTGCAGGTAGGCAAAGGCCTCCATCAACTCCTCATCGGTCAGTTTCTGCTCCTGCTTGGTCAGGGCATCGTCGATACCCTGCGCAACAGCGGCTGAATCGAGATCATCCATCCCTTCCTGCGCCAGGCTCTTGCCCATGTTCAGGCCAATGCCGTAGGACGCTTTCTGCGCCGGCGTGTCCAGCTTGACGCCGGGAGCGCTGGTATCGCTGTCGCAACCCGCCAGGACCAGGCCCACCAGGGCAATCGCCGGGGCCAAACGCTGATATCTCATGCTGTTTCCTTAATAACGCTGAAAGGGATGATGCAAAAAACAGTCGTCGAGCTTAGCAGGCGGGCACAATCACTGGCTACAGCCCTACACTCAGCCTGTGCTCGAAACAACGCGCATCGGTGACCTGCATCACCACCTCGGCGCGCCATACGTTGCGAGCCCGTTCAAGCCCTGACCCTTGCCGGACTGCCGAATGCCGTGCAGCCGGCAGGAATATCGCGCGTGACCACGCTACCGGCACCGATCAGCGCGTCGTCACCAATGCTCACGCCCGGCAGGATGATCGCTCCGCCACCGATCCAGACATTGCGCCCGATATCGATGGGGCGCCCGAACTCGAGCCCGGATTCACGCTGCGCCGCATCACGCGGATGGTCGGCGGTGAGTATCTGCACACCAGGGCCGATCTGGGTCCTGTCACCGATGGTCACCGCGACGACATCGAGAATCACACAATTGAAATTGAGGAATACACCTTCGCCCAGGCGAATATTGAAGCCGTAATCGCAACGGAATGGCGGGCGGATATTGACCCCCTGCCCGACCGCTGCGAGACGCTCGACCAGTAGCGCATGCCGCTCCTCCACCGACCACGCAAGAGCAGCGTTGTAACGGGCCAGCCAGTGCATGGCTGCCGTCATGTCTGCCTGCAACTCGGCATCGGAGGCGTCGTAGAGATCGCCTGCCAGCATCTTCTGTTTTTCCGTTCGAGACATTCTCACCAGCCTTTTTGCAGACACGTCGTCTTTCGGACAGCGCAAAGCGAAATTCGCTGCCGACAAAAAGTCAGCCGAATAAATTCGGCTCTACGATGGAGACGCTTGTGTGGGAAATCGACGGTCTGATCAGAGCAGGAGCAATCGCCAGGGCGCAGCGGAAGAATTCCAGACGCAGAAAAACGAAAAGCGGCCAATGGCCGCTTTTCGTGTAGCTCCAGGGCGTTCAGTGGACCCATGAAGCGAATTTGGCGCAGCGGACGGGACTCGAACCCGCGACCCCCGGCGTGACAGGCCGGTATTCTAACCGACTGAACTACCGCTGCGCTAAACCTCGAGAGTGGTGGGTGATGACGGGATCGAACCGCCGACCCTCTGCTTGTAAGGCAGATGCTCTCCCGGCTGAGCTAATCACCCATTCAGTGCATTCGCTTGTTTGCGTTTGCTCTCGAAGTGGGGCGCATTCTAGAGAGGGTTCCGCACCTTGGCAAGCCCCTTTTGCAAAAAAAATTGCAGGAGTTCCAAAGACTTAGGAACCCCACTGTTTATAGGAAAAACTGTGTTCTCCATCGGTATTGATGCGCTGCAGGCTTGGCCTGGGGTCCCGCTGGAGGAATAATGCGCGCTTTGCTTTTACCGGAGTTTCAAAACGCCATGTGGTTTCGCAACCTGCTCGTCTACCGTCTCACCCAGGATGTTTCTTTCGATGCCGAGACACTTGAAGCTGCACTGGCTGCCAAACCCGCTCGCCCCTGCGCCAGCCAGGAGCTGAGCACCTATGGTTTCGTCGCCCCGCTGGGCAAGGGTGCGGACGCGCCGCTGGTGCATGCCAGCCAGGGCTTCCTGCTGATCTCCACGCGCAAGGAAGAGCGCATCCTGCCCGGCAGCGTAGTCAAGGACGCGCTCAAGGAAAAGGTCGACGAGATCGAAAACGAGCAAATGCGCAAGGTCTACAAGAAGGAACGCGACCAGCTCAAGGACGACATCATCCAGGCCTTCCTGCCGCGCGCCTTCATTCGCAAGTCCGGCACCTTCGCCGCCATCGCACCGCAGCAAGGACTGATTCTGGTTGATTCTTCCAGCCCCAAGCGCGCCGAAGACCTGCTCTCGACCCTGCGCGAAGCCATCGGCTCGCTGCCAGTGCGCCCGCTGACCGTGAAGATCGCACCATCGGCAACCCTGACCGACTGGGTGAAAACCCAGAAAGCCGCCGACGATTTCTTCGTGCTCGATGAGTGCGAGCTGCGCGACACCCATGAAGATGGCGGCGTGGTGCGCTGCAAGCGTCAGGACCTGACCAGCGACGAGATCCAGCAACACCTGGAAGTCGGCAAGCAGGTCACCCAGCTGTCGCTGGCCTGGCAGGACAAGCTGTCATTCGTGCTGGACGACAAGATGGTGATCAAGCGCCTTCGCTTCGAGGAGCTGCTACAGGATCAGGCCGAACAGGACGGTGGCGACGACGACCTCGGCCAGCAGGACGCCAGCTTCCTGCTGATGATGCTGACCTTCGGCGAATTCCTGCCGGCGCTGTTCGAAGCGCTCGGAGGCGAAGAGATTCCGCAAGGCATCTGACCGTTTGACCAAGCCGAATAAATTCGGCTCTACAGCTCATGCACGCGCCGTAGAGCTGAACTTGTTCGGTCGCTTGTGTGCTGTGCTGGCCGAATGAATTCGACCCTGCGAGCATCCGCAGCCAGCGGCACCCGCCGCGGCTTGCCCAATGGGCCGATGTGGACAATAAGCCGCTGTGAGGACGACCTCACCGCTCTTCGAGCGCTCCGCCAGGGGACGGCCCCAACGTTCCTTGTTGGAGTCTTTATGTCCTGGATCATCCTGTTTTTTGCCGGCCTGTTCGAAATCGGCTGGGCCGTCGGCCTGAAATACACCGAAGGTTTTACCCGCCCGCTACCCACCAGCCTGACCATTGCAGCAATGGCGATCAGCGTGGGGCTGCTCGGCCTGGCCATGAAATCCCTGCCGCTGGGCACCGCCTATGCGATCTGGACCGGCATCGGCGCGGTTGGCACCGTGATCGCCGGGATCATCCTGTTCGGCGAATCGGTGAATCTGTTCCGCCTCGGTAGCGTGTTGCTGATCTGTACCGGTCTGATCGGACTGAAGCTCAGCCACTGACCGTTCGGCGCCCCTTCCATCATGGTTCGGGCGCCGCATCCCGATTGCCACTGAGCCACAGTCGGAAGCGCTGCAGGAATTCCGGCACCGAAGTGAAGATCCAGCCAGTCACCAGCACATTGAGCAGAGCCACAGTCAGGAATAGCTGCGGGATCGACAGCCCGGCCACTGTCAGCAGCAGAATGGCAAAGATCGCCGACACCACCATGAACAGCGCATTGAGGATATTGTTCGCTGCCACCACGCGGGAGCGCTCCTGGCGGGCGGTGCGCGCCTGAATCAGCGCATAGAGCGGTACGATATAGAGCCCGCCAAAAACGCCGAGGCCAAGAATATCCACCAGCACCCAACGTGCTCCGGGCTCGGCCAGCAGCATCAGCCAGTCGCGGGTTTCATTGGCCGACAGCACGCTCGCGGCATGCCACCAGAGCAGAATGCCGAACAGTGTCAGCCCGATGGAACCGAAAGGCACCAGTCCCATCTCCACTCGATGTCTGGAAAGACGCTCGCAAAGCAGCGACCCCAGCGCAATGCCCACCGAGAACACCGCCAGGATCAGCGTCACCACGCCCTCGTCGCCCTGCAGCAGGTCGCGGGCGAACGCCGGAATCTGCGTCAGATAGACCGCGCCGAGAAACCAGAACCAGGAATTGCCGATCATCGCCCGCGAGACGGCACGCTGCTGGCCCAGCCCCAGACGCATGATCCGCACCGATTGCCGCCCGATATTCCAGTCCAGGCGCAGGCTCGCCAATGCAGCCGTGGATGACGGAATCGCACGGCTGGCCAGGTAGCCGATGCTCGCCAGCAGCACCACCGCCAGCGAGACCAGCAGCGCGTAAGCGCCATGGCTCATCAACAGCCCGGCCATGATGGTGCCACCGAGAATCGCCAGAAAAGTGCCCATTTCAACCAGCGCATTACCGCCCACCAGTTCATCGGCACGCAATTGCTGCGGCAGGATCGAGTACTTCACCGGCCCGAACAACGCCGATTGTGTGCCCATGCAGAACAACACCACCAGCAATAGCGGCAGACTGCCCAGCAGCATGCCGAGCGCTCCCGCCAGCATGATCAGGATCTCGGCGAACTTGATCCGGCGAATCAGCCAGGCCTTCTCGTACTTCTCACCAAACTGCCCACCCAGTGCGGAAAACAGGAAGAACGGCAGGATGAACAACAGCGCGCACAGGTTCACCAGCAGGTGGACATCGGCGGTAGTTCCAAGCTTGTAGAGGATGGCCAGCACCAGGGCCTGCTTGAACACATTGTCGTTGAAGGCACCGAGCAGCTGCGTCACGAAAAACGGCAGGAAGCGCCGCGTGCCGAGCAGTGCGAACTGGGAATGCTGGCTCATCGCACCTCTCCAGCGTGGCGCTCGAAGACAGCGTTCACAACGGCAACTGCCCGAACGCCCAGCGCAGCAGGAAGAACGCCAGCAGACCACCGGCGATGGTCGCCAGCAGATTGCGGCTCAGCGCCGCGATCAGGATCGCCAGCAGGCCGGCCAGCAGGTAGGCATTGTTCCAGCGCAGCGCCCATTCCCCTTCGGGCATCAGCATGGCGGGCACCACGATGGCGGTCAGCACGGCGACGGGCACGTAATGCAGCCCCTGCTCCGCCAGTCGTGGAAAGCGCAGGTTCGGCCAGGCGAAGAAGCTGTAGCGAATCAGGAAGGTGATCGCCAGCATGCCGAATATCAACAGCCAGATCAGCATCGCTGCGCCTCCTGTTGCACACGGCGCTCGGCCAGACGCTCAAGCCAGACTCCGACGACGATCCCCGCCAGCGCTGCGGCGATCAGTCCCAGCTTGTACGGCAGTTCCCAGGTCAGCAGCGCGACACCACCAGCCACCAGTGCCGAGGCCACTTGTGGCGAGGTGCGCATCATCGGTACGGCGATGCCGATAAAGGTCGCGATCATCGCGAAATCCAGGCCCCAGCTCGCCACATCCGGCACCGCCTGACCGAAACCGATGCCTATCAACGTTGCCAGTTGCCAGCTGAGGTACATGGTCAGCGCCGCGCCAAGGAAGAACCAGTGCTTGTGCGGCGAGGCATCATCACGGGCATAGCGATGCTGGATCACGGCGAAGGCCTCGTCGGTCAGCCAGAACGCCAGGGGAACTCGCCAGCGGCTCGGCAGGTGCCGCACGAACGGCTGCAACGCCGCGCTGTAGAGCGCATGGCGCAGGTTGACCACGAAGGTTGTCAGCAGCACCACCGCCGCGCCGACACCGCCGCTGATCAGGGTGACCGCGATGAACTGCGCCGAGCCGGCGAATACCAGCAGCGACATGCCCATGGTCTGCCAGCCGGACAACCCGGCACCGATGGCCAAAGTGCCGAAGATGATGCCGAAGGGCACGCCGCCGATGATCAGCGGCAGGATGTCGCGGCAACCATGCAGGAACTCTTGCGAGCGGGTCATCGGTTTCCTTGGGACAAATAACGCAACGGCACGTCCAGCGCACCGTCGCTGCAGTTGAAGATGATGAGGAAGCATGAAGCGGAGTCATGACAGAATCGAGGTAGACCTTAACTCAAATGCGGGTCTGTTGGCGCGGTCCGGAGCGTCTGGACCTCGTCCCGCCAGCACGAGGTCGCCAGGCACTTAGTGATTTGACGCACATTCTTCCCGAAGCCTCTGGAGCGGGACTTCCGCCGACTCCAAGGCCACCGCCCAACCTTATTCGACGTTGGTCGCAGCCTCGGTTCGGACGTCTCTTTTACTGCGAAAATTTGCCCATACCTCTACCAATAAGCGGCAGCGTCGAGTGACCTGAAAGCTGTCGAACCTGAGTCGCCGCTCCCGAAGGGATGATCCGGTCAGCACCCATCAACCCTGGGCCAAACGGCCACCGGGCCGGTGGCTCTGCTTTAATGACCGCTACCCAGGCGTCGCAGGTCTCGATGAATTCTTCATTGCGACGCCCGCACATCCTTGCTGTCTGGAGTCTGCATGTCGTTGTCCGGTGGGCTGATCGCACTGGTCGCCTTCGCCTATATGGCCCTTCTGTTTGCCATCGCCTTCTATGGCGACCGCAATCGCGACCAGATGTCGCCGCGCCTGCGTCCCTGGGTCTACAGCCTGTCGCTGGCCGTCTGGTGCACCAGCTGGACCTTCTTCGGCGCGGTCGGGCAGGCTGCCGAACAGCTCTGGTCGTTCCTGCCGATCTATCTGGGCCCGATCCTGCTGATGCTGCTGGCGCCTCATGTGTTCCAGAAGATGATCATGATCAGCAAGCAGGAGAACATCACCTCGATTGCCGACTTCATCGCCGCGCGCTACGGCAAGTCGCAACTGCTGGCCATCGTGGTGACGCTGATCTGTCTGGTGGGCGTGCTGCCCTATATCGCCCTGCAGCTCAAGGGCATCGTGCTGGGCGTGAACCTGTTGATCGGCAATGACGGCGAGGCCGTCGCCGGCTCCGGCACCCAGGACACCGCGCTGATCGTGTCCGTGGTCCTGGCCCTGTTCACCGTGCTGTTCGGTACGCGCAACCTGGACGTGACCGAGCACCATCGCGGCATGGTTCTGGCGATCGCCTTCGAGTCACTGGTCAAGCTGCTGGCCTTCATGGCCGTCGGGGCCTTCGTCACCTTCGGCCTGTATGACGGCTTTGGCGACCTGTTCAACCAGGCCCATGCCAGTGCGGAGCTGTCGAGCTTCTGGGAAGTCACGGTGAACTGGCCGGCGATGGTGGTGCAAACCGGCGTGGCGATGATGGCCATCGTCTGCCTGCCACGGCAGTTTCACGTCACCGTGGTGGAGAACATCGAGCCGAAGGACTTTCGCATGGCGCGCTGGGTATTCCCGCTGTACCTGGTGCTTGCCGTGGTGTTCGTCATCCCTATCGCGCTGGCCGGACAGATGCTGCTGCCGGCGGGCATCAGCCCCGACTCCTTTGTGATCAGCCTGCCGCTGGCCGAGAGCCATCCGGCTCTGGCGATGCTGGCTTTCATTGGTGGCGCCTCGGCGGCAACCGGCATGGTCATCGTCGCCAGCGTGGCCCTGTCCACCATGGTCTCCAACGACATGCTGCTGCCCTGGCTGTTACGCCGCAAGGAAGCCGAGCAGCCCTTCGAGGCGTTCCGCCACTGGATGCTCTCGGTACGGCGCATCAGCATCGTCACGATACTGCTGCTGGCCTATGTCAGCTATCGCCTGCTGGACTCCAGCGCGAGCCTGGCGACCATCGGCCAGATCGCCTTCGCCGCCTTGACCCAGCTGGCGCCAGCCATGGTCGGCGCGCTGTACTGGAAACAGGCCAACCGTCGCGGCGTGTTCGCCGGCCTCACCGCCGGCGCACTGATCTGGTGCTATACGCTGATTCTGCCGCTGCTTGGCTGGCCGCTGGAAATGTTCCCCGGCCTGCAGTGGCTGTACACCACCGATCTGCCTTTCGGCACCAGCGCACTGACGTTCGGTGTAACCCTGTCGCTGGTAGGCAACGCCACCCTGTTCTTCTGGGTCTCGATCTTCTCGCAGACCCGCGTTGCGGAGCATTGGCAAGCCAGCCGCTTCATCGGCCAGGAAATTCATCCTGCCGCCAGCTCGCGGCGCCTGCTCGCGGTACAGGTCGAAGACCTGCTGCAACTGGCCGCGCGCTTCGTCGGCGCGGAGCGTGCGCGAACCAGTTTCTACCGTTTCGCCCGTCGCCACGGCCAGGAGTTTTCCCCCAAGCAACCGGCTGATGGCCAGTGGATTGCCCATACCGAACGGCTGCTGGCCGGCGTGCTCGGCGCCTCCTCCACCCGCGCGGTGGTCAAGGCCGCGCTGGAAGGCCGCGACATGCAGGTCGACGACGTGGTACGGATCGTCGGCGAAGCTTCGGAAGTGCTGCAGTTCAACCGCGCCCTGCTGCAGGGCGCCATCGAGAACATCACCCAGGGCATCAGCGTGGTCGATCAGTCGCTGCGGCTGGTGGCCTGGAACCATCGCTATCTGGAAATGTTCGAGTACCCGGACGGCCTGGTCTACATCGGCAGACCGATTGCCGACGTGATCCGTTACAACGCCGAGCGTGGACTGTGCGGCCCCGGCAACCCGGACACCCATGTCGCCAAGCGGCTGTACTGGATGCGCCAGGGTCGCGCGCACACCTCGGAACGGATGTTTCCCAATGGCCGGGTGGTGGAGCTGGTGGGCAACCCGATGCCGGGTGGCGGCTTCGTCATGAGTTTCAGTGACATCACCGCCTACCGCGAGGCCGAACGCGCACTCAAGGATGCCAACGAAGGGCTGGAGCAGCGCGTCAGCGAGCGAACCCAGGAACTCTCCGAGCTGAACCAGGCGCTGACCGCGGCCAAGAGCACCGCCGAGGCCGCCAGCCAGTCGAAGACGCGCTTTCTCGCGGCGGTCAGCCATGACCTGATGCAGCCACTCAATGCCGCGCGCCTGTTCTCCGCCGCGCTGTCGCACCAGCACGATGCCCTGCCGCGTGAGGCGCAGGAGCTGGTCCGTCACCTGGACAGCTCACTACGTTCGGCCGAGGACCTGATCTCCGACCTGCTGGATATTTCGCGCCTGGAAAATGGCCGCATCACGCCTGAACGCAACCCGTTCCCGCTGGCCACCCTGTTCGACACCCTGAGCACCGAGTTCACCGTACTGGCCGCCGAGCAGGGCGTCGATTTCAAGGTGCATGGCAGCCGCTTGCGCGTCGACAGCGACATTCGCCTGCTGCGCCGGGTGCTGCAGAACTTCCTCACCAACGCCTTCCGCTATGCCAAGGGCCGGGTGGTGCTCGGCGTGCGCCGCCAGGGTTCGTCACTGCGCCTGGAGGTCTGGGATCGCGGCCCCGGCATCGCCAGGGACAAGCTGCGGGTGATCTTCGAGGAGTTCAAGCGCCTGGACAGCCACCAGACCCGCGCCGAAAAAGGCCTGGGACTGGGACTGGCGATCGCCGACGGCTTCTGCCAGGTGCTCGACCATCCGCTGTCGGTGCGCTCCTGGCTCGGCAAGGGCAGTGTCTTCAGCGTGACCGTGCCGATTGCCGCCAATGTGCTGAAGCAGCACAGCAGCATCAGGATCGAGCCGCAGCAAACCGCGCTGACTGGCGTGCAGGTGCTGTGCATCGACAACGAGGACAGCATCCTGATCGGCATGCGCAGCCTGTTGTCACGCTGGGGCTGCCAGGTCTGGACCGCCAGCAACCGTGCCGAATGCGAGGCCCTGCTCAAGGAGGACGTGCGTCCGCAACTGGTGCTGGTCGACTATCACCTGGATCACGGCGAAACCGGCTCGGATCTGATGGCCTGGCTGCGCACCCGTCTCGGCGAGCCGGTGCCTGGCGTGGTGATCAGTGCCGATGGGCGTCCCGAGCTGATCGCCGCCGTTCACGCCTCCGGCCTGGACTTCCTCGCCAAACCGGTCAAACCGGCGGCGCTGCGAGCGCTGATGAGCCGCCACGTACCGCTGCATTGAAAACTGGCCCCTCAAGACCGGCTTCGCAAGGAGCCCGCTTGCCCCCGCACCGGCAAGCGGGCTCCTAGAGCGTGGCATTGCTTGACCTGAGCCGTATCTGAGCCAGGCATGACGGTTAGACTACCTATCCACCATCATCGATGCTCTGCACACCCATGACTCTAGAGCTGTTGTTGGACCTCGCCACCGCCTTGGGGGTTGGCCTGCTGATCGGAACGGAGCGCAGCTGGAGCGGTCGCGGCAACAGCGGCGAAGAGCTGGCCGGGCTGCGTACCTTCGGTCTCAGCGGGCTCTTCGGCGGATTGGCAGCGCTGAGCGCCGGGCATTTCGGCACGGCGGCCTGGATCGCGATGTTCGTCGTGCTGGCGCTGCTGGTGATCGCCGGTTACGTGATCGAGGCCCGCTACAGCGCCGACCACGGCATGACCACCGAAGTGGCGCTGCTGCTGACCTTCCTCCTCGGCAGCCTGGCGGTCGCCGAAAGCCGCATGCTGGCAGCCTCCATCGCCGTTGTCGTGGCCCTGCTGCTGAGCCTCAAGGCACGCCTGCATGGCGCGCTGCGCAAGCTGAATGAAGCCGAACTCGGCGGCGCGCTGAAGCTGCTGTTCATTTCCGTGGTGTTGCTGCCGGCGCTGCCCAACCAGGGCTATGGTCCCTGGCAGGCCTTCAACCCCTATACCACCTGGTGGATGGTGGTGCTGATCGCCGGGATCGGCTTCGCCGCCTATGTCGCCATCCGCCTGCTGGGCACCCGACATGGCCTGCTGGTCACAGCGCTGCTCGGCGGCATCGTCTCTTCCACAGCCATGACCATGAGCCTCGCGCGCCTGGATTCGGCCAAACTGCGACCAGCGCTGGCCGCCGGCCTGCTGGCGACCTCGGCATTGATGTTTCCACGGGTACTGCTGGAAGTCGGGCTGATCAACCGAGCATTGCTGCCGGCGCTGATCGCACCACTGCTGACAGCCGGGCTGGTCTATGCCGCCGGTGCGCTGTTCTACTACCTGCGAGCCGCCCAGCAGCCCGAGAGCACAACCGAGCCACCGTTGAAGAACCCCTTCGAGCTCGGCCCGGCCATGCGCTTCGCCGCCCTGCTGGTACTGATCCTGTTTCTGGTCGAAGGCGCCCAGCGCGGGCTCGGCGATATCGGGATCTATCTGGTTTCGCTGGTATCCGGGCTGACCGATGTGGACGCCATCACGCTGTCGCTGGCCAACAGCGCCCACACCGACCTGAGCGAGCAGGTCGCGGTGCGCGGCATATTTCTCGCCGCGCTGAGCAACAGCCTGGTCAAGGCAGTGCTGATTGCTTTCATTGCCGGTCGCAGCATGGCGCTGCTGACACTGCCCTTCATGGCCGGTGGTTTACTCGCCGGGTTCGCCGTGCTGTCACTGGCAGGCCGTTGAAAAACTACCTGCTGGCCTGAGTCAGCCCGCATTGTCCTGCGTCGACTCGGCGCCGGCGCGCTCCAGCCAGTCAGCGGGCAGACGCTTGCTGGCCCGGGCGCCGAGCAGCTTGAGCTGTTCGGCGCGACCGATCAGGTTGCCGCGCCCATCGGTAAGCTTGTTGCGCGCCCCCAGGTAGGCCCTGTCCAGTTGCTGCAGGCGGCTGCCAATCTCATCCAGATCCTGAATGAAGGCGACGAACTTGTCGTACAGGGCGCCGGCCCGCTCGGCGATTTCGCGGGCATTCTGGCTCTGTCGCTCCTGACGCCAGAGGCTGTCGATCACCCGCAGCGTCGCCAATAGCGTGGTCGGGCTGACGATCACGATGTGCTTGCCATAGGCCTCCTGAAACAGCTCGGGATCGGCCTGCAACGCCGCCGCGAAAGCCGCCTCGATGGGCACGAACAGCAGCACGAAATCCAGGCTTTGAAGACCATCCAGACGCTGATAGTCCTTCAGCGAGAGCCCCTTCAGATGATTGCGCAACGACAGCACATGCTGCCTGAGCGCCTGTGCGCGGCTGTCTTCGTCCTCGGCGCTGGTCAGCATCTGGTAGGCGGTCAGGCTGACCTTGGCATCCACCACCACCTGCTTGTCGCCCGGCAACCGGATCAGCACGTCCGGCTGGAAGCGCTCGCCATCGGCACTCTTCAGGCTGACCTGGGTGTGGTATTCACGGCCCTTCTCCAGGCCGGCATGCTCCAGCACGCGCTCAAGAATCAGCTCGCCCCAGTTGCCCTGGGTTTTCTGCCCCTGCAGGGCGCGGGTCAGGTTGGTCGCCTCGTCGCCCAGGCGCTGGTTGAGCTGTTGCAGCCGCTCCAGCTCCCGCGCCAGGGAAAAACGCTCGCGGGCCTCATGCTGATAGCTTTCCTCGACACGCTTCTCGAACGACTGGATGCGCTCTTTCAGCGGGTCGAGCAATTGTCCCAGGCGCTCGTGACTGGTCTCGGCGAAGCGCTGTTCACGCTCTTCGAAGATCTTGCCGGCCAGCTCGGCGAACTGCGCACGCAACTCGTCGCGGGCACCCTGAAGATCCTCCAGGCGCTGCTGATGGGCTTTTTGCTGCTCATTCAATTCGGCACTGACACTGGCATGGGCCGCACTCAGCGTACGCAGTTCGGCCCGCTGGGCATCACGTTCGGCCTGCAAATCGTCGAGGCTTTCGCGGCTTTCCAGACGCTGCCTCTGCAGCCACTCGTTCTCCCGCCGCAGGGCTGCCAGCTCGGCCTGCAGCCCGGCGCGAGACTCCATGAAGTCGGCCTGTTCCAAGTGGCTGGCTTCCAGCTGTGCGCTGAGCCCTTCCTGAGTCAGGGCAGCCTGGTTCAGGCGTTCGTCGAGCAAGGCGAGTTGCGCCTGACGCTGGGCCAGGCGATGTTGCAGCACGCCCGCGAGTACAGCCAATGCAAGACAAAGGGAAGCAAGCCCGGCAAGCAGATAGGAAGGATCGAGAGACATGGGCGCTCCGGCGAAAATTGCCGGGCAGTATAGCCGTCAGGCTATGGCCCGGCGTGCCGGGTTGCGTCTGTATATGCCAGGGTAATGCCTTCATGATCGTCGGATTACGCCTTCGGCTAATCCGACCTACGAATGAGACCCAGCAAGTCGAGGGCCATTCTGTCTTTTAACGGTCAAAAGGCGAAGCAGATCGCATAAAAAATTAATCCACAGAAGCTGTGGATAACTCTGTGAACAAAGCGGTAACAGTTTGCCCCAGCACCGATGGTTACAGGCCTGAGGTTAAACTGGCGGTTTTTTCACCAATGAAAAAAAGCTTTATTTTTCAATCAGTTATTATCGATCTATGCTGCAGCGCGGTTTGCGACTCTTTGTAATAAGCGCTTGACAAGGGCGCCGCTACGAATGTGCACAAGTTTGGAGCAAAAGACGCAGAACGCCCATGGCAGGCGCGTTCGCGGTCGCTGCACGGAACTTTCCGGTCATCAGCCACTCGGCTGCAGGCAATGAGCAGACGGATCGCAACACCGCATCGGCCAGCTTATGCTGTGGCGGTATCGACTACGGAAAAGGCCATGGCCAAGCGGCGCACCACCCTCCTCCTGGCTGTCTCAGCCATGCTTGTATTTCTGCTCGGTATCGGTATCTACGCCGGATATCAGTGGCAGGCGTTCAAGCGCGAACAGGGCATCGTTGCACTCGAATTCCATGGCTGGCGGCTGTCGACGGATGGCCTTTTTCTGCAACACATCAGCCTGACCCGACAGACCGCCGATGAGCGGCTGGTGCTGAATATCGACGGTCTGCAGCTACGCCTCGACGCCTGGTGGCGACCATTGCCACTGCGTTCACTGACCATCGACCACCTCCAGGCTGACTGGCAACCTGAAGCGCACCCGGATCAGCACATCGACGACGACACGCCGCTGAGCCTGCCCGGGCCTCGGCAACTGGAGCGCTGGGTCGTCTGGATTCCCCGCCAGGGTCATGTCGCCTCTCTCGATTTCAGCCTGCCCTGCACCAGCGGCACCTGCCGCGAGCAGGGCCAGTTGCACTGGCAACATGCCGGCGAGCAACCATTGCCGGCTGAAACGCGCCTGCAATTGCGGCGCAACAGCCACGATCTCGTGCTGCTGGCCAACGCCTACGAAGAAGGCGCCGACACTCATCTGGACCTGCAGCTGCAACTCGACGGCCAGCAACGCCTGAGCCTGCTCAACAGATTGACGCCCCATGCCGGCAACACCCTCTGGAACGGCACCCTGGCCATGAGTGAACTGCCAGAAGCCTCCTGGCTACTGGAGTGGCTGAGTGACTGGCTGGCTTACCAACCGCCGACACTTCCCGAGCTGCCCCAGCAGATGCGTATCGGCGCGGCCTGGGCGCTCCAGCTCGCCCCATCGAATCTGCCCGACACCTGGAAAAGCCTGGATGGTGACCTGCGACTGTCCGCCCATCTCCCCATGCCCTGGCCTGTACCCGCCATCGGCCAGTTACAGGGTCAACTCGACCTGACGGCCAGGGCCGAGCGCGGGGTCTGGCTACCCACCGAGCTGGCCGCGAACCTGCAACTGGAACCCATCGCCGACCTGCTCGCGGCGCTGCCGCTACCGCTGCGCCCGCACCGGCTCGGTCTTGTGGCGACACCCGGTCCGGCACGGGAATCCTCTTCGACACTGCCATTGCAGATACAACTCCAGGCCGAAGGCCCGGCGCCGGCCACGTTGCACGCGCAGCTACTGCTCGATAGCGCGGCGCCCTATGGGCTGGCTGTCGAACAGGGCCGGCTGCGGCTGCAAGGCAAGAACCTGCCTGAGCTGGGCGCGAAGGGGCTGACAGTGGACCTGCGTTTCAACGGCCAGGCATCGCCGCAAGCCGCGACCCTTGGGCTGACCGAAGGTTCGCGAATCACCCTCGACAGCCTGGCCAGCGGCCCTGAGCTGTCAGCAGAAAAACTGAGCCTGCGGCTGGCGGGCATCAATATCGAGGCAAACCTTGCCGACCAGCAACTGCGGGTCAATGGCGCGCCACTGATCGAAACGGGTCTGCTGCGCCAGCCATCGCTGCGCCCCCAGGGCTGGCGCTGGAGCCCGACCCTGAACGGCGACCCGCAACGAATCACCCTCGACGGACCGCTCACGAACGATGCCGGTCTGTCCCTGACGCTGGCGCTCCGGCATACCTGGGCGGATACCACGACCCGCCTCGACGCCAGGCTCCCGGAGCTGTTTCTGCGTGCCGGCAACCCGTTCGCCGCCACCCTGGCCGACTGGCCGCAGACGCTGGAACTGAATACCGGGCGCATGCAGGCCCAGGCACGCATCGAACTGGCCGGCGACGCACCGCCCAACGCCACGGCCACGCTCGATGCCAGGGGCCTGGGCGGCATCTTCGACCGCGCCGAGGTGAGCGGTCTGGACAGCGCGCTCAGGCTCAGCCTGCAACGCAACCGGCTGCGCCTTGAAATACCCGAACTGAAGGTGCAGCAGGCCAACCCCGGCTTCAGCTTCGGGCCATTGCTGTTGCGCGGTGAGTACACAGGGGATATCCAGCAACTTCAGCAGGGTCGCCTCGCCTGGAGCACTGCCGACGTCCAGGTGATGGGCGGCAGGCTCTGGCTGGATCCCGGCGCCGCCGACCTGGCCACCGGCGAACAGCGCCTGAGCGCCCATTTGCGCGGTTTGCAGCTGCCGTTACTGCTTGACGCCTACCCCACCGAAGGTCTGTCCGGTACGGGGGTGATCGACGGCGAGTTGCAATTGCAACGCAGCGAGCAGGGCCTGAGTATCGAACAGGGCTCGCTGCAGGCACGCGAACCCGGCGGCATCCTGCGCTTTCGCTCGGCCAGGATTCAGGCGCTGGGGCAATCCAACCCGGCGATGCGGCTGGTCACCGAGGCCCTGGACGACTTCCACTACGACCTGCTCACCAGCGACGTGCGTTACGCCAGCGACGGCACGCTGAACCTCGGACTGCGGCTGCACGGGCGCAACCCGGCACTCGAAGGCGGTCGCCCGGTCAACCTATCGGTCAATCTGGAGGAAGACATCCCGGCCTTGCTGACCAGCCTGCAATTATCCGATCGTGTCAGCGAAACCATCCAACGACGTGTGCAGGAGCGCCTCAGACCAGGCCACCAAGAAACACAGTAGTTTTTCGACGGCCTGTTAAGGCACTGTAGCGACACCCACAAAGGAGAAAGCGATCATGCGCTTGCGCTATCCAATCAGCATCCTGGCGCTGGCTCTGCTGTCCAGCGCCTGCACCCCGAGGGTGGAACTGGCGGTGCCCAACGAGCCGATCAACATCAACCTCAACGTGAAGATCGAGCACGAGATCTATATCCGGGTCGACAAGCAGCTCGACGCCATCATCAACGAAGACAGCGGCCTGTTCTGAACCGTTCCTAAAGGAAGTGCCATGAAAACCTATCTGAAATTCGGCTCTCTGCTTGTGGCGCTGTGCCTGGCGCTGCCTGTCGCGGCCATGTCCCTCAACGAAGCCATGTCCGCCCTGGGCCAGGCCAAGGCCAGCGGCCAGCTGGGCGAAAAACCGGACGGTTATCTGGGCGTGGTGCAGCCCGGCGGCCAGGCCGAAGCCATCGCCAGCCAGATCAACCAGGCGCGGCGTGCCGAATATCACCGTGTGGCGCAGAAGAACGGCATCAGTGTCAGCGACGTGGAAGCCATCGCCGGCAAGAAGGCCATCGAGAAAACGCCAGCCGGGCAGATCATCCAGCTCAATGGGAACTGGGTGAAGAAGTAGCCCGGCGGTTATGCGGGACTATGCCGGCCAGGCGTTTCCGACCCGGCTGTTTGACGCCGCCCCGGCATGGCTTCATGCCCTTCGCGACTGAAGCCGTTCCCACACTGACTGATGTCCATGGGATCGGCTTCAGCCCCGAAGCTTTTCCGTGAGGGTCGCACGCAGGCGAATGAATCCGACGCTCGCGAGCCGCCCACCAGGCAAAACGGCCCCTTTACTTCAAAACCACGCCGAAAGGGTCAGTGAACCGAACTGATCATGTTCGTCCTGGCCATGAAATTCACGGGTACGCCAGACGCTGGCGAATGCCAGTTGCCAGTCGTTCCAGGTCAGCGCCACGCCGGCCTTGGCATCGCCGACCCACTCGCGGCTGTCCACCGAGTGGCTGCTCTTGAAGGTATTGCCTTCGAGCAGCATGTTGTGCGCCATGTAGCGGCCTTCCAGATTGGCGAACAGATTCCAGGCAAAACCGCCGCCCTGGTCGAAGAACAGGCTGCCACTCTGCGCGGGCGCCACCGCCGGGATGCTGAAGCTGCGCGCCAGGCCCTGGCCGATACGGACGCCCAAGCCCGCGGAACCATAGCTGTAGAGGTTGCCCAGGGCGACACCCGCGCTCGGCCCGTACTCCATTTCCAGCCCGGCAAAACGCTGTTGCAGCCACCAGCGCTTCTGGTAACCGAGGTTGACGAAGGGTTCGTTGCGCAACTGGTTGTCCCAGCCCCTGGGCTCGTCGCTGCCGGTCGCATCGTGTACCCAGCGCTGAATCTTCTTGCCGCCGGCAGCCGGGCCGACCACGCCGACATCAAGATGCAAGCCACTGGTTTCGCGCCAGCCTTCATACTGGTTATCGGAGAAAAGCGACATTCCGGCGAAGAGCAGGCCGGCATAAGGCCGATCGTCTTCGATCAGCGCGGCCCGCTCGATCTCGTTTGGCGTGTAGATCTGATGCCCGAAGCGGTAGGCGATATTATCGACCTCATCCGCTGTCCAGCCCGGCGTGGCTCCGGCGAACCGCCTCGCCCAATGATCGGCATCCGGCTTGAAGGAGCGCATCAGCTCGAAGCCATTGGTGTAGTGACCGTCGCTGCCGGTCGCAATGATGTCGTTCTCGATCTTCAGCGAATACAGGTCCGCCTGGCTCAGCGCCGGCAAACTGGCGGCGACTAGGGCGAGGGATAAACAGGCACGCGAACATGAAATTGCCATGGCCAGCTCCTTGGTTACATGCAACAGAGAATGTATCTGCATGTTTATAGAGCCTGACATGTGGCCAATCGTTCACCATCGCGCGCCGTTAACGGGCAGATTGCAAGACCTGATAACGCCTCATTCTTGGTGATAAGCACCGTCGGCGAGCGTGGCCAGGCCTACTATCCCCGACGTCATCGAAGGCGAGGGAAATCACGCGAGCCCCTCGAACCGCGCATAGGGATTGCTGCACGGTAGCCGGTAGCCCAGAAAGGTCACTTTGGGGTTGGCCTCCTGATGACGCAGGTAATCGGTGGAGACCATGAAATCGGTCAGTAGCCGGCGCTCGAACTTGTCCACCCTGGGGTCGGTATAGGGCGTGCCTACGCCGGTCTGCTGGCGAATCTTGTACAGGCCCATCAACGCCATGAGTTTATCCTCGCCGTAGTGGCCGGCCAGGGCATCGATGAACCTGCGTTCATCCTCGGCATCCATCCTGAAGTCCCCCACCAGTTGCTGCAGCAGCTGGGGAATGAACACCTGGCGATCCTCGTAGACCCAGGCACCCGCGCCTACCGCGACCAGGCCGAGCGCGGCAGTCGAAGCGATCATGAAGGTACGGCGTTTCATCGAGAGTCCTTAGCTATACAGCAGGTCAGCAGCCCGAATGGACAGCGCGGCGGCAGTCAGGCTGGGGTTGGCGGGCGAGCAGCTCGGGTAGGTCGCGGTACCCACCACGACGAGGTTGCGCATGCGCTGATGCAGCATCTGCCCATCGACCACCGAGCCGTCATCGGCCTGGCCCATGCGCAGGGTGCCCTGCACGTGGGATTCGGTCAGACGCCATTCACGGAAATTGATCGATTCGACCGGCAGTGGCGCCAGCAGCTTTTCAAGGTTGTCCAGACCGTACTGCACGCCCTTGAGGCCGTAGTCGGATTCGCCCTGGTAGTCGATGATCGCATCGCCCGTGGCGGGATCGATCAGCACGCGGCTGTCGCGGTTGGGCAGGTCTTCGCTGACCACCATCAAGGGCAGCAGCTGGTTCCAGCGTCCCGGTTCGGGGCGCAGGCCATAGGGCCAGCGGTTCTCGAAATACACCAGGCAGGCCGAGTGGTCCCTGCGGAAATCGCCGTCATACAGGGCATAGTTCAGGCCGGTGGTGATGGTGCTGCCGTCGAAATTGCCCAGACCATCGAGAAAGACCTCGACGTTGGCGCCGACCTGCTCGTGCAGCCCCCTGCCGGTATCACCGTGGTCGATATCCGAGCGCAGCAGGATGGCCGGGCTCTGAATGGCGTTGGCGCCCAGCACGAAGACATCGCCATGCACCCGGAATTCGCCGTCCTCGCCGCGCAGGGTGGCCGCTTTGACGCTGCTGCCCTCGTATTCGAGGGTGCGCACTTCGGTCTTCAGGCAGACATCCACCCTGGGGTGGCTGAACAGCTCGGCGAAGCCGTTCTGCGCGGTGAACTTGGCATTGACCGGGCACAGGTTGCAGGTGGCATTGGCGCAGCAGACGCCCCGCGTGCCGGTGGCCACCCGCGCACGCCCGGTGGGCATGATGAAGTGATGGTCCGGCATCGCCTTCTTCATCAGCATGTCGATAGTCGAGCCCTTGTGCGGCGGCTGTGGGAAGGGCTGGCTGCGCGGCAGCACCCTGGCCATGTCCGGGTCGCCGGCAATCGACATGATCTGTTCGGCCTGGCAGTAGTAGGGTTCGAGGTCCTCATAGCTCAGCGGCCAGTCGTGGCCCACGCCGTAGAGGCTGTGGGTGGCGAAGTCGCTGGGATGCAGGCGCGGCGTCTGGGAGAACCAGCAGTTCATGCCGCCGCCCAGGGCAATGGTGGTGTTCCAGGGCTTCTCGCCGGGGTTGTCGTAGGTCGACTCGGGCATGATCAGCGAGCTTTGCTGGTTCTGGATCTGCCAGTCCCAGGGATGGAAGTCGCCCCATTCGATGATCAGGGCGCGTCCCTGAATATGCTTCAGGGCTTCACTGAGGAAGAAGCAGGAGCCGAAACCCGACCCGATGACGACCAACTCATAATGCTGTTTGTCTATGTCCCTTGCGCTGACACGGTTGATTTGCACGCAACTCTTTCCTTTCCATTGGCAGGCCGCCGAGTTGACGCAAACTCGTCCAGACAACGCTGCCGATCAACGATCACGCAAGCATTGTTCCCGCCGCGCGTTACAGGTTTCTTTCGTGCACGGCTACAGCAGAGCCAGCGCGCCTCGCTTAAGGGGACCGTCCAGCAGCCTCCAAGTTCATCCACAGCGACCGCTGGCTCCCGAACGACGGCGGACAGAACAGGTCGAAACAAGCGGGTACGTCGCCACACACTCGAGGACAGACCATGCACATCACACCTTCCGCCATCGCCCTCTTCACGTTGCTGGCAACAGGCACGGCCTTTGCCAACGAAAGTGCCCAGGATGGCTCGCAAAACACCACCGATTCCCATCGTCAGCAACTTGAAGATGATTCCGCACATGGCTACCAGAACCCCACCGGAGTCGATCCAGATCCACGCATGGATGATCACCCCGCCCCCAATAGCCATGAGCATGACGAAGACAGCGATGACTGAGGCAACTGTGGAAAACAGCTGACTGCGCTTTCTTCTTTGCAACGCAACCGTTAAGGTCGCCGGCCTTCGCTGACGAGCCGGCATGCCTTATCTGATTTTCGTCACCCTGCTGTGGGCCGTTTCCTTCAACCTTATCGGGATATACCTGGCCGGCGCGGTGGACAGCTACTTCGCCGTGCTCACCCGCGTGCTGCTGGCAGGGCTGATTTTTCTGCCGATGACACGCTGGCGTGGTGTGGCGCCGGGGTTCATTGCTGGCGTGACGGTAGTCGGCATGTTGCAGTTCGGCGTCACCTACCTGTGCCTGTACCTGAGCTTCAACGTGCTGACGGTGGCCGAAGTGCTGCTGTTCACGGTGCTCACGCCACTGCACGTGGCACTGATCGATGATGCGCTGAACCGGCGTTTCAACCCCTGGGCATTGCTCGCCGCAGCGGTGGCCGTGCTCGGGGCGGGGCTGATCCGCTATGACGAGCTCAGCAGCGACTTTCTCGCAGGCTTTCTGCTGCTGCAGCTGGCCAACTTCACCTTTGCCGCTGGCCAGGTCGGCTACAAGCATCTGGCCCGGCATTACCAGTCGCAGATCCCATTGCACCGCCGCTTCGGCTATTTCTTCCTCGGCGCATTGCTGGTGGTCCTGCCGGCCTGGCTGGTGCTTGGTGATCCGGAAAGACTGCCGACCACCTCCACCCAGTGGGGCGTGCTGCTGTGGATGGGCGTGCTGGCCACGGCCCTCGGCCAGTTCTGCTGGAACAAGGGCGCCACCCTGGTGGATGCCGGTACTCTGGCGGTGATGAACAACCTGTCGGTACCGGTCGGCCTGATCATCAACTTCCTGTTCTGGGGCAGCGAAACCCGCCTCGACCTGCTGCTGATCGGCGGGCTGCTGATCCTCGGCTCGCTGTGGATCAGCAGCGCCGGCCAGACCCGCTGCGCAAGAGCCTCGTAGGGTCGAATTCATCCGGCCAACATCGCCTCAAGCCGCCATAGCAGGCAGCCAACCGCATGATTTTATTGATGATTTATCCATGGTTCAGCAGTAACATGCCGGGCTCTGCATGGACGCATTTCTCAGTTTGCCGTCGAGATGCCCATGCACCCGCTTGCCCTGCTTGTGCTGTTGCTCCTTCCGTTCGCCTCGGTTCAGGCCGATGCACCGCGCACCTTCCGCGAAGCCAAGAAGATCGCCTGGACGATCTATGCCGAACGCCCGGTGGATTTCTATTGTGGCTGTGCCTTCAAGGGCAACCGGATCGACCTCGACAGCTGCGGCTATATTCCACGCAAGCAGCCCAAACGCGCCGCTCGCGTGGAGTGGGAACACATCGTCCCGGCCTGGGTGATCGGCCACCAGCGTCAGTGCTGGCAACAGGGCGGGCGCAAGCAGTGCACCGCCAAAGATCCGGTATTCAGCAAGGCCGAAGCCGACCTGCACAACCTGGTGCCGGTGGTCGGCGAGGTCAATGGCGACCGCAGCAATTACGGTTTCGGCATGCTCGCCGAAAAGCCCAGCCAGTACGGCGCCTGCCCTTTCGTGGTCAACTTCAAGCAGCGCACGGCGATGCCGCCGGAGTACAGCCGTGGCGCAATCGCCCGCACCTACCTGTACATGAGCGAGCGCTACGCCCTGCGTCTGTCCAGACAGGACCAGCGCCTGTACGACATCTGGAATCGCCAGTACCCGGTCAGCGAATGGGAACAGTGGCGCAATCGCAGCATCGCCTGCATACAGGGCAACGCCAACCCGCATGTCGGCGAGGTCGATCTGCGCCGCTGCGGCGAGCGGAAATCCCTGGCCAGCCGCTGAAACTCGCTCAAGGGACAGGGAAAAACTCCCTAGAGCTTCAACTCGAAGCGGTCGCCATCGTGATAGGCAGGAAATTTTTCACGAAACGCAGCCAGATCACGGGCGCGCAGGGTCGTGCGGAACACGCCCTCTCCCTCGCCAGCTTCCAGCAGCGGGTCGCCAAGGAAATCGAGTACCTGACTGTCACCACTGTAGGGGTATCCCTTGCCATCCTTACCGACACGATTCACCGCCGCGACGAAGCACAGGTTCTCGATGGCGCGCGCCGGCAGCAGGCGGTTCCAGGCGTTGCGCCGGGCCGCCGGCCAGTTCGCCGTGTAGATCAGCAGATCGGTGCCGTGGGCATCGCGGCTCCATACCGGAAAACGCAGGTCGTAGCAGATCAGCGGGCGCACGCGCCAGCCATTCAGCTCGAACAGGGCTTGGCGTTCGCCCGCCGTGTAGTGCTGGTGCTCGCCGGCCATGCGGAACAGGTGGCGCTTGTCGTAATGCAGGATTTCGCCGTTCGGGCACGCCCAGAGCAGGCGGTTGCGATGGCTGCCGTCCGCCGCCTCGATGATCACGCTGCCGGTGACCACGGCATCCAGGCGCGCGGCCTGCTCGCGCATCCAACTGTAGGTTGGCCCCTCTTCCGGTTCGGCCAGCTGCGCCGCGCTCATGGAAAAGCCGGTGGTGAACATTTCCGGCAGGATGATCAGATCGGCGCCACGCGCCTGCTCCAGCAAGCGGGTGAAATATTCGCGGTTGGCGGCAGCATCCTGCCAGGCCAGCGTGGTCTGGATCAGCACCAGTTCGAGGTAGGGCAATGTGTTCAAATCGCGCATAGTCTTTCCGCCGCCTGGCGCAGCGTCTCCTCCTGTTTGGCGAAGCAGAAACGCACCAGCCGCAGATCGGCAGGCGGCGCCTGGTAGAACACCGAAATGGGAATGCTCGCCACGCCGTGCTCGCGGGTCAGCCATTGCGCCATGGCCACGTCATCCAGATCGGGACGGATCGCCGAATAATCGGCCAGCTGGAAATAGGTGCCCGCCGTACGGGTAAAGCCGAACCGCGAGCCAGCCAGCAGGTCGCAGAACAGGTCGCGCTTGGCCTGATAGAAGCCCGGCAGCTCGGCGATGTGTTCGGGGTGTTCGGCCATGAATTCCGCCAACGCCCATTGCAGCGGCGTCACACCAGTAAAGCTGACGTACTGGTGCACCTTGCGCAGCTCGGCCGTCAGGTTCGGCGGCGCCACCACATAGCCGGTCTTCCAGCCGGTAACGTGGTAGGTCTTGCCGAACGAACTGATCACGAACGCGCGCTGGTACAGCTCCTCGTGACGCAGGACGCTGGCATGCTCGCGACCGTCGAATACCAGATGTTCGTAGACCTCGTCGCTGAGCAGATAGATGTCACGCTCACGAATCAGCGCGGCAAGACGCTCCAGATCGCTGTGATCGATCAGGGCGCCGCTGGGATTATGTGGCGTGTTGAGCACGATCATCCGCGTGCGCGGGGTGATCGCATCGGCCAGGCGCTGCCAGTCGATGGAGAAATCCGGCAGGCTCAGCGGCTGGTGGATACAGACACCGCCGGCAAGCTCCACCGCCGGCTCGTAGCTGTCGTAGCAGGGGTCGAAGACGATCACCTCGTCGCCGGCACGTACCACCGCATGGATCGCGCAGAAGATCGCCTGGGTCGCGCCCGGCGTGATGGTGATTTCACTGTCCGCACTCACCTGTCGGCCATACAGCGACCGGACCTTCAGCGCTACCTGCTCGCGCAATGCCGGCAATCCAGCCATGGGCGCGTACTGGTTGTGCCCGGTCATGACCGCCCGCCCTACCGTTTCGCGCAACGCCTGTGGCCCGTCGAAATCGGGAAAACCCTGGGACAGATTGATCGCTCCCACCTCGGCAGCGAGCTGCGACATGGTGCTGAAGATGGTGGTACCGACGTTGGGCAGCTTGCTGGTGATCATCGGGTTCGCTCAAGGCTGGACACTGGAAGCGAAAAACCGGAAGCCCCTGCGAAAGAACTTCCAGCTTCTGGCTTCCGGCTCGTGGCTATTTTTTATCCCGGCGCTTCTTCTCGGCCTTCTTGTGGTGCGACATAAGTCGGCGCTTCTTGTTCACCTGGCGGTCGGTCAGGGTGTTCTTCTTGCCCTCGTAGGGGTTTTCGCCGCCCTTGTATTCGATGCGGATCGGCGTGCCGACCAGCTTGAGTACGCGCCGGTAGGTGTTTTCCAGATAGCGCGTATAGGACTTGGGTACCGCTTCGACCTGGTTGCCGTGAATCACGATCAGCGGCGGGTTGGCGCCGCCCAGGTGCGCATAACGCAACTTGATCCGGCGACTGCCGATCATCGGCGGCGCATGCTCGCGCACCGCATCCTCGAGAATCTGCGTCAGCCGGCTGGTGGGCCAGCGGGTAACGGCCGAGGTGAAGGAGGCCTGCACCGACTTGTACAGATTGCCGACGCCAGTGCCGTGCTTGGCCGAGATGAAATGGATGTCGGCGAACTCGACGAAGAACAGCCGGCGCTCCAGCTCGGTCTTCACGTAGTCGCGCTCGCCAGGCTCCATGCCGTCCCACTTGTTCAACGCAATGACCAGCGCCCGGCCACTGTCGAGCACGAAGCCAAGCAGGTTCAAGTCGTGCTCGACCACGCCTTCGCGCGCATCCATGACGAAGATCACCACGTTGGCGTCCTGGATCGCCTGCAGCGTCTTGACCACGGAAAACTTTTCCACCGCCTCGAAGATCTTGCCGCGGCGGCGCACGCCCGCGGTATCGATCAGGGTGTACTTCTCATCACCACGCTCGAAGGGAATATAGATGCTGTCGCGCGTGGTGCCGGCCTGGTCATAGACGATGACCCGCTCCTCACCGAGCATGCGGTTGACCAGGGTCGACTTGCCGACGTTGGGACGACCGATGATGGCGATCTTGATGCCATCTTTCTCGCTCGGGCCAGGAATACGCTTGAGTTCCTGGCCTTCGACGGCAGTCTCGCCCTCTTCCACGCCCTCTTCTTCAGTAACCTCGGCGTTATCCTTGGGGAAGCTGCCCAGCGCCTGATCGAGCATGTAACTGATGCCACGACCGTGCGCGGCGGCGATGGGCAGCGCATCACCCAGGCCCAGTGGGCTGAACTCGGCGCGGGCGATGTCCGGGTCGATGCTGTCGACCTTGTTCACCACCAGGAAATGGCGCTTGTTCATCTTGCGCAGATGCTCGGCGATCATCTGGTCGCCCGGCGTCATGCCCGCGCGCGCGTCGACCATGAACATCACCGCATCGGCCTCTTCCATGGCCTGTAGCGACTGCTCGGCCATCTTGGCGTCGATCCCTTCTTCGTCGCCCGTCAGGCCGCCGGTATCGATGACGATATAGGTGCGGCCCTGCCACTTGGCCTCGCCGTACTGGCGATCACGGGTCAGACCGGCATACTCGGCCACGATGGCGTCACGACTTTTGGTCAGACGGTTGAACAGGGTGGACTTGCCGACGTTCGGGCGGCCCACCAGGGCGATTACGGGAACCATGCGGCTCTCCACTGCGATATTTCAGAAAACACGAAGGCCGCTGCGAGGCAGCGGCCGGATATCAGGCGCTGCCTACACGGCAGCGCGACGAACGAAACGCAGCTAATCCGCCTGGCGAATGGTCAATGCGACCAGCTTGCCATCGTTGCCATAGCTGTACAGCCAGTCACCCTCGACCACCGGTCGAGTGCGCAGGCCGGCACTGTCGATGCGGGAGCGAGCGACGAAACGGCCATCGACCTGACTCAGCAGATGCAGATAGCCTTCCTTGTCCCCCACCACAACGTAGCTGGAAAATACCGTGGGACCGGAAAGCTCGCGGCGCGCCAGTGAATCGTTGCTCCAGAGGACGGTTGTCGAGCGCTCATCGATGCCTACTACCGAACCGTCGGCCTGGCTTACATAAATGCTGCCGTAACCCAGAGCGACACCGGACGACGTGGAGGCGTCACGCTGCCAGAGTATCCGTCCGCTTTCCAGATCCAGCGCGGCGGCGCGGCCCTGGTAGGTGGCGACATAAATCACTCCACCCGACAGCAACAGGCCACCGTCGATATCGACCACACGCTCCAGCTCGGAGCGGCCCTGGGGAATCGCCACGCGCTGCTCCCACACCGGCAGACCACGGCGGGTATCCAGCGCGACCACCTTGCCGCTGGACAGGCCGGCTATCGCCAGTTCATTGGTCAGCAGCGGCGCACCCGTGCCGCGCAGTGTCAGCACGGCGGGAGAACTCTCGTAGCTCCAGCGCTGCTCGCCGTTATCGATGTCCAGCGCGATGACGCGGTCATCCTGGGTCTGTACCACCACCACGTCGCCATTGACGGCAGGCGCGGCGAGCACCTCGCTGCTGACCTGGCTACGCCAGCGCTCTTCACCGCTGGAGACATCCAGCGCCAGCACTTCGCCGCGCAGGGTGCCTACCAGAACCAGGCCATAACCCGCGCCCACGGCACCAGAGATCGGCACGTCCAGCTTTTTCTTCCAGTTCACCTTGCCAGTCTCGCGGTCCATGGCGACCACCAGCCCCTCGATATCGGCGGCAAAAATCTCGTTGCCGTAGACCACGGGCGCCAGCAGATTGTAGGTCTTGCCCTGTCCCTTGCCGACCGAGCGGCTCCATTCCTTCTTCAGTTCGACTTCAGCATCGAACTTGACCAGTTCGGCCGGACCGGGCTCTTTCTTGTCGTTGCTGCTGCACCCTGCCGCCAGAACGGCCAGGGTCAGCAGCGCTGCAGTTTTCCAACGCATCGATTCACGCCTCTCCACGAGCCAGGTCATCCAGTTTCAGTTGCAAGCCGCCAATGGCGGCATCCTGCGACAACGACTCCTTGGCCTTGGAATAGGCGGCATGGGCCTCGTCATGACGTTCGAGCTTGAGCAGCAGGTCGCCGCGCAATTCTTCACGGCTGGCGGCGAAGGCTTTGGGCGCCTCGCCAGCCAGCAGCGCCAGCGCCGCCTCGGTCTTGTCCTGGGCGGACAGCACGCGGGCCAGACGCTGGCGGGCAAGTTCTTCGAGCGTCTTGTCCGCAGGTTTGTCCAGCACGCCCTGCAGTTCTGTCGCGGCCTCGTCGAGACGACCGGATTCGACGGCGACCTTGGCGACGAACAGACTGCCGTACTGCGCATAATGCGTGCCGGCAAAATCCTTCTTGAGGCGCTGCCCCAGGCGCGAGACTTCCGCGACATCCGGTGCGGAATCATTCAGTGCCGCCATCAGCAACTGCTGATAGATCGCCGATGCGCCATGCGCCTGGTTGAGCTGATGCTTCTGCCAGAACTGCCAGCCAAACACCAGCGCCAACGCCAGGGCAGCGCCCGTCAGCAATGGCATGCCGTTACGCTGCCACCACTCCTTGATCTGAGCCAGTTGTTCTTCTTCGTTACCCGAGGTCACGCTGTTACTCCTTTGATTCGCTGAATTCGGACCTGTCGATCACGCCAGACAGGCAGCCAGACGCTCGGGCAGAGCATCCCAGGCAATGCTTTGTTGTTCGCTGTCGTCGCGCAGCGGCTTGCAACCTACCACGCGACCGGCCAGTTCGTCCTCACCCAGAATCAGTGCGAAACGTGCGCCGCTCTTGTCGGCCTTCTTGAACTGGCTCTTGAAGCTGCCGCCGCCGGCATTGACCAGCAGGCGCAGGCCCGGCAGTTCGTCGCGCATGCGCTCGGCCAGCGCCAGCGCGGCCAGTTCGGCCGCCTCGCCAAAGGCACAGATATAGGCATGAGCAGGCTGGTTGAGCGTCTCGGGCACCTGTCCCAGGGTTTCCAGCAACAGCACCAGCCGCTCCACACCCATGGCAAAGCCCACACCCGGCGTCGGCTTGCCGCCGAACTGGCTGATCAGCCCGTCGTAGCGGCCACCGGCACAGACGGTGCCCTGCGCGCCCAGCCGGTCGGTCACCCACTCGAACACGGTGCGCCCGTAATAATCCAGGCCGCGCACCAGCTTCGGATTGATCTCATAGGCAATGCCAGCGGCATCGAGCCGCGCCTTGAGCCCGGCGAAATGCGCGCGCGATTCCTCGTCGAGGAAATCGCTCAGCGTCGGCGCATCGGCCAGCAACGCCTGGGTCTGGGCATTCTTGCTGTCGAGAATGCGCAACGGATTGGTGGTCAGGCGGCGCTGGCTGTCTTCGTCGAGCTGGTCGAAACGCTGCTGCAGATACGCGACCAGTGCATCGCGGTAGGTCGCGCGGGCCTCGCTGGAACCCAGGCTGTTGAGCTGCAGGGTCACGGCATCGGCGATGCCGAGCTGCTTCCACAGGCGCGCGGTGAGCACGATCAGCTCGGCATCGACGTCCGGCCCCGGCTGGTTGAAGACTTCCACGCCAATCTGGTGGAACTGCCGATAGCGGCCCTTCTGCGGCTTCTCGTAGCGGAACATCGGCCCGCTGTACCAGAGTTTCTGCACCTGGCCGCCGCCGGTCATGCCGTGCTCCAGCACCGCGCGCACGCAGCCGGCGGTGCCTTCGGGGCGCAGGGTCAGGGATTCCTCGTTGCGGTCGAGAAAGGTGTACATCTCCTTGTCCACCACGTCCGTGCCCTCGCCGATACCACGGGCGAAGAGGTCGGTGAATTCGAGAATCGGCAGGCGGATCTCGCTGTAGCCATAGCCGTCGAGCAGCTGCGCGAAGGTACTTTCCAGGTAACGCCAGACCGGCGTTTGCGCCGGCAGGATATCGTTCATGCCACGAATGGCTTGCAGGGACTTGCTCAAATCGGTTCCTTAATCAGCTGCGCAGGATCAGTGCCGCATCGCTCTCGGCTTTCTCGGCAGCCTTGCGGCGGATCAGCTGTTCCAGCTCATCCACCAGATTTTCGTTGGTCAGTTTCTGTGCCGGCTTGCCGTCGATATAGACGAGGTTGTTGGGGCTGCCGCCAGTGAGGCCGATGTGCGCCTCCTTGGCTTCGCCCGGACCGTTGACGATGCAACCGATCACCGCGACATCCATCGGCACCAGCAGGTCTTCCACGCGGTTTTCCAGCTCGTTCATGGTCTTGACCACATCGAAGTTCTGCCGCGAGCAGCTCGGACAGGCGATGAAGTTGATCCCTCGCGAACGCAGCCGCAGTGACTTGAGGATATCGAAACCGACCTTGATTTCTTCCACCGGATCGGCTGCCAGGGAAATGCGGATGGTGTCGCCGATGCCTTCGGCCAGCAACATGCCCAGCCCCACCGCCGACTTCACCGTACCCGAACGCAGGCCGCCGGCTTCGGTGATGCCCAGGTGCAGGGGCTGTTCGATTTCCTTCGCCAGCAGGCGATAGGCGGCAACGGCCATGAACACGTCGGAAGCTTTCACGCTGACCTTGAAGTCGGGAAAGTTCAGCCGGTCCAGATGCTCGACGTGGCGCAGCGCGGACTCCACCAGCGCCTCGGGCGTCGGCTCGCCGTATTTCTTCTGCAGGTCCTTTTCCAGCGAGCCGGCATTGACGCCGATGCGGATCGGAATGCCACGATCCCGTGCGGCATCGACCACGGCGCGCACCCGGTCCTCACGACCGATATTGCCCGGATTGATGCGCAGGCAATCGACGCCCAGTTCAGCCACGCGCAGGGCGATCAGGTGGTCGAAATGGATATCGGCGACCAGCGGCAACTGCACGCGCTGGCGGATCTTGCCGAAGGCCTCCGCCGCATCCATCGAGGGTACCGAGACGCGCACGATATCGGCGCCGGCATCCTGCAGGCGCTGGATCTGTGCGACGGTCGCATCGACATCGCAGGTTTCGGTATTGGTCATGCTTTGCACGGCAATGGGCGCATCGCCACCGACCGGCACGTTGCCTACCCAGATCTTGCGAGTGGGACGGCGCTTGATGGGGGACTCAGAATGCATGATTACTGTCCGAGCTTGAGACGCGCGGTCTCGCCACGCGTAATATCAGAAAGATTGACGGCTTCGCCGTTGAAGCTCACTTGCGCGCCTGAAGGGAAGCCGAGATGCAGATCCAGTGGCGTCTTGCCGACCAGGGTACGGCTGCTGCCGGCCTTGGCCAGCGCGCTGTAGAGCACTTCGCCGTCAGCATCGGTTACCCGCGTCCAGCAGTCGGCGGTGAAATTCAGCGTCAGGCGACCTTCACCCGGCGCCAGCGAAACGGCTTCAGTCTCTGGCGACGGTGCCGTAGCCGCTGGCGCGGCGACAGGTGCTTCGTCCGCAACAGAAGGTTCTTCAGTCGGTGCTACAACTGGCGCCTGCTCGGCCTGTTCCTGCGAAGAAAGGCCGGCGGCTGGCGGCGTATCGAGCGACTCGCCCAAGGCTGGCTCAAGCGGCTCTTCGTCACGTTCAAGCAGGTGAATCTCGGTGGTGCCGTCTGCAGCTTCCACCTCGATCTGATCCAGCGTGGTGACTGCCGGGACGGACTGGCTGCGCGTGGACTGATCCTGCCACCAGAACAGTGCAGCCGCCGCGGCGATCAGGACCAGCGCGAACACGAAGAAACGCATCACGCCACGTGACAATCGCGCCGGCTCGTCGATGTGCCCCAGGCTGTTGATGCTGCTGGCGGCGGCGCCCGTACCGGTATGGTGATCGAATTCGTTGACCAGGCGATTCTGATCCAGCCCCAGCAACTTGGCATAGGCCCGCACATAGCCACGGGCGAAGGTCAGTCCCGGCAGCCGGCTGAAGTCACCGGCTTCGATCTGGGCCAGCGAGCGCTCCGACAGGTTGAGTTGCTGGGCTACCGAAGAAAGCGGCAAACCCTTTTCTTCACGCGCAGCGCGAAGCGTTTCGCCAGGGTTGGCAGCCGTCGGGGCAGCCACTTCGGAATGGGGCGCGGTCATCGTTGCTCCGAAAGAAACTGTTGATATTCAGGCGTACCCGGATACAGCCGCTTGAGCTGCAGCCCCAGGCTCGCAGCCTGATTGCGGTCCTGGTGAATATTGGCCAGACGAATGCCCAGCAGCAAGCTGCGAGCACTTTGCTCGGACAGGCTGCTGAAACCGTCGTAATAACGCTTCGCCGGTACGTAATCCTTGGCCTCGTACGCGAGCAACGCCAATTCGAGCAGGGCACGCGGCTGGCGGCTGTCGAGGCGCAGCGCGCGGGTAAAGTAGGTTTCGGCCTGCTCGCGCTGTCCCAGCTGCAATGCGGTCATGCCCATGTTCTGAAAGACCCGCGCACGCTCGCTGTACAGATTGTCCTCGGAGGCCTTGGTGAAACGCTCCATGGCCTCCGGATAGCGTTTCTGCTCGAACAGGAAGCTGCCATAGTTGTTCAGGATGCGTGCGTCATTGCGCCCGGAAAGGGCCTTGCGGTAGTGCTCGTCGGCCAGCTGGTACTCCATCTCGTTCTGGAACACCAGCGCCAGGGCCGCATGGGCATCGGCGCTGCCGGGGTCCAGTTCGAGCGCCTTGCGCAGGGGCGTCTTCGCCCGCGCGGCCTCACCCTGCTGCAGGTAACCGATACCGAGCTGGATATAGGCATCACGCGCCTGCTCGCGCCCGCTCGAGGTACGTAGCGGATCACTGGAGCCTGAAGAAACACAACCGGCCATAAGGCCGGTAAGTAGAAGCAGCAGCGCAATGCGCGTGGTCATCAGCATCCCCCTCAGGATCGGTTCGTGGCAATGGGCGCCGCAGGCTCGGACTGCAACTCACGCACAGCGATGTAACGCTCGCTTCGGCGTGTACGATCCATCACCTGTCCGACCAACTGGCCGCAGGCTGCATCGATATCCTCACCACGGGTGGTCCGCACCGTCACATTGTGCCCGGCTTTATGCAGGATGTCCTGAAAACGCCGGATGGCATTGTTGCTGGGCCGCTCATAGCCTGAATGGGGGAATGGATTGAAAGGAATCAAATTGATTTTGCAGGGTATTTTAGCCAGCAGCGCAATCATCTGTTCGGCATGCTCGGGCTGATCGTTGACGCCCTGCAAAAGGGTGTATTCGATGGTGAGAACACGTTTCTCGCCCAGGCTGGAAATATAGTTCTGGCAGGAGGCCAGGAGCATCTCCAGCGGATACTTCTTGTTGATCGGCACCAACTGGTCGCGCAATGCATCGTTCGGCGCATGCAGTGAAAGCGCCAGCGACACGTCGATGACCTTGGACAGCTCGTCGATCATCGGCACTACGCCGGATGTCGAGAGCGTCACCTTGCGCTTGGAAATCCCGTAACCGAGATCGTCCATCATGATGTGCATGGCGGCGACGACATTGTCGAAATTGAGCAGCGGCTCGCCCATGCCCATCATCACCACGTTGGTGATGGCGCGATCGACCTTGGCCGGAACGCTGCCGAAGGATTTGTTGGCGATCCACACCTGACCGATCACTTCGGCTGCGGTGAGGTTGCTGTTGAAGCCCTGCTTGCCGGTGGAGCAGAAACTGCAATCCAGCGCACAGCCCGCCTGGGAGGAAACGCACAGCGTGCCACGCCCCCCCTGCGGAATATAAACGGTCTCGACACAGCTGCCCGATGCGACACGCACCACCCATTTGCGGGTGCCGTCGCTGGAAATGTCCTCGCTGACGATTTCCGGGCCGCGTATCTCGGCAGAAGCCTTGAGCTTTTCGCGCAAGGCCTTGCCGATGTTGCTCATGGCGTCGAAGTCATCGACGCCAAAGTGGTGAATCCATTTCATCACCTGACCGGCACGAAAGCGCTTCTCCCCGATGGACTCGAAGAAGCGTTCCAGCTGTGGCTGGGTCAGCCCCAGCAGATTGACTTTGGCAGTCGTGGCAATCATGGAATTCACCTGTCGCTCAACTCAGCGAATACGCGCGCAGACTTCGGTTTCAGCGAAGAAGTAAGCGATTTCGCGAGCGGCGGAGGCTTCGGAGTCCGAACCGTGTACGGCGTTTTCGTCGATGGAAACGGCGAAATCGGCACGGATGGTGCCTGCTGCGGCTTCTTTAGGGTTGGTTGCACCCATCAGCTCGCGGTTCTTGGCAATGGCGTCTTCGCCTTCCAGAACCTGGACGATGACCGGACCGGAAACCATGAAAGCCACCAGATCCTTGAAGAAACCGCGCTCGCTGTGCTCAGCGTAGAAACCGCCGGCTTCGCGCTCGGACAGCTGGACCATCTTGGAAGCGACGACGCGCAGGCCGGCCTTCTCGAAACGGGTGGTGATTTCGCCGACGACATTCTTGGCGACAGCGTCAGGCTTGATGATGGAGAAGGTACGTTGCAGGGCCATGTGAAGCTCCAGTCTGGTGGGTTTAAAGCAAACGAGTAAACCCGCGAATTATACGCGGGTTCGGGTTAAAAACATAAGGGTGGGAGCCGGCGACCGGACGAGCCAGACCGCAAGCTGCAAGCCAGCGTAGGGTGGATGTCGCTTTTTTACATCCACCGTGACTCCGCTCGTCGGGTCGGTGAAGCGTGACCCGACCTACAACTGAACGAGCCAGCGTCATTTTTTACATCCACCGAGACTTCGCTCGCCGGGTCGCTGAGGCGTGATCCGACCTACAACTGAACGAATAAAGCGCTTTTTCGTCCAGCCTTAAGCCTTCAGCGCTCTTGTCGTGTCAATCGGCTTCTTCTATCCAGGCCGCCTGAATGGCCTCGAGCACCTTCTCGCCGCCGCGCGCCGGATCATCGGAAAACTCCGGCAGCTCGATCACCCAGCGATGCAGGTCGACGAAGTTGACGTAGCGCGGGTCCACATCCGGTCTGCTTTCCGCCAGCTCGATGGCAATATCCAGTACATCCGCCCATTTGAGACTCATCGTGATGCCCTCGCCTTCAATGGCCTTCGGAAACCTGGTTGATGGTGTACTTCGGGATTTCCACCACCAGATCGGCGTCAGCTACAACGGCCTGGCAGGACAGACGCGAGGCAGGCTCCAGGCCCCAGGCCTTGTCCAGCATGTCATCTTCCAGCTCGTCGGAAGCTTCCAGCGAGGCGAAGCCTTCCCGAATCACCACATGACAGGTGGTGCAGGCACAGGACTTCTCACAGGCGTGCTCGATATCGATGCCGTGGCGTAACGCGGCATCCAGCACGGTTTCACCGACCTGGGCCTCTACCACCGCGCCCTCCGGACAATGGTCTGCATGAGGCAGGAAAACAATCTGCGGCATCTGGGTCATTCCTCGATATCGTTGAGCTGCCGTCCGGCCAGCGCGGCCTTGACGGTTGAGTCCAGGCGGCGCGCCGCGAAGGCATCGGTAATCTGGCTCAGGCGCTTGATCTGGCGCTCGATGGCGATGCCGTCCTGGCTGTCGAGCAGTTCACGCAGCGCCTGCATCTGCACCTCGATGGCGTTGCGCTCCTCCTCACTGAGCAGACGCTCGCCATCAGCCACCAGGGCGGCCTCGACCGCTTCGAGCAGACGCTGGGCATCGACCAGCTGTTCGCGCAGCGCACGAGCCGCCTTGTCTTCACCGGCCTTTTGGAAGGAGTCTTCCAGCATCCGCGCGATCTCCCCGTCGGTCAGCCCGTAGGATGGCTTGACCTGAATACTCGACTCGACGCCCGATGCCAGTTCTCGGGCGGAAACGCTGAGCAGTCCGTCGGCATCAACCTGGAAGGTAACGCGAATCTTCGCCGCACCGGCGACCATCGACGGAATACCGCGCAGCTCGAAGCGTGCCAGCGAGCGACAGTCGGCGATCAGCTCACGCTCGCCCTGGAGCACGTGAATCATCATGGCCGACTGCCCATCTTTATAGGTGGTGAACTCCTGCGCCCGCGCGACCGGGATGGTGGTATTGCGCGGGATGATCTTTTCCATCAGCCCGCCCATGGTCTCCAGGCCCAGCGACAGCGGGATCACGTCCAGCAGCAGCAGCTCTTCGCCATCGCGATTGTTGCCGGCCAGGGTTTCGGCCTGGATCGCCGCGCCGATGGCCACCACCTGATCGGGGTCGATATCGGTCAGCGGCTGGCGACCGAACATCTCGCCCACCCGCTCACGCACACGCGGCACCCGCGTGGAACCACCGACCATTACCACCGCATGGACTTCATCCAGCTCGACAGCGGAATCACGCAGCGCACGCCGGCAGGCCTTGAGGCTACGGGCGATCAGCGGATCGACCAGCTCGTGGAAGGTCGCCCGGGTCAGAACACCTTGCCAGTCGGCGTAGTTCAGCTCGACGGACTCGGCAGTGGTGAGTCGCTCCTTGGCCTCGCAGGCCAGCTTGAGCACCTCGCGCTGCGCACCCGGCGCCAGATCCGCCGAAGCGCCGGCCTGGGCCAGAATCCAGCTGGCAATCGCATGATCGAAGTCATCACCGCCCAGCGCCGTATCGCCACCGGTGGCCAGCACCTCGAATACGCCCTTGGTCAGGCGCAGGATGGAAATATCGAAGGTTCCGCCGCCCAGATCGTAGATCGCCACGACACCTTCGGCCTGTCGATCGAGACCATAGGCCACGGCCGCAGCGGTCGGCTCGTTGAGCAGGCGCAGCACATTGAGATTGGCCAGCCGCGCGGCATCTTTGGTCGCCTGCCGCTGAGCATCGTCGAAATAGGCCGGCACCGTGATCACCGCGCCCACCAGCTCGCCACCCAGCACCGCCTCGGCGCGCTCGCGCAAGGCGCGCAGGATCTCGGCGGAGATTTCAACCGGGCTTTTCGCCCCCTGCACCGTCTCGATGAAGGGCATCTGCGACTCGCCCTCGCTGAAGCGATATGGCAGCTGGCCACCCAGCTGCATGACGTCGCCAACGCCACGCCCCATCAGGCGCTTGACCGAGAGGATGGTGTTCAGCGGGTCGCTGGATGCCGCCCGCCTGGCCGCACGACCCACTTCGACATGGTCGGCGTGGTAACGCACGGCAGAAGGCAGTATCACCTCACCGTCCGCATCGGCCAGTGGCGCGGTGATACCGCTGCGCAGCGCCGCCACGAGAGAATTGGTGGTGCCCAGATCGATACCAACCGCCAGACGACGCTGGTGGGGTTGCGGGCTTTGTCCGGGCTCAGCTATCTGAAGTAAGGCCATGTCTGTCTGATATCGGGCGCAGCGCCGGGCGCTACGCGGGGTTAATCGTCGAGGCGCTCTTCCAGCAGGCGCACTTCCTGGGACAGTTTGTCGAGAAACTGCATGCGACGAACCAGCCGCTCGGCTTCCTCGCGCTGCGCCGGGTCCTGCCAGACGCGGGAGAAGGCCTGATTGATGTCCTGCTGCGCCGCCTTGAGGCGAGACTTGAAGGTCATGACGCCAGCCATGTCGGCCTCGTCATGCAACTCTTCCAGCTCTTCACGCCAGTGCATCTGCTGCATCAGGAACTCGGGGTCCTGGACGGTCGCCTCGAGCGGCATCTCCTGACCCTGCAGCGCAAGCAGGTAGCGCGCCCGCCGCGAAGGGCTTTTCAGCGTCTGGTAGGCCTCGTTCAGATTGGCCGACTCTTCGACCGCTCGCCGCTGCTCCAGCTCGCCACCATCGGCGAACCGGTCGGGATGGACCTTGCGCGCCAGTTCGCGATAACGCGACGACAGCATGTCCAGATCGAGATCGAATACCGGCTGCAACTCGAACAGCGCGTAATGACAGGGAATACCCACGGCGTCCTCAGATGTTGAAGCTCTCGCCGCAGCCGCATTCGCCGCGCACGTTGGGGTTGTTGAACTTGAAGCCCTCGTTGAGGCCCTCTCGGACGAAGTCGAGCTCGGTGCCGTCAAGATAGACGAGGCTCTTCGGGTCGATGATGATCTTGACGCCGTGGTTGTCGAAAACCGCATCCTCGGCAGCTGCCTCATCGACGAATTCGAGCACGTAAGCCAACCCAGAACAGCCCGTGGTGCGCACACCCAGCCTGACCCCGATGCCCTTGCCGCGCCCTTCGAGAGAACGGCGCACGTGATCGGCGGCGGCGGTCGTCATGCTGATAGCCATCGATACCTCCTTCGCTTATGCCTGGGGCAGGCCTTTCTTCTCGCGATAGTCACGCACCGCTGCCTTGATGGCATCCTCTGCCAGTACCGAGCAGTGGATCTTCACGGGCGGCAGGGCCAGCTCTTCGGCGAGCTGCGTGTTCTTGATGGTTTCGGCTTCTTCCAGGGTCTTGCCCTTCATCCACTCTGTGGCGAGGGAGCTGGAAGCGATGGCCGAGCCGCAACCGTAGGTCTTGAACTTAGCGTCTTCGATCACGCCCTGCTCGTTGACCTTGATCTGCAGGCGCATCACGTCGCCGCAGGCCGGGGCGCCGACCATGCCGGTGCCGATGGAAGGATCCTCGGCGTCGAACTTGCCGACGTTACGGGGGTTTTCGTAGTGGTCGATGACCTTGTCACTGTATGCCATGGTGCAATCCTCGTTGATTCAGACTATGCGCTGTGCAGCGACTCAGTGAGCCGCCCACTCGACCGTGGAAAGATCGACGCCATCCTTGAACATGTCCCACAAAGGTGAAAGTTCACGCAGCTTGGTGACTGCCTCGCTGACCTTCTGCGCGGCATAGTCGACTTCTTCTTCAGTGGTGAAGCGACCGAAGGTGAAGCGGATCGAGCTATGCGCCAACTCGTCGTTGCGGCCAAGGGCGCGAAGTACGTAGGACGGCTCCAGTGAAGCGGAGGTGCAGGCCGAACCGGACGACACCGCCAGGTCCTTGAGCGCCATGATCAACGACTCGCCTTCCACATAGTTGAAGCTGAGGTTGAGGTTGTGCGGCACTCGCGCCGTCATACTGCCGTTGACGTACAGTTCCTCGAGATGCTCGACCTGCTTGAAGAAGCGATCACGCAGCGCACGGATACGCTCGTTTTCCGCCGCCATTTCTTCCTTGGCAATACGGAAGGCCTCGCCCATGCCCACCGACTGATGCGCAGCCAGTGTGCCCGAACGCATGCCGCGCTCGTGGCCACCACCATGCATCTGCGCTTCGAGGCGCACGCGCGGTTTGCGGCGAACGTAGAGCGCACCGACTCCCTTGGGACCGTAGGTCTTGTGGGCGGAGAAGGACATCAGGTCGACCTTCAGCTTCTCCAGATCGATCTCCACCTTGCCGGTCGACTGCGCCGCATCGACGTGGAACAGCACGCCGCGCGAGCGGGTCAGTTCGCCTATGGCAGCGATGTCGTTGATGGTGCCGATCTCGTTGTTCACGTGCATGATCGATACCAGCACGGTGTCGTCACGCAATGCGGCTTCGACCATGGCCGGGGTGATCACACCATCAGTGGTCGGATCGAGGTAAGTGACCTCGAACCCTTCGCGCTCAAGCTGGCGGGTGGTATCGAGTACCGCCTTGTGTTCGATCTTGCTGGTGATGATGTGCTTGCCCTTGGAAGCATAGAAATGGGCAACACCCTTGATGGCGAGGTTGTCGGACTCTGTTGCACCGGAGGTCCAGACGATCTCGCGCGGGTCCGCATTGACCAGCTCGGCCACCTGGCGACGCGCATTCTCCACGGCCTCTTCGGCCTTCCAGCCAAAGGCATGGGAACGCGAAGCCGGATTGCCGAAATTGCCGTCGGCAGTCAGGCACTCGATCATTTTCTCGGCCACACGCGGGTCGACCGGCGTGGTAGCGGAGTAGTCCAGGTAAATCGGCAGTTTCATCAGGTATCTCCTATTCGGCTGTCGCCCGGCTCATTCGATGGCGGACGCTTCAATCTTGTCGTGTTGCGGTGTCTGGCCATTGGCATGACGCATATTCTGCCGCATCGCCACCTCCTGGACCTCGCGCCGATTGACCAGATCGGCCAGGCTGATGCCACTGAGGAATTCGTGAATCTGCTGGCTCAGGTCGCACCAGAGGTGGTGAGTCAGGCAGGTATCGCCCGAATGACAATCACCCAGCCCCTGGCAGCGTGTGGCATCCACGGACTCGTTGACCGCATCGATCACCTGTACGACCTGTATATCGGCCATTGCACGGGACAGCTGATAACCACCGCCCGGGCCGCGAACGCTACTGACCAGACTGCCACGGCGCAGTTTGGCGAACAGCTGTTCGAGGTAGGAAAGCGAAATGCCCTGGCGTTCGGATATATCCGCTAGTGAGACGGGACCCTGCTGCGCATGCAGCGCCAGGTCGAGCATCGCGGTTACGGCGTAACGGCCTTTGGTAGTCAATCGCATCAGCTTGCACCAAGCATCAAGGTTTGGCGCAAGTATGCAATACCCGAGTATTTAGATCAACTATATGACCTATCAATTTACTCAGCCTTTCACCGAATAGCCGCTTGCAGCGAGGCGCGCCCCAACCGGAGCAGCATCATACCAGCTAGCACCCGGCCCGCCATCATGCTCGCGGCCCTTCTCCATCGTGCTTGATTTCAGCGAAATCTTCCTCGCGCAGCTCTGGCATCTTCCTGGCGCAATAATCGCTTCCCAGCGCGGTAAGCGCTTGGCCCATTTCCTCCATGCGCGCCTCGACCGCCTGCACATGGTCGAGCAACTGCTCGATGGCGCGGGCGAGCGGGTCTGGCATGTCCGCGCTGACGCCATAGGCATCGAAGCCGATTTTCTCGGCAATCGCCTTGCGCCTGGCCTCTTGGGTTTCATCGGATTTGATGATGACCTTGCCGGGAATGCCCACCGCAGTCGCGCCCGCCGGCACCTCGCGCGTCACCACCGCATTGGAGCCGACCTTGGCGCCCGCGCCGACCGTGAACGGCCCGAGAATCTTCGCCCCGGCGCCGACGATCACACCATTCTCCAGCGTCGGATGGCGCTTGCCCTTGTTCCAGCTGGTGCCACCCAGGGTCACCCCGTGATAGAGCGTCACATCGTCGCCAATTTCGGCGGTTTCACCGATGACGATGCCCATGCCGTGGTCGATGAAAAAGCGTCGACCGATCTGCGCACCAGGGTGAATCTCGATGCCGGTGAGCCAGCGCGCCAGATTGGAGTTCATCCGCGCCAGCCACTTGCAGTCCTTGCGCCACAGCCAGTGGGACAGCCGGTGAAACCAGACTGCGTGCAATCCCGGATAGCAGGTGACCACCTCGAAGGCGTTGCGCGCTGCGGGATCGCGATGGAATACGCTCTGGATATCTTCGCGCATGCGCTCGAACATCAGTCTTGTCTCCGCTTGTGAGGCTCACCGCGAACGGCCTTCTGGGTCTCGGTCAGAATGCCGCGCAGGATGTTCATTTCCAGCTTGCTGACGCCACTGCGACCGTAGAGCCGGCGCAATCGGGGCATCAGGTGACGGGGCTTTTCGGGATCGAGGAAACCGATATCGATCAGCGTCTGCTCAAGATGCCCGTAATAGTGCTCCAGCTCGTCGGCGGTCACCGGCTGCGCATTGAGCAGCGAGGTGGTTTCCAGCTTCTCCTGCTTGCTCGGCTGATCATGGGCGGCCAGCCAGGCCATGCGCACCTCGTAGGCGAGCACCTGCACAGCTGCGGCAAGGTTCAGCGAACTGAATTGCGGATCGGAAGGGATGTGCACGTGGTAATGGCAACGTTGCAGTTCTTCGTTGGTCAGTCCCGCATATTCGCGACCGAAGACCAGCGCCACTTCGCCGCCCTGCTCAGCCTGCTCGATACAGGCCGAGCCCGACTCGCGAGGATCCAGCAGGGGCCAGGGAATACGCCGGTCACGCGCGCTGGTGCCAAGCACGACGCTGCACCCTACCAGCGCTTCCTCAAGGGTTGCGACGATTTGCGCCGCATCGAGAATATCGGTTGCGCCCGACGCACGCGCCACCGCCTCGGAACTGGGAAAATCCTCGGGGTCGACCAGCACCAGCCGGGACAGCCCCATGTTCTTCATGGCCCGAGCGGCACCACCGATATTGCCAGGATGGCTGGTATTGACCAGCACCACGCGAATGTTCTGAAGCGACACTGTTTCTTCCCGGCCAAAAGCAAAGGCAAAAGCTTACAGGAAGCACCCGCTGCTTCGCCATTGAACTGCGGCGCATACAACATGTGGCGAATGCTTTCTGCTAGAATTCGCGGCTTTCTTTAAACGACCAGGTATTTGATCGATGCAGCCCATGCTGAATATCGCGCTGCGCGCCGCCCGCAGCGCCGGCGAACTGATTATTCGTTCCACCGAGCGCCTGGACGTGATCTCGGTCAGCGAAAAAGACGCTCGCGACTACGTCTCTGAAATCGACCGCAACGCGGAACAACTCATCATCACCGCGTTGCGCAAGGCCTATCCGAACCACGGCATTCTTGGCGAAGAAAGCGGGCTGTCGCAAGGCTCTGGTGATGGCGCCGATTACCTGTGGATCATCGATCCGCTGGATGGCACCACCAACTTCCTGCGTGGCGTTCCGCATTACGCGGTCAGCATCGCCTGCAAGTACCGCGGTCGCCTGGAACATGCCGTGATCATCGATCCGGTGCGCCAGGAAGAATTCACCGCCAGCCGGGGACGCGGCGCCGCACTCAATGGCCGTCGCCTGCGCGTCGGCTCGCGCAAGAGCCTCGAAGGCGCCCTGCTGGGTACCGGCTTCCCGTTCCGCGACGGGCAGATGGACAACCTGGATGCCTATCTCAGCATGTTCCGCAGCCTGGTCGGCCAGACTGCCGGCGTACGCCGCGCGGGCGCTGCGAGCCTGGACCTGGCCTACGTCGCTGCCGGTCGCTTCGACGCCTTCTGGGAGTTCGGTCTTTCCGAATGGGACATGGCTGCAGGCGCGCTGCTGATTCAGGAAGCGGGCGGACTGGTCAGTGATTTCTCCGGCGGTCATGATTTCCTTGAAAAAGGCCAGGTCGTCGCCGGCAACAGCAAGTGCTTCAAGGCCGTACTGACCGCGATCCAGCCGCACCTGACACCCTCACTGAAGCGCTGACAGCTCGCCAGACAGCCACAAAAAAAGCGCCCCGAAAGGCGCTTTTTTTGATCATCATGTCCCGTCCTGAATAAGGTTTACACCTTTCCCCCGAGAACCTGGAGACCTCGATGGATCAAGGTGTTAAGCGAACCCAGCGTGATTACTCACTGACTTTTAAATTGGCTGTGGTCGACCAGATCGA
>NZ_JAAMQZ010000024.1 GCF_013522825.1 Stutzerimonas stutzeri
CCATCGAGGTCTACAACACGGAACGACCGCATCTGTCTCTGAAATACAAAACGCCCGATGCCGTGCATCGGGCGTTTTAGTACCGAAATCTAGCTGAATCGGTGTAAACCTATTTCAGGACTAGACATGCCAGGCACGTCACGAGCGTTGTTCGGTTCACTGTGTGTTGGCCGATGACGTGGGGACAAGCCTTCAAATAGTCACTTAACTACGGCTTCGGCTGACTTTTGCACGTTCACCTCGATCACCAACACTGGAAGGCGCAGCATAAATCAATTGCGTCTTTGTTTTATCCGGCTACAACTGGTTTTTAGTCTGCTGTCGGCAATAGTCATATCCAAGTAAACTCAGCCATTTCGCGCATATCCGGAAACTTCAATGGTCAAGCTGGAAGGCATCACAAAAGACGCCCAGCTACGTGGCCTGCATGGCGACGAAGTGGTTAAGGTCATCAGTGTCGATAAGATTGGCGATTCGGCGATCACTGCCGTCTACCAGAAAAGTGCTGGTGGCTACGGTGACCAGATGCTGTTTCGCAGCGATGAGGCGTGCCTGGAGCTGGCCCAGGTCGACAGGGCGTGGGCGTTTGATACGCCTGGTGGCGATTTCAAACTGGCCCTTGAAGCCTGGCGCATCCAGTTGGCGCACTTGTTCGATCCGATGATGGAAGTGCACACCTCCAACGTCGATCCGTTGCCCCACCAGATTTCGGCGTCTACGAAGCCATGCTGCCGTGTCAGCGCTGCTAACCTGTCGTCTTTATACCCTCGGCGAGTGCCAAGACTGGGCCGAAGAAGCCCACACCTATAACGATCTGCAAGGCGCGTGGCTTGGTATCGAACAAGCCAGCCAGGAAGCCGGCCACATCGGCAGCCAAAGCGCATTGATATTTGACGCAGCATCTTTGGAATGAATTGACTTAAAGGAATGTCGGGATGCAACGGGACGATGCTGAGAAACTGCTGAAAGTCGCTATTGGTAACGAGGCAGCAGTATTCAGGGATGGGCAGTGGGAGGCTATTGATGCCTTGGTCAACCAGCGCAAGAAGATGCTGGTTGTTCAGCGCACGGGCTGGGGCAAGAGTTCCGTTTACTTTATCAGTACTCGGATTTTGCGTGACCGAGGGCAGGGGCCAACCATCATCATCTCGCCTTTGCTGGCGCTGATGCGTAACCAGATCGAGGCGGCCAAGCGCTTGGGGATTCGTGCAATAACCATCAACTCGACCAATACCGACAAGTGGGACCAGGCCCGTCAGGCGGTGCTTGCCGATCAGGTCGATTGCTTGTTGATCTCTCCGGAACGGCTGTCGAACGATGGCTTTATGGATTCGATTCTGCAACCCATTGCGGACCGTATCGGCCTGATGGTGATTGACGAGGCGCACTGTATTTCTGATTGGGGCCATGACTTCCGTCCGGACTACCGACGCATCGTCAACATTCTGCGTTTTCTGCCGGCCAATACGCCCATTCTCGGTACCACGGCAACGGCCAACAACCGGGTAGTAAATGATATCCGCGAGCAGTTTGGTGATATCGCTATCCTGCGCGGGACCTTGGTGCGGGAAAGTCTGGCGCTGCAAAACCTGGTAATGCCTGATCAGGCCAGCCGCTTAGCTTGGTTGGCAGAAACAATTCCAACTCTGTTCGGGACCGGAATCGTTTATACCTTGACGCAGCGCGATACGGATCTGGTCGCACGTTGGTTGCGTATCAGAGGAGTCAAGGCTGCGGCTTATCACAGCGATGTGACCCATAAGCAGTTCGATGACAGTGATCAGTTCCGTCAGTACCTTGAAGATGCACTCTTGGAAAACCGGCTAAAAGTGTTGGTGGCTACCTCGGCACTGGGCATGGGTTACGACAAGCCGGATCTTGGCTTTGTCATCCACTACCAGGCGCCTGGCTCCATCGTTGCGTACTACCAGCAGGTCGGTCGAGCAGGTCGGGCGATCGATTATTCGCTGGGCTTGCTGATGTCTGGGGAGGAAGACGAAAAGATTCATGCTTTCTTCCGGCGATCGGCCTTTCCTCCGGCTGGCCAAGTTCGATACTTGCTGGGCGTACTAGCGAATCATGATGGGTTGACGCTTCGTGACTTGGAGGAACACAGCAACCTCGCCCATGGGCAGCTAGAAAAGATTCTCAAGCTCCTCAGTGTCGAGAGCCCAGCACCGCTTATCAAGATCGACAGTAAGTGGTACCGCACTCCAGTTCCTTTCGAGCTGGATGAGGAGAGGATCGCACGGCTCACCCAACTGCGTGAGGAGGAGTGGCTGCAGGTGCAGGCTTATGTGAATGAGTCTGGTTGCCTGATGGCGTTTTTACGCTCTGCGTTAGACGATCCTGCGCATGAGGCATGCGGCAAGTGCGCGAACTGCCTGGGTAAGGCATTGGTATCCAGCGCTGTAAACAGCAGGCTGGTGCATGAGGCAGCGACCTTCATTCGGCATGCCGAGATTCCCATCAAGCCCAAGAAGCAAGTCGCCAAGGGGGGCTTCCAACATTACCGCTTCCCGACGAATCTCCCACCTCAACTCCAAGCGGCTGAGGGTCGTGTACTTTCGCAATGGCGTGATGGAGGTTGGGGAGATTTAGCAGCAGACGGCAAAGAACGCGGCCATTTTGATGATGCGTTGGTTGAGGCCATGGTTGAGATGATCCAATCGCGCTGGCAGCCCGAGCCTAAACCTGCTTGGCTGTGCTCCGTGCCTTCTCTGGGGCATCCAACGCTGGTTCCTGATTTCGCCCGTCGGCTGGCCGCTGCATTAGGGATTCCCTTTGTGGAGTGCGTAAGCAAGGTCAGGCAGAATGAGCCACAGAAGTGGCAATACAATCGCTTCCACCAGTGCCGGAATTTAGATGGCGTGTTCGCTGTAAGCGAAAGTATCCCTTCGGGTCCGGTACTGCTGGCTGATGACATGATCGATTCAGGCTGGACGATGACCGTTATCGCTGCGCTGCTTAGGCGTGCCGGTAGCGGACCTGTCTATCCGCTGGCAATTTCATCTACGGCAAGCAAGGCATGATAAATACCAATACACAGTCGATCCTGCTACTGACTTCTTATTTCTCGAAGTCATCTGGCGACGCCAAACCGCTTTCTCCTACGGAGTGGGGGCGCTTCGCACTGTGGCTCAACGAGCAAGGCAAGACGCCTGCAGACTTGGTTACTTCAGAACCGCGTGCAGTTTTGCAGGGCTGGCAGGACGAAAAGATTTCACTGGAGCGGATTGAGCAGTTGCTGGGGCGCGGACATGCTCTGGCCTTGGCCCTGGAAAAATGGAGCCGCGCCGGAATATGGGTGCTAACACGCTCGGATGCAGACTATCCCAAGCTACTTAAGCAACGGCTACGTAACAGCGCGCCTGCTGTGCTGTTTGGGTGTGGCAATGCTCGGCTGCTTAACCAAAGTGGTATATGTGTGGTCGGTGCACGTAAGGCGGATGATGCCGATCTTGGTTATGCGAGTGCCTTGGGTGAACGTATTGCTAGTGCAGGTTTCTCGGTGGTTTCGGGTGGCGCACGCGGTGTCGATGAGGCCGCAATGCTGGGCGGCTTGAAGCGGGAGGGGACTGTAATCGGGGTCATGGCCGATAGCCTGCTGTCGGCAGCAATGGCTAGCAAATGGCGGCAGGGATTGATGAGTAACAACCTCGTGCTGGTTTCGCCGTTTTATCCTGAAGCTGGTTTTAGCAGCGGAAACGCCATGGCGCGGAACAAGTACATCTACTGCCTGAGCCAAGCAGCGGTGGTGGTTCGTTCTGACACCAAAGGTGGGACTTGGAACGGTGCCATTGAAAACTTGAAAAAGGCTTGGGTGCCCCTTTGGGTCAATCGAGTCAATGATGTTCAATCTGGAAACCAGGCGCTGGTATCGAAAGGTGGCTACTGGCTGGAGGGGGCCGTCGAGTATCTGGATATACAAAGCTTGAGCGCGCCTGTCACTTCTAGCCCGACTGCTGCCGATCTCGGGGTTACCGACATCGATATAGAGCAATCAGGCATGAGTGTCGCTGAAGAAGAACTGTTACAGGCATCGTCCACGGTCAGTGGCCCCGTTGATCAGGCGGCTCAAACGAGCTCCGAATCAAATACAGCCGTTAATGAAATGAGTTTTTATCAGTTCTTTCTCAGCAAAATGGCGTGCCTCCAGGCTGCTGTTACTGTTGACGAGTTGGTTGAGCGATGGGGCGTATCTAAAAAGCAGATCAATGATTGGCTTAAACAGTCGGTCGACGAAGGCCGTGTTCGGAAGCTTTCAAAACCTGTGCGCTATCAGCTTGTGGAAGACTTTGGGCTAGAAAACTTTCTTGCTGAAAACATAGTCGGTGAGTCTGTCGGGCAGTTGGGGCTTGGCCTCGATTAATTTTAAAAAGGCCTGCGATGAAGGTCTTTTATCGAGTAAGCATGGTTTTCAAGTATTGTTTTATTCCTTTTCTGAAAAAGAAGCCAATGGTAGCTGCTGCCAGAGTTAGGCAGCCACCTACAATTCCAATCCTTAAAAAAGCAGCCATGACCACTAGAAGCAGTATGAGAATAATCGCAAACTCTACGTTAGCTGATGCCCCAGCATTTACTTGCTCGTAGGTTAACATCCACTTCGGCGATAGACAGAACGGGCAAACACTATACTCAGGGCGGCGGCCTCCCATCGGAATCCCGCTAACGTAAAACGGAGCCGAGGTTATCACCTTGGGAACCATCATCTTCCCACAGCACTGGCACATCACCTTGTCGTTGCGGCTCATACGTATCTCTCTCGTCATTTCCTAACCTTGCCAACATCATCTTGCGTACCGGGCAGATTCCAAATATGCCACGGCTCGTGGATTGCGCGGTAGTGGATTTCATTGCAGTGAAGTGATGAAGGCGGTGGCCAGGATCGCGTTCCGCACGGGCTGCTGCCTTTTTTGTCGAACCGCTGCTGGAGGCGTACACTAGGTGGCGTATCACTAGGAGGCCCGCTATGAGCACTCAACTAGACCCCCGCGTCTCCGAGTTTGAGACCCAGGAACAGGCCGACAGTTACGACCGTTGGTTTCGCCAGCGCATCGAGCGCAGCCTGGCCGATCCGCGCCCACCCGTACCGCATGATGAGGCTATGGCCCGCGTCCGTGCCGTGATCGAGACCAAGCGCCGCCGTGCTGGTTGAGTGGCTGCCCCAAGCCCTCGACGCCCTGGAAGAAATCGCGGGTTATCTGGCCGAGCGCAGCCCATATGCCGCCGACCATATGCAGGCTGCCATTGAGGCTACGGTCGAGGCCCTGCCCCAGCATCCCTATATCCATCGCCCCGGTCGCGTTCCAGGAACGCGCGAAGCGGTTGTGCACCCTAACTACCTAGTCGTCTACCGCGTCGGTACTGAGCGCATCAGCATCCTGGACGTCCTGCACGCACGCCAGGAATATCCCTAGCTGCCAGCCTCTCCCAGATCCTGCCGTGAGGGTGGAGGTTAGACGTGCGTAAGATCAAGCCAGCAAACCTCAAGCCCAAAATAGAAACGCCCCGGCAAAACCGGGGCGTTTCTATCTAAGCAGGAGAAGGTCACTAGAGCCCAACCAACCCCGCCCCCCGCACCATCTCCAGTAGCGGCTGCGGATAAACCCCCAGGAAAAACACCAGCAGCGCAATCACCAGCAGCATGATGCCGCCCGCCCGCTGGCCCCAATCGAAGGGGGCGTCGTGGCGACGCAGGCCGGGTTCGAGCAGGAACAGAGTGACCATCACCCGCAGGTAGTAGTACAGGCCGATGGCGCTGCCGATGATCAGCGTGCCCAGCAGCCACCACAGCTGTGACTGCACACCGCTGGCGACCACGTAGAACTTGCCGATGAAGCCCGCCGTCAGCGGGATGCCGGCCAGCGACAGCATCATCGTCGCCAGCACCGCCGTCAGGTAGGGGCGCCGCCAGAACAGGCCCCGGTATTCATACAGCGCATCCGCATCACGACCCTTGAAGGGGCTGGACATCAGGCTGATCACGCCGAACGCGCCGAGGCTGGTCAGCACGTAGGCCGCCAGGTAGACCCCGACGGCTTCTACCGCCAGGCCATCGCTGGCGATCAGCGCCACCAGCAGGTAGCCGAAATGGGCGATGGAGGAATAACCCAGCAGACGCTTGAGGTTGCTCTGGTTCAGCGCCAGCAGGTTGCCGGCCAGGATCGATGCGATGGCGATCAGGCCCAGTGCATCGTCGAGCCAGCCGCCGGCGGTGGCCGGTGACAGCTGGTAGAGCCGCAGCAGCACCACGAATACTGCGACCTTGCTGGCAGTGGCGAGATAGGCCGCCACCGGTGCGGGGGCGCCTTCGTAGACGTCCGGGGTCCACAGGTGGAAGGGCACCAGCGACAGCTTGAAGCCCAGCCCGACCAGCATCATGCCGATCCCGGCCTGCACCAGCAGCGATGAGCCCTGGCTGGCCAGGCTGACGCCGATCTCGCTGAACAGCAGGCTGCCGGATTCGGCATAGAGCAGGGCGATGCCGAACAGCAGGAAGGCGCTGCCGGCGGCGGACAGCACCATGTACTTGATGCCGGCTTCCAGTGAGCGCCTGTTGAAGAAGGCATAGGCCACCAGCCCGTAGACCGGCACCGAGAGCAGCTCCAGGCCGATGAACAGGCTGGCTAGGTGCTGTGCGCTGACCAGCACCAGGCCACCGGCTGCGGACAGCAGCATCAACAGGTACAGCTCTTCGCGGTTGCCGGGGAAGCCGCTGCCCGTCGAACTTTCGCCCAGGTAGGCGTGGGCCAGGGTGACGCAGGCCAGGGTTGCGATCAGGACCAGCGCCGTGTAGAGGTAAGCGAAGTTGTCCATCCGCAGCAGCGCGGTCACGCCGAGCCCGCCGGGCGGGTGGGCCAGCGGAATCGACAGCAGCGCGAGAACCAGACCGATGGCGCTGAGGATGAAACTCTGCTCGTGATTGCGCCGCCAGGCGATCGCCAGCATCACTACGATGGCGGTGGTGCAGACGATCAGCAGCGGCAGCAGGGCGATGAAGTGTTGTTGAGTGAATTCCATGGTGCGGCTACCGGACTGAAGCGAATGGGGAGAAAGCGGCGCCGACCCACTGCTGCACGCCGCTCATGGTCGCCAGCGAGATATCGAACACCGGCTGCGGATAGACGCCGAGCAGGACCAGCAGCAGCGCCAGCAGCAGGATCATGCCGGCTTCGCGGGCATCCAGTCCTTTCAGCGTCCTCTCGATACGGTTCGCTCCGAAGTGCGCGCGGTGGATCATGATCAGCGAGTAGACCGAGGAGAACACCAGACCGAAGGTAGCGATCACCACGACCCAGGGCCACTGGCCGAAGGCACCGAACAGCACCACGAACTCGCCGACGAAGTTGCCGGTGCCGGGCAGGCCCAGGGAGGCGGCGGCGAAGAACAGGCTCAGCGCCGGCAGCCACGGCAGGCACGACCAGAGGCCGCCCATTTCGCGCATGTCACGGGTATGCAGGCGTTCGTAGAGCTGACCGCAGAGGATGAACAGCCCGGCGGCGGAAATGCCGTGGGCGATCATCAGCACCACCGCGCCCTGCAGCGCCAGTTCGCTGCCGGCGTAGATGCCGATCAGCACGAAGCCCATGTGCGAGATGCTCGAATAGGCCACCAGGCGCTTGATGTCGGTCTGGGCGAAGGCCAGGAGGGCGCCGTAGAAAATGCCGATCAGGCCCAGTGCCATGGCAATCGGCGCGAACTCCACCGAGGCGTTGGGAAACAGCGGCAGGGCAAAGCGGATCATGCCGTAGGCGGCGGTTTTCAGCAGGATGCCGGCCAGGTCCACCGAGCCGGCGGTAGGCGCCTGGGCGTGGGCGTCGGGCAGCCAGGAGTGCAGCGGCACGATGGGAAACTTGACCGCGAAGGCGATGAAGAAGCCCAGCATCAGCAGCCATTCGATGGCCGGGTCCAGCTCTGCGTTGAGCAGCAGTTCGTAGTCGAAGGTCAGCACGCCAGTGTTGTGGTAGTTCACCAGCACCAGGCCGAGGATGGCCACCAGCATGATCAGGCCGCTGGCCTGGGTGTAGATGAAGAACTTGGTGGCGGCGTTGATCCGCGAGCGCTTGCCTTCGGCGCTGTGTCCCCAGAGCGCGATGAGGAAGTACATCGGCACCAGCATCATTTCCCAGAAAAAGAAGAACAGGAACAGGTCCAGGGCGAGGAACACGCCGACCACACCGCCGAGAATCCACATCAGGTTGAGGTGGAAGAAGCCGACGTGGCGCTGGATTTCCTTCCACGAGCAGAGCACCGAGAGCACGCCGAGCAGGCCGGTGAGCAGGATCATCAGCAGCGACAGGCCATCGAGCGCCAGGTGCAGGTTGATGCCGAAACGCTCGATCCAGACGTGCTTGAACTCCAGTGCCCAGGTCGAGGCGGCGTCGGGCGAGGGCGCCAGGCTGTAGTCGCCGGTGCTCCACAGCCAGAGGCCCAGGCCCAGCAGCAGGCCCATGGTGAACAGGGCGATCCAGCGCGGCAGGGTCTGGTCGAAATGCTCGACCACCCAGCAGAGCAAGCCGCCGATGAAGGGAATCAGGATTAGCCAGGGCAGAATCACGATATCGAATCCTTGGGCAAGTCAGAGCAGAACGATGCCGAGCAGCAGCACGGCTCCGCCAACGATGGACAGGGCGTACCAGCGCAACTGGCCGGTTTCGCTGCGACTCAGCAGGGCATGGCTGCCGCGTGCGGTGCGCGGCACCAGGCCGATGCCGGCGTCAATGGGGTCACGCGCAAGCAGGCGGCAGATCAGCAGGTAGGGCTGCACGAAGAGCTTGTCGTAGAGCCAGTCGAAGCCCCAGGCGGCGAACCACCAGGCGCTCAGCAGACGCCCCGGCGCACTCTGCGCGATGCTCGTGACCAGCCTGCGCTTGCCGAGGAACAGCAGCGCGGCGAGCAGGATGCCGGCCACCGCGACTACGCCGGAGAAGATCTCCAGGCCGATCCGGCCTTCGCCACCGGCATGCCCGATGCTTTGCGGCAGCACGCCGGCCAGTGGCGGCACGATCAGCGCGCCGACGAAGGTGGAGAGCACAATCAGCACCAGCAGCGGCAGGTTGTGGGCCAGGCCGCGTCCGGCATGGGCTTCGGTCTGTGCTTCGCCGTGGAAGGCGATGAAGATCAGCCGGAAGGTGTACAGCGAGGTCAGGAAGGCACCGATCAGGCCCGCATAGAGCAGCTCGCTATGACCGCTGGCGAAGGCCTCCCAGAGAATCTCGTCCTTGGAATAGAAACCGGCAGTGATCAGCGGCAGCGCCGCCAGTGCCGCGCCGCCGACGATGAAGCTGGCGTAGGCCAGCGGCAGTTTCTTCCACAGCCCGCCCATCCTGAAGATGTTCTGCTCGTGGTGGCAGGCATTGATCACCGAACCGGAGGCGAGGAACAGCAGCGCCTTGAAGAAGGCATGGGTCATCAGGTGGAAGATCGCCGCGTCCCAGGCGCCGACGCCGAGGGCGAGGAACATGTAGCCGATCTGGCTCATGGTCGAGTAGGCGAGGATGCGCTTGATGTCGGTCTGCACCAGCGCGGCGAAGCCGGCCAGCACCAGGGTCACGCCACCGACGATGCCCACCAGCTCCAGCACGTCCGGCGCCAGCAGGAACAGGCCGTGGGTGCGGGCGATCAGGTAGACGCCGGCGGTGACCATGGTGGCCGCGTGGATCAGTGCGGAAACCGGCGTAGGGCCGGCCATGGCGTCGGCCAGCCAGGTCTGCAACGGCAGTTGCGCGGACTTGCCCACCGCGCCGCCGAGCAGCGCCAGGGTCGCCAGGGTGATCCAGAGGTCGCCTTCGGCGAATTTCTGCGGTGCCAGGCTCAGCAGTTCCTGGATGTTCAGGGTGCCGAGCTGGACGAACAGGATGAACAGGCCGAAAGCCATCAGCACGTCGCCGACGCGGGTGACGATAAAGGCCTTGAGCGCGGCGTTGCCGTTCTTGCGCTCCTTGAAGTAGAAGCCGATCAGCAGGTAGGAGCACAGCCCTACGCCTTCCCAGCCGAAGTACAGCAGCAGCAGGTTGTCGCTCAGTACCAGCAGGACCATGCTGAAGATGAACAGGTTGGTGTAGGCGAAGAAGCGCGAATAGCCTTCCTCGCCGCGCATGTACCAGCTGGCGAACAGGTGGATCAGAAAGCCGACGCCGGTGACCACGCCGAGCATGGTCAGCGACAGGCCATCCAGATGCAGGCCGAAGTCCGCCTGGAAGCCGGAGACGTTCAGCCATTGCCAGAGCACCTGGGTGTAGATGCCGCCTTGCGGTGGCGCGGCATTGAACTGCCAGATGATCCAGGCGCTGGTCAGAGCCGACAGGCCGATCGAGCCCACGCCGATGGTCGCGGCGAGGTTTTCCGACAGGCGTCCGCGCGAGAAGGCCAGCAGCAGATAGCCCAGCAGCGGAAAGACGAAGGTGAGCAGTAGTAGGTTCATCCGTGCATCTCGCTTGCGGCATCGACATCGAGGGTGTTGAAGCGGCGGTACAGCTGCAGCAGGATCGCCAGGCCGATGGCGGCTTCGGCGGCGGCCAGGGTGATCACCAGGATGAACATGATCTGTCCATCAGGCTGGCCCCAGCGGCTGCCGGCGACCACGAAAGCCAGGCCGGCGGAGTTCATCATGATTTCCAGGCTCATCAGCATGAACAGGATGTTGCGCCGCACCATCAGGCCGACCAGGCCCAGGCTGAACAGCAGGGCGGCGACGGCCAGGCCGTGTTCGAGGGGAATGGCGTGCATGGGTTACTCCTTCGCCTCGTGACGGCCCAGGTGGAAGGCTGCGACCAGCGCGCCGAGCAGCAGCAGCGAGGCCAGCTCGACGATCAGCAGGTAGGGGCCGAACAGCGCGATGCCGACTTCCTTCGGGCCGACCTCGGTCTGCCCCAGCGTCGCGCCCGAAGGTTCGCTGAACAGGGCGTAAAGCAGCTGGGCGAGCAGGGCGGCGGCCAGCAGCGATGGCCCGATCCACAGGCGCGGGGCCATCCAGGCGCGTTCCTGGCTGACCGTGTTGCGCCCCAGGTTGAGCATCATCACCACGAACACGAACAGCACCATGATGGCGCCGGCATAGACGATGATTTCCAGCGCGCCGGCGAAGGGCGCACCGAGGGCGAAGAAGCACATGGCCACCGCCAGCAGCGAGATGACCAGGTAAAGCAGGGCATGCACCGGATTGCTGCCGGTGATGACCCGCAGCGTGGACACCACGGCCACGCCGGAGGAGAAGTAGAAGGCGAATTCCATCACAAGCTCCTAGAGCGTTGGAAGGCTGAAGGCTGAAGGCTGAACGAAAAAGCCGGGGAACTCGTCCAGCTTTCCAGCCTCCAGCGCTTTTTATCGAAAGGCTTCATGGCAGCAACCCCTTGACGTTGATCGGCTCGGCTTCGTTCTGCGCCGCCCCCTTGGGCTTGCCGGCGATGGCCAGGCCCGAGACGCGGTAGAAGTTGTAGTCCGGGTATTTGCCGGGGCCGGAGATCAGCAGGTCTTCCTTCTCGTACACCAGGTCCTGGCGCTTGTATTCGCCCATCTCGAAATCCGGGGTGAGCTGGATGGCGTTGGTCGGGCAGGCTTCCTCGCACAGGCCGCAGAAGATGCAGCGCGAGAAGTTGATGCGAAAGAACTCCGGATACCAGCGGCCTTCGTCGGTCTCGGCCTTCTGCAAGGAGATGCAGCCTACCGGGCAGGCCACCGCGCAGAGGTTGCAGGCCACGCAGCGCTCTTCGCCGTCTGGATCGCGGGTCAGGACGATGCGACCGCGGTAGCGTGGCGGCAGGTAGACCTGCTCCTCGGGGTATTGCAGGGTGTCGCGCTTGCGAAAGCCATGGCTGAAAACCATTATCAGGCTGCGCAGCTGGGTATAGGTACCGTGCAGTACCGAGCCTATATATCTGAACATCGTATTTTCTCCTTACTGGGCCGCGGCCAGCACGAGCGCGCCGGTCACCAGCAGGTTGATCAGGGTCAGCGGCAGACAGAACTTCCAGCCGAAGGCCATTACCTGGTCGTAGCGCGGTCGGGGCAGCGATGCGCGCAGCAGGATGAAGATCATGATGAAAAAGCCGGTCTTGATCGCGAAATAGAAGAACGACAGCCACGGCAGCGTGTCGAGGAACGGGCCGTGCCAGCCGCCGAAGAACAGCGTGGTCAGCAGCGCCGAGATGGTCACAATGCCGATGTATTCGCCGACGAAGAACATGCCCCACTTCATTCCCGCGTACTCGACATGGTAACCGTCGGCCAGTTCCTGCTCGGCTTCCGGCTGGTCGAAGGGGTGGCGGTGGGTGACCGCGACGCCGGCGATGAAGAAGGTACAGAAGCCGAGGAACTGCGGAATGATGAACCACAGGTTCTGCTGCTGGTACTCGACGATGTCGCGCATGTTGAACGAGCCGACCTGGGCGACGATGCCCATCAGCGACAGGCCGAGGAACACCTCGTAGGAAACCGTCTGCGCCGAGGCGCGCAGCGCGCCGAGCAGGGCGAACTTGTTGTTGCTCGCCCAGCCGGCGAAGAGCACCGCATACACCGTGAGGCCGGCCATGGCGAAGAAGAACAGCAGGCCGATGTTCAGGTCCGCCACGCCCCAGGTCGGCGTCACCGGCACGATGGCGAAGGCGATCAGCAGCGAACTCATCGCCACCACCGGCGCCAGGGTGAAGATCAGGCGGTCGGCGAACGGCGGGTTCCAGTCCTCCTTGAAGAACATCTTCAGCATGTCGGCGGCCAGCTGGAACAGGCCGTAGGGGCCTACCCGGTTGGGACCGTGGCGGTCCTGCCACCAGCCGAGCAGACGCCGCTCGACGAAGCTCAGCAGCGCCCCGGCAACCACCACTGCCAGCATGATGACAAGGGATTTGATCACCTGAATGATGACGTCGAGGACTTCGGGCGTCAGCCAGCTCATGCCGTGATCTCCTTCAGTGCAGTGACCGCAGCGCCGGCGATCAGCGCCGGAATGCCGGGCAGGCCGACCGGCAGTCCCACCAGCCCTTCGCCCAGCTCCGGCAGTATGCGCAGCGGCAGGCGCAGGAACTGGCCGTCGACTTCAAGCCCGAGCAGCGTGCCTTCGGCAAGGGCCAGGCGCCGCGCCTCGTCTTCACCCAGGGCGACGTAGGGCGCGGGAATGCGCTGCTGGATCGGCGCGGCGAGCGCGGTGGTTTCCTCGCTGCCGAACAGGTGATGCAGCGGCACCGCCAGCCACTGGCCCGGAGCGGGCGCAGTGGCGCTGTTGGCGGCGAACCAGGGCAACCCTGCATGGGTCGGGTGGATCAGGCGAACGCCGGGATCGCCTGCGCGCAGATGACCGCCCACTTCGTCCTGAAGCTTGTTCCAGGCCTGCGGCGAGTTCCAGCCGGGCGACCAGGCGAAAGGCACCTGCTGACGATCCTCGACGGTGCCGCCATAGCCTTCCATGGAGTAGGCGAAGGGCGAATCCTGATCCTGCGGCTGGCGCGGCTCGTGCACGCTGACGTTGGCGCGCATGGCGGTACGCCCGCTGTAGCGCAGCGGCTGGCGCGCCAGCTTGAGGCCCTTGATGCGGAACGAGGCCAGCGGTGCGGCATCGACGATGGCCGCCAGTGACGGGTTGGCTGCGGCGCAGGCGGCGCTGGCCTGGTCCAGATCGGTCCAGTCCACGGGCTTGTTCTGCAGGGTGCTGTGCAGCGCGTGCAGCCAGCGCCAGCCTTCGCGCACGAGGATCTTGCCGTTGTAATAGCTGGGCTCGAACACCTGGAAGAAGCGCTGTGCACGACCTTCCTGGCTGACCAGGGTGCCGTCGGCTTCGGCGAAGCTGGCCACCGGCAGCAGCAGATGGGCCTTGGCGCTGGTCTCGGTGCGCTGGTGGTCGGCGACGATCACGGTTTGTGCAGCGGCCAGGGCGGCATCCACCCGGCTGCGTTCGGCACGGCGGTAGAGGTCGTTTTCCAGCACCAGTACGGCATTCGCGCTGCCGGCTTCGAGGGCCTGCAGGGCGGCGTCTGCGGAGTGGTCACGGCTTTCGCCTTCGAGCATCAGCGCCAGGCCCATGCTGTTGGCTTCAGGCACGATCAGGCTGATGGAGGCGTTCTTCTCGTGATTCTTCAGGGCCTGGGCGATGTTGGCCGCCGCTTCGATCAGGGCGCGCGAGCCCAGGGACGCGCCGGAGACGATCAGCGGGCGCTTGCCGGCCAGCAGGGCGGCGGCGATGCGTTGCGCCAGCTGCGCGGCGTCGGCTTCCAGGCCGGTCACTGCCGGAGCGCTGGGGTCGATGGCGTGGGCCACGGCGAAGCCGAGGCGGGCCAGATCCTCCGGCGCGGCATGCACGCATTCCTCGGCGACATCGTCCAGACGCGTGCTCGTTACGCTGGCGATGAACAGCGGGCTGCGGGCATTCTGTGCGACGTTTTGTACCGCCGCCTGGTGCCACTCGGGAATCCTCGCCTGGGCAGCGATCTCGGTGGCGCGGCCCTTGACCGACTGGCGCAGGGCCAGGGCCATGCGGGCGGCGGTCTGGGTCAGGTCTTCGCCAAGCACGAACACTGCGTCGTGGCTTTCGATCTCGCGCAGCGTGGGCACCGGCAGCGGGCCGTTGCGCAGGATGTCGCGGATCAGCAGCAGGTTTTCCAGCTCGCTGGCGGCGATGCCGCTGTAGAAGTTGTCCGCACCGACCAGCTCGCGCAGGGCGTGGTTGCTCTCCAGGCTGGCGCGCGGCGAGCCGATGCCGATCAGGCGCTTGCCCCTGAGCAGCTCGGCGGCGGCGTCGAGGGCGGCGTCGATGCCCAGGGTTTCACCGCCCAGCAGCGGCTGGCGCGGGCGGTCGTCGCGGTTGACGTAGCCGTAGCCGAAGCGGCCGCGGTCGCAGAGGAAATAGTGGTTCACTTCGCCATTGAAGCGGTTTTCGATGCGCCGAATCTCGCCGTAGCGCTCGCCCGGGCTGATGTTGCAGCCCAGCGAGCAGCCGTGGCAGATGCTCGGAGCGAACTGCATGTCCCACTTGCGGTTGTAGCGCTCGGAGTGGGTCTTGTCGGTGAACACGCCGGTGGGGCAGACCTCGGTGAGGTTGCCGGAGAACTCGCTTTCCAGCACGCCATCCTCGACGCGTCCGAAGTAGACGTTGTCGTGGGCGCCGAACACGCCCAGATCGGTGCCGCCGGCGTAATCCTTGTAGTAGCGCGTGCAGCGGTAGCAGGCGATGCAGCGGTTCATCTCGTGGGCGATGAAGGGGCCGAGTTCCTGGTTCTGATGGGTGCGCTTGGTGAAACGGTAGCGGCGCTTGTTGTGGCCGGTCATCACCGTCATGTCCTGCAGATGGCAGTGGCCGCCTTCCTCGCACACCGGGCAGTCGTGCGGGTGGTTGAGCATCAGCCACTCGACGACGCTGGCGCGGAAGGCCTTGGCCTCTTCGTCGTCGATGGAAATCCAGCTGTTGTCGGTGGCCGGCGTCATGCAGGACATGACCAGCCGTCCGCGCGTGTCGTTCTCGTCGGAATACTGCTTGACCGCGCACTGGCGGCAGGCGCCGACGCTGCCCAGCGCCGGGTGCCAGCAGAAATAGGGAACATCGAGGCCGAGGGACAGACAGGCCTGCAAGAGGTTGTCCGCCCCATCGACTTCGTAGTCTTTGCCGTCTACGTGGATAGTGGCCATTTCTAGGTCTTCTCATCCGCTTGCGCGGGTCTGGCTAATAGGAAATCTGTCGCTAGAGGCTGAAGGCTTGAGGCTGGACGAGGTGCGAGTCGCTTTTTCGTCCAGCCTTTAGCCTCCAGCGTCTTTCAATTCATGCCGGCTGTGGCGGTGTGGCGCTCACCTGGGCCACGCCCGCCTCGAACTCCGAACGGAAGTACTTGATCGCGGCGCCCAGCGGCTCCACCGCGCCGGGCGCATGGGCACAGAAGGTCTTGCCGGGACCGAGGAAGTCCACCAGCCGCAGCAGGATGTCCAGGTCCTGGCGTGTGCCCTGGCCGCGCTCCAGTGCGCGCAGGGTCTTCACGCTCCAGGGCAGGCCGTCACGGCATGGCGTGCACCAGCCGCAGGATTCGCGGGCGAAGAACTCTTCCATGTTGCGCAGCAGCGAGACCATGCTGACGGTGTGGTCGACGGCCAGCGCCAGGCCGGTGCCCATGCGCGTGCCGAACTTGGCGACGCCGCCGGCGTACATCTGCGCCTCGAGGTGTTCGGGCAGCAGGAAGCCGGTGCCGGCACCGCCGGGCTGCCAGCATTTGAGGGTGTAGCCATCCTTCATGCCGCCGGCATAGTCCTCGAACAGTTCACGCGCAGTGATGCCGAAGGGCAGTTCCCAGATGCCGGGGTTCTTCACCTTGCCGGAAAAGCCCATCAGTTTGCTGCCGTGGTCTTCGCTGCCGCTGCGCGCCAGGGATTTGTACCAAGGCACGCCGTTGCCGATGATCGCCGGCACGTTGCACAGGGTCTCGACGTTGTTGACGCAGGTCGGCTTGCCCCAGACGCCGACGGCGGCGGGGAAGGGCGGCTTGGCGCGCGGGTTGGCGCGGCGGCCTTCCAGCGAGTTGATCAGCGCGGTTTCCTCGCCACAGATATAGCGACCGGCGCCGGTATGCACGAACAGTTCGAAGTCGAAGCCGCTGCCCAGGATGTTCCTACCCAGCAGGCCGGCGGCCTTGGCTTCGTCGATGGCGCGGTTGAGGATGCGCGCCGCATCGACGTATTCGCCGCGCAGGAAGATATAGCCCCGATAGGCCTTGAGCGCGCGGGCGCTGATGATCATGCCTTCGATCAGCAGGTGCGGCAGCTGCTCCATCAGCAGCCGGTCCTTCCAGGTGTTGGGCTCCATCTCGTCCGCGTTGCACAGCAGGTAGCGGATGTTCTGCGACTCGTCCGCCGGCATCAGCCCCCACTTCACGCCGGTGGGAAAGCCTGCGCCGCCACGGCCCTTGAGGCCGGATTCCTTGACCGTCTGCACGATATCGGCCTGGGCCATTTCGGCCAGTGCCTTGCGCAGCGCGGCGTAGCCGTTCTTCTGACGGTACTCGTCGAGCCAGACCGGCTGGCCGTCGTCGCGCAGGCGCCAGGTCATCGGATGGGTTTCTTCACGGCGTTCGATACGGTTGGCCGGGGCGAAGGATGCAAGCTTCATTGATAGGCCTCCAGCAACTGGGCGACGCCGCCGGGCTGGACGTCACCGAAGGTGTCATCGTCGATCATCAGCGCCGGGGCCTTGTCGCAGTTGCCCAGGCAGCACACCGGAATCAGGGTGAAGCGGCCATCGGCAGTGGTCTGGCCGGGCTCGATGCCAATCTCATGCTTGATGCTGTCCAGCACGCTTTCATGGCCGCCGATGTAGCAGGTCATGCTGTCGCAGACGCGGATGATGTGGCGGCCCACCGGCACGCGGAAAATCTGACTATAGAAGGTGGCCACGCCTTCGACGTCGCTGGCGGGGATGCCGAGAATCTCGCCGATGGCATCGCAGGCGCCGTCCGGCACCCAGCCACGCTGCTTCTGCACGATCTTCAGGGCTTCGATGGACGCCGCGCGCGGGTCTTCGTAATGGTGCATTTCGTGCTCGATGGCCGAGCGTTCGGTTTCGCTGAGGACGAAACGGTCAGTCTTGATCAGAGTGCTCATATCAGCGGTCCACGTCGGCCATAACGAAATCGATGCTGCCCAGGTAGGCGATCAGGTCCGGGATCATGCTGCCGCGAATCACCGCGGGGATCTGCTGCAGATGCGGGAAGCTGGGCGTGCGAATGCGCGTGCGGTAGCTCATGGTGCTGCCGTCGCTGGTCAGGTAGTAGCTGTTGATGCCCTTGGTCGCTTCGATCATCTGGAAGCTCTCGTTGGCCGGCATCACCGGCCCCCAGGAGACCTGCAGGAAGTGCGTGATCAGGGTTTCGATGTGCTGCAGCGTGCGCTCTTTCGGCGGCGGCGTGGTCAGCGGGTGATCGGCCTTGTAGGGGCCTTCAGGCATGTGCTTGAGGCACTGCTCGATGATCTTCAGGCTCTCGCGCATCTCGCCCATCTTGACCATGCAGCGGTCGTAGGCGTCACCGTTGACCGCCAGCGGCACCTCGAACTCGAAGTGCTGGTAGCCGGAGTAGGGGCGTGCCTTGCGAATGTCGAAGTCGCAACCGGTGGCGCGCAGGCCGGCGCCGGTGGTGCCCCATTCCAGCGCTTCCTTGGTGTTGTAGGCGGCGACGCCCTTGGTCCGACCGATGAGGATGCTGTTCTTCAGTGCGGCCTTTTCGTACTCGTTGAGACGCTTGGGCATCCAGTCGAGGAATTCGCGCACTAGCTTGTCCCAGCCGCGCGGCAGGTCGTGGGCGACGCCGCCGATGCGGTACCAGGCCGGGTGCATGCGGAAACCGGTGATGGCCTCGATCACCTGGTAGGCGCGCTGGCGGTCGGTGAAGGTGAAGAACACTGGTGTCATGGCGCCGACGTCCTGGATGTAGGTGCCCAGGTACAGCAGGTGATTCTGGATGCGGAAGAACTCGGCCATCATCACGCGGATGAAGTCGACGCGGTCCGGCACGGTGATGCCGGCCAGTTTCTCCACCGCCAGCACGTAGGGCAGGTTGTTCATCACCCCGCCGAGGTAGTCGATGCGGTCGGTGTAGGGAATATAGCTGTGCCAGCTCTGGCGCTCGGCCATCTTCTCGGCGCCGCGATGGTGGTAGCCGATCTCCGGCACGCAATCGAGGATTTCCTCGCCATCAAGCTGCAGGATGATGCGGAAGGCACCGTGGGCCGAAGGGTGGTTCGGGCCGAGGTTGAGGAACATGTAGTCCTCGTGCTCGCTGTGGCGCTGCATGCCCCAGTCCTCGGGCTTGAAGCGCAGGGCTTCCTGCTCCAGGTCCTGCTTGGCGGCGTTCAGGCTGTAGGGATCGAACTCGGTGGCGCGTGCCGGGTAGTCCTTGCGCAGCGGATGGCCTTCCCAGGTCGGTGGCATCAGCATGCGGGTGAGGAACGGGTGGCCATCGAAGGTGATGCCGAACATGTCCCAGATCTCGCGCTCGTACCAGTTGGCATTGGGCCAGACGGAGACGGCGGTGGGCAGGTTCAGATCGCCTTCGCGGAGCGCGACCTTGATCATCACGTCACTGTTTCGCTCCAGCGACATGAGGTGATAGAAGACGCTGAAGTCGGCGGCGGGCAGGCCCTGGCGCTGGGTGCGCAGGCGCTCGTCGGTGGCGCTCAGGTCGTAGAGCATCACATAGGGCTTGCTGACCTGGCGCAGAAAGCCCAGCACCTCGATGAGCTTTTCGCGGGGCACCCAGAGCACCGGCATGCCGGTCAGGCTGGGTTGCAGCGTGAAGGTTTCGGCGCCGAAGCGCGCGTTCAGTTCGACGACGATATCCTGGTCGTCAGCCTTGTAGGGCGGGATGTACAGAGCATTGCCTGCAGTCATGATCTCGGTCGCTTTCGGTCAACGTTTGGGTGTGCGGAGGCCTTCCGGTCGGGAAAGCCGGAATTCACACGTCGTCGGGGCTGCGCAGGTTGGTGACCTGGATACGCTGTTCGCGTCGCTGTTCCTTCTGCGACGGCATCTCGGCGCGATAGACGCCTTGATCGCCGACGACCCAGGAAAGCGGACGGCGCTCCTTGCCGATGGATTCCTGCAGCAGTTGCAAACCTTGCAGGAACGCCTCGGGGCGCGGCGGGCAGCCGGGTATGTACACGTCCACGGGGAGGAACTTGTCGACCCCCTGAACGACCGAGTAGATGTCGTACATACCACCGGAATTGGCGCACGAACCCATGGAAATGACCCACTTGGGTTCGAGCATCTGTTCGTAGAGGCGCTGGATGATGGGCGCCATCTTGATGAAGCAGGTGCCGGCAATGACCATGAAGTCGGCCTGGCGCGGCGAGGCACGGATCACCTCGGCACCGAAGCGGGCGATGTCATGCGGCGCGGTGAAGGCTGTGGTCATCTCCACATAGCAGCACGACAGGCCGAAGTTGTACGGCCAGAGGGAATTCTTGCGCCCCCAGTTGACCGCGCCACTCAGCACGTCTTCCAGCTTGCCCATGTAGATGTTGCGATGAACCTGGTCTTCTAATGGATCGGCAACCGTCTCCTGCTGGCCGATCGGATAACGGTCATTGACCGCATCCGGATCGATCCGGGTAAGTTTGTATTGCATGTGAAGAGCCTCATTGTTTTAGCTTCGCCTGTCGCTCGCGACGGCTGGATGGCGCCCAATCGAGCGCACCCACCCGCCAAAGGTAGACAAGACCCGCCAACAGAATTGCTATGAATACGGTAGCTTCAATGAGGCCCGCCCAGCCGCTTTCGCGCACCGAGACAGCCCAGGCAAAGAGGTATAGGGCTTCAACGTCGAAGATCACGAAGAGCATCGCGACCAGATAGAATTTTGCGGAGAAGCGCAGTCGTGCATTGCCCGTGGGCAGAATGCCGGACTCGAAGGGTTCGTTCTTGGCGCGGCCCCAGGCCTTGCTGCCGAGCAGGCTGGAGGCGCCGAGCATGAATGCGCAGAGCGCTGCGACGCCCAGAAGGAATATTGCAAAGCCCCAGTTGTGGGACAGGGACAAATCAGGCATGCCGGACTCCTTGTCGGAACGGCTCGAAGGCTTTACGACGTGTCGCATGTGTGACAACGCGTCGCATGTATACAATGTCGTGGCATTCTAGGCCCATCGCTTGAGCAAGTACATGGGCTTATGAAACTTTTTGAAATGTTTTTGCGGCGAATACGATTCGGTGTCAGTTGTGACGTATCGTCGCAGCAAACGTTCAGGCTCGCCTTGACCGGCATCATCGCCGGGTCGCCTTTCGCGAGAGTCGAGGGAAACGAATGCCAACAGTCTGTCGGGGCGTTTGGCGACGGAAGGAATTGCGAATGCAGTTCTGTCGGTTGACAGAGGCAATACGGCTTCCCTACAGTTTCGTTAATGCGCCGATTTAGTCAGCTACTTGCGGGGCGCCGGGAACCGGAAGGTTCCGAAATACCGCTAAAGCGCTGGTTCCGGTGAAGCCTCCCACCGCTGCCCAGCGGAACAGGTGAGGCGGAATCCCGTATATGAATGCAACTCGCGCACGCTTATCTCTGGCTCCGATCCTCTGCGGGCCGGTTCGCTCCAATCCCAGAGTCCTTCTCGCAGGCATCCATCAGTCATCACTGCTGCGCTATCTCGATGGCTGGCCACGCCGCAACGGCAAGTCCCGTGCCTTGCTTGTCCAGTTCGCCGCTGCCGATGAGTCCCTGACTCGCTTCGCGGATAACAGCTTCGATCTTGCGGTGATCCAGTCGCCTACGGTCGATTGCCTCGAAAGCTGCATTCGCGAACTGACACGGGTTGCGCGCCAGGGGTTGATCACCCGTCGCTGAGTGGTTGGGTTGTAGGTTCTAGCGTGCTTTGCCCCTTCGAGGGGCCTGTGTTGGACAGACAAGATTGCGCCCCTCCATATCACAGGTCGGGCGCATTGCCATCATCTGCACCGCCTGCCGATGCCCTGGCCTTGAATACCTTGACCACCTCGCTGACGAAACTCACCACCAGCATCCGCTCGTTGTCGGGCAGGCCCTGAATCATTTCCCCTATGGACTGGGCATGCTCAGCGGCGTTGGCGGGGGCGGCGCGGAAAAGGTCGCTCGGCGAGCACTCCAGAATATCGGCGATCTGCTGTAGCCGGGGCAGAGTCGGCGATATCACTCCGTTTTCCATACGGCTGATCGTTTCTTTCTCGACGCCCATGATTTCTGCCACCTGTGCCTGAGTCATTCCTTTGGTCTTGCGACGGGCGGCAATCGCCATGCCCACCTCGTACACCAGTCCTTTGCCTTTCATTCGCTTAGCCTCTCACGTCATTGGGTGTGACGTTTTGAGTCATTCTCTAAGCGTCCGTTCGAGAAAAGAATGGCTTTTAACGTTAACAATATAGGCTTTAAACATCATTTTTCATTGACGTTCATCATGCACGCAAGCGATAGTTGTGGCATCAGAGTGCTATCTAGAGCGCTGCCGGAGATTTGCGCGGGGAAATGGAATGCTGGCCAACTTGAAAATACGCACAGGAATTATCGATCGTCCTTTTCACTTTGATCGCAGCTCTGCTGGTGTCGACTTTCACCGCCTGGAGAGGTGCCAAGATCAGCATGGAGCAGATTCAGAACCTGCATCTGCAAGGGATCGAGCGCGGTGGTCAGTTGCAGAAAGCTTATGCTCGTCTGTTGCGCGCCCGCATCGGTATGGCTGGGGCTTTTCTGGAAACCAGCGCCGGCGATATGGACAAGGCACAGGCCACCCTGGTCATCACCGAAAGATTGATCGACGAGGCGGACACCGCCTTCGCTGCATTCATCCACGACAGCGCCGGGGATTCCTGGCGGAGCCTGGAACAGAACCTGCAACAGGCGTTCACTGTCTATTACGTGGCGCTGGAGGAGCAACTGCAGGTGCTGCACGCCGGGTCTCTGAGTCGCTACATCGAGGTCAACCTGACGGCCCGTGCGGCGAACGACAGCTTCGACAAGGCGTTGCAGGACTATGAGCAGCGCATGGACGCCTATACCACCGCAGTCATGCAGGACGCCCATGACCGTTATGCGCTGGCCTTGACCGAGGCCATTGTGCTGACCCTCATGACCCTGCTGCTGGCGGCTGGCTGCTGGTGGTTCGTCACAACCCGTGTGCTCGCTCCGCTACGTGAAGTCGGAAGCATCTTCGGTCGCATCGCCGAAGGCGACCTGACCAGCCGGATCGAAGTGCGCTCGACCAACGAGATCGGCGTGTTGTTCGCCTCACTCGCAAGCATGCAGGAAAGCCAGCGCGAAACGATCGGCAGGATTTCCACTTCGTCGAGCCAGCTTGCTTCCGCTGCCGAAGAGCTCAGCGCGGTCACCGAGGAATCCAATCGCGGTCTGCATCAGCAACACCAGGAGCTGGAGCAGGCAGCGACCGCGGTGAACGAAATGACCACCGCGGTGGACGAAGTTGCACGCAACGCGGTGTCCACGGCTCAGGCTTCCAATGACTCCAATCAGTTGGCGCAGCAGAGCCGCGTCCAGGTCCAGAGCACCCTTGCCGAGGTGGAGGCCATGACCCAGGATATCGAGCTCACTTCGCAATTGGTGCGGGAACTGGCCGAACAGGCGCACAGCATCGGCAAGGTGCTCGATGTGATTCGGGCCGTATCGGAGCAGACCAACCTGCTGGCACTCAACGCCGCCATCGAAGCCGCACGCGCCGGCGAGGCCGGACGTGGCTTCGCCGTGGTCGCCGACGAAGTGCGTACCCTGGCCCAGCGCACTCAGGAATCGACCGGTGAGATCGAACTGATGATCGGGAGCATCCGCAACGGTACCGACCAGGCCGTCGAGTCGATGGCTGTCAGCACCCGCAGGGCGAAGTCCTCGCTGGATTCGACCCGCAACGCCGGCCAGGTGCTGGAGGATATCTTCCAGCGCGTGATGCAGATCAGCGAGCGCAACCTGGTGATCGCCAGCGCGGCAGAAGAGCAGGCTCAGGTGACCCGCGAGGTGGATCGCAACCTGATCAATATCCGCGACCTTTCCACCAGTGCTGCGACCGGTGCCAACCAGACCAGCGCGGCCAGCAACGAGCTGTCGCGTCTGGCGGTTGGGCTCCATGAAATGGTAAGGCGCTTCACACTCTAGTTTCGTAGCGATCTGCATTGCCGGCCAGGTGATCCGAGGCAAGCCACGCCCCTTAGAACCCCCGACTACTGGCGAACTGTCTATGCCAAGTGCAAGCAATCTCATGGACCTTATCCGGAAGGCACTCGACAGTCTGCTGACGGACTCCCTGCAAGAACTGATGGCGTTGATCTGCCAGGAAATAGAACGGATTGCACCGGATGCGCTCGTCTTCATCATGCGCGCCGACGAGCAGGGGATATTGCGGCTGCTGGTGGGCTCCGGCTTGTCTGTCCGGCAGGTCCAGGTGCTGGAAGAACTGCTCGCCAGTACGATGACCGGCTGCAGTGCCATGCAATCCGTGGATACTGCTGGTGTTTCGGTGGCGCAAGGCTTGCGCGCCATCGTCGTGCCCTGGGGTACAAGCTGCTGGGCGAAGACCATTCATTCCGGAAATGGCCGGATGCTCGGGGCTCTCGCCGTTCAGTTGCGTGAAACGTCCACACCCAGCCCGCTGCACCGGAGCCTGATCGATACCTGCGTTCCACTCTGTGCCCTGGCTCTGGAGCGGGAGGAAAGCCGCGCCCGCCTGCACCGCATGGCCTTTTACGATGAGCTCACTGGGTTGCCCAACCGCAGCCTGCTGCTGGTCAGGGCGGGACAGGCAGTCGTCCAGGCGCAGTGCGACAAGGGCACGCTTGCTGTGCTGTTCATCGACCTTGACCGTTTCAAGCGAGTCAATAATTCCCTTGGCCGGACCGGCGGTGACGAACTGTTGTGCCTGGTTGCCCGTTGTCTCGAACAGGGCCGGCGCCGCTCGGACATCGTCGCTCGCCTGTCCGGTGACGAGTTCGTTCTGGTATTGCCACAGTGCAGTGGTCAACAGGCCGCCATGCTGGCCCGGCAACTGCTGGTCACTCTTGGCAAACCCTGCAGGGTTGCCGACGTCCCCCTTGTACCCTCGGCCAGCATCGGCATCAGCCTGTTCCCCGGCGACGGCCATGATATCGACACGCTGATCCATCGTGCCGATATGGCGATGTGCCGGGCGAAAATCGTCGGATCGGGTCGATTCTGCTTCTTCAGTGAGGAGTTGAAACGGTCAGCCCTGGAGTAGCCCCTGGAAAACGCTCTGCGCGCAGCCATCGAGCAGAATCAGCTGCAATTGTATTACCAGCCGCAGATTTTTTTGCGTGAGGGGCTGTTGCATGGCGTGGAGGCCCTGGCTCGCTGGCGGCACCCGCAACTGGGTGATATTTCCCCGGCAAGCTTCGTTCCTCTGGCGGAGCAGTCTGGGCTGATAGACGCGCTTGGGCGATGGGTATTGCATGAAGCCTGCCGCCAACTCGCTGTCTGGCGCCAGCGGGGGTTGGAGACTCCGGCAGTGTCGATCAATCTGTCGCCCTCCAATTTTCATGACCTCGACCTGCCAGCGGTGATCGCCAGCACTTTGGCGCAATACGGACTCAAGGGCACTGACCTGACGCTGGAAATAACTGAAAGCGTGCTGATGGATAACACTCCCGTTTTTCGCAAGACCCTCCATCAGGTTCATGCCCAGGGCGTCTCGCTGGCGATGGATGATTTTGGTACCGGCTTCTCCAGCCTCAGCCATCTGCATCGCCTGCCCATCGGTGAGCTCAAGCTGGATCGTAGCTTCGTCTACGATCTGGAGCGCGATAACACAAGCCGGACCCTGAGCCGTGCGGTAATCGGCCTTGGTGAAAGCCTGCACTTGACGGTGGTAGCCGAAGGCATCGAAACCGAAGGGCAGCGCCGTATTCTCAAGCAGCTGGGTTATCACGTGGGGCAAGGCTATCTGTTCTCACCGCCGTTGCCTCCTGATGAGCTTGAGATATGGCTGGCTGAGAGGCCGCTCCGGTGTGTTTCTTCGCTCGCTCCGCAAGACTGATTCTGACCCGTTCGCAGAAATCCTATCGGGCGCGCACTCTGCTCATTGCGCTGAACTGTTCAGCGGGGGTACAGGGGCGGCAGGGTGATCGTATCCGGTTGGGCGTCAGGGGGATGCGCCGCCGGAAGGTCTTGAATGGCCTGCCACAGTGCTTCGCCCTGCCAGCGTTGACCGGTTTCGCTGTAGAGCGCGCCGTTGAGACCGTCGAGCGCGTCGGACAGCGGTACGAAACGTGCGGCCATGTCGGCCAGGGTTTCCGGCTGTTGCCGCGCCCAGGCGTCGATGGCGTGACGGGTCGCCTGGGTGTCGTTGGCCTGACAGGCGCGTTTGAGGTCATCGAGCAGGCTGCGAGGTGTCGGCCCGGCCTGGGCGGTGCGAACGATGGCCGGCTGGCTGCGCGCGTGCAGCCAGAGGCCGAAGCCGAGCAGGGTGGTCAGAGCCAGTAGCAGGCTGCTCAACTGCCAGGGCCAGAGCAGTAGGGTTTCAGTCGGCGTCGGGTTGGCCGGGGCTTCGATGGCGGGCTGTTGCAGTTCCGGATTGTCCGCCACCTGCAGTGGCCGGGCGGGCAGCGAGCTGCGTTCCAGACGGTCTTCGGCGGTATTCCACCAGACCAGTTCGATGGCCGGTAGAAGAAAGTCGCCGGGCTGCGTTGCCACCAGCGCCTCACGCTGTTCACGGCTGCCGCTGACGCCACCGGCGGCGACTTCGTTGCGCAGGCTGGGTTGATCGGGATAGCCACGCAAGCCTGGCACCTGTGTCGACAGCAGTGGCGGCAGCTGGGCGCTGGTCAGGCCTTCGGCCTTGAGCAGCAGGCTGCGCGTCAGGGCTTCGCCGATTCTGGCCTCCTGTGGCTCCGGACTCCAGGCTTCGACCAGGGTCAGGTTGGTGGCGGGTAACCAGGGTGCATCAGCCGGGTATTCGGCTGGCTTGGGTTTGACCTGCAGCGGGATGGACGGCGATTTGACCTGGGTCGAGCGACCGAAGCGCGAGCCGAAGCGATCACCCGTGGCCGGGGCAACCGCCGTGGCGCTGAACAGTTGCGAGGGAATGGTCAGCGCTCCGCTTTTCTGCGGAAACAGGGCATAGCGGATTTCGATCACACCGTGACGGATGCCGTTGATGTCCTTTTCGTAGGTGCGCGGTTCGTCGAGCCGCTCCACCAGCGCATCGCTCATCTGCAGCGGTGAGAGGGTGCTGTCGTCGTAGAGCGAAACCGAGTGATAGATGCGCAGGGTGAGCAGCACCTGGGCCTGTACATAGACGCTGTCCTGGTCGAGGCTGGCATCGATGAAGATGGGCGCCAGCCGGTCGCCGTCTTCGGCGCTGGTCTCGCGCACATGCAGGGTGATGGGCTCGCTGTGCAACTCACCGACCTGCAAGGGAGGGATCACCACGTAACCGCTCTGCTGGGGCTGCAAGGTGATCAGCCACTGGGTGATGGCGCGTGCCTGGCCGTTGATGCTCGACAGCTGATTGAGCTGGCGGCTGCCGAAGACCTTGAACAGGCCGTCGAGCGGTTGCAGGTCCGGCCTGCCGAAGATCGTCGCATCGTCGGTTTCGAGGGTGAGCTCCAGCGTTTCATCCAGGCTCAGCTGGGTGCGGTCGACACGTGCCGTCAGGCTCGCCGCGCTTGCCTGCAGGCCAAGCAGCATGAGAAGGATCAGGGTCAGCAGACGCATGATGGATTCATTCCCGGTTCATTTCCTGACGCTTGCGATGTTCATGGAGAAACTTGCGCCGCAGCAGCTCGCCGGGGTTGTCCGGCACCTTGCGCAGCCACTGCTCCAGCGCCTGATCCTGTTCCGGATCGGCGAAGGCGTCCCCGGCCTGGGCAGGCTGTGCATCGGCTTCGGCCTGGGCGGTTTCGTCGCTTGCTTCAGCCGCTGGCGGAGTGGACGCATTCTGCTCGTCGCCGGCTGCGGCGGGTTCTCCCGGCGCGGTGGCGGCGTCACGGGTCGAGGCTGACTGCTCCGACGATGGGCCACCGTCAGCAGAGTCCTGCGGAGGCTGGTGTTGTTGCCCCTGCTGTTCGCGCTGGCGCAGCAGTTCTTCGACCAGGGTTTTGTTGTGCTGTGCCGCCTGCAAACCGGGGGCCTGTTCCAGCGCCTGGTCATAGGCTTCGATGGCCGATTCGAGCTGTTCGTTGCGTGCCAGTGCATTGCCGCGGTTGTAGTGATCGCTGGCGCTATCGCCCTGGGCGAAGCGCTCGGCGGCGCCAGCGAAGTCACCGGCCTGGTAGCGGGCAAAACCCTGCCAGCGGTAATCCTCGAAGCGTTCGGCGGCCTCGGCGGGACGCCGTTGCTCGAGCAGGCGCATGCCTTGCTGGTCCGGGCGCTGCCAGAGGTCATCCATGCCGAGGGCGCTGGCCGGCGGCGGCAGGACGATCAGCAAAGGCAGACAGAGCAGCCAGCCGCGCCGCCCGGCACAGGCTGCCAGCAGCAGGAGTGGCAGCAACAGCCAGTGGCCCTGATCCAGCCAGATGTCGAGTTGCGTGGTCTCGTCGTCACGCGCCTGCAGGGCGCCGCCGCGTTCCAGCAGGCCCAGGCTGCGCAGGTCCTGATCATCGAGGCGGGCTTGCTGGTAGCGGCCACCGCTGTCGTTGGCGAAGCGCCGCAGGGCGCTGTCGTCCAGGCGTGGAATCAGGATCGCGCCCTTGTCGTCCTTGAGAAAGCTGCCGTCCTCACTGGCAATGGGCGCGCCCTGGCGGGTGCCGATGCCGAGGATCAGCAGGCGCAGGCCGGCAGCCTTCAGCTGTGCCTGGATGCCGTTGCGCTCGTGCTCGTCCAGGCTGCTGCCGATCAGCAGCAGGCGCCCACGGCCACGTGCGCCCTGTTCGAGCAGTGCGATACCCTGGGCGACCGCCAGATCGGCGCGCTGGCCGGGCGCGGGCATCAGGTCGGGGTGCAGGGCATCGAGCAGGTTCTGTGTCGTGGCCAGATCCCGGGTCAGCGGCACCAGGGTATGGGCGCTGCCGGCAAACACCACCACGGCGGTCTGGGCATCCTGGCGCGCCTGCAGTAGATCGAGAATCTTGTGTTTGGCCTGCTCCAGACGGCTGGGCCGTACGTCTGCGGCGAGCATGGCCGGCGTCAGGTCGAGCAGTATCACCAGCGGGTCATCGCGCGACAGGCCGGGCTGTTCGGCCTGCTGCCAGCTCGGGCCGAGCAGCGCCAGGCAGGCCAGCAGCCAGGCGCAGCCGAGCAGCAGCCAGGGCAGCCGGCTGTTGCGCAGCTTGCCACTCGTCAGCAGTACCGCATGAAAGGCTTCGGGCAGCAGGCGCTGCCAGCGTCCGGTCTGCCGACGGCGATGCCAGAGGCGCCACAGCAGCCAGAGCGGCAGCGGCATGAGCAGCAGCCAGAAGGGTCTGAGCAGATGTGGCCAGAAGTCGATCACGGCTGTTTCCCGGGCAAGAGCCGCTGCAACGGTGTCGGCCAGAGGCGGCTTGCCACCAGCAACAGGCTGAGCAGCAGGGCCGCCGCCAATGGCCAGACGTACAGGGCATCGGCGACGTGTGCCTGCGCTGGTTGCTGAGCGGTCGGTTCGAGCTGGTCGAGGGCGGCGCCGATGGCTTTCAGCTCGTCGCTGGAGCGGGCGCGGAAATACTCGCCGCCGGTCTGTTCGGCGATGGCGCGCAGGGTCGGTTCGTCGAGGTCGGACGCGTTGAAGCCGAAATGCCCGAGTGCGCCATCTGCCGGGGTGGCGGCGCCGATGCCGATGGTATGTACCTTTACATTCTGCGCGGCGGCCAGGCGTGCCGCGAGCAGAGGGTCGATCTCGCCGCCATTGTTGGCGCCGTCGGTGATCAGCACCAGCACGCGGCTATCCGCCGGACGCTCGCGCAAGCGCTTGAGCGCCAGCCCGATGGCATCGCCAATGGCCGTATTGTTGCCGGCGATGCCCGGGCTGGCATCGTCGAGCCAGGTGCGTACGGTCTGCCGGTCGAAGGTCAGTGGTGCCTGCAGGTAGGCCTTGCTGCCGAACAGGATCAGCCCGACGCGATCGCCATGACGCTCGATGATGAAGTCGCCGAACAACTGCTTGACCAGTTCCAGACGACTGACTTCATGGCCTTGCCACTGCATGTCGGGGTAGTCCATCGAGCCGGACACATCCACCGCCAGCAGCAGGTCGCGACCGCTGGTGGGCAAGGGCAGCGGTTCGCCGAGCCATTGCGGGCGGGCGGCGGCGCACAGCAGCAGCAGCCAGACCAGCGCGTAGGGTATCTGCTGGCGCCAGGCGGGCAGGGCGATGCTGGCGCGGCGACCGGACAGGGCCTGGAGGTCGTCGAGAAAGCTGACCTTCAGCGCGGCATCGCCGCTGTCGGCGGCGGGCAGCAACCCGCGCATGACCCAGGGCAGGGGCAGCAGGAGGAATATCCAGGGCCAGGCCAGCTCAAACATGCTTGCGAATCCAGATCTGCACGGCCTGTTCCAGGCCTGCGATGGCCTTGTCGTCCAGCCGGCACTCGGCGCGATAACCACCCTCGACCAGCACCATCCAGCGTGTCAGCCCCGCTGCCGGGCAGCGGTTGTCGAGAAATGCCAGCCAGGCGCGCCCGCTGAGCGTATGCGAATTGTCATCGGGGTAGCGGATGCGGCAGAGGCGCTTGAGCAGGGCGTTGAGTTGCTGCAACCACTGGTTGGCGGGTTGGCCGTCGTAGGGCTTGCTCAACCGGGCCAGCTCGGCCAGGGCGATATGCCGGTGCGGCTCGATCTCGGTTTCGTGCTCGCTGCTGTCGTTTCGCTGCAGATAGCGCCAGGGGCGCAGACGCACTGCCAGCAGGATGGCGAGCGCCAGCGCAGCGAGAAACCACCAGCCCGGTGCGGGTGGCCACCAGGCAATCGGCGGCGGTGCGATCAGCGGCTGAAGGTCCTCGATGCTGTTCATCGCCTGGCACCGGGTTGTTGCACGCTCAGGTGTTCGCGCAGCTGTTCCACCAGTTCACGCTGGGTGCCCAGCGGCATCAGCGGCGAGCGCAGACGGTCGGCCAGGCGCTGCCAGCGGTCGCTACGCGCCTGGGCCTGCTGACGCCAGGTCTGGCGCAGCGCGGCATCATGGGTATCGAGCTCCAGGCGCGCGTTGCCCTGGGCGAAGCGCAGGTGGCCGGCGGCAGGCAGGGCGTGGTCCAGCGGGTCGGAAAGCGGCATGAGCAGCAGATCGACGTGGCGCGCGAGCAGGGTCAGTTGTTGTTCGGCGCTGTCGCTCAGGGTGCGTTCATCGCAGATGATCACCGCCAGGCTGCCGGGGCGCAGCACTTCGCGGGCTCTTCTCAGGGCCATGCCGAACGCTTCGGGGGTGCTGAACTGGTCGGCGGCCAGTGCGGCGTTGGCACGGGCCAGTCGGTCGAGCAGTTGCAGCAGGCTCTGTTTGCTCCGTCGTGGCTTGATCTCGCGCTGTTCGCCCTGACCGAAGACCAGTCCGCCAACGCGATCATTGTGGCTCAGCGCGGCCCAGCCGATCAGGCTGGCAGTCTGCGCCGCGAGCACTGACTTGAGTGCCAGGCCGCTGCCGAAGAACAGTCGCGGGCTCTGTTCGACGAGGATATAGATGGGCCGCTCGCGTTCCTCGTGAAACAGCTTGGTGTGAGGCTCCTGGGTGCGCGCCGTGACACGCCAGTCGATGGTGCGCACATCATCGCCGGCCTGGTAGATGCGTACCTGATCGAAATCCACGCCGCGCCCGCGCAGCTTGGAATGGTGCAGGCCAACCAGCGGCGCGCGCCGCTGCGGGCTGGAAAACAGCGGGACTTCACGGACCCGGTGGCGCATGTCGATCAGCTCGGCCAGGCTCACGCGAATGCCGGCGCCAGAGGTGCGGGCCGTCTGGGCGGCAGTGTCGGGCGCCGAAGCATGCATCACGCCACCGCGACCACGTCGAGGATGCGCTGCAGGACACGGTCCTGGTCGATGCCGGAGGCCTCGGCCTCGAATGACAGGATCAGGCGATGGCGCAGCACATCGAACAGCATGGCCTGGATATCCTCGGGGCTGACGAAATCGCGGCCCGCCAGCCAGGCGTGGGCGCGTGCGCAGCGGTCCAGCGCAATCGAGCCACGCGGGCTGGCGCCATAGGCGATCCAGCTGGCCAGCTCGGCATCGAATTTGGCCGGCGTACGGGTCGCCATGACCAGTTGCACCAGGTATTCCTCCACCGCATCGGCCATGTACAGGTCGAGGACTTCCTTGCGCGCGGCGAAGATCGCTTGCTGCGAGACGCGATGTTCCGGCGTGGTTTCGCCGTTGATGGCTTCGCCCCGGGCCTGCTGCAGGATGCGACGCTCCACTGACGCGTCGGGAAAGCCGAGCCGCACGTGCAGCAGGAAACGGTCCAGTTGCGCCTCGGGTAACGGGTAGGTGCCTTCATGCTCGATGGGGTTCTGCGTGGCCATCACCAGAAATAGTGGCGACAGGTCGTAGGTGCTGCGACCGACGCTGACCTGGCGCTCGGCCATCGCTTCGAGCAGTGCGGACTGGACCTTCGCCGGTGCGCGGTTGATTTCGTCGGCCAGCACCAGGTTGTGGAAAATCGGCCCCTGCTGGAAGACGAAGCTGCCGGTTTCCGGACGATAGATTTCGGTACCGGTGATGTCGGCGGGCAGCAGGTCCGGGGTGAACTGGATGCGGTGGAATTCGGCTTCCAGGCCGCCGGCAAGCTCCTTGATGGCGCGGGTCTTGGCCAGGCCGGGCGCGCCTTCGACCAGTAGATGACCGTCGGCCAGCAGTGCGATCAGCAGCCGCTCGATCAGGCGTTCCTGGCCAAGAATCTGGGTAGAAAGGAACTGTCGCAAGGCGACCATTGCTTCACGGTGGTCCATCTTCGGGCTCTTCTGAAAAGGGCAGGGCGCGCCGGGTCAGACTTTAATTCATTGGCGGGTTCGAGGCTATGTGCGGCTCGGCAACTTATGTGGTCGCGACGAAATGGGGGGCAGACCCAGGCCTGGGGTTGAACTAAGGTGTTTCGTCATCAGTCATGTCCGCAAGGGTGTGTCGAACCCTGCCAGAATGGAGCTAACCCATGGCGTTCTTTACCGCAGCCAGCAAAGCCGACTTCCAGCAACAACTGCAAGCGGCGCTGGCGCAGCATGTCGATGAAAAACTCCTGCCACAAGTGGGACTTTTCGCCGAACAGTTTTTTGGAATCGTCGCGCTGTCCGAGCTTGCCGAGCGGCGCATGAGCGACCTGGTCGGCTCGACGCTGGCCAGCTGGCGGCTGCTGGAGCGCTTCGATCCGGCGCAGCCGCAGGTTCAGGTCTTCAACCCCGATTACGAGAAGCACGGCTGGCAATCGACCCATAGCCTGGTCGAGGTGCTGCACCCGGACATGCCGTTCCTGGTCGACTCGGTGCGCATGGAACTGATGCGCCGCGGCTACGCCATCCATACCCTGCAGAACAGTGTGCTGCAGGTACGCCGTGGTGCCGATGGCGAGTTCCTGGAGTTGCTGCCCAGGGGCCAGAGCACCGCTGACAGCCGTGCGGAGTCGCTGATCTTCGTCGAGGTGGACAGGTGCGCCAGTGCCAGCGCCCTGCGTGAGCTGGAGCAGTCTTTGCACGCCGTGCTGGCCGATGTGCGTCTGGCGGTGAGCGACTTTGCCGCGATGAAGGCCAAGGCCGAGGAGCATCACCAGCGCCTGAGCGGGCTGCAGGGGCAGGCCGGCACCGGCCAGCTGGGCGAGATCATGGATTTCGTGCGCTGGCTGGTCGATGACCACTTCACCTTCCTCGGCTACGAGGAATTCACCCTCGATGATCAGGGTGAAAGCGGACGTCTGATCTACGACGAATCATCGCTGCTGGGCCTGTCGCGGCATCTGCGCACCGGTCAGGATGAGGACCAGCTGCCGATGCCGGCGGCGCTGAGTTACCTGCGTGAGCCGCTGCTGCTGTCGTTCGCCAAGGCGGCGACGCCCAGCCGCGTGCATCGCCCGGCCTACCCTGATTATGTCTCCCTGCGCGAAATCGACGAGCAGGGACGGGTGACCAGAGAGTGCCGCTTCCTCGGCCTGTTCACCTCTTCGGTCTACACCCAGAGTGTGCGACGCATTCCCTATATCCGCAGCAAGGTCGCGCAGGTGGTGGAGCGTTCGCAGTTCGATGACTCGGCGCATCTGGCCAAGGAACTGGTCCAGGTACTCGAAGTGCTGCCGCGCGACGAACTGTTCCAGATGACCCTCGACCAGCTCTTCGAGACCGCCATCGCCATCGTGCAGATCCAGGAGCGCAACAGGCTGCGGCTGTTCCTGCGTACCGACCCCTATGGCCGTTTCTGTTACTGCCTGGCCTACGTTCCGCGCGATATCTACTCGACCGAGACGCGCCTGCGCATCCAGCAGGTGCTGATCGATCGGCTGGGCGCCAGCGGTTGCGAGTTCTCCACCTATTTTTCCGAGTCGGTGCTGATCCGCGTGCAGTTCCTGCTGCGGCTGGACCCGGAAAAACCGCTGCAGATCGATCCGCTGCAACTGGAAAAGGAAGTGGTGCAGGCCTGCCGCACCTGGCAGGACGACTATTCCGGCCTGATCATCGAGCGTTTTGGCGAGGCCCGGGGCACCCGCATTCTCAGTGATTTTCCGAAAGGCTTTCCGGCGGGCTATCGCGAGCGCTTCGATCCGCTTTCGGCGGCGGTGGACATCCAGCATGTGCTGGGCCTGAGCGACGAGCGGCCGCTGGCGATGAGCTTCTACCAGCCGATCACGACCGTCGAGAATCGCCTGCATTGCAAGCTCTACCATCTGGATACGCCGCTGCCCCTGTCGGACATGCTGCCGATTCTGGAAAACCTCGGTCTGCGCGTGCTGGGCGAGTTCCCTTTCCACCTGAAGGGCAAGGACGGTCGCCGGTTCTGGATTCACGACTTCGCCTTTACCTATGCCGAAGGCCTGCACATTGATCTGATGGAGATCAACGAGTCGCTGCAGGATGCCTTCATTCATATCCACAATGGCCTGGCGGAAAACGACTCCTTCAACCGACTGGTGCTGACCGCCGGGCTGACCTGGCGCGAAGTTGCGCTGCTGCGCGCCTATGGGCGTTACCTCAAGCAGATTCGCATAGGTTTCGATCTGGGCTATATCGCCAGTGCCCTGCTCAATCATGTCGATATCGCACGCGAGCTGGTGCGGCTGTTCAAGATACGCTTCTACTTGGCGCGCAAGCTGGGCGAGGAGGACCTGGCCGACAAGCAGGAGCGGCTGCAGCAGGCGATCCTGAGCGCGTTTGATGAAGTGGCAGTCCTCAATGAAGACCGCATCCTGCGCCGTTATCTGGCACTGATCCAGGCCACCCTGCGGACCAACTTCTATCAGGCCGACGCCAACGGCAAGCCGAAGCGTTATTTCAGCTTCAAGCTCGACCCGTGCGCGATCCCGGAGATGCCGCGACCCGTGCCGAAGTTCGAGATTTTCGTCTACTCGCCACGGGTCGAAGGGGTGCACCTGCGTGGCGGCAAGGTGGCGCGTGGCGGGTTGCGCTGGTCGGACCGTGAAGAGGATTACCGCACAGAAGTGCTCGGCCTGGTGAAGGCCCAGCAGGTGAAGAACGCGATCATCGTGCCCGGCGGCGCCAAGGGTGGCTTCGTACCGCGCCGGCTGCCCAATGGTACGCGCGATGAGGTATTCGCCGAGGGCATCGCCTGCTATCGGATCTTCATCAGTGGCCTGCTGGATATCACCGACAACCTCAAGGACGGTCAGGTGGTGCCGCCGGCCAACGTCCTGCGCTACGACGAGGATGATCCCTATCTGGTCGTCGCCGCCGACAAGGGTACGGCGACCTTCTCCGATACGGCCAACGGCATCGCCGCCGAATACGATTTCTGGCTCGGCGATGCCTTCGCTTCCGGTGGCTCGGCCGGTTATGACCACAAGAAGATGGGCATCACCGCCAGGGGCGCCTGGGTGTCGGTGCAGCGACATTTCCGCGAGCGCGGCATCGACGTGCAGCGCGAAAGTATCAGCGTGATCGGCATCGGTGACATGGCCGGCGACGTGTTCGGCAACGGCATGCTCAGGTCTGAGGCCTTGCACCTGGTGGCCGCCTTCAACCATCAGCACATCTTCATCGACCCCGAACCGGATGCCGCCCGCAGCTTTGTCGAGCGCCAGCGCCTGTTCGATCTGCCGCGCTCATCCTGGACCGATTACGACACCTCGCTTATTTCCGCAGGCGGCGGCGTCTTCGCGCGTTCGGCCAAGCGCATCGAGATCACTCCGCAGATGAAGGCGCGCTTCGATATCGCGGCGGACCAGTTGACCCCCGCCGAACTCATCCATGCCTTGCTCAAGGCGCCGGTGGATCTGCTCTGGAACGGTGGCATCGGCACCTATATCAAGAGCACGGCGGAAAGCCATGCGGATGTCGGCGACAAGGCCAACGACGGAGTGCGGGTCAACGGTTGCGAAGTACGCGCCAGGGTCATCGGTGAGGGCGGCAACCTGGGCGTGACCCAGCTGGGTCGCGTCGAGTACGGCCTGCATGGCGGCGCCTCGAACACCGATTTCATCGACAACGCCGGCGGCGTCAACTGCTCCGACCATGAGGTCAATATCAAGATCCTGCTCAACGAAATCGTCAGTGCCGGAGACATGACCGGGAAACAGCGCAACCAGCTGTTGTTCCAGATGACCGATGCCGTCGCCGCGCTGGTGCTGCACGACAACTACAAGCAGACCCAGGCGCTGTCTCAGGCCGAGCGCCGGGCCCGCACGGGCGGCGGTGAATATCGGCGCCTGATCGGCGCGCTCGAAGCCGAAGGGCTGCTGGACCGTGCGCTGGAATTCCTGCCGAGCGACGAGGCGCTGGACGAGCGGGCGGCCCAGGGCAAGGGGCTGACGCGCGCGGAGCTGTCGGTACTGATTTCCTACAGCAAGATCGACCTGAAGGAGGCACTGCTGCAATCACGGGTGCCGGATGATGCCTATCTGGCGCGGGAGATGGAGAGCGCCTTCCCACAGGTGCTGGCCGAAGACTATCGCGACGCGATGCTGCAGCATCGGCTGAAGCGTGAAATCGTCAGTACGCAGATCGCCAACGACCTGATCAACAACATGGGCATCACCTTCGTTCAGCGTCTGCGCGAGGCCACCGGCCTGAGCTCGGCAAATATCGCCGGGCTCTATGTGGTCGTGCGTGACATCTTCCACCTGCCGCATTGGTTTCGTCAGATCGAGGCGCTGGATTACCGGGTGTCGGCTGAGCTGCAGCTGCACCTGATGGAAGAGCTGATGCGTCTGGGTCGCCGCGCAACGCGCTGGTTCCTGCGCAATCGGCGCCACGAGCTGGATGCGGCGCGTGATGTGGGACATTTCGGCCCGCGGGTGGCGGCGCTCGGGCTCAAGCTCGATACGCTGCTGCAAGGCGGTACGCGCGAGCTGTGGCAGGCGCGCTACGAGCGCTACACCGAGGCGGGCGTGCCGGAATTGCTGGCGCGGATGGTCGCCGGCACGCACCACCTGTACACGCTGTTGCCGATTCTGGAAGCTGCTGACGAAACCGGGCGGTTGCCGACCGAGGTGGCCGCAGCCTATTTCGCTGTGGGTGGTGCGCTGGAGTTGCCTTGGTATCTGCAGCAACTGACCGCCTTGCCGGTGGAGAACAACTGGCAGGCACTGGCGCGCGAGAGCTTTCGTGATGACCTGGACAGCCAGCAACGCGCGATTACCGTATCGGTGTTGCAGATGGACGGAGCGCCGGAAGATATCGATGCGCTGGTGCAGTCTTGGCTGGCACAGCGCCAGTATCAGGTCGAACGCTGGCGGAAGATGCTCGCCGAGCTGCGCAGTGCCAGCAGCGTCGATTACGCGATGTACGCCGTGGCCGGTCGCGAATTGCAGGATCTGGCGCTGGAAAAGCCCCAGCAGTAGTCGGGTCGCGCTTCATCGACCCGATGAGCGAACGGGCAGACGTCTCCAAAGGTCTGCCTCGTTCGTTGGTTTGCGCCTTCAGACCTTCGATTGCGCCTGCAGATCGTCGGATTACGCCTTTGGCTAATCCGACCTACAACGTATGGGGCGTAGTACAGGCTGTCGGGTCAGGCTTCACCGACCCGACAGGCAAAGATCAGGCGTCCTGTGTCCGATGGCCGAGGCGAAAGCGGGTGATCTGCGGCAGGTCGCGCAGGTAACGGACCATGTCCGGCGCGCCGGCGAGCTTGAGCCCTTCACCGAGGGCGTTGGCGGCGCTTACGTGCCTGTCGAGCAGGAGCAGTTCGGAGTTGTTGGCATCGCGCAGCAGTTGCAGACGTGCATAAGGCACCTTTGCATCGAGCAGCAGCCTCATGAAGTCGCGATCACTCCAGGCCTGGGCGGGCATGGCGATGGCATGGTAGTCGTCATCCAGCGCCTGCAGGCCGGCGCTATCGAGACGGTAGTCGGTCAGTTCGCACGGCAGCAGGACCTCCAGGCCCCTGAGCCGTGCATAGGCGATGGCGCAGGCGAAGGCCTCGGCGTGATATTCGCCCGCCCAGTAGATCCGCTCGCCAAGCCAGCTGGCCTGACGCAGTTCTATCGGTGCCTGTTTCTCAAAACCGGGCAGGGCGGTGCCGAGGGTGCGCACGAAGTCCTTGTAGCTGATCACGCGAAGCTGGCGACAGGCCGGAGTAGCGGCGAAGGCCTCGAAAGTCGGATAGATGTTGCCGTCTGCGCTCTGACTGCTGATGCCGTCGATCTGACGCAGATCCAGTGATGGATAAGCGCTGACGTCCTTGCGCACCAGGCGTGTCAGGGCGGCATGGGCCTTGGCCTTGTCTTCCTGGATCGGGCCGGAAAGTGCGCCGCGGGGCAGATCGACGACCCTTTGCAGGCAGGGGCCGTCCTGCCAGAAAATGCTCGGGGCCGGTTCGGCAAGGGGTGCAAAGGGCAAGCGGATCTGACTGGCGTACTCAAGCGTCTGACGCGGCGGTTTTCCGGTCAGTCCAATGTGCTGGGCAAATCTGGCAAGTCGGGAAATCACTGACGGCATCGGCTCGGATTGGCTCATCATCGTGGATGGGCTCGTTGTACTGGAGGCGAAGTGTGCCAGAGCCAGGAAGAACCTGTAATGATTTCAGGGCGTTCATGGCTGCAAGCGAGGCCCGCATGTGCTGGTAGCGAGTCGGGTTGTGGCACTATTGCCGGCGCACTGATCATTGAGGAGCCTCCATGCCAAACCTCGTGCTGGATATCGCATTGCCTGCAGAACGGCTGCTGGCAGTCTATCAAGGGCGGGCCAATCGCATTCTGGTCAGAAGCAGGGATGGAACACGTGTCAGTTTGCCAGCCCACCATTTGCGTCCGTTTACGACAAAGGCTGGGGTGTATGGTTCATTCGAGATGGAATTTTCCGATGACGGCAAGCTGGTCTGTCTGCGTCGGCTCGATGGGGCGGGGCGGTTATCGTGATGGGCAAACAGGCGCTGGCGGCATCCTGCCTGCTATACTTTCGCGTCACCCTTTCCCAGGATCTAGCTGCGTATGTATAACCTGGCTCGCCGGCTGCTGTTCAAGTTAACCCCTGAAAATTCCCATGAGTTGTCGCTGGACCTTATCGGGGCGGGTGGCCGGCTGGGGCTGAACGCCATGCTCAGCAAGGCTCCGGCAAGCCTGCCAGTGCGGGTAATGGGGCTGGATTTTCCCAACCCGGTCGGGCTGGCAGCTGGCCTGGACAAGAATGGCGAGGCGATCTGCGGCCTGTCCCAGCTGGGCTTCGGCTTTGTCGAAGTGGGCACCGTGACGCCCAGGCCGCAGCCTGGCAATCCCAAGCCGCGCATCTTCCGCCTGCCGGAAGCGGAAGCGATCATCAACCGCATGGGTTTCAACAACCATGGCGTCGACGCCTTGCTGGAGCGGGTCGATGCGGCACGCTTCAAAGGCATTCTGGGCATCAATATCGGCAAGAACTTCGATACCCCGGTCGAGCGCGCCCAGGACGACTATCTGCTGTGCCTAGACAAGGTCTACCACCAGGCCAGCTATGTCACGGTGAACGTCAGTTCGCCCAACACGCCAGGGTTGCGCAGCCTGCAGTTCGGTGACTCGCTCAAGCAACTGCTAGACGCGCTGCGCCTACGCCGCGAGGATCTGGAAGTGCTGCATGGCAAGCGCGTGCCGCTGGCCATCAAGATCGCCCCCGACATGACCGACGAGGAAATCGTGCTGGTGGCCGATACGGTCTTCCAGGCCGGAATGGATGCCATCATCGCCACCAATACCACGCTGGGTCGCGAGGGAGTCGCCGGGCTGGCCCATGGCGACGAGGCCGGTGGTCTTTCCGGCGCGCCGGTTCGTGACAAGAGCACCCACACCGTCAAGGTGCTGGCCGAAACCCTGGGCGGTCGCCTGCCGATCATCGCGGTGGGTGGCATCACCGAAGGGCGTCATGCGGCGGAGAAGATCGAGGCGGGTGCGAGCCTGGTGCAGCTGTACACGGGCTTTATCTACAAAGGCCCGGCATTGATTCGCGAGTCGGTGGATGCCATCGCCGCCATTCGCTCGCGCAAGGATGTGAATTTCTAAGCGGTATGGATTACCCGGTGGGGCTCCATTAAGGAGCCCCTGGGCTTCAGCCCGCCGCCCGGGTGGGGCGTGCCTGTTGAAGTCGGTGTGATCCTGTGTCAGCCGACTGCGTTGAGTTCGTTCAGTCGATGAAGACCGGCGGTGCCGGTCAGACCATCCCAGTTGTCGCCGCGACCCTCCCGCCAGCCGTTAATCCAGGCCTGGCGCACTTCGGGATGGTAGAAGGGGCACAGATCGCGAGATTTGCCGTGTATGCCATGCTGATAACCGCGTAGAAATGCTCGTTCCATCGGATCACGCTTGAGTCTTCTCATTGGGTATTGCCCTCAGTGGTTGACTGGTGTTCCTGTTGACCTCATGGCGAGGTCGGGCAGTTAGACTGCCATCGAAGTCCGCTGCCGGCGTGGCGGAGTTCTTCCGGCAGCATTGCGCTGCCGGACTGAGTCGAGTTCTAACCTAATGGGTCCAAAGCTGGAATGATCGTTTTGTCATAAGGAAGTAACCGAACCCTGATCTCCCCCATAAGGCGCGCCAATCGTGGATTACACGAGGCTCGCCTCCGACGCCTGCCTGAGCCGGTGCAAAAAAGCTGCAGCCCGACTGTCAACGAATCGTATTTTTCTGGACCTACCATGACCGACCGCCACGAACTTATTCTCACCTGCCCCAAGGGCCTCGAAGGCTTGTTGCTCGACGAAGCCATAGGCCTCGGGCTTGAAGAGGCTCGCGAGCAGACCGCAGCCATTCGTGGCTTCGGCTCGATGGAGGTGGCGTATCGGCTATGCCTCTGGTCACGGCTCGCCAACCGTGTGCTGCTGGTGCTCGACCGCTTCGCCACTGAAAATGCCGAAACGCTCTATGACGGCGTTTACCAGATCGACTGGGCTGAGCATCTGGAGGCGACCGGCACGCTGGCGGTGGAGTTCAGTGGCCATGGTTCGGGAATCGACAACACCCATTTCGGCGCGCTGAAGGTCAAGGACGCCATCGTCGATCGGCTGCGCACGTCTGCCGGTGAGCGGCCAGGTGTGGACAAGTTGAACCCGGATTTGCGCGTGCACCTGCGCCTGGATCGTGGCCAGGCGGTGCTGTCACTGGATCTTTCCGGGCATAGCCTGCACCAGCGCGGTTATCGCCTGCAGCAGGGCGCCGCGCCGCTCAAGGAAAACCTCGCCGCCGCCGTGCTGATTCGTGCCGGCTGGCCGCGTATCGCGGCTGCCGGTGGCGCGCTGACCGACCCCATGTGCGGCGTAGGCACCTTTCTTGTCGAGGGCGCGATGATGGCCGCCGATATCGCACCGAACCTGCGCCGTGAGCGCTGGGGCTTCAGCGCCTGGCTCGGACACGTGCCGGCGCTGTGGAACCGCCTGCATGACGAGGCGCAGGCGCGGGCCGAGGCGGGCATGGCCCGGCAGCCGCTGTGGATACGCGGTTACGAGGCCGATCCGCGGCTGATCCAGCCGGCCAGGAACAATATCGAGCGAGCCGGGCTGGCCAACTGGATTCGTGTCTACCAGGGCGATGTGGCGACCTTCGAGCCACGCCCCGATCAGAACCAGAAAGGCCTGGTGATCTGCAATCCGCCCTATGGCGAGCGCCTGGGCGACGAAGCGAGTCTGGTCTACCTCTACCAGAACCTCGGTGAACGCCTGCGTCAGGCCTGTCTCGGCTGGGAGGCGGCGGTGCTGACCTCCGCGCCGGACCTAGGCAAGCGCATGGGCATTCGCAGCCACAAGCAGTACGCCTTCTGGAACGGCGCCTTGCCCTGCAAGCTGCTGCTGATCAAGGTCGAACTGGATCAGTTCGTCACCGGCCAGCGTGCGGCGCCCGCCGCCGGCACCGCCGATCCGCAACCAGTGGCGGAACTGGCGCGTCTCAGTGAAGGCGGGCAGATGTTCGCCAATCGCCTGCAGAAGAATCTCCGCCAGTTGGGCAAGTGGGCGCGCCGGGAAGGCATCCAGTGTTACCGCCTGTATGACGCCGACATGCCCGAATATGCCCTTGCCATCGACCTCTATGGTGATTGGGTGCATGTACAGGAATACGCGCCGCCACGCTCGATCGATCCGCAGAAGGCCCAGGAGCGTCTGTTCGATGCGTTGAGCGCGATTCCCCAGGCGCTGGGCATTTCCCGCGACAGAGTGGTGGTCAAGCGCCGCGAGCGTCAGAGCGGCACGCGCCAGTACGAGCGCCAGGCCAGTCAGGGCGAGTTTCTTGAAGTGAACGAGGGCGGCGTCAAGCTACTGGTGAACCTCACCGACTACCTGGACACGGGGCTGTTCCTCGATCACCGACCGTTGCGCCTGCGCATCCAGCGCGAAGCGAGCGGCAAGCGTTTTCTCAATCTCTATTGCTACACGGCGACGGCGACCGTGCATGCGGCCAAGGGCGGTGCGCGCAGCACCACCAGCGTCGATCTGTCGAAAACCTATCTGGACTGGGCGCGACGCAACCTGGCGCTGAACGGCCTGTCGGATCGGCAGCGTCTGGAACAAGCGGATGTGATGGCGTGGCTGGAGGAAGACCGTGGGGAATATGACCTGATCTTCATCGATCCGCCGACCTTTTCCAACTCCAAGCGCATGGAAGGTGTGTTCGATGTTCAGCGTGATCATGTCGCCCTGCTGGATCTGGCCATGGCGCGCCTGGCAGCGGGCGGCACCCTGTATTTCTCCAACAACTTCCGCAAGTTCGTGCTCGATCCGGGGCTGAGCGAGCGTTATGCGGTGGAGGAAATCAGCAGCGCCACGCTGGATGAGGATTTCCGTCGCAACAGCAGGATCCATCGTGCCTGGAAGTTGCAGGCGCGCTGACGGGCACCTCTAAAAACTACCTGCGTTGCCATCGCTGCGTTGAAAACAGGCTCGTGCGCGAGTCCGATCAAAATGCTCATTTACAACTCGTAAACTGCGCTTTTCGCCTGTTTGATTCGCTGCGCTCACCCTACGGGCCAGCCTGCGGCTGTTACTCCCGTTGGTCGTTGCGCCTTGCGCTGGCTGCCTCGCCTACGTTTTTAGAAGTGCCCGGAAATCAGGTGTACTTGGTGAAAATCTCGCGCACACGCGCCAGGGCTTCGGCAGTGTCCTGCTCGTTGTCATGCAGGGCCTCTTCGAGCAGGCAGGTGAGCAAAAGTCGATAGGTCTTGTCCAGCGCGCTGCGTGAGGCGGAGAACTGCTGGGCAATCGACTCGCAATCTTCGCCGCGCTTGATCATCGCCTGGATGCCACGAATCTGGCCTTCGATGCGCGCCAGTCGCCGGAGCATTGCCTGTTGCTGATCCTGCATATTGATCGGGGCGGGAGTGTCGTCTTTCATTCGAGTCCTTGGGATCGAGGGTCCGCGATGCATCCTACCGGCGAGTGTTCCCACTGGCTACAGGGCAGCTGGGCAAGCCTGGGCAAAACTCAGCGAGCCGGTTAGGGTCGTAGCAATAGTTGTTCGTCGCGCTTCTGAGCGCGATGACAGCAACAGACCTCTCCCTTGCAAGGGCCGCATGATGGCAAGTACTCAAAGTGCAACAGCTACGCTGCGCGCGGCATGGCTTGCCCATGCCCAGGCAAACCCGCTCATCGCGCTGGGGCTCGTTGGCACCCTGCTGGTCGTACTGATTCTGCTGGGGACGAGCGGTTACAGCGCCTTCGAGAACAACGAACAGAGCAATATTCGCTACGCCCTGCTGGGGGGGACTGCCGGTTTTGTGGCCACCTCGCTCGGTGCGCTGATGGCTATCGTGCTGCGTAATATTTCCGTGCGCACCCAGGACAGCATGCTGGGTTTCGCTGCAGGGATGATGCTTGCGGCCAGTTCCTTCTCGCTGATTCTTCCGGGGCTGGAGGCGGCCCGTGAGCTTTGGGGTAATGGCCCTGCCGCGGCGGCGACCGTGGTGGTGGGCCTGGGCTTCGGCGTATTGCTGATGCTCGGGCTGGATTATTTCACCCCGCACGAACACGTGAGCGCCGGAGCCTTCGGGCCGGAGCATCGGCGCATAAGCCGGGTCTGGCTGTTCGTCTTCGCGATCATCCTGCACAACATTCCCGAGGGCATGGCGATCGGTGTGGGTTTCGCCGAAGGTGACATGAGCGTGGGCCTGCCGCTGGCCATGGCGATTGCCATTCAGGACATCCCCGAGGGGCTGGCCGTGGCGCTGGCGTTGCGTACCATCGGCGTTTCCGCCTGGCGAGCGGTGCTGATCGCCGCCGCCTCCGGATTGATGGAGCCGCTGGGTGCATTGGTCGGTCTGGGGATTTCCAGCGGGCTCGCCATCGCTTATCCGGTTAGTCTGGGGCTGGCCGCCGGGGCGATGATCTTCGTGGTGTCTCACGAGGTCATCCCGGAAACCCACCGCAACGGCCACCAGACCCCGGCAACCGTCGGGCTGATGGGCGGCTTTGCGGTGATGATGTTTCTGGATACAGCGCTGGGTTGAGGCTATTGTGGCTGGGTCTGCATGACCAGTTCGACGCGGCGATTGCTGGCGCGGCCCTGGTCGCTGGCGTTGTCGCCGAGCGGGCGGGTATCGGCGTAGCCGGTGGCGCTCATGCGTGCGGCCTCGATGCCGGTCAGTTGCAGGTAGCGCACCACGCTGCTGGCGCGGCTGGCCGAGAGTTCCCAGTTGGAAGGGAATCGCTCGGTCTGGATCGGCAGGTTGTCGGTATGGCCCTCGACGAGAATTCGATGCCTGCCCGCTGCCAGTGTCGGGATCAGGCGATCGATCACGTCAAGCCCGGCGTTTTCCAGCTCGGCCTGGCCGGAGTTGAAAAGGATCTCGCTGTTGATACGAAAGCTGATGCTGCCCTCATTGACGATCACTTCGATGTCTTCTCCCAGATCCATGGCCAGCGCCTGCTGGCCAGTCGTATCTGTCGGCGCGTCGGCAGGAGCTTCGGTTGGCGGTGCGGCAATGATCGGGGCGATGGGCAGGGGCGAACCCGGCAGTTGCAGCGGGTCGCCGCCCGTGATCGGGGCGGCGAATACGGGTTCGGCTGGTGTGTCGGAATAGCCCTCACTATCGGCCTTGCCCGCGAGGGTGAGCAAGATGACCATCATCACCAGCAGCAGGGTGAGCATGTCGAGGTAGGTCAGCAGCCAGGCGTCCTGTTCCTCTTCCTGGCGCGGCTCGATATGCCATTTGGCGAAGCGACCACCAGGTGCTGATTGCCCATTCATCTCAGGCGTCCTGCTGCCTGGCGCGCTTCACGGCGTTGCCGTTTTCGCGAATATCGTCGTCGTGATGGGCGATGAATGATTTCAGCGTCTCGCGCATGTAGGCCGGGCTGCGGCGGTTGCACATCATTGAGATGCCCTGCATCACCAGATTCATCAGGGCGACGCGCTGTTCGGTGCGGCGTTCGAGCTTCACCGCCACCGGCTTGAGCAGCAGGTTGGCCAGCAGGATGCCATAGAAGGTGGTCATCAGCGCCACGGCGAGGCTGCGACCGATCTGCTCCATGTCGCCGCTGCCGAGCATGAACATCAGGTTGATCAGCCCGACCAGGGTGCCGATCATGCCGAACGCGGGCGCATAGCTGGCCATGGCGCGAAACAGTTGCGCCTCGGCATTTTCCCGTGCACGCAGGCGAGCGATGCGCCACTGCAGCACGTCGATGATGTCCTCTTCAGGCGTGTTGTCGATCACCAGTTGCACGCCGGTGCGCAGAAAGGGATTGCTGACCTTTTCCACCGCGCGTTCGACCGCAGGCAGGTCGCCGCTGATCCACAGTCGGGAAATCTGCACCAGCTCTTCGAGATCCTGGTGGGTATACAGGCGCTCGTTGCGCATCACCGTCCAGATCAGCCCGAACACCCGCATGACTTCCCGTAGCGGATAGCTGATGAAGGTTGCAGCCAGGGTACCGACCACGACGATACCGAGGCTGGGCAGGTCGATGAACAGTGACGGATCTTCCGCCGCGAACAGCATCACGACAGCCAGCAGGCCGATGCTCGCGACCATGCCGATCAGGGTTGAGGGATTCATCGAAGCTCCGAACAGGGCAGGGCGAGGAACACGGCATGATAGCACCGTGCTAGTTGGCCCTGCAGCTCGGTGGGTAGAGCCCGATCTTGCCTCAGAGATTTTCCAGCAATCGGCGCGCGGCTTCGTGGCCGCTCAGCCAGGCGCCTTCGACGCGCCCGGACAGGCACCAGTCGCCGCAGGCATACAGGCCCAGATGCGCATCGGCCAGCGCGCCCCACTCGTGGGACTGGCTCGGGCGGGCGTAGAGCCAGCGGTGGGCAAGGGTGAACTCCGGTGCGGGCACGACGCAGTCGATCAGTTCGGCGAATGCGCCGTGCAACTGCTCGATCACCAATTCTCTGGAAAGGTCCAGATACTGCCGGCTCCAGGCGCTGGTCGCGTGCAGCACCCAGGTGTCGAGGCGACCATCGCGTCCGGGTTTGCTGTTGTGGCGGGCGAGCCAGTCGAGGGCGTCATCCTGCACGAAACAGGCGTCGAGCGCCGTCTGTAGTGGTGTGGCAAAGCCCAGTGCGACCGCCCAGGTCGGCTCCATCGCAACGCTGGCGGCGACGGCGGCCAGCTTTGGCGCCGAGGCCAGCAGCGCACTGGCCTGAGGCGCCGGAAGGGCGATGATCACCTGGCTGAAGGGGCCATGGCTGGTGCCCGTGGCATCGACCAGCGTCCAGAATTCCTCGCCGCGAAAGACTTCGGTGATTCGGCAGGAGAGGGTGACCGGTATGTCGCCGAGCAGGCCGCGGGCAATCGAACTCATCTGCGGGACGCCAACCCAGCGCAGCTGCTCATCGGCAGAGGGCGACAACTGCACACCTCGGGCCTGGTAAAGATTCGGTGACCATTCGGCGGCCCAGCCTTGTGCCTGCCATTGACGCACGGCCTCGGTGAATCGCCGGTCGCGACTGGTGAAATACTGCGCGCCCAGATCCAGGTGGCCGGCGTCGCTGCGCTTGCTGGACATGCGTCCGCCAAGGCCGCGGCTCTTGTCGAAAAGCTGTACCGACTGCCCGGCGGCATGCAGTATTTGCGCGGCGCAAAGGCCTGCAATGCCGGTCCCGATAATGGCGATTGGAGCTGTGCTCATGCTTACCTCTTCACAGGGGCGCTGTCAGCCTCGGTTGCCCGGCTACTGCGCCGTTTGGTTCGGTTCTGCTGGGGCTCAACAGCAGATTTTGCAGAAGAGCAAAACGCTGATGATTGATGCGTGTTCCATCCACCAACAGACTGTTGCTTCTGCCTGGGGGTTCGGGGTGATTGGAGTTCAAGAAGATTTTTTCAATGGCTGACAGACGGGGCGGGCTGGCCTGTTCGTCATGCATCCGCATCATGCGTTGCCCGTGCGGGCGGCTGCAATCAGCCATTGCGATTGTTATGCCAATCAAGCGATGAAGCAGTTGTAAGTTGGGATCAAGCCGGTACAATGGCGCCGCTCGCCGCCAGGTGGGCTTTGTTATGGTGGGCCCTGCCGGTCCCCTCGCAACGATCAGCCGTGAACCCGGTCAGGCCCGGAAGGGAGCAGCCGCAGCGGTGACATTGTGTGCCGGGGTGTGGCTGGTAGGGTTCACCTCCATAACGAATCGTCATCCCCCTCGCAAGACCTTGCGGATTCAACCCGCTCCTCAAGCAGCACGTTGCTGAACAGCTGCCACGAAAACAATCGCATCGCTTCAAGATCATCCCATTGGGTGAGCCTGTATTCTTCTTTCTTCAGCATGCGGGGCTGGTGCAAGCCTTCCTGAATTTTTGCAGGAGCAATCGATTTGTCCGTCAAGGCGAATTGGGACATTTTCTGCGTCGTGGTGGACAACTACGGCGATATCGGCGTGACTTGGCGTCTGGCTCGGCAACTGGTGGCCGAGCATGGTCAGCAGGTACGTCTGTGGATCGATGACCTGCAGACTTTTGTCCGACTGCAGCCCGGCGCCAGCGCCACGGCCAGCCAGCAGTGGCATGAAGGCGTCGAGATCCGCCACTGGTCGCCCCAATGGCCGGACGCCGAACCCGCCGATGTGGTGATCGAAGCCTTTGCCTGCAACCTGCCGGATGACTACATCGCGGCCATGGCCGCCAGCCAGCGGCGCATCCTCTGGCTCAATCTCGAATACCTGAGCGCCGAAGACTGGGTGGTGGGTTGCCATGCGCTGCCTTCGATGCAGTCCGAAGGCCTGCAGAAGTATTTCTTCTTCCCCGGCTTCGAGCAGGGCACTGGCGGGTTGATCCGCGAGGGTGACCTGATTGCCCGGCGTGAGGCGTTCCAGAATGATCCGCTGCTGTGCGAAGCCTTTTTGCAGAGCTTCGATCTCAATGTGCAGCCCGGCACGACGCTGCTATCGCTGTTCGCCTACGAGAACCCGGCCATTGCTGGCTGGCTCGATGCCCTGGCGGCTCAGGCACGACCGTCGCAGTTGCTGGTGCCGGAAGGGCGCGTGCTTGGGGACGTGGCGCGCTGGCTGGAGCTTGAGCAGCTGCGCGCAGGTGATCGGCATCAGCGCGGCAACCTGCAGATCGCAGTGCTGCCCTTCATGACCCAGCACCAGTACGACATGCTGCTGTGGTGCTGTGATTTCAATGCGGTACGTGGAGAGGAATCCTTTATCCGCGCGCAATGGGCCGGGCGGCCACTGGTCTGGCATATCTATCCCCAGGAAGAGGATGCCCATTGGGACAAGCTCAATGCTTTCCTAGCGCTCTATCTGCGCGACCTGTCGCCTGCTGCCAGTGCCGCGCTACGCGGCTTCTGGAGTGCCTGGAACAGTGGCGAAGGCAGTGGCGAAGCCTGGTCGGCGATGCTCGAACATGAGGTGGAGCTGAAGGCTCATGCCGAGCGCTGGACTCACAAACAGGTCGCCAATGGCGATCTGGCCGGAAAGCTGGTCTTTTTTTACGCGGATTGGCTATGATACGCGGCCTGTTTTTTGTCTCTAATCCCATTCGGACATTCGTATGAAAACCGCACAAGAATTTCGTGCCGGCCAAGTGGCCGTGATCAACGGCGCACCCTGGATTATCCAGAAAGCCGAATTCAACAAGTCCGGCCGCAACAGTGCCGTAGTCAAGATGAAGCTGAAGAACCTGCTCAATGGTTCTGCTACCGAAACTGTCTACAAAGCCGACGACAAGCTTGAGCCGGTCATTCTCGAGCGCAAGGAAGTGACCTACTCCTACTTCGCCGATCCGCTGTATGTGTTCATGGACGCCGAGTTCAACCAGTACGAAATCGAAAAGGATGACCTCGAAGGCGTCATGACCTTTATCGAAGACGGCATGAGCGACGTCTGCGAAGCCACCTTCTACAACGACAAGGTGATCTCGGTTGAACTGCCGACCACCATCGTTCGCGAAATCGTCTACACCGAGCCGTCCGTACGTGGCGACACTTCCGGTAAGGTCATGAAGACCGCTCGCCTGAAGAGCGGTGCAGAGCTGCAGGTTTCCGCTTTCTGCGAAATCGGCGACTCGATCGAGATCGATACCCGCACCGGCGAATACAAGTCCCGCATCAAGGCCTGATCGCCTCAGCAGGGCTGAAGAAACTTCGGAGCGTGGGTTGTTGTAGGTCGAATTAGCCGAAGGCGTAATCCGACGCTCTGAAGGCGTAATCCGACAATCCGAAGACACAACGGCTGTCGGGTCGCTGAAGCGTGACCCGACCCACCAGCCGAAGATGAGTTGAAAACAATGCCTGTATCGACCGATACGGGCATTGTCGTTTATGGCAATCTCTGCGGCTTTCTTCAGCGTGGCTGCCGGGCGCCCGGCAGCGATCCAGAATCCTTTCGGACCGATATGAGCATGCGTGACTACAAATGGCTGCATGAGTACTGCCTCAACCGTTTTGGCTCGGCGGCTGCGCTGGAGAGCCTGTTGCCGCAGCCCCGCAGTGCCGATGAACTGCGAGCGATTCCCGATGACCGCTACCTTTCGCTGCTTGCCCTGCGGATCTTCCGCGCGGGCCTGAAGCACAGTCTGGTGGACGCCAAGTGGCCGGCTTTCGAGCAGGCTTTCTTTGGTTTCGACCCGGAAAAAGTGGTGCTGATGGGCGGCGAGCATATCGAGCGAATGATGCAGAACACGCAACTGATCCGGCATCTGGGCAAGCTCAGGAGCGTGCCGCGCAATGCTCAGTTCGTACTGGATGTGGCGAAGGAGAAGGGCGGGTTCGGCCATCTGCTTGCCGATTGGCCGGTGGAGGATATCGTCGGCCTCTGGCGCTACCTGGCCAAACACGGCTCCCAGCTTGGTGGCCTGTCCGCGCCGGCATTCCTGCGCATGGCCGGCAAGGACACCTTCATCCCCAGCAACGACGGTGTCGTCGCGCTCAAGGCCCAGGGGATCGTCGATCGGGCGCCGAGCAGTCAGCGCGATCAGGCTGCGGTACAGGCCGCCTTCAATCAGTGGAGAGCGGAAAGCGGTCGGCCCTTGTGCCAGCTGTCGGCCATGCTGGCGTTCACGGTCAATCATTAGGCCGGCGCACCAGACGTTTCGTCGCGGCCAGTCCGTCACATTTCCTGCGATTGAATTTGCTCATCGGCCTCATAAAAGGCATAGTTGCGCCCACTTTTTTGACTTCCCGTGTTCAGTCATGCGCCAGCGTCTCATACCTCTGCTGCCTCTATCGCTCGTCCTGCTGCTGTCGGCCTGTGCCGGACAACCGGAACGACAGGAGCGCATCTCGGCGTCTGACGATTTCAAGTTCGATTTTGCGCCGCTGGTTACAGACATGAGCGATATCGCGCAAGAGGCGCAAGCCGAGGCGAGCGAACCCAGCGAGCAGCAGCTGCGTGAGCTTGCCGACGAGCAGAGCTATGAACTGCCGCCGCTTGCCGACAGTATTCTCGAGCGTGGCTTTACCCTGGTCGGTACGCCTTACCGCTATGGCGGCAAGTCCATCAGAACCGGTTTCGATTGCAGCGGTTTCGTCGGTTATCTGTTCAGCAAGGAAGCCGGCATCGACCTGCCGCGTTCCACCCGCGAAATGATCGGCCTCGATGCGCCGAAGATCAAACGCAGCGAGCTGGAGCCGGGCGACCTGGTGTTCTTCAACAATCGTGGCCGTGGCCGTGTCAGTCATGCCGGCATCTATATCGGCGACGACCAGTTCATTCATTCCTCCAGCAGCCGTAGTGGCGGCGTGCGCGTGGACAGCCTGGACGACGCCTATTGGCGTGCCAGTTTCATGCAGGCCAAGCGCGTACTGGCGCTGGCTTCCGCTGCGAGCGACGTGGCTTCACGTCACTGAAGACAACCTTTTCAGGGTTGCATCACGCAGCACATACCGGCAGAGTGATGGCTTCTTTGCCCGGACAGCTCTGCCATGCCCTTTCTGGCCCGCCTCTCGATCCTTCTGCTGACGGCCCTGCTGCTGGGTGCCTGTGCGGGGCGGCAACCTGTCGAGCCACAGGTCATTGCGCCGGCACTGCAGCCTGTATCAGGCGCAGCCGAGGATGTACTGTTTACCGCGCTGGGTCTGGTTGGAACGCCTTATCGCTATGGCGGCAACACGCCCGACAGCGGTTTCGATTGCAGTGGCCTGATCGGCTATGTCTACCGCGGCGCGGCAGGTATCGCTCTGCCACGCACCACACGCGAAATGAATGCCATGCGCAGTGCCAGCCCCGTCAGGCGTGAAGCCCTGCAGGCGGGTGATCTGCTGTTCTTCGCCTCCAGCGGCGGGCAGCGTGTCAGCCATGCGGCGATCTATGTAGGCGAGGGGCGTTTCGTGCATGCGCCGTCCAGCGGTGGCACGGTCCGCCTGGACAGTCTTTCCAATAGTTACTGGCAAAAAAACTACCTCAACGCGCGACGCGTGCTTAATGAGGATCAACTGGCACTCAATCCCTGACGAGTGCGCGTGGCTGTCTGCTACCAGTGCAGATTGAAATGCGAAGCCGGCGCAAAGTGATCGCCCAGCAGATCCCAACGCTCTACACAGACCTTCTTGTCCGCGCCCGAATGCAACTTCAATCGGTTGAATGAGTTGGGCGAAGTACCGCGCAGGCGCGACGACAGCGCAGTGCCCGCCTGAACCATCCAGATTTCCCGCGACAGGCCGCTGTACTGCCCGGAAAGCGGCAGCACGTAGGGCAGGTGGATATGCCCGCCCATGACCAGGTCCAATCCATCGTCGGCCCAGCAATGCAGGGCGGCGTCGGCACCGTGCTGCAGGTTGCTCAGGTCGCTCTGCACCATCGCACCGAATGGCTGATGCGCGACCAGAATGCGTACCTTGCCGGGGGCGCAGCCTTTCAGGCGGCGACTCACGACCTGAACCTGCTCGGCGGTGACCACGCCGTCCTTGTGCCGTCGCGGGTGCGTCGTGTTGAGCCCGATGACCAGCATCTCGTCGCTCTCGAAGATCGGCTCCAGATCGTCTCCGAAATGACGCCGGTAGTTGCGATAGGGCGTGAAGGCACGGGCGAAAAGGTTGTACAGCGGAATATCGTGATTGCCCGGAATCACCAGCGTTTCAGGAATGCCCAGCTCCTGAAGGCGCTGGACGAATGCCTGCGCGGCGGCGAATTGCCCAGCCCTGGCTCGCTGCGTGATATCCCCGGAGAGAATCAGCAGATCAGCGCCATGCGCGCGTACATGCTCTTCCAGGGCGTGTATTACAAGAGGCTGTTCAGTGCCGAAATGGGTGTCGGAGATCTGCACGATGGTCGTCATGGGCGGGCGTTTTCTCCAGAGATGGCTGGATGGCGAGTGAGGCTGGTCTGGTATTCGAAGCGGGCAAAGCTCTGCGGGTTCCGCCCGTTGCCTGCAAGATACCCACATTGAGTGCCGTTGCGCCAAGCCCGTTTGGCTTTCGGTTGCGCGGTACGGAGCCTGAACCAACCTCCGCGTCGCCTCAGGTGCCCTTGGCAAAAGCCGCGTAACGTGACACTTGGGTCATGCCTCGTCTGGCGACTGATCGGGCGCGACCTCCGGCACGTAGATCATCCGCCCGTCGTTCAGGCGGTAGGTGACGCCGGCCTTGGCGCCCTGGCCTTCGCCGATCTCGCCGCTGGACTCGTACTGCTTCAGCTCCTGGCCGTCCTTGATCAGCATGCGCATGTTGGCTTCGCCGGGGTTCTGCACGACCACGACCTTGTCCTGGCTGAACGGATTGAGCGGGTTCTGCACGATGACGATGAGCAGGATGCCGATTACCACCAGAAACAGATCGATCAGGTTGACCACCGAGAGCAGCGGATCGTCGTCATCGTCATGATCGAGAAAACGCATCAGTGCATCTCTCCAGCGCGTTCGATGGCGCGCAGCTCCTGCAGCAGCCAGCGGCGGCGCACGGTGAGGATGAAGAAGCTGATGCTTGACGCCACCAGCGCCAAGATCACCGCCGAGAACGCGACGACCAGGTTGTTGCCGATGCCCTGGGCATCGCTTTCGGTCAGCGCGAGCAGGGCCGGACCCATGGGAATCATGGTGGCGACCAGGCCCAGCATCGGTGCGCTGCGCGAGGTCACGCGCAGCCATTCCAGGCGCTGCATGATCCACAGTTCGAGATCGTCGCTGGTGCCGCCATGGGCGGCCTGGCGGGCGGCGAGGGCTGAGTGATAGCGGCCCCGGCGCCGCTGCCAGCCCTCCATCACGAAGCTGCCAAGGGCAAAAAAGGCATACACCAGCGCAGCCAGGATCAGCAGCAAGACGGGTACGAGGAAAACACGGGTGAGTTCGTAGAGACTGGTTTCGAGTGCGTTCATTGGGTTCGTTCGTTCGATTCAGGAAAGGAGAGCGACACGGCGATTGCTGGCCGCTTGTCGCAAGGCGCCGAGCAGCAGGCAGACGAGCAGGGCGGTGATGCCGAGCAGGAGTCGCAGCCGGCTCGGCGTTTCGGTCGGTTGCTCGACAACCTCCTGCATCACCTGGCCGCGCACCGCTTCGCCAGCGGTCGCGTTCGAAGCGGCAGGCTCGGTAGCGCCAGGTGCCGTGCTGTGGGCGAGGCCGAAACCGCTGGCCATCTGCTCGATGAATTCGCGGGTAAGGGCCTCGCCCTTGTCGGCACCATGCTCGCTCGTCAGTGCTTGCCAGCGTTCGGCCAGTTCGCGGCGGGTTTCGTCGGAGGCATCCCAGTAGCCCTTGCGGATCGCCTCGGCCATGCGCTCGATCAGCTGCGCCTGGGCGGTGGGGTTGTGCGCTTCGAACCAGCGGTCGAGGCCGAGTTCGCGCTGATCGTTGACGAAGGTGTCATGCAACGCCTGCCACTGGTCGGCGCGTACCATGCTGCGATCGGTCGCCTGCCAGCCCCAGAGGTTGTTGGCCACGTTCAGTATTTCCAGGGTGCCGGCGTAGCCTTCCCGCTGCATGGCGCCGATCCATTGCGGATTCAGATAGCGGCTGCGCAGCTCGCTGGCCAGGTAGCTGGCCGCGCCGGTGGTGCGCGGCTCGGTCTTGCGCAGGTCGGAGATATAGAGCGACGGACTGGCGCCGTCGAGATGACGAATGGCGAGCGAAAGGCCACCGAGGAACTCGAAGGGATGGTCGGTCGACAAGACGCCGTTGAGTTCGCTGGAGCGGGCCATGACCGCCGCCTGCACGCCCCTGAGCTGTTCGGCGAACAGGTTCTGGCCCTCGATCCTTTCACCCCAACTGCCACTGCCGTAGCCATATTGCAGCCGCGAGAGAAACTGCTCGGCCAGTTCGGCGTCGTTTTCCCAGCGCGTCGAGTCAAGGGTGAGCTGCGAGACACCGGTGCCGTAGTCACCCGGTTCGTTGCCGAACAGTCGCAGCTGCGACAGGCGCCTGGCGCGCTCGGCATCGAAGCCCTGTTCCTGCAATCGCCGGGCGAGGGCGTGGCTGTTAGCGGCGATCAGGTTGCCGGGCTCATCCAGTGCCGCGAGGCGTTCCACCACGTCGGCCAGCTGGCGCATGAAGCTGTCGAACTGGTCGCGGTAAACGCTGGTGACCTGGACCACGACGTCGATACGCGGCCGACCGAGCTCCGCTGCGGGGATGATTTCCAGCGAACGCACCCGTCCGCCTGCATCCCACACCGGGCGCACGCCCAGCGCATGCAGGACCTGGCTTTCGAGGATGCCGAGGTGGCGCATGGCTTCGGACGACCAGAGGCTGAAGGCGAGCTTTTCCGGCGGTTCGCCGTCATGCTCGTCACGATAGCGGGCGATCAGCTGCTCCAGCGCCTTGCCACCCGCCTCGTAAGCCGCGCGGGTCGGCAGTTTGTCTGCCTCGAAGGCGTACAGGTTGCGACCGCTGGGCACCTCCGGGTTGCGCACCGGATCGCCGCCAGGACCGGGCGCGACGAAGCCACCGGCAAGACCGGCCAACAGCGCCTCGATCTCGCCGGTTTCGCTCAGGTTGGCGTCCAGCGCCAGGGCGCGTTCGAGCTGTTCGCGCAGGCCGGCATCATCGATCGAGTCGAGGCTTTCGCCGTCGCGCAGATAGCGTTGCAGGATGCGATAGGGAAGGCTCGCCTGCAGCCCGGCGAAGTCCTCGGCCAGGGGTTCGTCTCCGGTCAGGTCCAGCGCTTGCAGATAGGGCTCGCCCAGCTGTTGCAATACCGTGGCCAGGCGGTGTTCGGGTGAGGCCGGTTCGCCGAAGGTGTGCAGGCCCAGCGGCATGTTCGCCTCGGCCAGTTCGTGCAGGTGGTCGTGCAGGGCCTGCAGGAATCCCGTCGGCTCGGCGCGCATGCGGGCTTCGTCCCGGCCGATATCCGGCAGCATTGAATTTTGCAGCGCCGCCTGGCGGATGCGTTTGGCGGTGGTTTCGCGCACCGCGCCTTCATCGAGCTGCTGGTACTCGTGGATGAGCGCATGCAGCTCGCGCAACTCGGCGTAGAGGCCGGCAGGCGCAAAGGGCGGCGTCTGGTGGCTGACGATCACGGCGCGGCCACGGCGGCGCGCCTGAATGGCCTCGCCGATGTTGTCCTGGATGTAGGGATAGAACACCGGCAGATCGCCCAGCGCGAGGAAGGGGTAATCGCCCGTGGCCAGACCCCGACCCTTGCCGGGCAGCCATTCCTGGGTGCCGTGGGTGCCGTGGGTGCCGAAGTGGATCAGGGCATCGGCCTCGAACTCCTCGCGAAGTGTCTGGTAGGCCGCCAGATAAAGATGATCGGGCGGGACCTTGCTATCGTGATAGGCCTCGCCCGGACGACCGGCACGGGGTGGTTGCGGCATCAGCAGCAGCTTGCCGAGGCGCGCGGCGGGAATGACGAACTGCGGCTGCCCGTCGATCTCGCGCAAGGCCCAGTGCTCGGCGGGCTCGCCCCAGCGGTCGAGCAACGCCTGTCGGCTTGGCCGGAGCAGGGTCGCCAGCCAGCGCTGGTAGGCCGACAGCGGCAGGGTTTCGGCCAGGTCGTCGGCCAGCAATTGGTCGAGCGTGTCCGGTCGGTAGTAGCCGCCGAGCAGGCGTTGGGCCGTTTCGATCAATTGGCTCTCGTCGGCTGCGGGCACCTGGTAACCGGCCTGCTGCAACGCGGCGGTCAGATGCGTGAGGCTGCGCGGCACGTTGAGATTGGAGGCGGCGACATTCCTTTCGCCATCGGGATGGTTCCAGAACATCACCGCCAGGCGCTTTTCGGCTGGAGCCAGCCGACGCAGCCGCGTCAGACGGTCGACCTTGGCCAGCAGCGCGTCGACCTGCTGCGGGATCGAAACCGGTTCGCCATTCTCGATGGCGGCAATCACCAGCGGATCGGTCATGCCCCAGCTTTCCGGCACCGTCAGCAGGGTGGCGGCAGTTCGCGGCGAGACGCCGCTGCTTGAGGCTTGCCAGTGTTCTCGGTTCCCGTCGCGCCAGGTGAGGGTCGACAGCACGGGGATGCCCAGTGCGAGAAATTCAGCCTGCCGCGCCGGGCCGTTCTGCATGTGCTGCAGGTTGACCAGCACATCGGTGCGGGCGGGGCCGAGCAGTTTGCCCAGCGCTTGCGGGTCCCGGTCGTCCATCCAGAACGCCATCGGCGCCTGGCCGCGTGCCTCACTGCGGTCGATCAACTCATCGATCAGTTGCAGCTGACCGTCCACCAGTGCGCCGCGGTGAATGGCGAAGGCCACGCGCGGTGCGTCTGCGGCCCAGCGGTCGGCAGCCCAGGCGAGATAGTCCGCGAGGTGCCCGAAGGGTTCTGGCGCAGCAGGGTGGTAGATGCCGGCATGGGCGAGTTCCGCCGGGGCGGGAATCGCATCGGTGGCGATGCCGTCATGCCAGGCACGCAGGTAGGTGAACAGGTGAAGCAGGTTGCGCTCGCCGCCGTTGCCGTAATAGCCGATCAGGCGCTTGGCGACCGTTGCCGGCAGGTTGCCGAAGGCAGGGGGGCCGCCGCCGACACGTATCCAGGGCGTGTCGGCAGCTTTGAATCGGTCGCCGAGATACTGCTGCACCCGCGTGAGGTCGGCGGGGCGCGGCGTATCCAGGATCAGCAAATCCGGATCGTCGTGCGCGACCCGATTGGTGGCCGATGCGATGCGCACACCATCCAGCGTGACGTTCGACTCGGCTGCCCACGCCGCAAGCCGGTCGAGTTTGCCCTGCAGCACGAACTCGGTCGTCAGCACCCGTACCTGGACGGCGTCTTGTCGTGCGGGATCGGCCGCCGCCGTGTCGTACCCGAACAGCGCCAGCAGCACCAGGAGGCTCAGCTTGCGCATCTCAGAACCTCAGGCTCACGCCGATGTGGTAGGTGCGACCTGGCTCGGCGAAGGTGAAGTTGTCGGAGGCGTCGCTGAAGTCCTCGTCGGTGAGGTTTTCGATGCCGCCGCGAAGGCTGATGTCGTCGGTGATGCGCTGGGTTAGCTCCAGGTGCCAGAGGCTGTAGGCAGGTACTCCATAGGCCGTGTTGCTGGAGTAGGTCAGCTGGCTACCGACGTACTCACCACGCAGCTGGGCGCTGAAGGCGGCGCTTGGCGACCATTGCAGCCGGGTGTTGGCCAGGTGGCGGGCGCGGTCGCCCAGACGCCGGTCGGCACTGCGGTCGATGGCGTCGAGATAGGTGTAGTTCAGGTCCCAGCGCAGGTTGGCGGGCAGGTCCAGGCCGCCGCCCAGCTCGAGGCCGCGAATGCGAGCCTTGTCGACATTGTCGTAGTTGCGCACCTCGCGGCCGCGCTGGCCGCAGTCGGAAACGCATACGGTCTGGATCAGGCCGCGCACGTTGTTCTGGAATATCCCGGCGTTCAGCGACCAGCCGTCTGCCTGATAGTCCGCGCTGATCTCGTAAGTGGTGTTGGTTTCGGGCTCGAGGTCGGGGTTGCCGTAGATGGTGAACATGCCGCCGCCACCGATGGCCGAGTAGCCCGGTGAAAGCTGTTTGAGCGACGGCGCCTTGAAGCCTCGACCGCCACCGCCCTTGATGGTCAGCGCGTCGTTGACATGATGGACGAGGTAGGCGCGAGGGCTGTTGTGCCAACCGTATTGCTCATGCTGATCGAAGCGATTGCCCAGCACCAGCGACCAGGACGGATCGAACTGGATTTCATCCTGCAGGAACAGAGCGCGATGAATGCTCTGGGCATCGCCGGTGACGAAACCGCCATCCTCCAGCTGCTCCTTGCGCCATTCGCCGCCGAAAGTGACGAGGTGGATGTTTGCCAGCGGCAGGCTCAGGCTGCCATCGATGATGTCGTCGGTGAGCTCCTGACGTGGGGACGTCGGAACGACACCGTTGGTGTAGCGCTGGTTGCGCTCCAGCGTGTTGCGATAGGCGCGCAAGGTGCTGCTGCCCCAGGCCCAGTCGCCGCTGTGGGCGATGGAGAAACGCTCGCGCTCGATGCGATCGCTGGATTCATATTCCACCGGTGCCCGGCCTGCACTGCGGGTGTTGCGCCAGCGATCCTCCAGGCCGTTGGCGTAGCTGAAGTCGATGCGCTGCGCCGTGTCCGGGGTCCAGCTCAGGGTGGCGCTGGCGCTTTGCGCGTCCCGGCCTTCGATTTCCGATTGGGAAGCGTCGTCGTGCAGGGGCGTGTCCTGGCGCCGTCGGATCTCGCCGCTCAGTGACAGCCCGAGCACGCCCGGCACCAGCGGGCCGCCGGCATAGACACCCAGCTGATGCGTCTGGCCGCCCCGGTCATCCTCGCGAACGCCACCGTTGAGCTGGGCCGCTCCATGCCACGCATCCGTACCGCGCCGCGTAATGACGTTGACCACCCCGCCCAGCGCCTCGGAGCCGTATAGCGACGACATGGGCCCGCGTATGACCTCGATTCGCTCGATAGCCTCCACCGGCACCCAGCCCAGGTCAAAATCGGCATGCGCCACGGCACCGGCTGCGCTGTTGATGCGTTGTCCGTTCACCAGGATCAACGTGTGCTCGCTGCCCATCCCCCGGATGCTCACCCCACGGCGCGCCATGCCGATGCCGGTGAATTGCAGACCCGGCGTGCCACGCAGGGCGTCTTCCAGATCCTGCACGGGTCGCAGGGCCAGTTCCTCACGGCTGATGACCGTAACGCTCGCGGGTGCGTCGCTCAGCTGACGTTCGGTGGAGGTGGCCGTAACGACTGTGGGTTCGAGATTTATCCGTTCTGCAGCACCGAGCGCCGACAGCGGCAGCAAGGCGAGGGCGGTGATCATTCGTGCGGGCTTGGGCAGGACGTGAAGGCGGGTGCAGCGGGACATCGCATCTTCCTTGGCTGAAGGGCACCTCTAAAAACTACCTGCGTTGCCATCGCCTACGTTTTTAGAAGCACCCTGAAAGGGCTGGTCACAAGCGAGCCGCCCGGGCTTCGGGCCGACTCGCTTGTGGCGTGAGGGATATCACTTCTTCGCGGTAAACCCGGCGAAGCGTTTGTTGAAACCGGCGATGCGCCCTTCGGCAGTGGTCTTGCGTTGCTTGCCGGTGTAGATCGGATGCGATGCGCTGGACACATCGAGTGCGATGTACGGGTAGGTGTTGCCATCGCTGTGCTGGTGCGTACGGGTGGTTTCGGCTGTCGAGCCGATCAGGAAATACACATCCGCCGCCGTGTCGTGGAAGAGCACGGGGCGGTAGTGGGGGTGAATGCCTGGCTTCATGACGGGGCCTCGCAGTTGATGTGATGAAAGATGTTATATCATAACAATTCAATTGGGCGAGACGATTCTGTGTGGATACAGGGCAATTGCACCCCGGCCTGATTGTTCGAAGAAAAGCGCTGGAGGCTGGAAGCTGAACGAGGACACGGGGGCTTGACTCAGGAGCAGGCGGCTATCCGTCGAACGGGCCTCGCGATTTACCGATGTGCGTTGCGATCCGGCGCCGAAACTCGCGGTTGCGCGGCGCCCGACCTTGGACTAACCTCCGCGTCGCCTCAGGTGCCCTTGGCAAAAAGCCACATGGGTGAAACAGGGAAGCCGGTCCATTCTCACGAAGATTCCGGCGCTGCCCCCGCAACGGTAGGCGAGTCGAGAAACCGCAACGGCCACTGTGCTTCACGCACGGGAAGGCGCGGTTTCGGGGTGCCATGACGCATCCGCTCGCAAGCCCGGAGACCGGCCTGTCGCATTTCACTGACAGTGCGGCGGGCGCTGAGCGGGTGCGTACCTTTGCGGTACTCCCTTCTTTCGAGTTCTTCCGTCTGTCTCCACCGACATTTTGGTCGTGCGGGTGGGCACGACGGAGAACCTCGATCCAATGCGCAATTCCCTTCCTCTGGCCGTGGTGCTATTGGGCCTTCCTTCCTGTGTCCTGGCCGCTCATGGCGACGCCCTGCAGCTGGACCAGCAACTGATCACCGCCAGCCGGACCGGCCATTCGCCGGTGTCCATCGCCTCCAGCAGCCTGATTACCCGTGACGAAATCGAGCGCCAGCAGGCCGGCACTGTGCCGGAGCTGTTGCAGCGCCTGGCCGGGATCAGCGTCACCAGCAATGGCGGGCGCGGCAAGAGCACCTCGGTGTCCATTCGCGGCACCAGCGACAAGCATGTGCTGGTGCTGATCGACGGCGTCCGGGTCGGCTCGGCCACCTCCGGCAGCGCCGCGTTGCAGAGCATCCCGGTGGAGCAGATCGAGCGCATCGAGATCGTCCGTGGACCGCGCTCCAGCCTGTACGGTTCGGAAGCCATGGGCGGGGTGATCCAGATATTCACCCGTCGCGGTGGCGCCGAGGGCTTCAAGCCTTACTTCTCGGTGGGTGCCGGTTCGCGTTCGAGCTACAGCGGGTCGGCCGGTGTGGCTGGCAGCCACGGCAACGGCTGGTTCAACCTCGGCGTGGCCAGCGAGTCCACCGACGGCATCAATGCCCGCGCCTATCGCAGCAGCGCACCCAATGCCTTCGAGCCGGATGCCGACGGCTACCGCGAACTGTCGGCCCAGCTGCGCGCCGGCTATCGTTTCGACAACGGCTTGGAACTCGACGGCAGTTGGCTGCAGAGCGAAAATCACAGCGACTTCGACACCCGTTCGAGCAGCGGCGCCACGGGCCGCAATGCCTACAGCGACGGCTCCCTGCAAGCGATCAGCGGCCGTGCACGCTTCTCGCCGCTGGCCTTCTGGGATGTCACCTTGCAGGCCGGGCACAGCGAAGACCTGGGCGACAACTTCCAGGACGGTCGTTTCTATTCGCGCTTCGACACCCGCCGCGACAGCCTGAGCTGGCAGAACGACCTGCGCTTCGGCGAGGCGCAGGTGCTGAGCCTCGGCATGGACTATCAGACGGACCGCATCGACAGCGACGGCGACTATGCCGAGAACAGCCGCTACAACAAGGGCTACTTCGTTCAGTACCAGGCCGCCTTCGGTCGTCATGGCGTGCAGGCCGGGCTGCGTCGCGACAAGGATGAGTTCTTCGGTTCGCACGACACCGGCAGCCTGGGTTACAGCTTCGACCTGAGCGACGCGCTGACGCTGACCGCCGCCTACGGCACCGCCTACCGTGCGCCGACCTTCAACGACCTGTACTACCCGGCAAGCGCCTCCACCGCCGGCAACCCGGACGTCAAGCCGGAGGAATCGGAAAGCTATGAGATCGGTATCCGTGGCAGCCACGGCTGGGGCGAGTGGAGCGTCAATGCCTACGAGAACCAGATCGAGGACCTGATCGTCTGGGCGGGCAGCAGCCCCATGCGTCCGGAAAACGTCGACGTGGCGCGCATCCGCGGCATCGAGACCAGCGTCGCCACCGTGCTGGCCGGCTGGGACGTGGCCGCCAACATGACCTTCATGGACCCGCAGGACCGCAGCAAGGCCAACCACGGCCATCTGCTGCAACGCCGCGCCAAGCGCCAGTTCAACCTGGACCTGGATCGCCAGTTCGGTGCCGTCGGCCTGGGCGCGTCGCTGTACGCGGCGAGCGAGCGCTTCGACAAGGCGAGCAACGCCGAAGATTCGCGCATGCCCGGCTACGCCCTGATGGACCTGCGCAGCGAGTACCGCTTCGACGAGGCCTGGCGCTTGCAGGTCAAGCTGTCGAACCTGTTCGACCGCGACTACGAAACCACCCAGACCTACGAACAGCCTGGCCGCGCGGTGTATTTCACCGTCCGCTACCAGGCCCTGTAACCGGCAACCCCACAAAGGAGCACCCCCATGCACGTCCTGTCCATGCGCGCCCAACTGGCAATAGGCGCCGCGCTGATCCTGCTGATGGCCATGACCCGTGGCCAACACTTCGCCAGCGTCCAGAATCTGCCCAGCGCCAGCTGGTCGATCTTCTTCCTGGCCGGTTTCTACCTGCGTCCGCGCTGGATGTTCGTGCTGCTGTTCGCCCTGGCATCCGTGCTGGACTTCGGCTCCCTGGCCAGTGGCACCATCAGCGAATGGTGCCTGTCACCGGCCTACTGGGCTCTGGTGCCGGCCTACGGCAGCCTGTGGCTGGCCGGGCGGCTGTTCGCCGGCTGGCAGCGCGACGACCTGCGCAGCCTGGCCGGTCTGGCGTTGACTTTGGTGGGTGCGGCTTTCGTGGCTTACCTGTTCTCCGGCGGTGGTTTCTACTTCTTCTCGGGTCGCTATCCCGAACCGACCCTGGCCGGCTTCCTGGCGCGTATCGCCCAGTACGTGCCGCGTCATCTGGGTAACCTGGCGTTCTACGTCGGTACGGCGCTGGTGTTGCATGTCGGTATCCTCTCGGCGCTGCGCCTGCGCGCGCGGGAGGTGCACTGATGGACGGGCGCGACGAGCGGCACAAGGCGCGCATGCAGCGCAAGAAGGCGGTGGTCGATGCGAAGATCGCCGAGGCTCAGGACGAGTACGGCCTGCTGCTGGTGCACAGCGGAAACGGCAAGGGCAAGAGCAGCTCGGCTTTCGGCATGGTCGCCCGCGCGTTGGGCCACGGCATCAAGGTCGGCGTGGTGCAGTTCATCAAGGGAGCGGCCAGCACCGGCGAGGAAAACTTCTTCCGGCGGTTCCCCGAGGAGGTGCGTTATCACGTGATGGGCGAAGGCTTCACCTGGGAAACCCAGGACCGCCAGCGCGACATCGCCAAGGCGCAGGAGGCCTGGGCAGTGGCGCGTGAGATGCTGGCCGATGAAAGCATCGGTCTGGTGGTGCTGGACGAGCTGAACATCGCGCTGAAATACGGCTATCTGGAGCTGGAGCCGGTATTGGCCGATATCGAGTCGCGGCCAATGCTGCAGCACGTGGTGGTCACCGGTCGCGGAGCACCGCCCGGGCTGATCGAGGCGGCGGACACCGTCACCGAAATGAACCTGGTCAAGCATGCGTTCAAGGCGGGCGTGAAGGCGCAGAAGGGCGTGGAGTTCTGATGCCGATGCTCGAGGTGTTCAGGCGTTGCGCAGGGGCTGTTGAGGTTTCAGTTTTGCGCATAGCGCCGGCCATCGTAGGAGCGGGCCATGCCCGCGAAAAAAGCTGCCATGCCGATGTGCGGTCTCTGTTCGCAGGCATGGCCTGCTCCTACAAGGGTGGGCCAGGTGCCGCAGACCTTGCACATCGACATGAGACCGATGCCGGGGTGACGTCCGCCGGTAGCGGGGGCGCACGATGAACGCGCCACGTCACTGCCCGGCATTGTTGATCGCCGCGCCTGCGTCCGGGCAGGGCAAGACCACCGTCACAGCCGCGCTGGCTCGGCTGCATGCGCGCCAGGGCAAGCGCGTGCGGGTATTCAAGTGCGGCCCGGACTTTCTCGACCCGATGATTCTCGCCCGTGCCAGCGGTGGGCCTGTCTATCAGCTCGACCTGTGGATGGTCGGCGAGGAGGAATCGCGCCGGCTGCTCTGGCAAGCCGCTGGCGAAGTCGATCTGATCCTCATCGAAGGCGTGATGGGGCTGTTCGATGGCAACCCCAGCGCCGCCGACCTGGCGCGGCGTTTCGGCGTGCCGGTGCTGGCGGTGATCGACGGCTCGGCCATGGCGCAGACCTTCGGTGCCCTGGCCCACGGGCTGGCGAGCTTCCAGCCGGACCTGCCGTTTTCCGGAGTGCTGGCCAACCGCGTCGGCAGCACGCGGCATGGCGAGATCCTGCGCGACAGCCTGCCGGAGGCGATTCGCTGGTATGGCGCGTTGCCGCGCAGCACCGATGTCGAACTCCCGAGCCGCCATCTGGGACTGGTGCAGGCCAGCGAACTGACCGACCTGGACGCACGCCTGGATGCCGCCGCCGATGCCCTGGAGGCCAGCGCCGATGTGGCGCTGCCGCCGACGGTGAGCTTTGCTGCGCCGCTACCGCGCACGGTGGAACCGCTGCTGCAGGGCGTGCGCATCGGTGTGGCGCGTGATGCGGCCTTCGCCTTTCTCTACCAGGCCAACCTCGACCTGTTGCGCCAGCTGGGCGCCGAGCTGGTGTTCTTCTCGCCGCTCGCCGATACAGCGCTACCGCGGGTGGACAGCCTCTACCTGCCCGGCGGCTATCCCGAGTTGCACCTGCGCGCGCTGGCCGACAACCGGGGAATGACCGAGGCGATCCGTGCCCATCATGCCGCCGGCAAGCCGATCCTCGCCGAATGCGGCGGCATGCTCTATCTGCTCGACGGCCTCACCGACAAGGCCGGCGCGCGTGGCGCGATGCTCGGCCTGCTGCCCGGCGAGGCGCGGCTGCAGCCGCGGCTGACGGCGCTGGCGCTGCAGACGGTCGAGCTGCCGGAAGGGCGCTTGCGCGGGCATACCTTCCACCATTCGGCGCTGGAAACATCTCTGCAACCGCTTGCGCTTGGCGAATGCCCGAACTATAAGCGCACCGCCGAGGCGGTCTACCGCCAGGGGCGCCTGACGGCGTCCTACATTCATTTCTACCTGCCGTCCGATCCGACCGCAGCCGCGGAGTTGTTGCGTCCATGAGCGAACATGCCTTCAGTCCCGAGGAGCGCGCGGCGGTCTACCGCGCCATTGCCGAGCGCCGCGACATGCGTCATTTCAGCGGCGGTGAAGTGGCGCCTGAACTGCTGGCACGCCTGCTGGAAGCCGCGCACCAGGCCCCCAGCGTCGGCCTGATGCAGCCCTGGCGCTTTATCCGTATTACCCGCAGTGAGCTGCGTACGGCCATTGCCGGGCTGGTCGAGCAGGAGCGCCTGCTCACCGCCGAAGCACTGGGCGAACGCGGTGGCGAGTTCATGCAACTGAAGGTCGAAGGCATCCAGGACTGCGCCGAGCTGCTGGTGGTGGCGTTGATGGAGGGGCGCGAAGCGCACGTATTCGGACGGCGCACGTTGCCGCAGATGGATCTCGCCTCGGCGGCCTGTGCGATCCAGAACCTCTGGCTGGCGGCGCGCGGTGAAGGGCTGGGGATGGGCTGGGTATCGCTGTTCGATCCCCAGGCGCTGGCGGAACTCTTGCAGATGCCCAGCGGCGCCATGCCCGTGGCGGTGATCTGCCTCGGCCCGGTCGACGAGTTCTATCCGGCGCCGATGCTGGCGCTGGAAGGCTGGACCCAGCCGCGCCCGCTGGAAGAGCTGCTGTTCAATGACCGCTGGGGGCAGCGCGAGTGAGCTTGGCGCTGACTTGCCTGGCCGGAGTCGGCCTGGATGCATGGCTGGGTGAGCTGCGACGCGGTCATCCGCTGGTGGCCTTCGGGCAACTGGCCGAGCGCCTGGAAGAGTATTTCAACGGCCCGGATGGGCGCGGCTGGCGCAGCCATGGCGTGACGGCCTGGTGCATTGCCGTGCTGCCTCTGACAGTGATGGCCTGGCTGCTCAGTCTGTTGCCTGGCATTGGCTGGTTGGTGGAGATCGTCTTGCTGTATTTCGCATTGGGATTGCGCAGCCTCGGCGAGCACCTGCTGCCGGTGGTGAGCGCCTTGCGCAGCGGCAACCTGCCCGAGGCGCGCCGGCGTGTCGGTTTTATCGTCAGCCGCGATACCTCCGAACTGGACGAAGCGGGCGTAGCCCGCGCCGCCACCGAGTCGGCGCTGGAAAACGGCAGCGATGCGGTATTCGCCGCGCTGTTCTGGTTCGCCATTGCCGGTGCGCCGGGCGTGGTGCTCTATCGCCTGAGCAACACCCTGGATGCCATGTGGGGCTACCGCAATGAGCGTTTCGAGCGCTTCGGCTGGGCCGCGGCGCGCATCGATGACGCGCTCAATTTCATCCCTGCCCGGCTGGTGGCGCTGACCTACGCCGTGCTCGGACAGACGCGCAAGGCCTGGCGTTGCTGGTGCCTGCAGGCGCCACTCTGGGATAGCCCCAACGCGGGGCCGGTGATGGCCGCCGGGGCCGGGACGCTGGGCGTGCTACTCGGTGGTTCGGCGATCTACCACGGTGAGCGGCACGAGCGACCGGCGCTGGGCGAGGGCGAAGCGCCGCAGGCGCGTGATATCGAACGGGCGCTGGATCTGGTCTGGGCTGGCGTCGGCCTCTGGCTGCTGGTGATGCTGCTGGGGAGCGGGTTGCATGCTTGAGCATGGCGGACGCTTGCGCGCGGCGGCGCATGGCTTCGGCATCCCGTTGACGGACTGGCTCGACCTGTCCACCGGGATCGCACCTTATGGGTTTGATCTGCCGGTGATCCCGTTGAACGCCTGGAGTCGCTTGCCGGAAACCGAAGATGAGCTGGAGACCGTCGCCCGCGATTATTACGGTGTTTCTTCACTGCTGCCGGTCGCCGGCTCGCAAGCGGCGATCCAGATGCTGCCCAGGTTGCGACGGCGGTTGCAGGTCGGCATTGTCTCGCCCTGTTACGCCGAGCATGCCGAGGCCTGGCGCCGTGAAGGGCATCACCTGAGCGAGTTCAGCGAGGGCGGCGTACCACGTGTGCTCGATCGACTCGACGTGCTGGTGGTGGTCAATCCGAACAACCCCACAGGGCGCCTGCTGCCGCCCGCGCAGTTGCTCGACTGGCATGCGCGATTGGCGGAGCGGGGTGGCTGGCTGGTGGTCGATGAAGCCTTTATCGACCCAACACCTGAATACAGCCTGGCGCCATACAGCCACCTGCCGGGGCTGATCGTGCTGCGTTCGTTCGGCAAGTTTTTCGCCATGGCCGGTGCCCGGCTGGGCTTTGTGCTGGCTGAAAACGAGCTGGTGCGTGCCCTGGGTGATGCATTGGGGCCTTGGCCTGTCACTGGGCCGTCACGGTTCATCGGCACGGCTTTGCTCGCTGACCGCGAAGGGCAGCGTCGGCAGCGCGAGCAGCTTCTGGCCGATGGCAAGCGATTGGTGCATCTGCTGACAGCTCATGGTTTGCCGTCTGCCGGTGGCTGTGCGCTGTTCCAATGGGTCTTGAGCGAAGAGGCCGATCCGTTGTACGAATTTCTCGCCGGCCAGGGCATTCTCGTTCGCCGTTTTCACGCTCCGCCGAGCCTGCGTTTCGGCCTGCCGGCGGACGAGCGGGGCTGGAGTCGCCTGGCAAGCGCGCTGGCGCATTACAGGGAAAGAGCTTCATGAGTACCTTGATGGTTCAGGGCACCACTTCCGATGCCGGCAAGAGCACCCTGGTGACCGCGCTGTGCCGCTGGCTGGCGCGCCAGGGCGTGGCGGTGGCGCCATTCAAGCCGCAAAACATGGCGCTCAACAGCGCGGTGACCGCCGACGGCGGCGAGATCGGTCGTGCCCAGGCCGTGCAGGCACAGGCCGCCGGGCTCGCGCCGCATACCGATATGAACCCGGTTCTGCTCAAGCCCAACAGCGATACCGGCGCCCAGGTGATCATTCATGGGCGGGCCGTCACCCAGATGGATGCCGCCGGCTATCACGATTACAAGCGTGTGGCGATGAATGCGGTACTGGAGTCCCATCGGCGCTTGAGTAAGGCGTATTCCGTGGTAATGGTCGAGGGGGCCGGCTCGCCCGCCGAGATCAATCTGCGCGCCAATGACATCGCCAACATGGGCTTCGCCGAGGCGGTGGATTGCCCGGTGATCCTCATCGCCGATATCGACAAGGGCGGTGTCTTCGCCCATCTGGTTGGCACCCTGGCTCTGCTTTCGGAAAGCGAGCAGGCGCGGGTGCGGGGCTTTGTGATCAACCGTTTTCGCGGCGATATTGCGTTGCTGCAACCGGGGCTGGACTGGCTGGAACGACGCACCGGCAAGCCGGTGCTGGGCGTGCTGCCGTATCTGATGGATTTCCACCTGGAAGCCGAGGACGCCATCGATGTGCGTCAGTCGGCCAAGGCTGGCGAAGTGTTGAAAGTCGTGGTGCCGGTTTTGCCGCGCATCAGCAACCACACCGATTTTGACCCGCTGCGCCTGCATCCGCAGGTGGATCTGCGTTTCGTCGGCCCCGGACAGCCCATTCCGAGCGCCGATCTGATCATTCTGCCCGGCTCGAAAAGCGTCCGCGCCGACCTTGCATGGTTGCGTGAGCAGGGCTGGGCGACGGCTATCCAGCGTCATCTGCGCTATGGCGGCAAGGTATTGGGCATCTGCGGCGGATTGCAGATGCTCGGCGAAGGTATCGACGATCCCCACGGGCTGGAAGGTGCGGCGGGGCATAGCGATGGGCTCGGTCTACTGGCGCTGTCCACGCGACTGGAACGCGAAAAACAGCTGCGTAACGTTCGGGGCCGTCTGACGATTGCCGATGCCTGTGTCAGCGGCTACGAGATCCATGCCGGGATCAGTCACGGGCCGGAGCTCGAACGAGCCGCCGTATGCCTCGACGATGGCCGCCGTGATGGCGCCCTCAGCGAGGACAATCAGGTGCTGGGCACTTATCTGCACGGCCTGTTCGAGTCACCCGCCGCCTGCGAGGCGCTGTTGCGCTGGGCGGGGCTCGATGAGGTCGAGATAGTCGATTATCACGTCCTGCGCGAGCGCGATATCGAACGCCTCGCCGATCTGGTCGAGATGCATCTGGATACCCGCCTGTTGCGAGAACTGTGTGATGTCTAGCCGTGTCCGCACCAGGCGTAGGAGCGGGCCATGCCCGCGAACAAGACCCACACCCCCGGCGCGGAATCCTTCACAGGCATGGCTCGCTCCTAGAGGATGCTGGAGATCAACATGCTTGAACTGATCCTCGGCGGTGCGCGCTCAGGCAAGAGTCGCCTGGCCGAACGCCTCGCCATGGAAAGCGGGTTGCCCGTGACTTATATCGCAACCAGTCAGCCGCTGGATGCTGAAATGGCCGAACGCATCGCTCATCACCGCGCCCGTCGGCCAGCCGATTGGGGGCTGCTGGAAGAACCCCTGGCGCTGGCGCGGGTGCTCCGTGAAATCGCGCGTGACGATCACTGCATCCTGGTCGATTGCCTGACGCTGTGGCTGACCAATCTGCTGATGCAGGATGATCCGGCGCGCCTGGTCGAAGAACGTGATGCTTTGCTCGATTGCCTGGCGACACTGCCGGGGCGCGTGCTGCTGGTGAGCAATGAAACCGGCCTTGGTGTGGTGCCGCTGGGCGAGCTGAGCCGGCGCTATGTGGATGAGGCCGGCTGGCTGCACCAGGCGGTGGCCGAGCGTTGCCAGCGTGTGACGTTCACCGTGGCGGGCCTGCCAATGGTGCTGAAGGGAGCGCCCATCTGAATGAATACAGCCCCCGACGAGCAGGGCTGAGGTTATTCGCCGGATTACGCCCTGTCTTGTCGGATTACGCCTTCGGCTAATCCGACCTACAAATGGTTGGGGTTCGTAGGTCGGGTCACGCTTCACCGACCCGACGAGCAGGGCCGAGGTTATTCGCCGGATTACGCCTCGTCTTGTCGGATTACGCCTTCGGCTAATTCGACCTACAACAGCCTGCACTTCGGGTATTCGCGCCTGAGGTCGTTCCCATCAGGGATTCCTCACCTCTTTCAAAGGCCGGAAGGTGTTGTCGGTCTGCCGTCTCGGGAGTAGCGTAAAGGCGATCCCGCTCGGAGTAGTCGCCATGAAGAACCACCTGCTCGCTGGCTCACTGGCCCTGGTGCTGCTGTCCGGCACTGCGCTGGCGGATTCCTGCCCGGCACTGTTGCAGCATGAGCTGCCGAAGCTTCGCTCCAGGGAAACCATCGATCTTTGCCAGCAGTTTCAGGGGCAGGCGCTGGTGGTGGTCAATACCGCGAGCTTCTGTGGCTTTGCACCACAGTTCAAGGGGCTGGAAAGCCTTTATCAACGTTACAAGGATGAGGGCCTGGTGGTGCTTGGTGTGCCATCCGATGACTTCTTTCAGGAATCCGATGACGCTGCTGAAACGGCTGAGGTCTGTTACGTGAATTACGGCGTGACCTTTCCCATGGCGCAGATGCAGCCTGTCAGGGGTAGCGATGCGATACCGCTGTTCAAGGAGTTGGCCAGGCAGGCCGGAGGCGCGCCGCGCTGGAACTTCTACAAGTACGTAGTCGATCGCAACGGGCAGGTGGTCGATTACTTTTCCAGCAAGGTCAAGCCGGATGATCCGAAGTTGATCGCGGCGGTGGAAAAGGCGTTGGCCAAGTAGAGAGGACGCCCCGGCACAAGGCCGGGGCGTTTTTGCTTAGAAGCGGTAGCTCAGAGCAGCGCCGAAGCCGTGGGCGCTGTTTTCGAAGGTCGCGTCATAGTCGGCTGTGAGCATGCCGCCCTGGTAAGACCGGCTCCTGCTCACATCGACTTCTTCCTCCCGCAGGTAGGTATAGGCAAGATCGACGGTGACGTCCTCGGTGGGGTTCCAGGCCAGACCGAAACTGATCGCCGTGCGGTCGCCGGATGGGATGCGCGGCGAACGATGCACATTGTTGGTCGGGCTCTGGTCGAAGGCCAGGCCGGTTCGCAGGGTCCATTCGCGGTTCAGCTTGTAGGCCGCTCCGATGGCGTAGGACCAGGTGTCATGCCAGTCCTGATCTTCGACGATTGGCGCGAGGTTGCCTTGCAAATTGGCGGGAATGCCATCGTTCTCGATGATGATCGCCTCGAAACGGCTCCAGCGCGTCCACATGGCACCCGCGTAGAGGGTCCACTGATCGTTGAGCTCGTGAGTCACGGAGACGTCGATGGACTCGGGGGTATCGAGTTCAAGGGAAGCATCGTATTTGCCGGAAGCGCCTGCGACATCGAAACCGCCGCCGGAAAGTTTGGTGTCACCCTTGAGTTTGTACTTGACCTTGGAGTGATAGGTCAGGCCCGCACGGGTTTGCGGTGAAAACTCGTAGAGAATGCCGGCGTTGAAGCCCAGCGCCGTATCGTCGCCAGTCACCTTGATTCGGCCATCATTGGCGCCAAGGCTGGTGGGGTTGGGTGATGCGCTCTGCAGTTCGCCTTCGATGTGGTTGAGGGTCGGGCCGAAACCAACGGACAGTTTTTCGTTGAAACGGTAGCTGACGGTGGGCTGCACGGTAATGACGGCTACTTCGCTGTAGTCACCGAAGTAGCGACCCTGATACCCGCTTTCATAGTCGGTCGCCAGGCCAAATGGCACGTAGATGCCGACGCCTACCGCCCATTTGTCGTCAATGGGCTTCACGTAATAGCCCATGGGGACTGCGGTGAAGGGGACCATGTCGCCATCGTTGCTTCCGCCGTAGGGCAGGCTCGCCCCCCCCAGGGCCGGTCCGGAAAATGAGCCGGAACTGTTCTTGATATCCGTTTTGGCATAGATCGCCGCCGCGCCAAAGCTGACTTCCTCGCGCTTGAGGCGGGACATGCCGGCAGGGTTGCCGAACAGGGTGGTGGCGTCTTCGGCAGCAGAGGAGCGACCGGCGAAAGAAGTACCCATGCCGCTGATGCTTTGTTCGTTGAGGGCGAAACCTGCAGCCAGGGCCTGAGTGGAAAGGGCACCTGCTGCAACTGCGATCACGGTCTTCAACCATGTTGTTTTCATTGTTGTCTCCTGGGTAAAAAGCGGTTCGGACCCTAGCAAGCTTTTCTGATTCCCAGCAAACGAAAGAGTGCAGTTTTTCGTAAATATCACGACGATTGGTAGGGATATACCAGTGATAATCGTGAAAAATGCATGAGCATGGCCCCGTGTTGCGGAAGGGATTAGCTGGCGGAAATCCGCGCCTCAATCAAAGCCCTATTTTGTGCGCCGATCATTTGCCACCTTGGCAAGGTTCTGCAAGCGGCTGCGCACGAGCAGGAGAAGAGCATAAAAGACTGCCATCATGCTCAGGAGCATCTGCGGGATATGCCACCAACTGGCTTCGATCGCGAGGGTTCTGACAACCGGCAGGCAGACAGCCTGAAACGCCAGCAGGGCAATCAGCCAGGCCAGGTCGAGGCGACTGCGAAAAACCCATAACGAGAGGAGCAACAACCAGAGCCCCAGTGCTGCCCCGCCGACCAGAATGTACTGCGACGGCCAGTGACCCAGCAGGCTCACCGTCAGCAAGCCAAGTACCCATGCAAAATGGCGACCGCTGTGCTCCAGCAGGTGGATGAAGCGCTTGCGTTGGCGTCTGATCACGACATTCATCATGACGGCTCCTTGCTGATGTCGTCGTTTCCGATCGGGGCCGGCGACGCAGCGGTTTTCCCTGAGCACCGTGGGTATCCGACGTTGCATCGATTGATCACCCCGGACATTCGACATTCTGGTGTGGCGGTATCCATATGATTCAGAACTGTGGACCGGAGCGGGTGTTGTTACCCTTGGCCAGGCGGTCGTAAAGCACCACATTGACCGTTGCCGCGAGGTTCATGCAGCCCTTGGTGGGGATGTAGACCACGTCCTCGCACCAGTCACGGATTTCCTTGCTGAGCGAGCCGTCTTCGGCACCGAAAATGTACAGCGCACGATCGGGGTGGGTGTACTCCGGCAAGGCGCGGGCATTCTCGACCAGCTCCACCGCCACAGGCACACAACCAAGCGGCAGGATCTTGCGCAGGTCGTCGATATTGATCAGCGGGATGTCCTGGTGGACCTTCTTGGTATCGGTGATGAAATCCTTGGCGCGGTCATAGCGGGTGCCGGTGTAGAACACCGAGGCGGCGCCATAGCAGCCCGCTGCACGCATGACCGCCCCCACGTTGGAAGGTGATTTCGGGTTGCTCAGGCCGATGCAGGCATATCGTTTGTTGCTCACGGAAAGGACTCGCGGGGGAAATGGCGATTATACGGGGCGGAGCTCGCTCGCGGTCGTCTGAGCACCGCTGGCGTGAAAAACGGCTAAGCCTTTTCCACGCCTTGCCTCGGACTCGCTTATGATGCGCCGCCTCAACAGCCCCGCTTAATCGTCAGGTCACCATGTCCGTCAATGCCCTCTATACCGACCTGTCCGGTTATTACGACCTGATGTGCGCCGATATCGACTATCAGGCGCAGAGCCACTGCGTTCATCGGCTGCAGCAGCTTTTCGGTAACGGTGGCTCCAGGCATCTCGATCTGGCGTGTGGAACTGGGCCGCATGTTCGTCATTTCATCGATAACGGCTATGACAGCGCCGGGCTCGACATCAACCAGCCCATGCTGGACAGAGCGGCCATTCGCTGCCCCGAAGCGCGCTTTTCCCTGCAGGATATGTGCGAGTTCAGGTTGAGCGAGCCGGTGGATCTGATTACCTGCTTCCTGTACTCCATCCACTACAGCGCCGGGATCGAGCGGCTGAAGGCCTGCATCGCCCGCGTGCATGGCGCGCTCGCGACCCAAGGGGTCTTCTGCTTCAACGCCGTCGACAAGCACAAGATCGACAACGACCTATTCGTGAAACATACCGCTCAGCATGAAGGCAGCCGATTCACCTTCAGCTCCGGCTGGAATTATTGCGGCGTTGGCGAGAAACAGTCGCTGAGGCTCAGCATTGAAAAGGCGAGCGCGAAGGAGACCCAGGTGTGGCACGACGAGCATCCCATGGTCGCGGTGGGTTTTGGCGAACTGATTGGGCTGTTGGAGCCGTACTTCGAAGTGCATGTGCTCGAGCACGACTACGGGAAGATCGTTCCTTGGAACGAAACGTCGGGGAATGCGCTGTTTGTCTGTGTGAAGATCTGATCCGCGCGGCTTCAGCTGCCGAGGCGTCGGGGAATGCGCAGCAGGATCCGTTGGGCCCGTCCGCCGGGCGATCAATGTAAATGCTTGGCTACCGCATAGGTCTCGGTGAGGTGCAGTGCCTGTCGGGCCAGTTGGTCGAGCAGGCGATCGCGCTCTTTCTCCGCGTCGCTCATGGCTTTTTCGCCGTGTTGTTTGACGAGGTAGCCGTGAATCTGCCGGACTTCCTTGGAGTGGAAGATCGGCTCCAGATCCTGCACCGCCAATGCGCCGTTCGAAGCCTGGCTGCGGGTATTCATCACCACCTGGGGACCGCGAGCTGCCAGCGGCAGGAAACCCAAGGCTTCGAAGTACGGCACCTTGCCGGCTACGCAGGCCACTTCTGCGTGGGGGTAACGCGCCACCATTTCTTCGACCATGGCCCGACCGATGCCTTGTCGGCGATGACTTTCCTGCACGGCCAGATAGACCAGCGAGCAGGCGTCGGGATCATCGACATACGGCAGGTACAGCGCGAAGCCGAGCAGGCGAACCGGGTCTTCGCCATCCAGTGCCATGATCAATTCGGGCTTGCCCGCTTGCGCGCCATCCATGCTGTCGAGGTAGCGATGCACCTCGAACCCCACTACGTACTGATACAGCGGGTACAGCGGGTTGCCGGACGTGAGCGAAACCGCGCTGATGTCGCCGAGGTAGTCCACCACCATCTGCAGCACCTGGCTTTTCATCGGCTCGGGCGGCGGGGTGTCCAGGCGGGTGAGGGTGAACATGGGATGGCTCCGGGCGGTGCGGAAAAGGCGGCATTGTATCGGGCGCCATGCGCCGAGCGGGTAGAGAAGACCGATGGCTTCCATGCGCCTGAGTGGGAGCGAACCTCCTGACGCTCTGCGTCACTGCACGTCAGGCGGCGCGTGATTCACTTGCGGATGACGCTGAAGCGTTGGAGAACGGCGTTCCCACGCGGAGCGCGGGAACGATCTCTGTCAGTCGTTCACTGGCGCGGGGCGGGGGTGGTGTCTTGCGCCGCCGACCAGATGCGGTAGCGCACTTCCACGTCGGCGGGCGCGTAGATCGCCAGCGGCAGCTTGCTGTTGTAGCGCACCAGCTGGGGCTCGCCGCCCACCTGCACGAAGGCCTGCTTGCGGCTGTCATCGGGGCAGGCCATCAGGGTGCTGACGGCCGGGCCGACCTGGCCCAGTTCGTAATAGGTATAGCCCCAGCCTTGCACGGTCTTTTCCTGCCACTGGCCACCGAGGCGCTGTTGGTTGCAGTCCACTTCCAGGGTCTTGCCGGCAATGATTTCCACCTTGTGCTCGGCTTCGTTGGTCTGGGGCGGCAGATCGATCACGTGGCGCTGGTAGCCCTCGGCGGCGGTGGGGTAGGGCTTGAGCGCTTCGGGCGTGGCGGCGCAGGCTGCCAGCGGCAGGGTGCAGAGAAGGGCGATCAGAGGCAGTTTGGGCGAGGTCATGAGGAGTCCTTATCGTAGGCCTTGTGGGCCTTCCGTTGATGGCTGTTGCCGGGTTGGCTGAGGCCAGTGACTGTTGTAAGAACCTGTTCACGACCTGTTGCGCGTCGACCCTGCTGCGTTAAAAACAGGCTCGGAATGCTCATTTACATCAGTAAACTCCGCTTCCTCGCCTTGTTTGATTCGCTGGCGCTCACCCTTCGGGCCAGCCTTCGGCTGTTACTCCCGTTGGTCGTAGCGCCTTGCAGGCCTCTAGCTCGCGAGATCGTGAACAGGCTCTAAGGCAATTCCTGAGCCCGGCAAGGCTGCGGTCGTCGGTAGGACACTCGGCACTTGCGGGTGTTCAGGCGCTGATGCGCGATTTCACACGCTTCACTGTGGCAATGCAAGGCGCGGTCTGCCCTGCGTCCTGTAGGGTGGAAAACGGCGAAGCCTTTTCCACGCGTTGCTCAGCATCCACCTACGCATCCTGTCCCGTACCGTCGTCGCCGCACCAATCCCCGGAATAGAAACCAGCCCTGACGGTACGATGGAAACTGGAATATGGCCAATCGACAATGTGGTCCACCAAGCCGTGCTTCCGTGGATTCAGATGCACATAGTCGACGTGATGCCGGTAATCGCGTTCGTCCTGAATCAGGTGCTCCCAATAGCGCCGTTGCCAGATGCCTCGCTCACCGCGGGCGTGTGTATCCGCTCCATAAACCCCACCTACCCATAGCCTGCTGATCATTGGATGCTGAGCTCCCGTTTTCACCGGAGTTCATCCCATGATGCGTCCCGACGCCAAGGTGCAGAAGGTCTATCTCTACCCAAAACCCGTCGACTTCCGCAAATCCATCAACGGCTTGGCCGCTCTGGTCGAGTTGGACATCAAG